>NZ_SDKC01000001.1:887500-1605000 GCF_004123145.1 Blautia faecicola | reverse complement strand
CCAGATCCTGTGCATCTTTTCCAGAAAATCGACGTACGGTTATGATATCCGGCAGTTCACCATGTTCCTCAAAATATCTATATAAATCGGTATCATTGTTACCGGTAATAAACTCAATATCCTGATCTGGAAACTGCTCATGGATATAGGGTACAATATTTTTAATTAAACGATTTTCCCACAGATACACGGTAAGGTGATCGTCATTTTTAGATACTACTTTTTTAGATTGTCCACAGCCAGACAAAACAGTAGCTGCTACAAGCACCCCTGACAATAAAGCTATCAGATAATGCTTTGCCTTTTTCATACTCTTATTTTCCTCATTCTTTCCTGATAAAAATCATAATTCAATAATCCCATCTCAGACTTTCATCTTATTTGCCGATTATTCTATTATAACTTGTAAAGCGGATGTTCGCAATCCGCTTCGCTACTTGCTCATGCAAAAATATTAATGCTATTATACCTCTCTCTACTTTTTCAGAAGCTTTTCACATGCACCTGTGAAGCAATTACAGCCAGTTGTCCAGAACATCATTCAGCTTATTCATATCCAGCGGTTTCGCGATATGTCCATTCATGCCTGTATTTTTTGCCAGCTGTACATCTTCTGCAAAAGCATTTGCTGTCATGGCAACAATTGGCAGTTTTCCCTGTTCACCCGGAAGGCTCCTGATTGCTGCGGTTGCCTCATAACCATTCATGACAGGCATTTGAATATCCATAAAAATAAGATCATACAAACCTTTTGGAGAAGCTTCCACTTTTTCAACTGCAATTTTTCCATTTTCCGCTGTTTCCACTTCTGCTCCTGTCATCTGCAGAATTTCAACAGCAATTTCTCTGTTTAGCTCATTATCCTCGACCAGCAGAATTCTTTTTCCTGTGTAATCTGCTTCCGACAGCTCATCCAGATAATTTCCTGCTGTTTTTTCTTTTCTGCCAGAAGTAAACTGCCGCAATGTAGCCGTCAAACGGGAACGGAACAGCGGTTTTGCAATAAAAGCATCTACGCCTGCAGCCTTTGCTTCTTCTTCGATCTCGCTAAATTCATAAGATGTCAGTACAATAATGGTAGTCTCTTTCCCTATCCGTTTCCGAATCTGTCTGGCTGTTTCAATTCCGTCCATATCCGGCATTTTCCAATCTAAAATAACAGCAAAGTAATCATTTTTTAGCTCATGACGTGCATAACAGCGCTCAACGGCTTCTCTGCCGGAGAGGACCCATTCGCCTGTAATCCCAATCTCCTTCAATGTGGCAACTGTACTTTCACAACATGTCTTATCATCATCCACAACCAGAACAGGCAGATTCATCAGATTTCTGTCCTGTTCTTTTTCTTTTTCCTGAAGTTCCAGATAAATTGTTACTGTAATTTTAGTTCCCTTATGTAAGGTGCTTTCCACTTTAATATTACCATTCATCAGGTTCACAATATTTCTGCTGATTGCCATTCCCAGACCTGTTCCCTGAACTCTGGTTGTCCGATGGTCATCTGCGCGGCTGAAAGGATCAAACATGATTTTCTGGAATTCCGGTGACATACCGATCCCATTATCCTCAATCGTAAATTCATAGCATCCAAGTTCCGAAAATCCATTTGGCTTTTCCTCTATGGAAAAAGTAATATTCCCACCATCCGGTGTATACTTGATCGCATTACTCATCAGATTCACAAATACCTGCTGGATTCTCAGGCTGTCACCACAGACACTTTCATGTTCAATGTGATTAATGTGTATATCTAAATTGTGTTTATGTTCATCAATCACCGGTTTTATGAGTGTTATAAGATTATCCACCAGATCTGGCAAATTGAAATCCTCCTGTGCCAGCGTCATTTTTCCGCTTTCAATGCGTGCCATATCCAGCACTTCATTAATTAACCCCAGCAGATGACGGCTTGATTTTGTAATTTTGCTGAGACACTCAATGACTCTGTCCTGACTCTCAATATTTGCTCCTGCGATTGCCGTCAGACCCACAATGGCATTCATCGGCGTCCGGATATCATGGGACATATTGGAAAGGAATTCTGTTTTCGCACGGTTTGCATTTTCAGCAGACCGGTAAGCCTCTTTCAGTGCCTGGCGGGATTCGATCTCTGCTTTCTTCTCCTGTGTCACGTCCATGGATGCCATCAATACTTTTATCAGTTTTCCATTCTCCCATTCCATAGGAATATAAGAAGCGATTTTATAAGTCTTTTCATCTAGGCTGCAGTACTCAAACTTATAAATATCATTTTCACTTTTCAGATTTTTCCGGATATTTTCCGGGGCTGTCAGAACATCAATAGGTTCCAATGTTTCCAGTGTCTTATACTTTTCAAGAACCTGCATCTGAAAATCATGATAGAATCCCAGAGGTTTATATATCATCTGTCCATTCAGGTTGTAGAATTCATATCTGTCATTTTCCAGATCACAGACAACAAAGCGGTCAACCAGACGCACAATACTCTGGATCAGCTGCTCCATGGAAGCATTATCCGCTGCCATCTTCAGATGCCGTGCGCTCTCTACCTTTGCCTCTGTGATATCACGCAGAAAGATCATGGCATATTCTGAATCCTCTATTTCGCCACGTATGACCACATTGCGGACCCATCGTTCTTCTCCATTCAGAGTGATACGGCACTCTAAAGCCAATTCGGTTTCCAGACCCTTCAGCCTTTCTGCAATATAACCACGGTCGTAAAAAGAGGATACCGCCTTCTTATCTGTCTCCACAACATAGGAATCCACAAAATGCCGGATCAGTTCATCCCACGTATGACTCTGTTCAAAGACGGTCATCAGGGACGGTTCAACCTTAAAGGTATCAAAAGTATTCGCTTCCAGATTCACATAATACTCGCACAAATCTGCTTTCGTAAAAGCCCGGTGGAAAGCAGCAGATTTTTGTGCCTGCATGGTTTCTTTTTTCTCTGTATCAATGTTAATAAAAATTCCGGCAATCCTGCTGGCAGAACCATCCAGACGGCGTATTACTTCTGCCGATGCCCGAAACCACTGGTACTGATGATCCTTCATTCTCATACGATACTCTACCTGATATTTTATCTGGTTCGTCTTATCCTTAATTGCCGCCTGAAGCTGCACCATTACTCTTTCTTTATCCTGTGGATGCAGAAGATTTGACCAGGATTCCAGTTTATTCGGAAAGTCCAGAGTGTCATGATAGCCAAGCATTTTTCGGAATTCATGACTCCAGTTTGCATTCACAATCTCACTGTTTTCGTCACAGTCAAAATACCAGAAGCCGGAATAGATAGCCTCATTGAGCAGTGTCAAATTTACATGATCCCAGTTGACCTGTACGGACATAACCCAGATCTGTCTGCCCGCTTCATCTGTCGCATCCTCTTTATAAAGTCGTACATTATTCACGGTACCGTCCGCAGTAAGGATCTGTGCTTCCCCTGCTCCGCGAAGCTGCAAAAAACGATTTCGATCCAGTATATCTTCCTCATCATAAAAGAAGTTTTTCAATGAGCCTTTTGTCTGTTCCATGAAGGTGTCGAAGGTATGTCCTGTACTATGTAACAGCAGATTATTCACAGACAAAATAGACAGGTTTTGGTCATAATATCCTGTCATTATACCTACTCCGCCATTATTTTCCAGTGTTTTCTGTACGGCCTGTGACATATCCTGTGTCTGTCCCGTTACAGTCTCACCTAAAGAATATATTTTGTCTTCATAATTTCGCATTTTATAAAATCCTCTCTTCGTTTTATGTCTTCTTCATCCTACTTTTATCTGTATACAGAGAACCTGTCCCTACTAGTACATCGTTTTCGTATTTATTTTGACATATAAAAAGGACACCTGACAAAATATGCCAGTGTCCCTACTATATTTTTTAAAATCACACATCTATATAGTATAAAAGTTATCGAAATCTCTTCCGTTTTCACATCTTTTCCATATATGATATGGAAACAGTGGTAACCGGCTGACCTGGTCAAATTTTCTGACTTTAGCCCCTTCTGGCTTTGCGTCCCTGCCTTTCAACAGGTTTGCCTTTAAAATAATCTCTTTCTTCAAAAGAAGATACCACGCGGTTTTCCGCACGTCAATAATTTTTTTAAAAATCTACATATATTTTACTTCTGTTTTTGAACTTCTCTTTATAAAAGATCTAAATCGATGAATCCTAAAAACCTAACATTTTTTCATATGAAGCTCATTCATCATTTATAGTGCTATTCTCTCCATTAACTAAACATAACCTATTGTTCGATAATAAATTTTAGATCCAAAAAGAGGCTTCACACCACGAACCAACTCGCAATGCAAAGCCTCATTACTCACCCATTATATACCTTCCATACTATTTATCAGTATCCGCAGTGCTGGATTTTCGTTCACAATTCTCATTGCTTTCACCTGGAGTTCACGATATTCTGAGTGATTCTTTTTCAAATACTTAATCACCCATTTCTCCACTGATTCCCATAATCTACTTTGCTCCCATATGATATCCTATTTTTTTCGCATATTGCATTTCTCCCTTCTGAAGTTCTCTTTTCAGTTACATGACTATACCAGAAGTCAGAGAAATAGCAATTCATCAGATGTACCGAAAATGCGTGGAGGAGATTGGGGATAGTAGACAATATGGGGAAATCGGGATAAAAGAAAAGCCATGGTTCGTGCCATGACCTTTTAATTCATATTTGCTGTCTTATTCAGCAGAAATACCTGCCAGTTTTACATTTACGTTATAATATCCTACAGAACGTGAAAAATAGGTATACGGATTTGAGAAGTTGCAACCACTACACACAATATTCACACAAAATTCTCTTTATGTTTTCAATTTTTATAGGCTTTGCCAAGTGAGCATTCATTCCTGCTACCAGACACTTTTCTTTATCTTCTCTGAATGCATTTGCTGTCATGGCAATAATCGGGATCGTCTCAGCATCTGGATGTTTCAGTGACCGGATTGTTTTTGTCGCAGTAATCCCATCCATTACAGGCATCATGGTATCCATCAGAATTGCGTCAAAATAACCTTCCGGTTTCTCCTGGAACATTCTGACCGCCTGCAATCCATCTCTTGCAACTGTCAGATTTGCACCTTCATCAGACAACAGCGTTTCTGCAATTTCTGCATTCAGTTCATTATCCTCCACCAGCAATAAGTTTAATCCGCTGATATCCATCTGTGCCGCTGTTTTCTTTACTGTATCTGGTGCGGAAGCAAGTTTAAACGGAATCCTGAGGATAAAGGTTGAGCCAATGCCTTCTTTGCTTTTAACTTCAATAGTTCCACCCATCTTTTCAATCAGACCTTTTACAATCGCCATTCCCAGTCCAATTCCCTGCTGTGTACTTCTTGCATCCTCTCTTTCCTGCGAAAACGGCTCAAATATATGCTCCTGGTATTCCCTGCTCATACCAATGCCAGTATCAGTTATGGTCCACTCATATGTCGTAATTCCGTCAACAGCTTCTGTATAATCTGACACCGTTATTATCTTGCCGCCAATTCGGTTATACTTAATACAATTTCCATAAATATTAAGAAATATCTGTCTTAAATGCACCGGACTTCCATAAATAAAAGGATATCGAAGCCCTTCTTTTTTTTGAACAGAACTGCATCTGGATTCCTCTGTCTTTTGCCCGCTGTTCTATGATAGTCAGAACGTCCTGGCTTAATTCCTCAAAATTGATGATTTCCTGCGTCAGAGGTACATTTCCATCTTCAATCTTGCTCATCTGAAGGATATCGTTAATAAGAGACAATAGATAATCTGCAGCTACCTGCATTTTTCTGAAATTTTCCAGGACCAATTCCCTGTCATCAAAATGTTTCTCAGCAATCTTCATCAATCCGATAATTCCATTCAGCGGGGTTCTCATATCGTGAGACATCCTGGAGAGAAAATCAGACTTGCTTTTATTTGCTTTCTTTTCACTTTCCAAGGCAATTGATTTGTGCATGAAGTCATTTTTATCCAGCATGAGATTCCAATGTTCAATGGTTCCGTCTTCCTTTATTACTTTCTGTCCGCGATCTTCGATGTATTTGTATGTACCATCCTTACAGCGTATCCGGTAAATAGTAGCATAATGATCGGAATGAGTATATTGATTTAATGCATCTGCAAGTCCGACCTTCACGTCATCTGGATGAGCAAGGCCGATAATATTACCGCCAGAAGCGTCCAACAGTTCCTTTGGTGTTGCGTAACCGAGCATATTTGCAAATTGTTCTGAAACATATTTGAAAGAGTATTCCGGGTCATCATTACTGATTTTGACGCCGCCGGGGATGGATACGGTAAACAACTCCAACTGACTTTGCAGTTTCTTTGTCAATTCCTCGATCATAGCCGTATGCTTTTTCTCTTCTTCCAGAAGCTTCGCATACTCTCTGTTTGATTTTTCCAGTGCCCGCTCTTTTTCCTCTAAGCGGTAATGTTCTGTACGGTCAAGAACATAATTAACTGCAATGACATCTCCAGTTTTCTCTTCACGGTACAGAGCCATGTGATCTTCTGCAAGCATGGGCTCAAAAGTAGCAGTCCTGGTCCAGTATCGGAACGATATATGACGTTCGCCATTTTCAAACCGATTTAATAATCGTTCTCTGTCAAACTCGTGCAGAAAATCTTTAAGACCTTCCTCAGGTATGGTCAATGCCCATGCATCTACCAGACTCTGTAAGCTTGAATTTTCCGGCAAACCTAATTGTTCATTCAGATTATATTTTTTTCCATTAACTACCTGATACATGGAACCACGTACAATACTCTTTGTGAGATTGATCACGCAGTATCCATCGGCAATAGCAAATACCGACTCTTCCAAAAAGCGATTATTAATAATATCCTGACTCATGTTTATTTGTCTCCCTGTAAATTCTCTGATACAGATTATATTCTTATCCAAATATATCCGTCAACTGTTTCTTTAATTGTTTTACCGCCACAAGGCCATCTCCTTCCTCACAGTATTTCTTTTAAATAATCCTCCCTCCGCCACAACCGGAGAGAGAATATATTCTATTCTGAATTAATTCTGATTGTCAGCTGTTGTAAACTTATGTGCCGGATGTTTTGCACAATATACAACAGGTACATCATCTACTGATTCTTCTTCTTTACACAGTTCACAACCTGCAATATTCTCTATCCGCATTTGATTGACATCTTTCCCATTATGTGATTTTGTCTCGAAGAATCCCAGACAATATAAACCTTCCTTACCCTCTATATTCACTGGTGTGAAATTATACTTTTCATGTGCATCTCCGGTCTCATTGACAAAACTTCCGCCATTTACTGGAATATCCCTTCCATCTTCGTTTCCCCGGTATTCTTTCATTCATGCTATATTGCAAAAAAGTATTCTCATATCATCAGCCCTCTTTTCCTTTTGAAAACGGACTCAAATCAATAAATAATTCCTTTAATCCGTTTGTATCTTTAAATTCCTTGAACAAATATTCCAGAAGTTCTTCCTGTCTTGCCTGACCTAATGTGAGCCGGTAAAGAGATAGAATCTTTATCAACCTTTCATAATTCACCTCGTCCTTGCTCATCGGGTACATTGGCACGAGTCTCTCTATCTTTACACTCTGATCTTTCCCAAAACACCAGAATGGTACAAGTTCTGATTGATCATCCTGCTTTTCTGCTTTTCCGCTTTTGCTGCTTCAAACATTTCTTTCCAAATGTCACGCTTGTTGTCCAATGTTTGGCATGCACTATCCCTTACCTTCCCGTTAATCCTGATTAAAGCAGAGCCCCTTTTCTCCCATTGTTTTTCTTACCAACAGTTCATAGATACTATGGGCTCCTCCGACTTCTCATACCACTTCCCAAGAAATTTCGCATGCGTGCTTATATCCTCAGTTACATACTTGTGGCTATATGATGGTATGAGATCTCTCCTGTTCCGTTATCAACTTTCATAACATTCCGCTCCCTCTACACCGAAGGGTTCTTCAATGCTATACCCCAGTATCCCCACATCTTCCATGGTCTTCGTCAGAAAGTCAGTGACTCGACTCCCTCTTGTCCCCTTACGGGGCTAACGTAACGATGCTACAGGATTCACTTTATGTTACGGACTGTTATTTTGCACCTGTTTCTCACAGGCATACCTCGCTTCAACACAATCAATCACCCAAAAGCATTGGAGGCTCGCTACAAGGCTCACTGGCGATTACCTTGACCAGACTTTCACTGGCAAGCTGATAACAGCTTGCAGAACACACGACTCTCACCCGTTAGAGCGCACCCATGGTGCGCAAATCAGGACCACCCGTCCATGGGTGGTTTGCTCTAGGGCTATAAGCCCTTGTTACTAGGCCAGCGTCTCAAGGCGCTGGCTTTCTCTTTCGGCTATGAGAATTCTGTTTACACAGCCTTCCCACAGCTCCGTTCAAGCCATATTGCTCTTGACATCATCATGATTTGGATGTGCAGATTCTCCCATATATTTAAGCCAACCAACGATTGGAATAGCTTCTCTTGACGGCGGAAAAATCTTTGTTTTTTTGATCTGCATATCTCTTACAAATTCATATCCAATCACAGATTCAACGCTGACCTCCCACGGAGATTCTTGAATTGTTTGCCCCACGCATTCCCCCCTTTCTAACGCTTTTTTTGTTTCTACTGGAATCGGTGTCAAAATGATCATTTCGACTCCCTCCTTTCTAAAGACTTATTAACGGTTACATTTATAGTATGTCGAATTTTTGAAAAATTGGATTTTTTCGGACAGACGTTTTTTCCGGATTTTAAAAAGATTTTTTGAGTATAATACAAAACCCCTAACGCCACTTAGAATGGCATTAAGGGTAAATGTTTTTCCTTCCTCATATACTTTTATTCAGAAAATACGTCGAATACTTCAGCCTTATACTATCATTTTTTAATTTGAAACACTCTAAAACCATAGATTTTTCAAATGATTTCAGCTTCGATTTTGACCCCAATTTTGACCCCAATTTTTCCACTCTGAAACGGTTTGAAACGGTTCAAAACAGCATTTTTTCTCTCCACCAGACAGCAAAAAACCCCGGAAATCAAGGATTTCCAGGGTTTTTTAAATATGGACCTGAGGGGAATCGAACCCCTGTCCGAAAGCCTATCCATTCAGGCATCTCCCATTACAGTCATTCTTTTGACATTCCCTCCGTCTGGCGCCGGATGACAGGCTTCAGACTTCAGTAGCTTCATAAATTCTTTTTTCTTCTCAAAGCTTTGAAGGAAAAGTGCCCCGCGGAGTTTGATGCCGGAATCTGGGTTGCGGGAGACTCAGAAACCGACAGCTGCCATTAGGCAGCGTACGCTAAATTTTCGTCTGCGTTTAAATTTAATTTCCAGGTTGATGACGCAGTCCCAGAACTGCGAATGGCTTCCCAAACTTCAAAACCCCCGTCGAAACCAGTACAAGCCCTCACATATAAAATCTTATGAGTAAACAGTTGTATGGTTCGCAGACAGTTTCTGTTTGTACTTGTTCTATTATATGTGACATAGAGAGCATTGTCAAGACCTGAACGATTTCTTCTGTAAATATCCCTGTATGGTCAGGACTTTTCACTTTTTCCGATCAACAACCACCAGGGAAAGCAAAGCCTCCTAACCATGCTATGATATCTGAAATCCATCATAATTGATACATTGCATCAGCACAATCTAAAATCATGCAATCCAATCTGTCAATTATTTCAATTTCTAAGCCATTTTCCTAATACAGATTCCGAACCTTGAAATCTCTCTCTGCCTCTCTTCTCTGATCCTTCTTGGCGATATCCTGTCTCTTGTCGTACAGTTTTTTACCTTTTGCCAGACCGATCTCCACTTTTACCAGGCTCCGGTTAAAATATACTTTCAAAGGTACCAGCGTGTAACCTTTCTCTGCGATCTTGCCTTTCATTTTACGGATCTCGCTTTTATGCAACAGCAGTTTTTTCACACGCAGCGGATCCCGGTTGAAAATATTTCCTTTTTCGTAAGGGCTGATGTGCATCCCGTAGATGTACACTTCCTCATTTTCGATTCTCACAAACGATTCCTTGATACTGCATTTTCCCATACGCAGCGATTTTACTTCTGTTCCATGGAGTGCAATACCGGCCTCGTAAGTCTCTTCAATAAAATAATCATGATACGCCTTTTTATTGTTCGCGATCAGACGGCTTCCCTTTTCCTTTGCCATTTCTTAATCCTCCCAATCCATGTATTTATTAAAACAGCTGTTTTCTTCTTTTAAAATGAAATCAATACTCTTCGTGGACAGATCTACCTGTGATACTTTTACCGTCACTTTCTGTCCCAGACGGTACGTGTGTCCGGTCTTTTCGCCCACCAGACAGTATGTTTCCTCATCAAAGTGATAGTAATCATCCATCAGTGTACTGATATGCACCAGACCTTCCACCGTATTCGGCAGTTCCACATACAGCCCCCAACCGGTGACTCCGGAAATAATACCCTCATAGTTCTGTCCCAGTCTGGTTTCCATGTATTCTGCCTTTTTCAGTTTTATGGTTTCCCGTTCTACCTCTTCGGCTCTGCGTTCCAGCGCACTGGTTTTATCTGCCACATCCCCGAGAATCTGTGCATAATACATCTTTTTCTCCTGATTCATCCGACCGCGGATCGTTTCTTTGATGATCCGGTGAATCTGAAGATCAGGATATCTTCGGATCGGTGAAGTAAAATGACAGTAATGCTTTGCTGCCAGTCCGAAATGTCCGCTGCAGCCTGTCGTATATCTTGCCTGTTTCATTGAACGAAGTAACAGACGGCTGATCAGTGGCTCGGTAGGTTCTCCTTCGATCTCATTCAGAATCTCCTGGACTTCTAATGGTGTAATTTCTTCGTGTGACTTGTGTACCGGAATATCCTGATTACGGATAAAGGTCAGTACTTTTTCCATCTTATCACTGTCCGGATTCTCATGGGTACGGTATAAAAATGGAATCTCTCGCTCACAGTATTCTTTTGCCACCGTTTCATTGGCAAGAAGCATAAAATCCTCAATGATCTTTGTCGCTACATTCTGCTCATACGCTTTGATCTCCACCGGTCTTCCCATCTCATCCAGATACACTTTACTCTCCGGAAAATCAAAATCAATGGAGCCGCGGTTGCTTCTCTTTTTCCGAAGGATCGCAGACAGATCTTTCATATGATGAAACAGCGGCACAAAATCCTGATATTCTCTTCGAAGATCTGCATCGCCTTCCAGGATCTTCTTCACTGCCGTATAAGTCATCCGGCGATCGACACAGATGACGGTCTCTGCAATCTTATGACTGACCACATTTCCCTGCGCGTCAATATCCATCAGACAGCTGAGTGCCAGTCGGTCTTCCCCCTGATTCAGGGAACAGATCCCGTTGGATAGACGTTTCGGAAGCATCGGAATCACACGGTCTACCAGATACACGCTGGTTCCACGGCGCAGCGCTTCCCGGTCGAGGGCACTTCCGCCCTGCACATAATTGGTGACATCTGCGATATGCACACCAAGATGATAGATATTTCCATCTTTTGTCAGAGAAATTCCATCATCCAGATCTTTTGCATCTTCTCCGTCAATGGTAACAACCGTCCAGTTTCTCAGATCCATACGTCCCTGAAAATCCCCTTCGATCACATGATCCGGCACGCGATCCGCCTGGTTTGCCACTTTTACCGGAAAATCCATCGGAAGTTCATACGCTCTCGCAATAGAAAGTACGTCGATGCCCGGTGCGCCCTGTGCTCCCAGCACTTCCTGCACTCTTCCCTCCGGATTCTTATTCTTTCCGCCGTAGGAAGTAATCTTTGCCACAACTTTATCGCCATCGTTCGCTCCCAGCGTGTGTTCTCTCGGAATAAAAATATCCTGTTGGATTTTCTGATTATCCGGAATCACAAATCCATAATTTTTGCTTTTTTCAAATGTACCGACCACTTCCGTGATTCCATGTCCAAGGATCTGGACAATGGTTCCCTCCCGGCGCTGACCGGTTCGTTCTTCTTTTACTTTCACCTGTACCCGGTCTTTATGGAAAGCACCCATGGTATCGTCCTGCGGAATATACAGATCTTCTTCCTGATCTTCCAGTTCCACAAAGCCAAATCCTTTCGGATGAGCAATAAACGTTCCCTCTAACAGTTCCTGTGCAGATAGATTTGCCGCAGCACTTTTCCGTACTTTCTCGTATTTTCCTTTTTTACAGGTAATTTTTCCTTCTACCTCCAGTTCATCCAGAACCTGAAAAAGTTCGGATCGTTTTCCTTTCGGAATCTGCAGCAACATCGCAATATCTTTTGCGCGCATCGGCTGATATTCCTTATTAGATACGAAATCCAGAAGCAGTTTTTTTCTGTTTTTTAACTTTTTATTATTTGTTCTCATGTTCTTTTCCCTTTATGTGCAAAAACACCCTTGCAAAGAGTTGCAAGAGTGTTCTTTTTCACGCCAATTAAAAATTCATATTTAATACGATTGCCAGTACCATAAACAGAATAGCCATGATCTTTGTAGCCAGTACCAAATGACCTTCCATGGAACGACCTTTATTCTGTCCCCAGTAAGAATCTGCCATACCGGAAATAGCTCCCAGACCTTTCTGTTTTCCTTCCTGCATCAGGACAACTACTGTCAAACCTATACAATCGATTACAAAAATAACCGTCAATACAATCCGTAAAATGTTCACAATTACACCTCCTATGGTCAACCTCATTTATTTTACCATAGGGGATTCTTAATTTCAACCTTTTCCTGCAATTTGTACGAATTTCTTTATTTTTGCTTATTTATCTGTTCGATTTGCCGGTTGGATGGCAAAAAGGATTCTCATACACCGCCGTTTTACCCAGATAATCCTCGATACGCAACAGCTGGTTATATTTTGCATTGCGGTCTGACCTGCACGGCGCACCGGTCTTGATCTGTCCGCTGCCACAGGCTACCGCAAGATCTGCGATAAAAGAATCTTCTGTCTCTCCGGAACGATGGGAAATAATCGCACGGTATCCGAAACGGTACGCCATCTCTACCGCTTCGAGAGCTTCTGTCAGGGTTCCGATCTGATTCACCTTTACAAGGATCGCATTGGCAGCATCCAGGCGGATGCCACAGTTCAGCCGCTTTTTATTGGTCACAAAGAGATCGTCTCCCACCAGCTGTACCCGGTTTCCAAGCCTCCGGGTCATCTCCGTCCAGCCTTCCCAGTCCTCTTCTTCCAGACCATCTTCAATCGAAACAATCGGGAAGCGATCCAGCAGGTTTTCATAATATGCAATCATCTCTGTGGATGTCCGCACAACCTCATTTCCCTGCATCCGGCTCTCCCCGGGAAAATAGTACCCTTCCCGGTCCTCATCATACAGTTCACTTGCCGCCGCATCAATGGCAAATACCACATCGCTTCCCGGTGTGTATCCTGCGTCTTCAATCGCTTCTGTCAGAAATTCCAGCACCTGTTCCGCGCTTTCCAGATCCGGCGCGAAACCGCCCTCATCACCGACCGCGGTAGACAGCCCCTTGTGTTTTAAAAGGATCTTCAAGCGCTGATAGATCTCCGCTCCCATGCGTACTGCCTCCCGAAAGCTTTCCGCTCCCACCGGCATGATCATGAACTCCTGAAGATCTACCGTATTGTCCGCGTGGCGCCCCCCGTTCAGAATGTTCATCATCGGAACCGGCATCCGCACCGCATGCACGCCCCCGAGATACTGATACAATGGCAGACGCAGCGCTTTCGCCGCAGCACGGGCTACTGCAAGGGACACGCCAAGTGTCGCATTTGCTCCCAGGCTGCTTTTATTGTCGGTTCCGTCTTCCTGGATCAGCAGTTGGTCAATATAGGACTGATTCAGCGCATTTTCTCCTACGATCTGTTCTGCCAGACGGACATTGACATTTCGTACCGCCTGTTCCACACCAAGACCATCGAAGCGTTCTTCTCCGTCCCGCAGTTCCACAGCCTCATATTTGCCGGTAGATGCTCCCGACGGCACAATGGCTCTTCCTGTATATCCATCCACTCCCATGATTCCTTCTCCTACCGTCACTTCCACTTCCACCGTAGGATTGGATCTGGAATCGAGGACTTCTCTTGCGTAGATTCTTCGAATCGGTAGATATCGATACATCACATATTCCTCCTGTTTCTGTCATCTGCTGCTCTTTTTCAGTATGTCCGAAGCAGAGAAAAATATGTGTGTTTCATTTCTTATTTATGTAAAAAATATATTCTATTGTCATTTCATAACACTTATGTTATACTTTTCCATATTAATTATTGGAAATTGATTTCCGGCAGGAGTGGTTCTGTGAATACCTTACATAAGTCGAAAAGAAATATCGCATTAGTGATCATGTTTTTCATGCTTGGAATGTGTTTTGCTCCATATCAGACACATTCTTCTTTGTATGCTTCCATTTCAGCCGATTCTGCCACTTTCTATTCCGGATCGGATACCATATCTGCCAATAATACGACTCCCTGCACCAGGGAAATGCTACAGGAGCGCGTTTATACTCTTTGTGAACAGTACCTTTCGCGCAATACCAATGCACGAAACAGTATAAACAGGCTTGCATATACTCCAGGTCTTTATTTTGTTCCCCGCCTTTCACAAAATTATTATTTTATTTCTTTCATTATTCTGTTCTGTCCCGTATTACCGGGCAAAAAAATCATCAGTTATCTTCATAAATCGGACGGTAAAAAACGACTCTGATTCTCATTTTCTGTATCCCATTATTATTACTGTAATGGGCTGTTTTTGATGCAAAAAACGAGTGTATTTCAGGCTCTGCCTGATGAACGGCAGACAGCCTGAGGAAATGGAGAACGAAATGGGTCAGAATATTTTTGTAGGAATTTTATGTGTATTAGCTCTGGGTGCCTGTGTATGGGCATGGTGGATCAGTCGTGGAGACTCTTCCGAAAATAACAATCATTCCAACGAAAGTGAGGACAGAAAAAATGAGAAAAACTAAATTGATCTGTACCATAGGTCCGGCATGTGAAGACGAGCAGATACTTGAAGAAATGTGCCTGGCAGGAATGAATGTAGCGCGTTTAAATTTTTCACATGGCACTCATGAAGAACACGGAAAGAAAATCGAACTTATTAAAAAAGTCCGGGAGAAACTGAATCTTCCTATACCAATTATGTTGGATACCAAAGGACCTGAGTATCGTATCCGTACTTTCCGGAACGGAAAAGTATTTCTTCATGATGGAGATGATTTTACATTTACCACAGAAGACATTATTGGAGATGAACATATTGTTTCCGTGAACTTTAAGCAGCTGATGGAAAATTTGGAGATTGGAGATACCATTCTTGTAAATAATGGGCTGGTTATTTTCAAAGTTGTTGGTCTCAGTTCTTCCCGTGCAAAATGCAAAGTTATTGTTGGTGGTGAACTGTCCAACTCTAAAAGCATGAATTTTCCAAACCGGGTAATGAAACACGAATTTTTGAGCGAGCAGGACAAAGAAGATCTTCTGTTCGGAATTGAAAACCAGGTTGATTTTGTTGCTGCTTCCTTCGTCTCCTGCAAGCAGGATATGCTGGATATGCGGATCTTTTTAGATTCCAATAATGGAAAGGATATCGACATTATAGCTAAAATAGAGAATCGCTCCGGTGTAAACAATATTGACGAGATTTGTGAAGTAGCAGATGGAATTATGATTGCCAGGGGCGATCTGGGAGTGGAAATTCCAGCCAGGGAAGTGCCCAGCATTCAAAAATATCTTATACAGAAGTGCCGTATGCTTGGCAAACGTGTTATCACTGCAACTGAGATGCTTGAATCTATGATTTATAATCCAAGACCAACACGAGCAGAACTATCAGACGTTGCCAATGCTGTTTATGATGAAACTTCAGCTGTAATGCTGTCCGGTGAAACAGCCTCCGGAAAATATCCGGTTGCCGCTGTTAAAAATATGGTAGAAACCATTGCTTTCACTGAAAGCAGTATATCTTATGAGAACCGTTTTAAAAAAGCTGAGTTTGCAATCACCAATAATCTGGATGCCGTTTCCCATTCTACCTGTGCTATGGCTACTGATTTAAAGGCAAAATTTATCATTGTAAACAGCCTGTCAGGACACACCGCTAGGATGGTCAGCAGATTCCGTTGCCCGGTAGATATCCTTGGTATGACATACTCTGAAAGAGGCTGGCGCAAACTTAATTTAAGTTGGGGTGTAACCCCGATCCTGTGTGGCAGATTCGACTCCATGGAGGCCATGTTCCAGCATGATCTTGCAAAAGTCCGGGAAATATTTTCACTGGAAAAAGGTGACAACCTTGTCCTTACCGGAGGTGCAATAAACGGAAGCACCGGCAATACAAACATTCTGAAAGTTGAGCAGATTTAAACACACATCTGTAAACGAAAAAAATGCAGGAGATAAAGCACATTGTGTCTTTATTTCCTGCATTTTTATTTACGTGAGCAACGAGCCAAAGTCCGTGCTTGCACGAGACTTTGGCGACTGCCGCGATAACTATAAGAAACTCGCAGAGCGTGTTTCTCATAGTTATTCATGTTTGAAAAATCAAACTTCCTTGAATCTTACTTTTTGATCAGCAGAGATTTTCCTGTCATTTCAACAGGCTGTTCCATACCCATCAGTTCGATCAGGGTTGGGATGATGTCTGCCAGGCATCCGTTCTCACGCAGTGTGTAAGAAGGATCTGTATTTACCAGGATGAACGGAACCGGGTTGGTGGTATGAGCGGTGAATGGTTCGCCTGTCTCATAGTCTATCAGCTGTTCGCAGTTTCCGTGGTCTGCGCAAATGAACATCTGTCCGTCTACTTCTTTCAGAGCGTCAACTGCGCGTCCTACGCACTCGTCAACAACTTCTACTGCTTTGATTGCTGCTGCTTCCACACCGGTATGTCCAACCATATCCGGGTTAGCGAAGTTGATGATAATCACATCATATTTGTCGGATTTGATCGCATCTACCAGTTTGTCACACACTTCGTATGCACTCATCTCCGGTTTCAGATCGTAGGTTGCTACCTTCGGGGATTTAACCAGGATTCTGTCTTCGCCCTTGTTCGGCTCTTCCACACCACCGTTGAAGAAGAAGGTAACGTGTGCATATTTTTCTGTCTCAGCGATACGAGCCTGTGTCATGTTATGAGCTGCCAGGTACTCGCCGAATGTGTTTTTGATCTCCTGTTTTACGAATGCTACCAGTTTGTTTCCGATAGTTTCATCGTAATCGGTGAAGCATACAAAAGTTACATCCAGTTTTTTCTCACGTGCGAAACCTTTGAAATCATCATCGCAGAATGCTCTTGTGATCTCACGTGCACGGTCAGGACGGAAGTTGAAGAATACAACAGAATCTTTATCTTGAACGGTTGCAACCGGTTTGCCGTCTTTTTCGATAACGGTCGGCAGAACGAATTCATCGGTCTTTTCTGCATCGTAGGAGGCCTGTACAGCTTCTGCTGCGTCTGTTCCTTTTACGCCTTCGCCTTTTGTCATGGCTTTGAATGCCAGTTCTACACGATCCCAGCGGTTATCACGATCCATTGCATAGTAACGTCCTGCAACGGTTGCGATCTCGCCAACACCAATTTCTTTCATCTTAGTCTGCAGCTCTTCTACATAACCTTTTCCGGATGCCGGCGGAGTGTCACGGCCATCCAGGAAGCAGTGTACATATACTTTTTCCAGACCTTCTCTTTTTGCCAGTTCCAGCAGACCATACAGATGTGTATTGTGGCTGTGTACACCACCATCAGATAACAAACCCATAAAATGCAGTGCAGAGTTGTTCTCTTTTGCATTCTTTACAGCTGCCAGCAACGCTTCGTTCTTGAAGAAATCGCCGTCCTGGATCTCTTTGGTGATTCTTGTCAGTTCCTGATATACGATACGACCTGCACCCATATTCAGATGTCCAACTTCTGAGTTACCCATCTGTCCTTCCGGAAGACCTACTGCCATGCCGCTTGCGTTACCTTTTACAAACGGGCACTGAGACATCAGCTGATCCATAACCGGTGTTTTTCCTTCACAAACTGCGTTTGCTTCGCACTTGTCGTTTAATCCATAACCATCTAAAATCATTAAAACGGTAGGTTTTTTACTCATGTTTTCCTCCTCTTGCTGTACAGAACTATTCTGTACGACTGTTTACTCACATCGTATACGGTTTTCACGTAATACGTGAAAATCGCACTACAGATATTTTAACAGAAATACGGATTTTTTCAAGGGTTATCAGAGAAACAACATATGAAATAAAAAATCTTCCGGGAACAGATTCGGATATTCGTTTCTGTCCCCGGAAGATCTATATCACTTTATTATGTTCTGATAAAATGATTCCGCGCTTACATATATTTTCTCATAGCTGCTTCTACCACATGTCCTACCAAAACAGATGTGGTAACACTTCCAACACCGCCCGGTACCGGAGTGATTGCATCTACGATCGGCTCTACAGCTGCGTAATCCACGTCACCGCAGAGTTTTCCTTCTGCATTTACATTGATACCTACATCGATGATGGTCTGACCCGGTTTTACATAGTCAGCGCCAACAACGCCTGCACGACCTGCTGCTACGATGATGATATCTGCTTCTTTTGCTACAGACGGCATGTCAACAGTTTTTGTATGGCATACGGTAACAGTTGCATTTTTCTTGATCAGCATCATCGCTGCCGGTTTTCCTACTACCAGGCTGCGGCCGATCACAACTGCTTTTTTACCTGTGCAGTCGATTCCGTAATGATCCAGGATCTCCATACAAGCCTGCGGAGTACATGGAGGGAATCCAACCTGTTTTCCGGTAAATACGCCGGACATGGAACCGTCTGTCATACAGTCCACATCTTTTGCAGGATCCAGAGCGTTTTCGATCACAGACTGATCCAGATGTTTTGGCAGCGGACGGAATAACAGTACGCCGTGAATGCTGTCATCTTTGTTTACTTTATCGATGGTAGCCAGAAGTTCTTCCTGGGATACATCTTCCGGAAGCAGGAATTTTACACACTCTACACCCAGAGTCTCGCAACGTTTGGTTGCTCCTCTTTCGTAAGAGATATCACTTCCGTTTTCACCTACACGGATAATACCCAGTGTCGGGTTGATGCCTTTTTCTTTTAAAGCTGCAACGTTTGCTTTGATTTTTTCATTCAGAGCTGCGGTTACTTCTTTTCCTAATAACTGTTTTGCCATTTCTGTTTATCCTCCCTATTTCAGTCTGCCTAATACGCTTTCAAAAACTTCGTCTGCAATCTTGGTATATTTTTCCAGCATTGCGTCACATTTTGCATTCAGTTCCTCTGCGTATTCTCTGTTTTTCATGGATTTGGTATTGATGTATACGTTCAGGCTGGCACCCTGTAAAGCTGCTTTGCAGAATGCTGCGCCTACACCGGCATCGCTGATTGCCAGTGTGGAGCCTTTTGCTGCAAATTCCACGATGATCTCGATCGCTTCACAGCATTTTTCCATGATTTCCATCGGTACAGAGCAGGCATCTTTCAGGACGATTTCCATAACTCTGGCTTTCTCTGCTTTTTCCTCTTCGGTCTCTCTCGGCATTCCGTATGCTTTGGAGAGTGGTTCGAAAACTTCCGCATCACGTTCGATCAGATGCAGCAGTTCTTTCTGAAGTTCATCAGCTTTTTTCTTCAGCTCCCACATCTCCTCTTCTACATCCGCATATTTTTTCTTACCTACGGTAAGGCTTCCTACCATGTTGCCCAGAGCGGTTCCGATTGCTCCAACCAGAGCAGATGCGCCGCCGCCACCCGGAACCGGTGCTTTGGAAGCCAATACTTCTACAAATTCATTGCATGGTACAGTTGAAAATCCCATTGCTTCTTTCCTCCGCTTATTTTTTATACAGCTGCCCGGCTAACCGGGCAGCCATATGGATTATTCGTGACTATTCAGTAGGAAATATTCCGCGAGGTGTTTTGGCATGAACATACCAAAATCCCGAGACATACAAGCCAAAATGTTATCACCGAAGGTGATTTTAAATACATTTTGGCTCGTAACTGTGAAGGTACTGAACAGTTACGATGATTCTTAGAACAGACCAGTAATTTTTCCTGTCTCATCTACATCGATCTTCTCAGCAGCCGGTACTTTCGGCAGTCCAGGCATGGTCATGATCTCACCGGTCAGGGCTACGATAAAGCCTGCACCTGCGGAAACTTTCAGGTTTCTTACGGTTACTTCAAAGTCTGTCGGTGCACCTAGTTTGGTCTGGTCATCGGTCAGGCTGTACTGTGTCTTAGCCACACAGATTGGGCAGTTGCCGAATCCAAGAGCCTCTAACTGTTTTGCCTGTTTCTGAGCGTTGGCTGTCAGAACGACACGTTTTCCACCGTATACTTTCTGTACGATCTGGTTCAGTTTGTCTTCGATAGAACCTTCCAGTTCGTAAGCGTATGTGAAGTCGTTTGGTTCCTCTACCAGACGGATCACTTCTTCAGCCAGTTTCAGACCGCCTTCGCCGCCTTTTGCCCATACTTCAGACAGAGCTACGTTTACGCCCAGTTCTTTACATTTTTCTTCTACCAGATCCAGTTCTGCTTTGGTATCGGTCGGGAATGCATTGATGGCAACTACACATGGCAGTTTGTATACATTCTTGATGTTGCTTACGTGTTTTAACAAGTTCGGCATACCTTTTTCCAGAGCTTCCAGGTTTTCTGCATTCAGCTCAGCTTTCGGAACGCCGCCGTTATATTTCAGGGCACGTACGGTTGCTACGATAACAACTGCAGACGGTTTCAGTCCTGCCATACGGCACTTGATATCCAGGAATTTCTCAGCGCCCAGATCTGCACCGAATCCGGCTTCTGTGATTGCATAGTCAGCCAGTTTCAGAGCCATCTTGGTTGCGGTTACGGAGTTACATCCGTGTGCGATGTTGGCGAATGGTCCGCCGTGTACGATTGCCGGTACATGTTCCAGTGTCTGTACCAGGTTCGGTTTCAGAGCATCTTTTAACAGGGCGGTCATTGCACCTTCTGCATGCAGATCGTGTGCGGTTACCGGTTTCTGTTCTGCCACTTTACCGTATGTATATCCAATGATGATACGTCCCAGACGTTCTTTCAGGTCGTTGATATCGCTTGCCAGACACAGAACTGCCATGATCTCACTTGCTACGGTGATATCGTAGCCGTCTTCTCTCGGCATACCATTGGTCTTTCCGCCGAGTCCGTCTACGACATTACGAAGCTGACGGTCGTTCATATCTACACAACGTTTCCAGGTGATCTTTCTCGGGTCAATGTTCAGAGCATTTCCCTGGAAGATGTGGTTGTCGATCATGGCTGCCAGCAGGTTGTTAGCTGCGCCGATGGCATGGAAGTCACCGGTAAAGTGCAGGTTAATATCTTCCATCGGAACTACCTGTGCGTATCCGCCGCCGGCTGCTCCACCTTTTACACCGAAGACCGGTCCTAAGGATGGTTCTCTTAAAGCTACCATAACTTTCTTGCCCATTTTCTGCAGGGCATCTGCCAAACCTACAGTTGTTGTTGTTTTTCCTTCACCTGCCGGTGTCGGGTTGATGGCAGTCATCAGGATCAGTTTTCCGTCCGGAGCATCAGACTCTCTTAACAGATTGTAGTCGATTTTTGCTTTGTATTTTCCATACTGCTCCAGATATTTGTCATCGATACCTGCTTTCGCTGCGATCTCGGTGATCGGTTTCATTTCGCATTCCTGTGCGATTTCAATGTCTGTTTTGTATCCCATATCATTTACCTCCTTTTATACTTCTCTGGTTTTCTGAGACGCAAAGATCTGATTCACATACGGGGTCAGTGCACTCTGATATAAGAGGGAAACCAGAATTGTATTTGCAATTGTAAGCGCAATCGTCTGAAGCGTTCTCGTTGCATACAGTACACTCCATGGTGTTGCGTAATATACATGAAGACCAAGTACTGTAAATCCAAGGGAACCTATGATTCCGTTTACAATCAGCATCACTGCTATTTTCCAGGTATTTATTCTATCCCGGAACACGTACTTTTTGAACACTGCCGGCAGTACACCGGAAAGTACAGAAGATACCAGGATCAGTGGATTCGGTGCATATCCCTGGATCAGGCACCCAAGCAGATCTCCCAGACCACCGCAGATTCCCCCTACCAGCGGTCCAAACCAGAGACTTGCCAGATAAATCGGTGTTGCACTTATCGTAATTCGGATGGTTGGACCGATATTGATCGCCAGCACCCGGCTTAACACCAGATTCATTGCCACTAAAACAGCTGCAAAAACGATAGTTCTACCATTCAGTTTTTTCATTGTATTTTCCTTTCTCAGGTATAGCAGTATACTACACCAAAGGCAGATAACACAGAAACTGAATCTATCTTTAATGCAGTAGCGGACGCAACATTACATCGTGGAAATATTTCGCGGTTTCCTTCGTCAACAGGCAACTTCCCATCCTGAAGCACTTTACGCGCAATGTTTACTCTACTATCCTTGCTCATTTGCATTCTCCTACTGTCGGGAATGAAAGTCATTCCCCGTTTCACATTTTTTTACAAATAAATCAGTAAATTATAATTCAGTTATGCCAGTGCTTTTATCATAGTGATCGATACATCGCCCACTACAGCCATATCCTCTGCCTGAAAAGCAATGGGAAAATTGTCAGAGAATAAAATCTGAGATGACGGAGGAAATTCGTCATCTCCTGCCCATAAAATCATCTGTACACGGAAACCATCGATCACTTCGAACTCATAAGCGATATCTCCGTGTTCCAGAGGTGTTGCGCCGATCTTTTCCATTGCAGATCGGAACGCTTCCTGTTTGTTGCCAAACCCATAAGCAAGACGCATCAAGCATCTGCCCTGAAACTGTTTCAGATATACCGTTCCCCACGGCGTCTCCCGGTAAGTCAGATATTTTCCGGTCGACGGAGCAGCGTGTCCTTCCACCAGGTAACGAAGTACCAGAATCCGGGCATTGATCGCGTTTTCCAGCGGATAATATCCTACCGTACTCTCCGGATCGTGTCTTACTACATAATCCGGAAAGTGAACCTGATAGGCAACACCTAACAGATGAAGGGTAAAGGTTTGTGATTGTTGGTCGTAAGAAATTCCTGTTCTCGCACTGATTTCTTCCGGATCTGCTTTCTGAAGCAACTCCATGTAGTGCTCGTAAGGGATTCTCTCCTTACTGTCTTTGTCGTACTGCAATTCCATGTTTGTTCTCTCCTGCATGTCAATCTTTACTGCTGAGAAACGGACGGGAACATACTGGTATCCGTATGTGGAATAAAGCATGCCGCAACAAATTCATCCATATAAGTCGGTACGGTACTCAGTTCCAGATAAGTCATATTGGATGCAACCTGGTATGTCATACGCTCTGCTTCTTTGGACAGGAGCATCGTATAAGCGCCTGACAACGAAGAGTTACCAATGTAATGGAATTTTTCCAGCGGGATATCCGGGAACATTCCGATATTGACCGCATTCTTCATATTGATACCACTTCCGATACCACCGGCTACATACACTTCTTCGATCATCGATACATCAAATTCCAGAGAATTCAGCATGGTGCGAATAGCTGAGAAAATCGCACCTTTGGCACGAATAAAGTTGTCGATATCCACTTCTGTGATCTCAACATCTTTCTCTGCACCTGCATCCTTCTGGAATGCCAGAACATAACTTCCCATACCATATTTGTCTCTGCGAATTCTTTCACCTTCCCGCACGAATTTTCCTTTCGGATTGATGATTCCTGCGGAGAACAGTTCACTGATCACATCGATAATTCCGGAACCACACAGACCGATTGGTTTCTGTCCCGGATCTCCTACCACCGTAAAGGTTGGTTCCATGGTTTCTTTGTCGATGGTACATGCCTCGATCGCACCGTCTGTCGCGCGCATACCACAGCTGATATCACCACCCTCAAAGGCAGGACCTGCGGAACATGCACAGCTCATCATAAAATCAGAGTTACCAAATACCAGCTCACCATTGGTTCCAAGGTCGATAAACAGAGAAAATTCCGGTTTATTCCACAGCATGCTGACCAGTGTACCGGCAGTGATATCTCCGCCCACATAACTTCCGATATTCGGAGCGATAATGATATGAGCATCCGGATTCACGGTCAGACCAAGATCTGATGCATACAGAGAATTTGTTTTATAGAATGTCGGTATATACGGTTCCATACGGACCGGATCTGCATTTACACCTGCAAACAAATGGTTCATCGTTGTATTTCCGGCAACGCACATACGGTAGATCTGTTTATTCGGGAATTTTGCCGCACGACACATCTGCTGGATCAGCGGATTGATCGTCTCATCAATAACTGCTTTCTGCAGACGGCGTCTTCCGCCAGGTTTTGCAGATTCAATGATACGGTTGATAACATCTGCTCCATAACGGATCTGACCGTTTCCTGAGGATGCTTTTCCAAGAATATCTCCGGTTACCATATCAATCAGCAATGCGGATACGGTTGTAGTACCGATATCGATAGCAAGACCACCGATGATCACTTTTGCATCTTTCGGGAAAATATCATAGACGAAAATATTGCCTTTGCTTCCTGTTCTTCCAATGACACACCGAACAGAAAAATTGGTTTCCCGCAGCACATCTGCCATCTTGCAGATTACCGTATATGGAAGAATCACATGTTCTACCTGCATCTGTTTTTTCAGTGCACGCATCAGACGTTCATTGTCCGGCATGGTATCTTCCAGAGACGGGGCATCCATTGTAACATCTACCACTTCCATATCATTTTTCAGAACAATTCCCGCCGCCTCTACATCTGCTTTGGCATTGTCAAAAATAGCTACTTCTTCCGGGGAACTTAAATCCGCAACCTTCATTCTACTGCGGTAAGCAGATGCAATATCCGGTACTTCTACTTCGATATCGCCTTCCACTTTACTCGCACAGGACAATCTCCATCCCTCTGCATATTCTTCCTCTGTAATATGTCTGGTTCTTGGCGAATTCAGAGTTCCTTTTAACAGTTTTACGCGGCATTTTCCGCAGGAACCGTTACCGGAACAAGGGGCATCAATTGCTACATTCGTTTTTCTCGCAACTTCCAGAAGATTCTCCTCGGCTGCTGCAAAACCATCTACGGCTTCACCGTTTTCAAAACGAAAAGTTACTTTAAACATGATTTAAGCCTCTCTTTTTTTCGAATTTGTGAAAGGAGGCTGTCACCTCAGCCAGAAAAGGCTAGTGGCGACGGCCTCATTATCAGCAGTATTATAAATATTTTTCTGTAATAGAATGTGTCAAGACACATTCTCGCGCCAGTGGCGGTCGCTTGCGACATCTACTTTGTACGCCGCTGTGCGCATCTTACAGTTCCAGATAAGAATCTGCGTACAGAGTATTTCCTTTGAATACGTCACAGGATTTGATGGTTTCCATCAGACGCAGATCGTTAGGGTTAACGATTGCGGATGTCAGACCATTCATCATAGCCATAGCAACCAGTGCAGAGTCCATGATCGGACGGATATTCTTCGGCATACCGTTGGAGTTATTGGACAGACCACCTGTGGAGTTCAGACCCATGTCGGAGATCATTTTGATGAATTCCAGGACTTCCATCTGTTTGTCCTGCATTCCTTTTACTACCAGGAACAGAGGATCGAACCACATATCTGTTTCTGCCATACCATGTTCCAGACCTCTTTCCAGAAGCATTGTCAGATAACCCATACGTTCGTCGTTGTCTGCAGCGATTCCTTCACCGTTACACAGAGCGATAACAATGGCATCATTTGCTGCTGCCAGGTCGATGTTCTCGATTCTTCCAGCTGCATCTGCAGAGTTTACGATTGGTTTTCCTTTAGAACGGTTGTATACAGAGATACCAGCTTCGATAGCTGCTTTGTTAGAAGTATCCAGTGCCAGCGGAACATTATCGAATTCGCTCTGCAGTAACTGTACTGCCCATTTCATCAGATCTTCGCCGTATCCATCAGCAGGTCCGATGTTTACATCCAGATATACAGCACCAGCATCCAGCTGCTGTTTTGCTCTTTTCAGGATCGGTTCAGGATCTCTTTCCATAAATGCTTTGTTTACTGCCGGAGCTGTGGTGGAAAGTCTCTCACCAATTGTTACAAATTTTGCCATAGTGTGTGTCTCCTTTAATTATATTTATTTGCCGGAATCCCCACAGGGAGGATTCCGGTCTTTCTTCACTTTCCGGTATTCCCGAAATCTTAGATTTCTCCTGCTTCTTTCATATCTTTCAGGAATTTAACCAGCTGTACTGCTTCCAGAGGAGCTACGATAATCTCCCATCCAGGAAGTTTTGCTTCCAGGTCACCTTTCAGAACGGCAACTTTACCCGGAATAACAAGTTTTCTGCATGATACTTTACTTTCAATGTTTTCTTTGATGAAAGTAGAGATAGATGTACCGGAGAACTTACCTGCTGCCCAGGATGTCAGTACGGAAAGTCCACCTGCATCGTTGATGATCAGGTTTACAGGTACGCCTGATCTTTCCAGCTCGCCGGATACGATGAAATATGTAAGAGCAAAGTCTACAGTTGTCAGACACAGAGAATTCTCATCTGCACCATTCAGTGGATACAGACCCGGTTCAACTTTCATTGGTTTCTGAGGATCGGTAAATACGTTCTGACGCAGACCGAACAGCGGCAGAGCTTCTGCATATCCCAGTTCATCAACAACTACGATAGAACCGTATTTCATGGTGAACAGAGAAACCAGTGCTTCCTGCATGTATTTGTCTTTTACTGCCAGTTTGGATGTATTTACGATTGTCGGGTAACCGAAAGTTCTGTCCTGATCTTTCAGTGCTGCGCGACGAATCTGTACAGCGTTTGCATAAGCTTCTTTGATGGAAGCGCCTGTTGCATCGATTACCAGGTTTTTGTTTCCTGCTTTTTCCAGAGCTGCAACAGTGTCATAGATTTCATCCAGATTTGCACCGCTTACACCTAAAACAACGTCTGCTTCTTTTGCAAGAGCGTTCATTGCTTCATAGTTGGAAGCGTTTGCACCATTCAGAATCGGTTTTCCAGCTTTTGCGATTTCCAGAGCTGCTTTTGCAACTTCAACGTCATCACAACCCAGTACCAGAGTTTTTCCGGTAGCAACAGCTTTTTTCACCAGTTCCAGATATTTGTCTGCACCAGCTTCAGCGCCATAGTTGACATAGATCATCTCAACACGCATGCGCTCGCCGATACGTTCATAATCTACTGCCGGGATAGCTGCGATCTTAGCATCAATAGTAGCATCGTCCATGCAGCTGCACAGAGATACTGCGTATCTTGTTTTGTTTACGTAGGTTTTCTCATGTCTGTACAGAACGGTTTCTCCACCCAGTGTATACTCTCCTTCGCCTGTTCCGACTTTGATCGTCTTCATTGGCGGTGCAGTAGCCTCAGACAGCGCTTCCAGAGCTTCCGCAGAAACGTGTGGACACTGTTCGATTTTCAGTGCGCCCTGTGCTACTTTCATAGAGAATGCCATACAAGTAGGGCATCCACATTCTTTACAGTTTTTCTTTGGTAACATTTTAAAAATCTGAATACCTGATAATGCCATAGTTTTTATCCTCCTGTTCTATCGCTTACACTTAAACTAATTCTTTGATCATTTTAGAAATGGTTGCTACAGACTGAGGATGCATTAAAATTACGGCATCAGATCCACAGGCCAGATCGGCTGCTGCGGTCATGATTTCCATAGAAATTGCACGTTCTTCTGTTGGTCCCCATTCCGGCATATCTTCCTCGGAAGCCATGGATTCTTTTACGTTCCATGTTTCAGAAGATACTGGTGTAATGATAGGCATCTGGAGCATGGCATCACTCTGAGACAGTGCTGCTGCTTTGATACGGTCCATAGTAGATACTACATATTCATAACCATATCCAACGGCTGCAGAACCAACGTTCATAACGATGCTTTCCGGTTTGACACCCAGCTGTGTGGTAACTACGTTCAGCTGTTTTGCCAGGTTGATATCTACTGCAGATTCAGCTCCTACTTTCTGATCGTAAGCAAGACCTGCTGCTGCTCCAACAGATTTGTAATCTTCTTCTCTTGCAGACAGGATCAGAGCGTTTTTACCCTGCAGTGCCTCTGCAACTTTCGGAAGAAGTTCTCCATCTTTTTCTACGTTTTTGCAGCCTTCTACAGCTAACGGTACATCGATTGCATCTGCTACCTCTTTTACAACTGCAATCAGTTCGTCTACGGATTTGTTTGCTCCGTTCGGATCTCCGCCTTCCAGACGCAGGCAAACAAAATCAGCACCTTCCATTTCAGAAGCACGTTTTGCAATTTCTGCCATGGTAGAACATCCTTCATAGTAAGCTTTCAGACCTGCTACTTCCGGAACTCCCATATCGGAAATTTCAACGGCTACTTTTGGCGCATTGGTGATTTCTCCATCAAATGAGTAGAAAGGATAAACATTTTCCCCTCCTAATGTGACTGCTTTTTCACCGCATCCAATTGTTACTTCTTTGATAGATGCATTAAATTTCTGTGGTTTACGATTAAACGGCATTCTCATTAGCCTCCTTAATATTTATTTATGGCTGACAATCCTCTGACATTTGGCATAGAAAAATGCCAGGCATTTGTCAGCCACTTTCTTCCATTACTAATTATATTACATCATCGGGTCCATTCCAAGTGCCGGATGACCTTTTTCTGTTAAAAATTCTACCAGAGTTTCCGGATCTGTAGCTACAGTCTCATCACCGATCATATCTGTGAAGTTATCAATACCATACAGTTCTTTTGCTGTCTGGTTCAGTCTGTCTGCTACAAATTCTTTCAGTTCTTTCGGCATCCATACAATACGTTCGATACCACCTTCTGCTTTCATAAACTTTTTAGAGCCGATGAAGTGTTTTCCGTGTCCCATGAATCCAGGTGTCTGAACTCCACCACCTGTCATGGAAGCCAGTTCAGGGAAGGTCATTCCCAGAGGAGTCATGCCGGCATACTCACGGTTGGCGATACATACACCGTTGGAGAATGGCTCGATACCACAGATACACTCGAAGCATCCACAGGATGTCATTGGTTTTTCCATGATAGAGTACAGGGATACATCTTCCAGAGCACCCTGAGACAGTCTCTTAACAGCTTCATTAACGTCTTCATATTCACCGATTCTTTCATCGATCGGACGCTCTTTTGTGATTACCTGGCAAGGTCCGTTCGGATCCAGCTCGTTGGTAGCTTTTGCATCCAGCCATGAAACGGCACCACACAGTCCCAGACGTTCCGGTGTAACCACACATACGTGGCTCGGGGAGAATGCCTGGCACAGGATACAGCTGTAATATACATCTACAGATTCATCTGTCAGATTTTTCAGACGATCATCACGTTTGTTGAATGTCGGGATAGCAACTTCGTGACGAATTCTTGTACACTCTGCAGGATCTGTGTAAATAACAACTTCACATTTGTCAACAACTGCTTCAAATTCATTTTTAACGGAAGCATACAGAACTTCACCGATATGTTTCAGACGGAATCCTGCAGCAAATGCGTTTTTGCTGATACGGATACGCTGCATATCTCTCTGTCCGGTATGGTATACACCTTCGATACAGTTGATGTAGTTATGGAATTTACGCTCGATAACCGGTTCAAAGTCAGGCTGCATGGATTTGCCAGCAACTTTAACAACATATGCAATGCTGTTTTTGCTTCCCAGTTCCATCTCGTCTACTTCCGGTCCAACAACTGTGATCTTATGATCTTCGATCTCACTGGCCTCAACAGTATGTACCAGCTCTGCACAGTCTACACGGGAACCATCGAACTCAACCTGCATATCCCCACGACGAATGATTTCTCCTTCGAATGCGGATGCGAATGCTACCGGGATATCGATGTTTGTGATCTTGATCTTGATATCACGAGCTTCCAGAGATGTTGCATTGAATTTGCTTACATCTTCCTGAACGATCAGGCTCTTCGGAACTCTTGCGATATTTTCTGTTTCATTAGTGATAACCGGGAATCCCAGTGCGATAGCACCTGCACCACAAGCTACGATTACGTCATCCAGAGGAGCGAATGCGTTAACGAATGCCGGTACACGCTGCATGGTGTATTCCATCAGAGTCTTAGCATCACCAGGTGTTACGTTACCGAAGATCAAAGCTGCTCTCAGTGCTACGGATACTACATGGATAACTGCTGTTACATCTTTACCCAGCGGGATAACACGTACGTTTGCGCCGGTAGCCATACCTGCTTCTGCTACCTGATCACAGATACCGCCTACCAGTGTTACCAGGATACCCTGTGCCTGATAAGATTTTACCAGTGCAACACCTTCTTCTACTGTAGGAGCAGATCCCAGGATAACAGCTACACCAGGGATATCACCTGTTACAAGCGGTACACCCAGTTCACGGATCACTGCATCTGCCAGATGTCCGTATAATGGCTCTTCGTATGGAGCAGCACCGTCAATATATTTTAAAGCTTCGATAAATTCCGCACACAGTGCTGTAGCAACGCCGGACATAAAAGCGTCATTCAGACGAGGTTCTCTTGTCATCAGAGTTTTGACAACTCCCAGTGCTTCCTTTAATTCTTTCAGATTAGTAACTTTTACACCTGTTACAGCGTAATAGCAAGGCAGACAGTAAGCAGTGTTTGGAAAGCTGACTGCTTTCTCTTCACCATGCTGTGCAATTGCTGCATCAATTGCCTGTTCGGTCAGGCCGTATACTGCATCATTTCCATTGAATACTCTTTCAAATAATGTCAATGTCTTTTCCTCCTAGATTATTTATTGCAATCATCGATTTTATCGATGGTCGTTTTGATTTTACGGATCTCTTCCACTGCTGATTTGCTGTAGTCGTATGGAGAACATCCCTGACGGTCTGCATCCATGATCTCCGTATTATAGTGGATAAATCCCAGCAGATCCTCTGCCGGAATATGTTCTTTTACGAATGCTTCATCTTTTTCATCCCGGATCTTATTGGCAACTACATGTACCTGTTTGACTCCCAGATCCTTCGCCAGACGTTTCACATTTTTGTATGTCTGTACGCTTCTTGAACCGGGTTCGATCACCACGATGAACTGATCCATACCTTCTGTGGTTCCCCGACCCATATGTTCCAGACCAGCTTCCATATCCAGCACCACCACATCACCTCTGTGAAGTACCAGGTTATTAATGATTCTTCTCAGCATTACATGTTCCGGGCAGACACATCCGGCGCCGCCGGTTTCCACTGTTCCAAGAACCAGAAGTTTCACTCCGTTGCATACTTTTCCATATGCATCCGGAATATCGTCTACCTTCGGATTGATCTTATAATACTGATTATCCGGTCCAGCACCGGTACGTTCCTCTACAAGCTTACGCATCTTACTGATCGGAACGATCGTATCCAACTCTTCCTCTGAAAATCCAAGAGCCAGTCCCAGATTCGCATCCGGATCCACATCGGCTGCCAGTACATGCCGCCCCTCTTCTGCATACAGACGTGCAAGAGTAGCAGCAAATGTTGTCTTTCCCACGCCGCCTTTACCGGTAACTGCAATCTTCATAATTTGTCATCCACCTTATCATTCTATTTCTATCTGATGTCAGAAGCGATCCGCTTCCGACATCAGATCAATGAGAAATCTCTTCTATTAGATTCCAAGAGCTGTTCTCTTCTCTTCGATTCTTTCGATCATCAGATCGGTCAGTTTTTCGATATCTGTTTCTACTGTATAAGCAGCGCCAGTCCATTTTCTGGTTCCTTCTGTCAGCAGTTCACACATTTCACTGGAACCGGATACGTAAGGATCAACACCCAGGAAGGTATCAATACCGGTTCCTACTACGTAGTTACCGATAGATACAGCTTTTTCAGACATCCATTCAGGAGCGCATCCAACTACCGGAAGCTGATTGATCTGCAGACCGGAATCTTTTGCCAGTTCTGCTGCCAGGATCATCATACGAGAGATATCTACACAGGATCCCATGTGCAGTACCGGCGGGATATCTGCCAGTTCACATACACGTTTCAGGCCTGCACCGCAGATTTCTTTCGCAGATTTGTCCATCAGACCAGCTTTTGCTGCTGCCTGTGCGGAACATCCGGAAGCGATAACGATGATATCGTTTGCGATCAGTTTCTTCATCAGTTCGATATGTGCATAGTCAGGACGGATCTTCGGATTGTTACATCCAACCATAGCAACAGCACCACGGATAACACCGGAAGTAATACATTCCAGAAGTGGTTTTGTTGTTCCGGTTTCGTCAACCTGGCTGTTGGTAACTCCATCCAGAGTTTTTACGATTGCTTCTACAGAATAACCAACGGTTGCTTTCGCTTTCATATCCGGGATATGTACCAATTCCGGTTTTCTGTTCTTGAAGTTCTCGATTGCCATCTTAACGATTGCTTTTGCATTTTCTCCTGCTGTCTCAGCATTGAAACGGATAAATTCAGAATCTGGCATCTGAGCGATCGGAGAAGTTGTCACGAATTTTGTATGGAAACATTTGCTCAGAGGTCCTAACGCCGGGAAGATACACTGAACGTCTACAACGATCGCTTCGCAGGCACCTGTCAGAACCACGTTTTCCTGCTGCAGGAAGTTACCTGCCATCGGAACACCACGACGCATAGCTACTTCGTTGGAAGTACAGCATACACCGGATACGGTGATTCCTTTTGCTCCCATTTCTTTTGCGTATGCGATCATTTCCGGGCTGTCAGCATATTCGCAGATCATCTCGGAAAGGCTCGGATCATGTCCGTGTACAACGATGTTTACGTTTTCAGCAACCATAACACCCAGGTTTGCCTCTGTATCGATTGGCTTCGGAGTTCCGAACAGGACATCAGAGAACTCTGTTCCCATCATGGAACCGCCCCATCCATCTGCCATACCGGCACGCAGAGACTGTTTTACCAGTGCTTCCGGCAGAGAAGAGCATCCCATATGAGCCATATGTAAGGAAGTGGAAACTTCACGGTCGATCGCACGCGGTGCAATCTCGTTCTCGATCAGTTTTTCTTTCTGTCCTTCCGGCATTCTGTCCAGGAATTTCTGGTATCCGAATGGTTTACCATATTCCATCAGACCGATCTCAGCCATCTCATGCGCCAGATCATAGATATCTTTTCCTTCTGTCTCAACGCCCCATTCTTTTGCCAGACGAAGCAGTTTGTCAGGATCTTTTACTTTGTAGTTTCCGTCTTCTGCTGTACAGTACAGAGTGTGGCAGATCTCACGACCATGATCAGAGTGAGTAGCTGCTCCAGCTGCTGTAAATTTCAGGAAGTTACGTCCTACGATACCGTGAGCATCACATCCGCAGATTCCTCTCGGAGCTTTCGGGGTAATACGGCAAGGTCCCATTGCACAGATTCTACAACAGACACCCTGTTCACCAAATTTACAGTGTGGAGTCTGGTTTTTCACACGGAACTGCCATGCGTCAGCTCCTACCTTTGCTCCTGTTTCCAACAGTCGATTGGTGGCCGCTTCCATCTCTTCGATGGTAGTCATCTTAAATTCGCTCATTTTTTTCCTCCTTTTGTTTTGTAGCCATTCCTCCGCTTTCTCCGCTTTATGGCTATTATATATTCTTTCACCCGGAAGTGTGGTTTTTTGTGTGTCTTCCGGGTGAAGACACTCCGGAAATTTACTTTCCGGTAATATCCGTATAAACGACGAATTGTAAATTATATATTCAGTTTTTTAACAATTTCACTCATCGCTTTGCGAACCGGTGAATTCTCCGGAAGTTCCACAGTCGGTCTTCCTTCACAATCGTATTCATATACCAGTTCATCCTGAGGAACCACACCCAGAAGGTTCAGACCCTGGATCTCAATTTCCTCTTTTGTTCCTTCGTTGAGAACTCCGTTTGGTGCACGGTTTACGATCAGTCCGATCTGCTGTGGATGCATATCGCATTCCTCGATCAGTTTTTTGATTCGTCCGACCGCCTGGATTCCTCTTCTGGAACAGTCGCTGACCAAAATAGCAGTCTGCATGCTCGGAAGAACTCCACGGCTGATGTGTTCCATTCCTGCTTCATTATCCACAACCATATACGGATAATTGTTCTGCAGTTTAGCAAGCTGTGCCTGTAACAGTCCGTTTACAAAGCAGTAGCATCCTTTTCCCTGGGTACGTCCCATGACCAGCATGTCGAAGTCATCATCTTCGATCAGTGCGGAATTGAACTTGAACTCGGCATAATCTGCCTTGCTCACACCTGCTGGAATCGGATTTTCTTTTGCCGTTTCCGCTCTGGCAATCTCTTCTCTGATATCGCCCAGGGTAGCTTCTACTTCTACACCGAGCACTTCGTTCAGATTGGAATTGGCATCTGCATCCACTGCCAGAATCGGTCCCTTTTTCTGTTCGCAGAGGTACTGAATCAGAAGTCCGCACAATGTGGTCTTTCCAACTCCACCTTTTCCTGCGACTGCAATTACATGTGACATTTTCTTATCCTTTCTGATAGTTTCTTGTTATTCAGTTCTACCTTATCACTATAGAATCTATCGTATAAGATTGTTACATCTTATGACCTTATCATTAATCGCACTGTAATTTTACAATGCTGTTTGCGAGATCGACCATCAGGATCTTTCCTTCGATGCTGGTCTCTTCTCCCATGATATCGCGGATAATAACTTTTTCATCCTCTACCAGAATCTTGCTTACATTCCGGCAGATAACGGTATCATCGCTTTCTTTATATACAGTAGCCAGACACATTGTTATTCCTCCTTTAACCAAGATGTCTTATGCATCTCACTGATTATGACTCTTCTAACTCTTCTTTTACCGTTGTGAGTGCCAGACGTAATCTGAGATTACCTTTCTGGAAATCAGATACAGCTTCTTTGATCTGTTTTGCAGCTGTATCCATACCCAGTTTTGCCAGATTATCAGCCATCTGATCGAGTTCTGCTGCATGATGTTCGTTATGATCCACCATGTAATTTAACAGTGCTACGGATTCGTTCTTACATTTATCAGAACCGCCACTGCATCCGTCGCATGCATGTTCTTCACAGCCATGGTCATGCTCATGTTTATGGGCAGGGCCGTCACCATGTGGAATTACATTTCCATTCTCATCTTTTAATAAGTGCATGTCCTACTCCTTTCTCTCATTTCCCCCAGTAGGGGATATGACAATCTTTTGTCAATTATGTTTTATTATACTCCTTTTCCCTATGGTATTCAATAGAATCTATGCAAAATATTTATAAATTCAGCTGTACTTTTTTATATACAATAGGTGGTTTTTGTAAAAAATGTCATGTTTTCTGTGTTTAGCACTTTGATTTGTTAAATCGTTAACATGACATTTCACAGTTTTTCCTGTTTTTCTGCATCCTTTCGTCGTTCTATCCTATCCGGGGGATGGGGTCACGACATGCCGCAGACAGCTTTCATGTTACAGGTTCGTAATATTTTTGCCCTAGTTATTTCACATTTTTATGGTAAAATGCAAAAAATTGGGAGTTTTCCGGTATTATTTATACTTTTTATAAAATACCGGAGTTACGAGAGGAGGTTTACATCATGTCAAACATCCCATCTTTGATCTTGAATACAAATGACCGCATGCCTCTTTTGGGGCTTGGCGTATATAAAGCCACTGCACCCGGCGAAGTGGAAGGTGCTATCGCTGCTGCTCTGGACTGTGGTTACCGGCTGATTGATACGGCTTCTGCCTATAAAAATGAAGAGGGCGTGGGACGTGGCATCCGCTCTTCTTCTGTTCCGCGGGAGGAACTTTTCATCACGACGAAGTTATGGAATACCGCACAGCGGATCGGTGATATCGACGGCGCTTTTCAGAGGAGTCTGGATCGGCTCGGACTTGATTACGTGGATCTTTACCTGATCCACTGGCCGGTTCCCGGCTGTTTCATCAATTCCTGGCAGGCACTCGAACGCATCCATGAATCGGGACAGGCGAAGGCAATCGGTGTCAGTAATTTTGAGATTCCGCATCTGGAAGCGCTGTTTCAGACTTCCGGGATTGTTCCGGCGGTGAACCAGATTGAGTATCATCCGTTGTGGAATCACTCTGAATTATATGAGTATTGCAGGGAACGTGGTATTGCGGTACAGGCTTATGCGCCGCTGGCACGTGGAGCGTACCTAAAAAAAGATACCTTGCTTCATATCGGAGAAACTTACGGAAAATCACCGGCTCAGATCGGGCTTCGGTGGCTGGTTCAGAAGGGGATCTCTGCGATTCCGAAGTCGGTAAATCCGAAGAGAATCGCGGAAAATGCAGATATTTTTGATTTTGAACTGACGGATCTGGAGATGAAGACGATTGATGCGTTGGATGAGAAGTTTAGGAGCGCGGGGATCCCGGAGGATATGCAGGGGTTTGTGCGTTAAAAATAAGTAAAAAACAGCCCGCCCGGTAATAGAGCCTTTGGAGGCTCTATTACCGGGCTGGCATCCATTTTAAAATCATTTATTTCTCATCATCCCAGAGTTCAACCCCAAGCTCATCCTTTTTCATTCGCTGCATCAGTTCATTCACCGCATCCGCAGCGCTCTTATCTTCAAACAGCACCTTATTGACTTCCACAATAATCGGCATGTCTACTCCATATTTCTCAGCCAGTCCCAGTGCTGCCTTGGCGGAATATACACCTTCTACAACCATCTTTACTTCATCCATGGCTTCTTTCATGGTATATCCCTTGCCCATCAGATAACCGGCCTTACGGTTACGGCTGTGCACGCTCGCGCAAGTAACGATCAGATCACCGATTCCGGACAGTCCGTAGAAAGTTCTCGCATGTGCACCCATCGCGATACCCAGGCGGGAGATCTCTGCGATTCCTCTGGTGATCAGGGCTGCTTTTGTGTTGTCTCCGTAGCCAAGACCATCTGCCACACCGGCTGCCAGGGCGATGACATTTTTCAGAGCTGCTCCCAGTTCGATGCCGAGGACATCCGGGCTTGTGTAGACGCGGAAGACCGGGCTCATGAAGATTTCCTGCAGGTATTCTGCTGTCTGTCTGGTTCTCGCTCCTACTACGCAGGTCGTCGGAAGACCTTTTCCAACCTCTTCCGCATGGCTTGGTCCGGATAATACTGCAACATTTGCTTCCGGTAATTCTTCTTCAATGATCTGGCTTAATGTCATCAGGGTATGTTCTTCCACACCTTTTGCCACATTGACAACAATCTGTCCCTTTTTCAGATACGGTGCCATCTTCTGTGCGGTGCTTCTGGTAAACGGTGACGGTACGGCCAGTACCAGTACATCCTTATCTGTCATTGCTTCTTCCAGATTACTTGTCAGCTGAATACTGTCCTGCAGTTTTACACCCGGAAGTTTGGAAGTATGTTCTCTTTTTGTGCGAAGCATCTCCACTTCGTCTTCCATGATGGACCACAGAGTTACTTCATGTCCGTTATTGGTCAGAAGCCATGTGAGGGCAGTTCCCCAGCTTCCGGCTCCCAGTACGCCGATTTTCTTCATACGACACCTCCATTATGCTTTTTTCTTTTTCAGATATGTTTTATTTTCATTTCCATGAATCAGACGCAGAATGTTCGGCCAGTGTTTATAATATGCAAGGATGGCAAGCAATATGGCAAGTACATACATTTCATAAATATTTGCCTGACCCATTCCCGCAAACTGTCCGGTCTGTCCCATGATGATGATACCTGCTACAAATACCACATAAACCAGTAAAGATCCCAGTGATACATAGTGGGTAAGGAAAAATGCCGCAAGGAACACAATAGCTGCAACCAGTGTCAGCCGCAGGTCAAACGATAACAGCAGACCTGCTGTGGCAGCAATTCCTTTTCCGCCTTTAAAGTTCAGGTAAAACGGAAAATTGTGTCCGAGAATCGTTCCGGCTGCCGCATACAACCCCAGTAGCCGAATCATCTCCGGATGGCTTTTTCCAAAAATCAGATGTACGATCACAACCGCGATCACACATTTAAAACAGTCTCCAAGCAGTGTGATTGCTCCTGCCTTTGCGCCCAGTGTACGCAGTGCATTGGTCGTTCCGGCATTTCCGCTTCCGTAATTGCGGATATCGATACCCTGTGCTTTTCCATACAGATAAGAGGTCTGGAAAAGTCCACAGATATATCCGATCAGAACGCAGAGAATCCGTTCCATAATTATCCCTCCCCGGATCATCTATTATTTTTTATTTTTCACCGTTTCTTTCCCGAATGATAAACTTCAGAGAAGTTCCCCGGAAGCCAAATGCTTCACGGATCTTGTTTTCCAGATAACGGGTGTATGAAAAATGCATCAGCTCTTTATCGTTGACAAAGATAACAAATGTCGGCGGTTTGATGGATACCTGTGTCATATAGTACAGTTTCAGACGTTTTCCTTTGTCTGACGGTGGCTGCTGCATCGCGATCGCTTCTGTCATGATCTCGTTGAGCACACCGGTCTGGATACGCAGTGTCTGGTTTTCCAGTACCATATCGATCGTCTCGAACAGTTTCGGAAGACGCTGTCCGGTCTGTGCGGAGATAAACAGGATTTCCGCATACGGCATGTACGCCAGGACTTCACGGACTTTATTTGTGTATTTGTAAATGGTTTTGTCATCTTTCTCGACAGCATCCCACTTGTTTACTGCAATGATCACACCTTTTCCACGTTCGTGGGCGATACCGGCGATCTTGGCATCCTGTTCTGTGATACCTTCCACCGCATCAATGACCACGATGACCACATCGGCGCGTTCTACTGCCGTTACGGTACGGATAATACTGTAACGCTCCAGTTCTTCTTTGATCTTATTTTTTCTTCGAAGACCGGCAGTGTCAATAAATACATATTCTTTTCCGTTCCACATTACATTGGTGTCAATGGCGTCACGGGTGGTTCCTGCCACGTTTGATACGATCACACGGTTCTGCCCCAGTAATTTATTGACAATAGAGGATTTTCCTACGTTTGGTTTTCCTACGATGGCGATATGAGGGATCTCATTTTCCTCTTCTTCCTCTTCTTCGGTCGGGAAATATTTTACCACTTCGTCAAGCATATCCCCCATACCCAGCTTGCTGGATGCGGAGATCGGAATCGGATCACCGATACCAAGGTTATAGAACTCGTATACATCCGGCATGAATTTTGCAAAGCTGTCTACTTTATTTACCACCAGAAGTACCGGTTTGCCACTTCTTCTTAACATATCTGCTACTTTGGAATCGGCATCTACCAGTCCCTGACGGACATCGGTGATAAAAATAATAACATCTGCGGTATCAATCGCGATCTGCGCCTGATCTCTCATCTGTGCCAGGATAACATCCTTGCTCTCCGGCTCAATACCACCGGTATCGATCAGTGTAAAACTGTAATTTAACCAGGTTGCGTCCGCATAGATACGGTCTCTTGTTACGCCCGGCGTATCTTTTACGATGGAGATGGTCTCTCCTGCCAGGGCATTGAATAATGTGGATTTACCCACATTAGGTCGTCCCACAATTGCTACAATCGGCTTGCTCATAGATCTGCCTCCTTTTATGATTTTCCAATATTGTATCATCTACCACTGCGTGTACGAAAGATGCACCATCCTCATTTACCACAGTGATTTTTATCTGTAATGCTTCTTCTGCCTCTTCTACGGTAATATCGTCCAGGAACACATTTTCTCCCGCCCGAAGCATGTTGCACGGGATCAGAAGCCGTTCCCCGAGTTCCTGATCTTTCAGCTGTGCGATCAGATCCTGTCCTGTGATCAGACCGGATACGGTGATCATCGGACCAAAGAAATCGTTGCGGATCGCATAGACCGTTCCCTGGATATTCGGGAATTTTTCCTGAACATACGAAAGATTTTTTTCTATATAAGGTGCTGCCAGTTTTCCGGTTGCCACAGAAAAATGTCGGACTGTGTCATTTCTCTCCATGGCCTGCACCGCCTCCTGTACTTCTGTATTCAAAAGGCGCAGCATACCCACACCATTTTCCAGCTGTAAATATCCGTCATACTGTTCTTCCGGCGGCATGGGCTGCTCTGCCAGGATATACCATTCATCACTGCAATGAATAAAATGCAGACCATACGCAGCATACAGCTTTTTCTGCCATCTGTGAACGCGTTCCAGCACATTTTCGGCATCTTCTTTTGTAAATGGCTCCAGTGGGTACAGACCATCCCTGTATTTACTCAGTCCCACAGGAACGATCGAGACACTTCGAAGATGTGGCAGATACTGACTGAGATCCCGGATACTCCGCTCCAGTTCCTCTCCGTCATTCACGCCTTTACATAGAACAATCTGACCGTTCATTTCAATTCCGGCTTCATACAGGCGTTGTACTTTTGGAAAAATATCCCCGGCAAACCTGTTATGAAGCATCTTGCATCGAAGTTCCGGATTGGTCGTCTGGAAAGAAATATTGATCGGACCCAGATGGTACTTTATGATACGGTCAATGTCATGATCGCTCATATTTGTAAGCGTCACGTAATTGCCCTGTAAAAAAGAAAGGCGGGAATCATCGTCTTTAAAATACAAAGTTTCCCGCATCCCCGGCGGCATCTGATCGATAAAGCAGAAAATACAGTTGTTTCTGCAGGAACGATATTCATCCATCAGTCCATTATCGAACTCGATTCCCAGATCTTCCTCATAATCTTTTTCTATCTCCAGTTCCCATTCTTCCCCGTTGGTCTTACGAATCAGTACCGTCAGATAATCATCATTTACCAGATAATGATAATCGAAGACATCTTCGATCTCCTGGTCATTGATGGAAATCAGTTCATCTCCCGGTTCGATCTCCAGTTCTTCGGCTATACTTCCGGGCTGAACCGTCTTTATAATATGTTTGTTTTTTTTCATTCACTTTCTCCGTTCTCGTAGTAAGAACAATTATAACTCTTCCATAGGAAATATTCCGCGAGGTGTTTTTGCATGAATGTGCCAAAATCCCGAGACATACAAGCCAAAACGCCATCACCAAAGGTGATTTTAAATGCATTTTGGCTCGTAACCGTGAAATATTGAACAGTTACGAACATTTTTCAGGTTCTTTCCGCTACCTTACTATATAGAAACCGCCCCGAATTGTCAAGGAAAAGCCAAAAAATACTATTTTTCCCGTTATTTTTCACAAGAATTCTACATATTCTTGACGGGCTTTAGTTTCTAATGGTATAACTATTATGTCTGTAAAAATCGTGTAAAATACAACAGGTTAAATCACTTTATTTGGAGGTTATTATGGCAAACTTAGACTTATTGGAAAAATCCATTCCAGTCGCACCTATCAAAATCGCAGCACTGAAAGGCTGTGAAGAACTGGGAAAAACCGTCAATGATTATCTGGTTCAGTTCCGTAAAGAGCTGATGGAGCACCGGACAAACGGCATCGAGTGGTCAGGCTACGCGGAGGAATCTTACCTGATCAACTGTGACTGCCCTCGTTTCGGTACCGGTGAAGCAAAAGGTGTCATCAACGAATCTATCCGTGGAGTGGATCTTTTCATTCTTTGCGATATCACCAACTACAGTATTACTTATAAGGTAAGCGGTTATGAGAATCATATGTCTCCGGATGATCATTTCCAGGATCTGAAACGTATCATCGCTGCTGCTACCGGAAAAGCGCATCGTATCAATGTTGTTATGCCGTTCCTGTATGAAGGAAGACAGCATAAACGCAGCAAACGTGAGTCTCTGGACTGTGCAATGGCTCTGCAGGAGCTGGTTTACATGGGTGTTTCCAACATCATCACTTTTGACGCTCATGATCCTCGTGTACAGAATGCGATTCCTCTGTCCGGTTTTGATAATTTCATGCCGACTTATCAGTTCCTGAAAGCGCTGCTTCGTTCCGTACCGGATCTGCAGATCGACAATGAACATCTGATGATCATCAGCCCGGATGAAGGTGCTATGGCAAGAGCCGTATATTTCTCCAATATTCTTGGTGTTGATATGGGTATGTTCTACAAACGTCGTGATTATTCTACCGTCGTAAACGGCAAGAACCCGATCGTTGCTCATGAGTTCCTGGGTGACTCTGTTGCCGGCAAGGATGTGATCGTTATCGATGATATGATCTCTTCCGGCGAGAGTATGCTGGATGTAGCAAAACAGCTGAAGGATCGCAATGCAAACCGTGTATTTGTTTGTACTACTTTTGGTCTGTTTACAGATGGACTGAAGAAGTTTGATGAGTACTATGAAAAGGGTTATATCCATAAAGTGATTACTACGGACCTGAATTATCGTACACCGGAGCTGCTGGAACGTCCTTATTATGAGCCGGCTGCTATGGGTAAATATCTGGCAAGTATTATGGATACACTGAATCATGATGTTTCGGTTGAGAAGGTTCGGTCTACGACTTCTAAGATTACGAAATTGCTTGCTAAGAACAGAGAAGAGAAAAAATAGAGTTTCTTAGAAAAGTTTTTTAAGGCGTACGTAAACGACCCGGGGGATCGGGGGCTGGAAACGTGAGCAGAGAAAATTTTAGCTAGTCGCTAAGAAGAACTATATGCCAGTTCGCGGAGAACCGCTCACTGTCAAGTTCTTCTAAGCGCCGGATCTAAAATCTTTCTCTAACCGCTCACAAAGTGTTTCCAGCCCCCGATCCCCCGGGTCGTTTACTGATATTGGCAAAAACTCAACCGCTGTTCGGAAAGTGTTTGATGATTTTTAGATATTCTTTAAAATAGATATATCAGTAGCAATCTTATTCATATGTTCAAATTATATTTATGTATAAAAACACTGTGTAACAACTCAAATAACCATTATAATAATGGTTATTTGAGCGTACACAGTGTTTTTGTATGTATATGATTCTTTCTTTATCGTAGTCCCAGGAAGGCTGCGAGGTTTCCTCGTTTGCCGTGGGAGGCGCGGTGGGAATAGAGGAAATCAGGGTTGCAGCAGGTGCAGAGGTTGGGGGTAAGGATATTTTCTTCACATATGCCACTGGTGAGGAAGTTCTGGTGGCAGGCTTCCCAGAGGTTTAGCTGGTACTTTCCGTTGGGTTTCCGGTAGAAGAGTTTTTTGTGGAGGGTTTCCGGATAAGCCTGGCGGAATTCTTCGATGACGTCTTCGCTTACTTCGTAGCAGTCCTGGCAGATGGAGGGACCGATGGCTGCGATGAGGTCTGCCGGATCGGTGTGATAGGCTTTCTGCATGGCTTCTACGGTTACTTTTGCGATGTTTCCTACGGTTCCCCGCCAGCCGGAATGGGACAGACCAATGGCTTTGTGGGTTGGATCGTAGAAATATAAGGGGACGCAGTCGGCGTAGAACGTAGCGAGGGTTACACCCGGCTCGTTGGTAATCAGACCGTCGATGTCGTGAAAGGTACGCGGTGTCAGGACGCCGCATCCGCAATCTTCTTTTCCTACACGGCGCACGTTTGTCGTATGGGTCTGATCGGAGGTAACGATGCTTTCTACCGGAAATCCGATCGCTTTGCTGATTCTCCGGTAGTTTTCCAGTACATTTTCCGGGTTGTCGCCTCTGGAAAAACTGAGGTTCATGCTTCCCAGATATCCCTCACTCACACCACCCAGACGGGTGCTGAAACCATGGACAATGGCGGATTCCTGTTCCAGTCTCGGGTAGGAAAGATACGTTACACCGTTGTTTTGTCTGACCTGCATGTCTCCTGTATGCTTCTGTTTCCAATGAATATCCATAATCTGCTCTCCTGCTGTACTGTTTTATTTTCTGATACTGTCTGTTTGTTTTCTGTATTTCATCTCTTTTGAAAGACTTTCTGTCCGTTTTTTGTTTTCGGATATTTTTGTTTTCAGATATTTCTGTCTTCCAGATGTTTTCTTTTAACTCTGGTAGTAAAACGCGTCCCGGTAAAGGCGGTTCTCTTCTCCCTCGATCGCCACCACATCAAATCTGCACGGCGTATAGATATCCAGTCTTTTTTCTGTCAGATACCATGCGGCCACGCGGGAGATCTGACGCTGTTTCCGCAGGTCTACGGCTTCTTCCGGCAGACCGCTTTCGTTTGTCGATCTGTATTTTACCTCCACAAATACCAGATACTGTCCCTCCCGCGCAACCAGGTCGATCTCTCCCCTTTTGCACCGGTAATTCTGTTCCAGTATCTGGTATCCCTGTGTTTTCAAGAAGCAGGCGGCTTTCGCCTCCTGCTCCTGTCCTGTTTTTCGTTTATTCAAATATGTTTTCCTCTTATTTTTTGAGAAAGTAAATATTCGTGTTTCGTTTTGTTTTTACCTATCCTGCATCACAGAAAATTTTTGATAAACGTCGCTCTATGAATCGGTGACGGACCGTATTTCTGAATCGCCTCGATATGGCTTTTTGATCCATAGCCCTTATGCGATGCAAAACCATATTCCGGCATGATTTTATCATACTCTACCATCAGCCGGTCCCTGGTCACCTTCGCGATGATACTTGCAGCTGCGATCGAAACACTTTTTGCGTCTCCTTTGACGATCGGCACCTGTGGGATCTCGATCTGAGGGATCGTCACCGCATCATTTAACAGGATCTGTGGCTGTACGGAAAGTTTTGAGATAGCTTCCCGCATCGCTTCATACGTCGCCTGTAAAATGTTGATCTCATCGATCCGCGCCGGGCTTGCATATCCGACACCAACGCTGATCGCTTCTTCCATGATCACATCATAGAGTTCTTCTCTTTTTTTTGCGGACAACTGTTTGGAGTCATTCAGCCAGAGGATCTTGCTGTCTTCCGGAAGGATTACAGCACCTGCCACGACAGGTCCTGCCAGCGGACCTCGCCCTGCTTCGTCGATGCCGCAGATCCAGCCCACGTGACTGTAGGTGTTCTCATAGACTTTCATATCCTCGATCCGGTGTTTTTCTTTCTCCAGTAGTTCTTTTTCCCGGTCGTATTTTTTCACCAGGCTGACCACGCCGCTTCGGGAATCCTCACGGTGCTGCTCCAGAAGTTTTTCCCGTTCTGTTCCCGATGCCGCCTGTAATTCTTCTTTAATCTCCCGGATGGTCTTCATGTGCAGTTTCCTCCTCAACCGGTGGAAATTCCAGTGTGATTCTTCCGATCTTTCCATTACGGAATTCTTCCATCACGATTCCTGCCGCTTTCGCATAGTCGATCTCCTGCCCGCGGATCAGACATTTTCTCTTATCTGCTACCGCTTCCAGCAGAGATACCGGTGTGCCCTCTTCCTCGATACCGTAACGGGCATTTAACAGTCCCGGATAATTTGTGCGGATATAATCCAGCAGTTCCAGAGACAGTTCTTCCAGATTGAGGATCTCATCCTTGATAGATCCGATAAACGCCAGACGTTTCCCTACTTCCTGATCCTCAAATTTCGGCCAGAGGATACCCGGTGTGTCCAGAAGCTCCAGAGTCTTATTCAGACGGATCCACTGTTTTCCTTTCGTCACACCCGGTTTGTTTCCGGTCTTTGCACAGGCTTTTCCTGCGTAGGAATTGATAAATGTGGACTTACCCACGTTCGGGATGCCTACAACCATCGCACGGATCGGACGGTTCTTGATCCCTCTTCTTCTGTCTCTCTCGATCTTTGCCTTACAGGCTTCCTGGATCACGCCCTGGATGGACTTGAGTCCTGCGCCTGACTTCGCATTTACTTTGACCACGTAAAATCCTTTTTTCTGGAAATACGCGGACCACTGTTCGTTATATCTTTCATCTGCAAGATCTGATTTGTTTAACAGGATCAGTCTTGCCTTATTTTTACCCAGTTCATCAATATCCGGGTTTCTGCTGCTTAACGGGATGCGGGCGTCCACTAGTTCGATGATCAGATCGATCAGTTTCAGATCTTCCTGCATCTGCCGTTTTGCCTTGGTCATATGACCTGGATACCATTGTAAATTCATCTGCTTACCTCATTCTATACGAATCCGAACCTGCTCCACGGTGACGCGATAAACCAGACCTTACCGATGATATTTCTCTTCTTGACATTTCCCATATCGGCGTATCTGCTGTCTTCACTGTTGTTCCGGTTATCACCCAGCACAAAATATTCACCGTTGCCCAGTGTCACCTTTGTCTCAGCAACCCCTGCATTTTCAATCGCAGGAAATCCGCCGTCTTCCTGATAGGTCTCCCCGTCTATCAGAATCTGTCCGTCCTTGATCTGTATCGTCTCTCCCGGAAGTCCGATGATCCGTTTGATATGTGTACTTGCTTTTTTACTGTCATCGCCTGTTTTATATACGATGATATCTCCCCTCTTCGGCGTACTGAATCTGTATGCCATGCGATTGACCAAAAGTACATCTCCTGCATTTAACGTAGGATCCATAGAGCCTTCCTGCATAACGGTGATCTTCCCATAACCAACCGCCAGTACAATGCCGAGGATAAGCACCGCTGCGATCTCCACCGCCCAGATAACGGCCGATTTGATCTTTGCAGCTGCCACATAGTCTCTTACATATCTTGCTTTAAAAAATCCCATATTCATTTGCCTCAGAGTTCTCACAGTAACGAGTAAAATACGTTTCACGAATTTTGCTCGTTGTCGCGGCAGTCGTCAAGGTCTCGTGCAAGCACGGACTTTGACTCGTTGCTCGCGCAAATGAAACAGGGGCAAGTACATGATGTATTTGCCCCTGCTCCTCTACCTGTGAATTATTTTACCAGTTCTTTTACCTTAGCTGCTTTACCAACACGGTCTCTTAAGTAGTTCAGTTTTGCACGTCTTACTTTACCACGTCTTACTACTTCTACTCTCTCTACGTTTGGAGAGTGCAGCGGCCATGTTTTTTCTACGCCGATACCGTTGGAGTTCTTTCTTACTGTGAAAGTTTCACGGCAGCTTCCACCCTGTTTTTTAATTACGATACCTTCGAAGATCTGAATTCTTTCGCGGTTTCCTTCTTTGATTTTACCATAAACTTTTACGGTGTCACCAACGTTGAATGCCGGTGCTTCTGCTTTCAGCTGAGCAGCTTCGATGTTTTTAATAATTTCGTTCATCTTTTTTCTCCTTTTGTTCCTGGATGTTCTTAATACCTTTTGTAACAGAGGACCATCTCGTTTATTCATACGTCAAATATTATACACTACCATATTTTAAATTGCAAGTCTTATTTTTCTGCTATTTTTCTTTTTATTGTTCACCATGCCCGACACTGTTTGTCATTCTTTCTGCGACACAATATTCTGCAACCAGACGCCTTTCTTAACCAGTACAAAGCCGATCACGCATTTGATCCAGTCTGCAATATTGACGCATGCGAAAATCACTACTACAAACAAACCGGTAAACCGGCTCAGCACAAAGGCGATCGGCACGCTGACGATCCACACGAAGACGCTGTCGAAAAAGAACGTGACCACTGTCTTGCCACCGGAACGCAGGGTAAAATATGTCGCATGCAGGAACGCATTCTGCGGCATAAAGACTGCCTGTGTCATGATCAGGTATTCTGCCAGATGTCTTGTCGTACTGTCCGTGTTATACAGCTGTGGAAACAGCGGCGCGATCAGGAACATCACAATCGCAACACCGGTACAGCACATCACAGAAAAGGCGATCATCTTGTTGTCCAGATCCCTTGCCTCATCCATCTTGCCGGCACCCAGCCTCTGTCCTACCACTATGGCTACCGAATCACCCAGGGCGATAAATACTACATTAAATAAGTTTGCAATCGTATTCGCAATATTGAACGCCGCTACTACGCTCAGCCCGCGCACCGAATAACACTGCATCAGTGTAGCCTGTGCTGCAGCCCACAGTGTCTCGTTAAAGAGCAGCGGAGAGCCTTTGATAATAAATTTCTTTATCAGATACCCCGGAATCTTCATGGTCTTATAAATCCCGACGATATAGGTATTGATTTCCTTATGCTTGTGTGTCCAGACTAAAACGATCGCCATCTCCACATATCTGGAAAGTACCGTTGCAATTGCAGCACCGACAACGCCCAGTTTTGGAAAACCGAATTTTCCGTAGATCAGCAGATAGTTAAATACCAGATTCACCAGAACCGCTGTCACACCGGCTTTCATCGGCACCATCGTCTCTCCGCACTCACGAAGTGTACTCGCATATGTCTGTACCATCATAAAGGCCGGCAGTCCGCATAACATCACCAGCATGTACTGTCTTCCATAGCGAAGTGCAGCCGCCAGATCACCGCCGTCACTGCTGCCGTTCAGATAGATCTGAATCAGGCTTTCTCCACTGATTAGAAAGATCACAATAACCAGTGCAGTCAGAATCGCAGATACCCACAATTTGAACCGGAAGGTATGACGGATACCTTCATCATCTTTCTGCCCAAAATACTGCGCGGTAAAGATCCCCGCACCGGACACTCCTCCGAAGATACACAAATTGTATACAAAGATCAGCTGATTGACAATCGCAACCCCCGACATCTGCTCCGTTCCAATCTGACCAACCATGATGTTATCCAGCAGGCTTACAAAGTTTGTGATTCCGTTCTGGATCATGATCGGTATGGCGATGGCAAGTACCATCTTATAAAACTGCTTGTCTCCAATAAATTTTTTTCTTACGTTTCCCAGCATAAATCCCCCTTCTGTCCTGTTTTTTCGGTCTGAAAATTGCTCATAAAAAATGCAGTCCATGCATCCCAGCCGCAATGCTTTCTGATTTACCCCATCCCCATAAAATTCTTCCTCATACATCAAAATTCACGCAAATCAAAAAGCAGGTATGCCCGACGACATCCCTTATCTGAAATATTTTATCATTTATCCAATGTTTTGTCACGCTTATTTTCCTTTATTTCCGGTCTTTTTCGCCTTTTTGTTGTATGGAATTTTTTATTTTCACTAATACAGACAAATTTGCTTTCTATCTCTCCGTCTGCTATACTGTTTTTATCTATTTTCATATACAGAAAGGCGTAAAATCTATGAAAAAAGAGGGCTACTACTCGTCCGGGGAATTTGCGCGTATGGCGCATGTGACGCTTCGGACGATCCGCTATTATGATAAACAGAATATTTTAAAACCTTCCTATGTAAATGATGCCGGTGCGCGGTTTTACACGGATGAAGATCTGGCGCGGCTGCAGCAGATTTTGTTGTTGAAGTTTCTGGGATTTTCGCTGGATGATATCCGGGATATGACGATCAATGATACGGACTATCATTTTATGCGGGATTCCCTGGATGTGCAACTGAAGCTGGTGCGCGACCGGATCGAACAATTACAGTTGGTGGAGAAGGCGATTCAGGATACTTCCGATGCGATCCAGACCCAGCACACCATCGACTGGAACCAGATGCTTGATCTGATCCATCTGACCGGTATGGAAAAGAGTATGAAGAATCAGTATCAGAACGCAACTAACATTGCAGCCCGAATCAAGCTGCACAGTTTATACTCTATAAATAAAGAAGGATGGTTTCCGTGGATCTATTCACAGTGCCATCTGCAGTCCGGCATGAACGTTCTGGAACTGGGATGTGGGGACGGTGCTTTATGGAAACAAAACATCTCTCTGCTTCCTCAAAACATCCACCTTACCCTCTCCGACATCTCCGACGGGATGCTGCGCGATGCAAGACGTGCACTGGGAGCCAGAGATTCCCGGTTTTCTTTCGCTGCTTTTGACTGTGAAAAGATTCCGGCAGCTTCTGAAAGCTATGATCTCGTGATCGCCAACCATGTGCTGTTCTACTGTGATAATCTGGAAAATGTGTGTAAAGAAGTCCGGCGGGTACTGAAACCGGGCGGACGGTTCTTATGCAGTACCTATGGCAACTCTCATATGAAGGAAATCAGTCAGCTGGTCAGCCAGTTTGATGAGCGGATCGTGCTCTCCGCCAACAAATTATATGAAAAATTCGGTCGCGAAAACGGCGCACAGGTGCTCGAACCCTGGTTTTCCCGTGTGGAATGGATCTCTTATGAGGACGGTCTTCTGGTGTCCGACCCGGAGCCTCTGATCTCCTATATCCTCTCCTGCCACGGCAATCAGAACCGATACCTGCTTGACCACTACAAAGAATTTCGATCCTTTGTAAAGAAAAAAACAGAAAAAGGATTGCATATCACAAAAGATGCCGGGATTTTTATTTGCAATTACTAAATTTCCCCTCTGTTTTTCTCTGTCCTATAAGTAAAAACCAACAATTTTACCAAAATTTTAAAAAAGTACTTGAAGGTGACCTAAGGTCACCTTTTATAATGGTATCATCTTAGGATACGGAACTGAAAAAACAAATGGTAACTGTTCAGTACCTTCACAGTTACGAGTCAAAATTCATTTAAACCTTCGGTGATGGCATTTTGACTTGTATGTCTCGGGATTTTGGCATATTCATGCCAAAACACCTCGCAGGATACTACCTACTGAATAGTTACAACAAATGATCTGAAAGGAGAATACTCATGAAAGGAATCATTTTAGCAGGAGGATCCGGCACACGCCTTTATCCTCTGACCATGGTAACTTCCAAACAGTTACTTCCCATCTATGACAAACCGATGATCTACTATCCGATGTCAGTCCTGATGAACGCCGGCATCCGCGATATCCTGATCATCTCTACCCCGCAGGATACCCCACGTTTTGAGGAACTGCTGGGCGACGGTCATCAGTTTGGCGTAAACCTGACCTATGCTGTACAGGAAAGCCCGGATGGACTGGCACAGGCATTCATCATCGGAGAAGAATTCATCGGTGATGACTCTGTAGCTATGGTTCTGGGTGACAACATTTTCGCCGGTCATGGTCTGACCAAGCGTCTGCACGCAGCGGTAGAAAATGCAAAAACCGGAAAAGGTGCTACTGTCTTCGGTTACTATGTGGATGATCCGGAGCGTTTCGGCATCGTAGAATTCGACAATGAAGGAAAAGCTATTTCCATCGAAGAGAAACCGGAACATCCGAAGAGTAATTACTGTGTGACCGGTCTGTATTTCTACGACAATAAAGTAGTGGAATACGCTAAGAATCTGAAACCGAGTGCACGTGGCGAGCTGGAGATTACTGATCTGAACCGCATCTATCTGGAAGAAGGACAGTTAAATGTAGAACTTCTGGGACAGGGATTTACCTGGCTGGATACCGGTACCCATGAGAGTCTGGTAGACGCTACCAACTTCGTAAAAACCATGGAAACTCACCAGCACAGAAAAATTGCGTGTCTGGAAGAGATCGCTTACTTGAACGGCTGGATCTCAAAAGAAGAAGTTCTGAAAGTATACGAACTGCTGAAGAAAAACCAGTATGGTCAGTATCTGATGGATGTTCTGAACGGCAAATATCTGGACGCACGCCGCTAAGCCCGTGCCCCGGATTTGTTTATAAATTTTTAAAGGAGAAATGTTATGAATATTATTGTTACCGGCGGTGCCGGATTTATCGGAAGCAACTTTATTTTCCATATGCTGAAAAAATACCCGGATTATCGGATCGTATGCCTGGACTGCCTGACATATGCAGGTAACCTGTCCACTCTGGCTCCTGTTATGGACAACCCGAACTTCCGTTTTGTAAAAGAAAGCATCACAGACCGTGAAGCTGTATACAAACTGTTCGAAGAAGAACATCCGGATATGGTTGTAAACTTCGCAGCAGAAAGCCACGTAGACCGTTCCATCGAGAACCCGGAAGTATTCCTGGATACCAACATCAAAGGTACTGCTGTCCTGATGGATGCCTGCAGAAAATACGGTATCAAGAGATATCATCAGGTATCTACCGATGAAGTATACGGAGATCTGCCTCTGGATCGCCCGGACCTGTTCTTTACCGAAGAGACTCCGATTCACACCAGCAGCCCGTACAGTTCCTCCAAAGCAGGTGCTGATCTTCTGGTTCTGGCTTACCATCGTACATATGGTCTGCCTGTTACCATCAGCCGCTGCTCCAACAACTACGGACCGTATCATTTCCCGGAAAAACTGATTCCGCTGATGATCGCCAATGCACTGAATGACAAACCGCTTCCTGTATACGGAAAAGGTGAAAATGTCCGTGACTGGCTGTATGTAGAGGATCACTGCAAAGCGATCGATCTGATCATCCACAACGGTCGTGTCGGCGAAGTTTATAACATCGGTGGACACAACGAGATGAAAAACATCGATATCGTAAAAATCATCTGTAAAGAACTGGGTAAACCAGAAAGCCTGATCACCTATGTATCTGACAGAAAAGGTCATGACATGCGTTATGCCATCGATCCGACCAAGATCCACAACGAACTGGGCTGGCTGCCGGAAACCAAATTCGCAGACGGTATCAAAAAAACCATTCAGTGGTATCTGGATAACAAAGAATGGTGGAAAACCATCATCTCCGGTGAATACCAGAACTACTATGAGAAAATGTACGCAAACCGCTAATTCCTGCCGGTGCGTACCGTGACACTGAACTAATAAATCATTTAAAATCTGCCGTTCTGTCAGGCATATACTCTAGTACAGCGAAAATTAAGTATCTGCTATATTGACGCAGGATGATTTCTTCATCTGCAAGGCGGAGGAATGAGGCGTAGCGGTGGCTACGACGATTGACGACAACGCAGCAGATGAAAAATCAGACAAGTCAATATGGCGGTTACTTAATATTCGCTGTACTAGCTTTGCAGCTACGGCAGATGAATTATGGAGAGAACAATATGAAAGTATTTGTAACAGGTGTTGCCGGACAGCTGGGACACGATGTGATGAATGAGCTGGCAAAAAGAGGTTATGAAGGAATCGGAAGCGATATCGCTCCTTCCTACAGCGGTGTACAAGACGAAAGTCCGGTAACAACCATGCCTTACGTTGCCATGGATATCACAGATAAAGAAGCTGTTTGTAAGACGCTTACCGAGATCAAACCGGATGTTGTCGTTCACTGTGCTGCATGGACTGCTGTCGATCTGGCTGAGGACGAAGACAAACAGGCAAAAGTAAAAGCTATCAACGTAGATGGAACTGCGAATATCGCTTCTGTCTGCAAAGAACTGGATGCGAAAATGGTTTATATTTCCACCGACTATGTATTTGACGGACAGGGAACCGAACCGTGGCAGCCGGACTGCAAAGATTACAAACCGCTAAATGTATACGGCCAGACCAAACTGGACGGAGAACTTGCCGTATCTTCCACTCTGGATAAATATTTTATCGTTCGTATCGCATGGGTATTCGGTAAAAACGGAAAGAACTTTATCAAAACCATGCTGAATGTGGCAAAAACGCACGACAAACTGACCGTTGTTTCCGATCAGATCGGTACTCCTACTTATACCTACGATCTGGCAAGACTGCTGGTTGATATGATCGAGACAGACAAATACGGTTACTATCACGCAACCAACGAGGGCGGCTATATCAGCTGGTTCGATTTCACAAAAGAAATCTTCCGTCAGGCTGTCGCTATGGGACGCGAGGAATATTCCGAAGACCGTGTATCCGTTGCTCCGGTTACCACCGCGGAATACGGCGTATCCAAAGCAAAACGCCCGTTCAACAGCCGTCTGGACAAATCCAAACTGGTAGAAAACGGATTCGAGCCGCTTCCTACCTGGCAAGATGCTGTGGCACGGTATCTGAAGGAGATTGAGTTCTAGAGTGTGTCTGATTATCAACGCAAATGATATATTGTTTAACTAAAAACAGTGTAGTACGGTTTGAAATCAAACATTGTACTACACTGTTTTTAGTTTTCCTCAGATATTTATACATAATGCCTCATTGACAGCCCCAGTCTACAACATACTGGATTTGCTTTTCTTACCATCCTGGTAAATCACAATTGAATTTTCTTAAATATCTGTCATAATCCGAAAACAATTATCCCAGCTCTCTCTCACTCATATCCAGTGCCGCTGCAATCACCGCATCCATATCATAATACTTATATTCACCCAGTCTGCCGCCGAAAATCACATCAGTTTCTTTCTCAGCAAGTTTTTTATATTCTTCATAGAGTTTTCCGTTCTTTTCATCATTGACCGGATAATAAGGTTCATCGCCCGGTTTCCACTCGGAGCTGTATTCGCGGCTGATGACTGTTTTCGGAAGATCCTGACCGTTCTCATCTTTTCCGAACTCAAACCATTTATGCTCGATGATTCGTGTCCACGGAGTCTCTGCGTCTGTATAATTCACCGCTGCATTTCCCTGGAAATTCGGTTTGTCCAGTACTTCTGTCTCGAATCGCACCGAACGGTATTCCAGCGTACCCAGTGTATATGCAAAATACGCATCAATCGGTCCGGTATATACGATCTTTTCTCCCAGACTGTCATAATACTCTTTCTTCTCCAGATAATCCACGCCAAGTTCTACCTCAATGCCATCAAGCATGTTGGCAACCATCTTTGTGTAACCACCTACCGGAATTCCCTGATATAATGCATTGAAATAGTTGTTATCAAAGGTCAGACGTACCGGCAGACGGCGGATGATAAATGACGGAAGCTCCGTACACGGACGTCCCCACTGTTTCTGTGTGTAACCCTTGATCAGTTTCTCATAAATATCCGTTCCAACCAGAGAGATTGCCTGCTCTTCCAGATTCTTCGGCTCGGTGATGCCTGCTGCCTGTCTCTGTTCTTCGATCTTGGCTGCTGCCTCTTCCGGTGTCACCACACCCCACATCTTATTGAAGGTATACATATTAAACGGCAGGCTGTACAGCTCACCCTTGTAATTTGCCACCGGGGAGTTCGTAAAGCGGTTAAACTCCGCAAAAGATGTCACATAGTCCCACACTTTTTTGTTGTTGGTGTGGAAAATATGCGCACCGTATTTATGTACATGAATCCCTTCGATCTGCTCTGTATACACATTTCCTGCGATGTTTGGGCGTTTGTCGATTACCAGCACCTTTTTCCCTTTTTTTACCGCTTCCCGGGCAAATACGGCGCCGTACAGACCGGCTCCTACGATAACATAATCATATGCTTTCATTTTGTTTCTCCTTGTATCTTTTTCTTTCCGTCTCGCTGTCGCTTCTTCCATTATATACAGCCTCCGGCAAAATGTCATCCCTTTTCTTTTTCTGCCCGTTTTGTCTCATTTTTACAACCATGCGAATTCCCTAAGTTTTGTAAAATTATGGAAGAACTCAGAAAATGAGACAATTTTATTTTACCAAAGAAAAAGGAGCTTATCCTGCCATGCCAAAACCAAGAACATCGAACGGAAACAAAAATATGATTGGCAAGAATCTGATGCGTCTTCGCCAGAACCGGGAACTTTCCCAGCGGGATCTGGCAAGAGAACTGCAACTGATCGGATACGATATCGACCGGAACGTGATCACGCGGATTGAAACAAATCAGCGTTATGTCACAGATATCGAGATTCTTGCATTCTGCCAGATTTTTCATGTGACATTTGAAGATCTGATCAAGGATGCACAGGTCTAAGATTGATTCTTCATAAGAAATTCCGCACAGATACGAGTTATATTAACAGCGTCTTCTGTCGCCTGTTGTCGCGACAGCCATCCGGTTTCCCGTACAGACCCAGACTTTAACCCGTCGCTTGCGAAAAAGAAAAGCATCAGATAAAAAATCAGATTTTGGGAATTTCCACATCTCTGATTTTTTATTTGATGCTGTTTTTTCATATTTTTTATCCTTAATTTTCTTCTTTTAGAATCAATCCCACAGTTTCTCCGGATATTTACCGGAACGGATCATTTCACGGAAACCTGCCTGTGCCAGTTCGGTATCTTCTTTATAAGTAATACCGATCCATTTGTCCTGTGTCTCCAGAACTTTTACGGTTGCTTTGTTCTGTTTTAACAGACCGTCCACGATGATCGGAATCAGATATTCTTTCTTCAGCGGATCACCGGAATCATCCTTCAGGAATTCTACAAATCCACTCTCCAGCTTGTTCAGAAATTCCGGATATGCGGCCCACATATTCATAGATACATGAACATCCGGTGTGATCCAGGATCTTACTTCTTCTCTGTCGCAGACTACGGTTCCGTCCGCCCCGATTGCAATACCGGATGTCTCCAGAACATCTGTCAGCATATCATCGTCATCCACGGTACAGATACCACGGGTAACAGCTCCGTTCTCGCTGACAGTATTTTTCAGGACAAATCCTGCCATCGCCATGTTCAGCACTTCGCCTTCCTGTTTTCCGTTTACCAGAAAATCATGCAGCTTTACGAAAGCCTCTTTTCCGTAGTAATCGTCTGCATTGATGATCACAAACGGGTCTTTGACTACATCTTTGCACGCCAGTACCGCCTGACCGGTTCCCCATGGTTTTTTACGTCCTTCCGGCACAGTGAAGCCATCCGGCAGATCGGTCAGTTCCTGGTATACATATTCCACTTCGATCTGAGAGCCGATGCGGTTTCCGATCACCGCTTTGAACTCTTCCTCGATATCTTTGCGGATTACAAATACCACTTTGTCAAATCCTGCTTCTTTTGCATCATAGATCGAGTAATCCATGATGATCTCTCCGTTGTCCGACATCTTTGCCAGCTGTTTGATCCCTGTTCCGAACCTGGAACCAATACCCGCTGCCATGATAATCAGTGTTGTTTTCATATGTTGTTCCTTTCTGTTGCAGAAGAATACCTGCAGCGCACGCTCCCGTCTCTGCAGGTATTCTTTGTCTCGTGTTCATTTGCTAATATCTTAACATTTTTCCCCACAAAAAGCAATACAGGAAACATATTTGAACCATCTGTTATGCTTTTCAGGTATAGCACAGCCGTTTTTTATTATTTCTCCAGTTTTTCAGCTGCTTCCTCCAGCAGAGAAATAATGGACAGATGCTGCGGACAGACACTCTCGCACTGACCGCACTGGATACAGTCACCTGCTTTTCCGGATGTCTGTGTCAGTTTTTCATAATAAGACTGTGCACGGTCTTTTTCTCCGTACAGGCGGATCGTATTTAACGCACGGAAGACATCCGGGATGGAAATCTGCTGTGGACATCCATCGCAGCAGTAGCGGCAGGAAGTACATGGAACGGTTGGATTTTTCTTCAGTTCCTCCTGTGCTTTTTCGATCACTTTCTGCTCTTCCTCTGACAGTGGCTCAAAGTTGGTAAATGTCTTCAGGTTGTCGTTCATCTGCTCTTCGTTGGACATACCGGACAATACGGTGGCAACACCTGGAAGAGATGCCGCAAAGCGCAGTGCCCAGGATGCTACGGAAGCGTCCGGTTTGATCTTTTTCATCTCTGCCTCGACTTCCGGAGATGCACTGGCGAGAGAACCGCCTTTTACCGGCTCCATAACCAGGAAAGGCATGTTGTATTTGCGAAGAACCTCATACAGTCGACCGGACTGTACCAGCGGATTCTCCCAGTCTGCATAGTTCATCTGGATCTGTACGATCTCTACTTCCGGATGCTCGGAGAGGATCTTGTCCAGCAGTTCCGGTGTTCCATGAAAAGAGAAACCGAAATGACGGATCAGTCCTTCTTCTTTTTTCTTCATCGCCCAGTTGAAGCAGTCGTATTTGACGTAACCTTCGTAGTTTGCTCCGTCTTCTACGCTATGTAACAGATAATAATCAAAATATCCCGCACCGGTACGTGCCAGCTGCTCATTGAAGATCCGATCTCTTCCGTCAATTCCTTCGTCCATCATCCACTGCGGAAGTTTGGTTGTCAGCGTAAAGCTGTCACGCGGATAACGCTCTACCAGCGCTTTTTTGATGATGCTCTCGGATTTTCCTCCGCAGTACATATAAGCGGTATCAAAATAATTCATTCCGGATGCCATATACGCATCCACCATCTTACAAAGCTGCTCCAGATCCAGTTCCCCGTCCTTCTCCGGCAGTCTCATCAGACCGAAACCGAGTTTCGGCATTTTTGTTACATCAACACTCATTGTAAAAACCCTTCTTTCTTTTTTGTTTACTTTTATGATAACATTCAAGTATACTTGAATGTCAATCTTTTTTTCTTTTTTGTGATATTTTTATGCTGAATATTCGTAACTGTTCAGTACCTTCACAGTTACGAGTCAAAATGCATTTAAAATCACCTTCGGTGATGGCATTTTGACTTGTATGTCTCGGGATTTTGGCATATTCATGCCAAAACACCTCGCGGGATACTACCTACTGAATAGTTACGAATATTCTTTCTATTTCAGAAGATAATAGATTGTTATAATCACTGCAACTAATAAAAACAGGAGAAACATCACAAAAAGTATCATTCCTGATGACCAGTTTTCCAATGGTATTCCTGTTAGTTCCGACAGTCCGATTACCCCTCCAAAAACCACAATCAAGCCAAATGCAATCCACAGACCGTCTCCACCGCCACCTCTCCTCGGCGAACCTCCGCTTCCTCCATCGCATCCACAGGGACCGCCTGCACAGCCGTCATAGTGGAATCCACTGTCATCCAGCTTTCCTCTTTCATGATCTCCCATAATGTTTTTCTCCTTCGCGTTCCTTAACTTTCCATATTTCAACCTGCGATTTCTCCCAGTTCGAATACTACGATTCTTTCCCTTGGATTTTCTCCCGGAAAGAGATCTTTACAATCAATCTCGTCCGAAAACTGTAACTCTTCCACACTCATCAGACACGCTATGTAGTCATCCGAAGGATAATAAAAGAACAATTGGATCGGTCTCATATTCCGGTAATAGGATTCCAGTATTCTTGCTATCACATGCTGTAATATTTCTACAGAAAACGGATTAAAAAAATACATCCTGTCCGCCTGATCCGGGACAACGAATTCTGTCGCATCGACCTTTTCGAAAGATACCCGCCCGGAGGAGACTGCGGTTTCTTTATTCTTCTGTGCACTTTCATAGATCCGCTCATCATATTCAATTCCTACAGACTGACATCTGGTCTGCCAGGACAAAAAGAAATCTACCCGTCCTTTTCCGCAGCCATAATCCAACAGCAGATTGTTCTTTCGGATATACCCGGAATCCGCAAGGCGTTCCAGCACGGTATACGGTGTCGGCTCATACGGGTATCTGTGTTGATCCGAATGAGAATCATCCCTTCCGCTTGTGCGGATGTGCAGTAGTTTATCCCATCGCTGTTCGGTTTTGTCTTCTCTCATATCTTATTACCCGATTTTCTGTAATATTTTTTGATTCATATCATCGTAAGAATCCCAGTATTCCTTGCGAATCGCTATTCCCGTATAATGAAACAGTTCTTTTATCATGTTCATAATTTTCTCGCCTGTATATCCTGTTTTTTCCACAATGGTTTTATCCGTAATCGACACAATTTCATGAGCTGCCAGATTTCGAATATTTTTTTCAACTTTTCTTACTTCATCTACTGTTCTTATTAATCGCCGATCTTTTGACAAACCAATAATTATCATTCGAAGATGGTCTGAATATACTTCTTTACCTTTAAATCCATTGCGATACTGTCTGTCTAATAAATTTCCAATTACAGTTCCTGATAATTTTCTTTTTGACCAGTTCCTTACTGAATTTTCATTTATTTCGCAGTAATCATTGATATCAATATTAAATTCTTTTTCCAAAATAGTTTCAAACAAATCCACTATTAACGGTGTGATTGCGCGTATAAAATCAGCATACTCTCCTCGCTTCAATTTTATATTTGTACTCAACGCATACTCAAAATATTTTCTTTCCTCTGTGTCCTCCACTGGAAAACACTGCAATTTTGTTTTTTCTATAAGTTTATCTACTCTGGAAAAGTCCAGTAAAATTCTCGAATTTGCTAAATACAATAAATCGTTATAGTTTTTCGTTTCTTTCTTCGGTAATGTCTCCGCAACATCAATGGCAGCTTTATAGTCATAAACAGAAATGTGTTTTTTTATTATTTCTTCTTTTTTTATTTTCGACAACGTTGGACAAGTTACTTCTTTACACCTGTTTTTGTATCCTTCGCGATTGTCTATATCCTTCTCCCACAACAATCGTACGTTATAATTTTTGCGACTATGTTCATTAATCTTTTCTTCCGGTGTTGCAACCTGAATCGGTTTCGCCGGGAATTCTCCCAATGTCTGTAATACCAGTAAGCCACTTTTCATCGCCGGAGTTCCCGATGATACATTCAGAAGAAGTGTATCCGAATCATCCATATTTTCATGAATCTTTTCTATGATCATCCGAAAATCCTGATAATAATAATCAAATTCATGCACTTTCGTGAGATTTCGCCGTTCAATAATTCTATATTCCATTTTCCGTTTCTGCAATTTCATCAACTGATCGAGGCAGTATCGATATCGATCATCTTCCTCCTGATAATCCAGCATCTCCTTGGACATATACATAATAACTATATCCGGTTTGTAAACCCGACAGATATGTAACATGGATCCATCATAGCAGTTCGTTGATGAAATAGGATCTGTTCCTCCCACCGGGGTAAATAAAATTGTTCTATTCATTTGCTTTCCTCTTTAAATAATAATAACTTCTTCATTTTCAATTTTCTGGTTCAGTCCGAAAAGATTCACTTCTCCGGTTCCACGAATCTTATATACCCGTACACTGTCTTCTGATTTATCAATCAATGTTGGTATCTCATCGATCAGTTTTCGATACATACCTTCCGAAATCATAGCTTCAAATGCCGACTTCTGTACGCGGAATCCATAGCCATTCATTTTCTTGGCAAAAGCAACTCTCCGTCTGTTATTTACTATATCATAAATCACCAGAATATATAGTTTTTTCTCTTTATAATTTTCTTCCGTATTCCAAAAATAATTTTCCATTCGTATTTTCCTGTTTTTATCGAATTATAACCGGTGAGTACTCATTTACATCTCCTGTTTCAATTACCTTTACCAACTGATTCACCTGCATATCTAATGCCCTACGAAAACTGACTCTGTAATTAATGTATGAGAGATACTTATTGTCCGACCTGAATTTCATCTCCAGCTTCTGGATATATTTTTTAAATCCGTCTTTATCCAGATACACTCCAGGATGTTCTGTGTCCGTATAAAAATTTTCTGTGGCCAGTTCATGCCCATTCAACATACTCAACGCCGTCGTATCGATCAGCACTGCCCTCCACTCTTCCATCAAATCACTGGCTAATGTCGGGTGTTTTTCTCGATCTTTATGCATAATTCCAAAATATGGATTTAATCCCTTTCCTTCTATTTTTCCATACAATTCGTTCAAAATAATAGAATATCCCAGACTGATCATGGAATTAAAAGGATCCATAGGAGGCCGCCTTGATCTTCCTGAAAACCGAAAAGCCGGATCGATTAGTTCTCCTAAAGTTCTGAAATATATTTTTGCAGCTGTTCCTTCATATCCCATAATCTGTTCTATACTGACCGCACGTGGCAACTTTCTTTGCATATTTTGCATCTCCGCAATCGCCCGTTCAACATTTTGCTGCCTTCCTCTTGCATATCGTCTCAATACTACAATCTGATTGTGAATCTTGGCATCTATGATTTTCCTTGAGAAATCAAGCTGAAACTCTTTGTTTTTTCCAAGATCCGCCTGTTTTCGTTGCCGCTGTACATTTACATGGGTAGTTGAAATCAATCGTCCAAAATAAGACCCGTTCGTTGAATAAAAGATCACATTGATTCCCCGTTTCAGACATTCGGTCAGGCATTGTGTTGTAATCTGAATCTTTCCAAACACCTCAATGACTTCCAGGGTTTCTGCCGGAACACTTTTTAACAATCCATCTTTGTATTTTACCTGAAATCGATTTTCCTTTATCCCGATACTTGCACCCTGTTCACATACATAAAGATAACTCATTACTGTTTCACCTCTTTCAAATATAACTTACTGTTTCCGTCCCCTCCACGGGGTTTTTCTTTATCTACACTCTGGACGCTATGGAGGATGAACCTACACATCCGTTTTCGTCCCCTCTATGAGGCTCTTTTTTATCTACTGTAAAGAGAAAGAAACAGCCGAAAGGCAGAAAATTTTTTGTCCCCTCTGCGGGGTTCTCATTTATCTACATGATATCGGAAAAGATGGATTAATTTCATCATTGACTGGGTTTTCGTCCCCTCTACGGGGTTCTTATCTATCTACATTATCCGAATGTATTCCTCTGGCGGACATTGCTTGGTTTTCGTCCCCTTCACGGGGTTCTTATCTATCTACGCAATAACGGGAGGCGTGGCAATGTTAAAAGAAAATGTTTTCGTCCCCTCCACGGGGTTCTTCTTTATCTACAAGTTCACAATGATGGACATTATCACAACTCTGTAAAGTTTTCGTCCCCTCCACGGGGTTCTTCTTTATCTACTGAAACAATTGAGCGTGTAGAAAATCTTTCCGGATCGTTTTCGTCCCCTCCACGGGGTTCTTCTTTATCTACGGCGGATATGCGTTATCCTAAGGCTAGGGTAGGTAAGAGTTTTCGTCCCCTCCACGGGGTTCTTCTTTATCTACACAAATTTATATCTTCTTTCGCTTGGCTGGTGTGGTGTTTTCGTCCCCTCCACGGGGTTCTTCTTTATCTACGTGAACGGACTGAAACTTTTCAACATTCCCTCTTTCCGTTTTCGTCCCCTCCACGGGGTTCTTCTTTATCTACCCTCTTTCAGAAATTACATCCCTGTCTGAGCGTGACCAGGCGTTTTCGTCCCCTCCACGGGGTTCTTCTTTATCTACGTTGCACTGAAAAACAATGAAAGTATGGATATTGTGTTTTCGTCCCCTCCACGGGGTTCTTCTTTATCTACCCTATAACAACTGTACCTTGAAAAAAGAATAAAAGCCGTTTTCGTCCCCTCCACGGGGTTCTTCTTTATCTACTACATAAGAGTATACAGACACGAAAAGCGTAGCAGAGCAGTTTTCGTCCCCTCCACGGGGTTCTTCTTTATCTACAACAGATTGGCAACCTTAAAGATAACGAGGATAAATGTTTTCGTCCCCTCCACGGGGTTCTTCTTTATCTACTACGCTCGAACCGATTACGTTAGGGCAAAACAAAAAGTGTTTTCGTCCCCTCCACGGGGTTCTTCTTTATCTACATTGCGTGTACTCGCTTCCTGGAATAACTCTAAACTCGTTTTCGTCCCCTCCACGGGGTTCTTCTTTATCTACTAGAATCGCTACGAACTAATGTTTTGATATCCTGGACAGTTTTCGTCCCCTCCACGGGGTTCTTCTTTATCTACATATGCTAATAAATGTAAGGAATTGAATGAAACAATCGTTTTCGTCCCCTCCACGGGGTTCTTCTTTATCTACGAGAAAAGAAGGCTATAGATTACGGATGAATTCGGTTTTCGTCCCCTCCACGGGGTTCTTCTTTATCTACCCTGCCTCTCGCAGCCCCCTGAATCTCGTGGTTTCCAGACGGGTTTGCGGAGGAAACCGGATTCGTTTGCGGAATCTTTCCAAAAAGATACAAATTTTTTTCAAAATCCCTTATTTTATGGGCTGCGGGGCAAAACAGAGTTTTAGATTGGTCGGTATGTCATATATCCCATACCCATATCATATAATTTTCCCTCATATTTTGTACATTTACATACATGAGGTGCTATTTTCAGGCCGATATCCTTTGCATGTTTATGCATCCTATAGGAACTGCCCAATGTGTTTTTATAAATATTATCGATAATTCTGACCGCCTGACTGCCATATAGCGGATATAGAATCGTCTTGGAAAGGAAACCACAGCCTCCACCCAGCCAGATAATGCCCGTTTTTTCAGTACCCCTGCGGAATCTGGAATAAAAATATTTGTAACAGATTTTCTGAAAAAGATTCAGTGCTTTCATGATATCTTCCATCGTGTACGGGCAAAGCGTTGTATCAATTGTAATATCAGCTTCTATCTCCGTTCCTGGTTTCAGTGTTTCTCTCAAAAGTGGTAACGGTTTTTCCTGTCCATCCAGAGTATAATCGATTTTCTGACTTAATGTCAATTGTTCTACCGGAATCGGATAACTGTCTCCCACACGTAAGCCAGCTAGATTATCATTCACTGCACTTGATCTTTTTTTCTGATCTCTGTTCAATGTGTAAAATATCTGCTGCTCCAATGCGTTTGTCTCTTTGGAAAGACACATCTTTCTGTTCGCCCGCACTCTGGAACTTGCTGCAATTTTCTCTCTGATTGCTGTATATTTTTCCGGATCTTTTCTTATCTCCCAGGCGATGAGAGCTGTCCGGATCATTCCTTTTATGCTGCTTCCCGGAATATACGGCATTCCATACGAATCCTTGACAAAAGCATCGATCTCTTTCGGACGTGCCGCCTGCGAAACAAATGCCTCGCCTGCATCCATCTCATATTTTTTCCACGCAGTATATTGTGACACAGGCACCTGTGATTGCTTTAACCACTGTCCCAGTGCAGGTCCTCTGCTGCCATTCGATAACAGATATTCCATATACGCTTTTCCAAGACCTTTTCTCTGCAAATCCCCATACATTTTTTCAATATCCGGAATCAGCACATGATGATTGCGTGGCAGATAAATATATTCTTTTTTGCTTATTTTTTCTCCCGACCCTATATGAATCGGGGATAATGCCGTAATTTTTATCCTGTATGTTTTTAAATATTCCTTCATACCTACACCCCCATAAAGAGTGGCTTTGCATAACGATATACCGGATGACTTCCCTTTTCTGAAACATCATAGATATCTCCCTCAAACCGATGTTCAAAGCATGACCCGGCTGCAAACACATATAAATCTTTTTTCTTTCTCAGTTCCTCCGCATAGGTATCTGAGGATACAAAACCGGATCGTTTTATCAGCTGATATGAAGCGCCCTCCAGCGCATTTTCCAGTTCTTTATCCTGTGGAAGTCCAACGGAGAGTAAAATATTTCTGTCTGCATCTTTTTTCAGATGTCGTTCCAGTGCTTCCAGAAGTTTTACCGGTCGCAGAATATACTTTCCGAGTCCTGTTGATTTTTTCCCTCCGATGCCGGTATAAGCCAGCGATTCTAACAGTTCCTCCGCAAGATATTTCTCTTCTTTTTCTGTATAGCCAAGAATAACATATAATCCACAATCCTGATTATAAAAATACGTTCCTACCCGAAACGGCAAAGTATCTTCCTCCGTTCTTACCCGCGCCATTGTCTGCTGTTGAAAGGATCCATACTCTTTTAAAGGATTTACAGAAACATCCATCGTTCCATTCATAAAATTTTCCAACTGCTCTATCGGAAGAAATTTTAATTTTTTATATGCTTTTTTCTGTTCTGACTGCCCTTTTTTCTGAGGTTCTATATAAATCATTGGTTTCGGAACCATATACTGCTGTCCGATATATGGAAAGGCATCTGAAAAGAGCAGGTTTCCTCGCTTGGTCATATCAAGGAACTCTTTTTCTTTCTGCATCTTCAATGCTTCAATAAACATTGCGGAAAACAACTGATCTGCCTGAAACGTGTATGCGCTTTCATTCAGCATTCCGGTTCCAAAATGAACTCCTGTCTGAAAATCTAATTTATAGATTGAATATTCCATATACGCTCCTTTAGCTTTCCATAATCTGCTCGCATTTTCTCATGACTTCATCCGGAATCTCACCGATTACTGTATCCAGATGCAGATCCGTAATTTTCACTCTTCCGTATCCTCTTGATCCGCTTCCGCCAAGATAATCGTACTGCAACAGTCGAAATCCCTCTTTCAGGATTTCAAGATCTTTATACAGGGTTTCCTCGTCTTTCATTTCATAAATCAGCTGTAATGGAAACTGTGCACCTCGAACCACCCGTTCAATCTGTCTTGGATTCGCTACCGCTGTCGTTCTTTTAATACTGTTTTCAAATTTAATCTCTACCGGATCCTCTACACCTGCCAGTTTCAGTTCTTCTTTATTATCTAAAAACATATCTGAAAATAAAATCCTGCTGGTTTTCACTTTTCCCTTTTTCGCACTTCCAAAAAGTTCTGTCAGACAGTCTGCATCATCATCCGGAGCAGCCGCCACGGTTTGATTATATCTTTTCGCAAGTAATGTCCGCATTTTCCCTTTCAGACTGCTTCCCGGTATCATCGGCATGTTCGTTCTGCTGTCTCTGATAACCGGTGAGTCTACGGCTCCAATTGCTGAAAATGCACTGGAACCGCCAATATGTAATCCAGTAACTACTTCTAATTTTCCGCTGATTTCTATCTTTGCAAACATGTTCATATCCCCCTATTCATCTTTTTCGTAAAATTTTCTATATGCTACCAATGCTTCCATATACCTGCTGAATAAAATATACTGTGACCGACTGCCCTTAATCGCATCCAGACATTGTAAGATCTGTGCTGTTTCTACCAGACGTTTTACTTTCTGTTCCCGTCCTGCCTCATATACAAATCTCAGTTTCAGATAATTAATACGTCCTATTACCTCATTGGAAAGATGTTCACTCTTTGTATTTACAACATCATTGTATATGTTTGCTGTCATAGATAACAGATTTCTGATCTTAGAGGTCGTTACGATTCCTATTGGCTGACCTTTCTGATTTTTCTCCTCATGAAGTTTTTTTATCACCTGTTCTGCAATTTCTACATAGTTTTCCTCTGTCAGTTTCATTCTTCTTCCTCCTTCTCTTTCCGATGCAGATAAACATACAGATAAATCGCTGTAATCAGCTCTCTTCGATCTTTGGAGTTCTTACTCCATTCATACATTTTCTTTGAGAATTCCCGATATGCTTTTCTCTGTAATGGTTCGTTCTCATCCGGCTCCATTCTTGAAAGCAAATACACATACCTGGCAAAATTAATCTTTTCACTGTCCCGCCTTAACAGTTCCATCAGATGATACAAAAACGCCATCCCATGCTCATCTGTCTGTTTAAAATAGTTGTCCAATACCCTGATTTTCTCATCTGCTACACTCTGCAGGAATTCTTTCCAGGAGTATGCCTGTGTATCATCAAAAACGGTGACCGCATTCTTTCCAGCTACTTCTTTCGCCGCCGTTTCCAGTTCTTCCACTTCTTTAGCCATAACATTCAACGGATACTTTTCATGATAAATACCAATTCCACCTGAAATATGCAGTGTACCCTGTGTAAAACGTTCCAGTGCTTCCCTCAGATCCATGAACGCAGCGATTACGTCATTCCAGGCTCCCACCAGGAAAACATCATCACCGCCGGAGTACACAATCGTAACATTTCTGCCTGTTTCTCTGCCGAAAATACCCGGCTCCCCATTTTTCAGAATCTGATTGATATAGCATTTGAAAAAGAGCGATAACTGTCTCGACAACGTAGCTGTTCTGGAAAGTGTCACATAACGGTCGTCCCCGTTTTCTCTCTGGAATCCGTATACAAATGTCGTTCCCAGGTTATCTACATCTGCCCGCAAAACAGCGATTCGCTTTACTCCTTCTGCCTGTTTTGCAAATTCCGCAAACGTATTTTTTGTGGTATAATCACCAACCCAGAGTTTTGTAGTGACATGTTTTCCTGTATATATACCATTTTTCGTATATGCCCGGACATAAATATCCTGATTCATATGTTTTAAAAGTCTGCTTTCTGTATCCGCTGCCAGATATTTCTCTCCGGGAAGCGGTAGTGCATCCGGTATTTGCTCACATAATACCGTAAAATATTTTTCCTCCAAAATACCGCCTGACATTTTTTCCAGCGCATTGCAGATACTGCATTTATCATCTACAAGTTTTGCAACTCTCCTGCATACTTTACACTCACGTTCTCCTTCTTTTTGTTTTCTGTTCAGGGAACAAATCATATCCTCTGTATATCTGTGCGATTTCTTCATAGAAATCATTTTCGATATCTGTAAATACAACTCAGAATAGCTGCCGTCCGGAACATTTCGCAATGCGTTCGCGGTTGCCGTTGCATATCCACACGCCACATAAAGAGCCGTATCAAAATGCTCCATCAACCACTGGTTCGTATCTTTTTCATACTGTTCCATCACATTACGTGTCTTTTGTGTGTTGGAAAGTAACATATAACAGTGACCGCCACCTGTGTATATCAGATTGGCTCTGGAAAGAGACAGTTTTTCCAGTAACTCGTCTACCATATGTTCCATCATAATTTCCAGATAAAAACTTCTTGCACGCAGCCCTTTCAACGCACCTTTTTCTCCCACAGTATAAATAAAATTTTGAATTCCCGAAATATCCATAGAATACAAAAGAAACATTTCTTTTTTGTAAGACTCCTGTGCCTCCGTAAACAGCCATTTTTTATAATCTTTTTCCTGATGTTCTTCCAGATACTGTTCCACACAGGAAGCAATCGCTGCTGTCATTTTTACATGATCGTATAAGGAAATGTCTGTCAGTTCTTTTTTAGCCGTGGAAGAAGGAATATAACTTAAATTCGCCTCCAATACTGACAACAAAGAATTGATATATTCTTCATCCCAGGAAATCCCCTTCAGATTGTCCGTTATATTTTGTATTACCTGTCGGTAAAATGTTTCATTCATGACAACAGGATCCTGTGTCGGATAGTTAATTCCATTTCGGGGATCTAAAACATTCATCGCGTAATGACTGTTCCCATGATTTCCGTTCAAAATATTAAACACACTGGCAAGTGGAACCATCTTGTCAAATCCGTATTCTCCATTCTCTGCTTCTCTGCGATCTGTGAAAGCTGCTACGTTGTCCGCATAATAGGTAACATATGCACACGCATCTGACTCAATATTCGCATTTTTCAGATGATTTCCATGATGAAATCTTATACAATCCAACACCTCTGTATCCTGCATATCTGTCTCTTGTTTCAGATATTCGTATCCACTCTGACTGTGATTTCTTCCATCGCCACTTCTGTATACAACTTTTCCGATATCATGTAATAGACTTCCGATGATTAATTTTATCTGCCTGTCTGTAATCATTTTCTTCCCCTTTCTTCTGTCATTTTTATATACCCCATTCCAATGGCTGTTTTAATTCCAACTCCTGCATATTCTCCAAATCGGAAAAGCATGTTGGCAAAATTCACCATCGTTTGTGTTCCGTTCATTTTAATTGTAATCTTTCCGATAAAAGCCGGAATCTTTATCCCCTCCATGGGAAAGCTTGTACTTTTCAGATCATACCGGATCACCTGCGCCGCATCACATAACTGGTCCAATGTATCTCTATCCAACATCGTTTCTTCCTGAACTGCGACATCATATTTATTCATCAAACTCTGAAAAATGCAACGCAGATCCGGGTAAAAAACATATTTTCCCTGTTGCTTGAACGCTGTAGGAGAAATAAAATGAAGCTGTATATAACGATTTGCATCTTTTTCATAAAATTCTTCCATTAATTCCCGATATGAAACTTCATCATACTTTTTCTGTCCAATAAAAATCTCCATATCTCTTTTTTTGATTTCAATTTTTTCTGTGTTCCACAACGTATCCTGAATTATCGTTTTCGTTGTTTCTTTATTCAGGCAACACACAACCCAATACCAGTTTTTTTCTTTATATTCCAAATGTTGTGTATATGGATGCAACTGCGACAGATGCAAATAATCTGCATATTCTTTTGGTAAAAGTTCCATCAGAACACCATGAAAAAGCGAACTCATCTGGTAATTTAACTCTTCCTCACATTTTAATTTCATTTCCAGTCTGGCTAACATATCTTTCTCCATTTACAAAATACAATTTTACTTATACTATATCCCGTTATTGTGTATTTCGCAACAAATATTTTCACTTTTCTTCCTCTTTTTATTATATTTTCACAATTTTCATACAAAGAGACTCGATACTGCTAAAATCCAGCATCGAGTCTTTCACTTAAAATTTTATTTCCTTTATACTTTCCAGAATCATCTTCTTATTTCTGTCATGAAGATAACTCTTCATCGAATCTTAACTGTGAAGTCACTGAACAGTTACATTATTTTTTCAGATTCATTCCATCATGAAACGCTCTTCCAACGGTTGCCCCCAGTACCACATAGGTATTGTTAAACGGATCAAACGTAATTGGCTGAGCTTTTGCCACATCCACTTTACCGTTCTCGTCCAGTACACGCTCATCCACACTGATGTTTACGATTTCTCCCACCATCCGGCAACTTTCCGGGTCGTAGCTTTTCAGTCTGCATTCTACGGCAATCGGGAGTTCTTCGATCAGTGGTGCATCTATGAACTCTGATTTTACTGCGTGAAATCCTGCATTTGCGAATTTGTCCGGCTCTTTGGTTCCGGAAACGATTCCCACATAATCACATGCTTCCACATGAGCGGCATCTGCCATACTTACGGTGAATGCTTTTCTTGCCAGGATATCTTCGGTTGTCTTATGGCTGGCACTGATGCACATGGTCAGTTCTTTGTCATCGCTGATGCCGCCCCAGGCTGCATTCATTGCATTCGGTGTTCCGTCCTCTCCGTAAGCTGCCAGGATAAATACCGGCTGTGGATATGTATATGCTTTTGCTCCTAAATTTTTCCTCATGTTAAAACCCTCCTGCTTTTTTGTTCTCTTTTCTGACAGATTCTGTTCTTTTATTATATCTCTGATTTTCCTTCATCTCAACTGTTGTTTTCTGAAAAGGACCTGATTTTCTTATTTATATTTTCCGCATTTATTTGCCAATCATTAAAAGATGTTGTATACTTAAAAACGTTTGGAGCAAACTATGAAACGCTGTTTCAAACACGCTCTAAATCACAGAATCAAAAACAAAGGAGTCTTACCCATGAAATTTATGTACCCTGCTGTCTTCCGCAAAAATGAAGACGGAACATACAACGGCTACTTTCCGGATCTCGAATGCTGCACCTCCACCGGAGATACTCTGGACGAAGCCATCGAGAATGCCAACGAAGCCGCCTACAACTGGATCACCGTAGAACTGGACGAAGAAGAACCCAACCTTCCCAGCATCTCCGACCCCTCCGACCTCGACCTGACCCCGGAAGACATCGTCCGCATCATCTCCGTAAATATTCGATTCTACGAAGGCTGGGATGAGTAGTACACAAAACACTATGCTACCATCCTCAAAACATTAAAACCGACAGGTATTGTATCTCACATCACACAGATACACCTGTCGGCTCTTTGTTTCCAGTCTTTTCACCTTCATAATCCATCAACATATTCTAATTATACTGTCCAACCATCAATTTTCATGTTTCATTACCAACATCTCCCAGTTACTACACCACTTCTCTTCTCCCCTTGCCGACACCGCTCACCACAATTACAGCCAATAAACAGCCAGAAAGCCGATCGCACTGTTTGCGAGCAACACTTTGTGGGCGGTTAGGGCAAGCTTTAAGATCCGACGCTTACGCAGGCTTTCGCGAGGGTCAGCTGACCCTCGTGAACCATAGCCGAAGTTAGCGGCTAGCTTAAAGTTGCCCTGCCCACGTTGCCGCAGACAGTGCGATCGGCTTTCGGGCGTCCGCCCGCCAATTCTCTTTCTGGCGTTCGTCTTGGCACACCTTTTTTTAGAACTTCCTCCACGTATCCGGAAAGAACACCAGCAGCAACGGAAAAATCTCCAACCTTCCCGCCAGCATATCAAAAATCAGCACATACTTGCCAACATCTGAGAACAAATCAAAGTTCGCCGTCGGTCCAACCAGTTCCAGTCCGGGACCAATATTATTAAAAGTTGCCGCAACCGCCGTAAAATTCGTGATCAGATCCAGATTATCAAATGCCAGAACAAACATAGAAGTCGCAAAAATCATGATATACACAACCATAAACACATTGACATTTCTTACCACTTCATGCTCCACAACTCTTCCATCCATCTGGATTTTCCGGATCTGACGGGGATGCAGATACTGCTTGATCTCTTTCTTCATCGCTTTTAACAGGATAATAAAACGCGAAACTTTAATACCTCCACCGGTACTGCCTGCACACGCACCGACAAACATCAGAAGCACGAGAATCGTCCGGGAAACCTCCGGCCAGAGATTAAAATCGACCGTCGCAAATCCGGTAGTAGTAATAATCGATGCAACCTGGAAAGCAGCCTGTTGGATTGCCTTTCCCATGCTTCCATAGACTCCCCGGATATTCCATCCAATCAGAAGAACCGCTCCCAGAATGATGGCCAGATACCAGCGTACCTCCTCATTTTTCAGTGCCTGTTTCCATTTTTTTGACAGAAGCAGAAAATACACGTTGAAATTAATACCAAACAGAATCATGAATACAGTAACAACAATCTGAATCGTTGTGCTATAGCCTCCCATACTGTCATTCTTGATTCCGAACCCTCCGGTACCGGCTGTACCAAAAGCAGTTGTCAGTGCATCAAATACCGGCATTCCACATAACAGCAGAATCACAGTCTCCAGCACCGTCATCAGAAGATAGATCGTATACAGAATCTTTGCCGTAGAACGTACGGTAGGAGCCAGACGGCTGACTGAGGGACCCGGACTCTCCGCTTTCATCAGATTCATCTGTGAACCACCACTCATCTTAATAATAGAAAGCAATAATACCAGGACACCCATACCACCGATCCAATGGGTAAAGCTTCTCCACATCAGGATACAACGTGGTGCATCTTCCACCGATGCCATAATGCTTGCTCCTGTTGTTGTAAAACCGGAGACCGTCTCGAAAAGAGCATCCACAAAATGCGGAATCGTCCCACTGATCATAAAAGGTAACGAACCAATCAGACTGAGCACAATCCAGGAAAGAGCTACCGATACACATCCCTCTTTCATAAAAAAGTGCGGTTTTTCCGGTCGACGCACTACAAGGAGCGTTCCTGCCAGTGCACTGATCAGTCCTGTGATCAAAAAGGAGGTCCATGTTTTTTCTCCATAGATCAGCCCGGTAACTGCAGGAAGTGCCATGCAGATGGCTTCCAGATTCAGTACCCAGCCGATCACATAGGTAATAATTCGATAATTCATACGTATCTCTCCTATTTTTCCAGAATATCTTCAATGTCCCGCAGGCATTTCTGACTGGTTACCACAACAACCGTATCACCCACCATCAGACAGTCATCGCCGCGTGGAATCAATACCTTACCACCTCGGTTGATACAGCCCACCAACAGGTTATTCTTCAACCGCAAGTCTTTCAGTTCTACGCCAACTACCGAAGAGTTTTCCCGGATCACGAACTCCAGAGCCTCTGCCTTGCTGTCAAGAATATGATACAGTGTCTCCACATTACTTCCGATGGAGTTCTGAGTTGCCCTCGTATATTGAAGAATCCGATCCGTCGTGATATATTTCGGATGGATCAGACTTCCCAGTTCCAGTTCGTCTGTAATATCATCAAACGCCACACGGTTGACCTTTGTGACTACTTTTGCCTGGGACATCCGCTCCGCAAACATACCAAGCAGAATATTTTCCTCATCCATATTGGTCAGTGCCACAAACGCTTCTGCGTTTTCCAGATTTTCTTCAAACAGCAGGTTCTTGCTTGTACCATCCCCGTTGACCACCGTTGCATCTGGCAGCAGATCTGCCAGCAGCTCACATCGCTCTTTGGACTGTTCGATGATCACAACGCGCATTTTCATCTCCAGCAACATTCTTGCAAGGAAGATAGCGATGGTTCCGCCACCCACGATCATACAGTTTCTCACCTGATTGGTCTTTAAACCAATAGACTTGAAAAATGCGGAAGCATTCTTCGGAGATGCCAGGAGCGATACCAGATCACCGTTTTGCAGTACAAAATCACCGTTCGGGATGAATACCTGCTCGCCACGTTCTACACCCGCAACCAGAATATTATGTTTCCCTTTCATGTTGATCTCAACGATAGACTTCCCGTCCAGACGGAATTCCGGTTTCAGACGGAACTTTAACAGTTCCACTTTTCCCTTGGCAAAAGGATCAATTTTAATGGCCGAAGGAAAGCGAAGCAGCCGTGCGATCTCTGCAGCAGTTGCCATCTCCGGGTTGATGATCATGGAAATGCCAAGACTCTCTTTCATCAGATTGATTTCCTTGTTGTAAATCGGATTTCTTACCCGGGCAACTGTATGACATTTTCCCAGATTTTTTGCCACAAGACAACACAGCAGATTCAGTTCATCCGATCCGGTCACAGCGATCACCAGATCCGCCATCGCTGCTCCGGCATCCATCAGAACGTTGATGCTGGATCCATTTCCCTGAATCTGCAGGGCATCCAGATCCTCTCCTACCTCCTGTAATTTCTGGGCAGATATATCTACAATCGCCACCTCATGATTCTCCATGGTCAGCTCTTCTGCCAGGGCAGAACCTACTTTTCCACATCCGATAATTATAATCTTCATAGTTCCTCCAGATATCTGTTACGCTGCTGTGATGTATCATTTTCTACTGACAAGTATCTCTGCATTCATCAACAGTACAAAAAAAATGCTATAACAGGATAAAATAATAAAATAAAATCATATCCTATTATAGCATCAATACTAAAATACTCAAGACATATTCTGTCTAACAATTAACTGAAAACCATGTTGATTTTTTATGCATTTCATCTGTTTTGTATGTCTTATCAAGACAACCTTCAACCATTTTCCGCTACATTATCGCTTTTCATAATTTCTTTAAAAAAGCAGCTGCGGCTTCCGGTATGGCAGGCTGCACCGACCTGATCCACCCTTGCCAGAATCGTATCGTTATCACAATCCAGATACAGTGACCGGACATACTGAAAATGTCCGCTGGTAAGCCCTTTGACCCAAAGCTCATTTCGACTGCGGCTCCAGTAAGTCATCACACCGGTCTCCAGCGTCTTTTCATAAGCTTGCCGGTTCATATAAGCAACCATCAGAACATCTTTATTTTTATCGTCCTGTACCACCACACAGACCATCCCGTCACTGTTCAGTTTCAGCTCATCCCATGTAAATGCAGCTTTTAACGGTGTTTCTTTTTTTTCTTCCATGCTCATTGATTCCTCTGTTTTTGTATAAATATATCCCTGGAGTTCCCTTGCGTCTGCAGCACAGCCCTTTTACAGACTGCCCTTTGTAGACAAAACTCCCTGAATCCGCTCATCCATCTGTGTTGCCTGATCCAGTGCTTTGGCAAACGCTTTGAACATTGCTTCCATGATATGGTGATTGTTCGTTCCGTCCAGTACCTTGATGTGCAGATTCATGCCGGCTGCATAGCTGACAGCATAGAAAAACTCTCTGGCCATCTCAGTATCCATATCTCCAAGACGTTCTACGGTAAATGCACCGTCAAAGTTCAAATATGGACGGCCGGACAGATCGATGCCGCAAAGTACCAGTGTCTCATCCATGGGAAGAATCATGCTTCCATAACGGCAAATCCCTGCTTTATTGCCCAGTGCTTCTTTAATAGCCATACCCAGTACGATTCCGGTATCTTCGATCGTATGATGGCTGTCCACATTCAGATCACCGTCTACGGCAAGATCCAGATCAAAGAATCCATGACGGGCAAAACCATCCAGCATATGATCAAAAAAACCGATTCCGGTATTCAGGCTGGCTTTTCCGGTTCCGTCCAGATTCAGGCTCATCGTGATCTTCGTCTCTTTGGTATTGCGCTGCACCAGTACATTACGGGTCATACCCTGTTCTTCCAGTCTGCGGATCTCCATACCTTATTCCTCCCCTTCAAAACGCACTGCGATCGAGTTGGCATGTGCGGTCAGCTGTTCGCATTTTGCAAACTGCTCGATATCTTTGTGGATCGGCTGCAATGCTTCTCTGGAATAGTAGATGATGCTGGATTTCTTCACAAAATCATCAACAGACAGCGGAGAGAAGAATTTTGCGGTTCCGTTGGTCGGCAGAATGTGGTTTGGTCCTGCAAAATAATCACCCAGCGGTTCACAGCTGTATTCTCCGATGAAGATCGCTCCTGCATTGCGGATCTTTGTCATGACCTCAAACGGATTGGCAGTAACGATTTCCAGATGTTCGGAAGCAATCTCATTTGCAGTGTCAATCGCTTCGTTCATGTCCTCTGCCACCAGGATATATCCAAAATTGTCCAGAGATTTCTGAATAATCGCTTTTCTTTCAAGAACCTGTACAAATCCCTCAACTTCTTCGCTGACTTTCTTTGCGAAGTCTTCGCTTGTCGTGATCAGGATCGCAGATGCCAGCTCGTCGTGTTCTGCCTGAGATAACAGATCTGCTGCCACATAGCGCGGGTTGGCTGTCTCGTCTGCCAGTACCAGGATCTCGCTCGGTCCCGCGATGGAATCGATGCTTACATGACCATATACGGCTTTTTTCGCCAGCGCTACATAGATATTTCCCGGTCCTACGATCTTGTCTACTTTCGGGATGCTTTCTGTTCCAAATGCAAGGGCTGCAATCGCCTGTGCACCGCCTGCTTTGTATACTTCATCTGCGCCTGCCTCTTTTGCAGCGACAAGAACTGCCGGATTGACTTTTCCTTCTGCATTACATGGGGTGGTCATGATGATCTTATCGACACCTGCCACTTTTGCCGGCATGATGTTCATCAGAACAGAAGACGGATATACCGCTTTTCCACCCGGTACATAAACACCGACTTTCTCCAGCGGTGTCACTTTCTGTCCCAGCATCGTTCCCTGCGGCGTGCTCTTGAACCAGCTGTTCTGTTTCTGCAGTTCATGGTAGCTCTCGATATTGACCAGTGCTTTGCGGATCACGTCCAGAAGTGCCGGATCTACAGTTTTGTATGCCTCTTCAAATTCTGCTTCTGTTACTTTTACATTGGAAGCATCGATGTCTGCCTTGTCAAACTGTTTCGTATAGGAAAACAGGGCTTCGTCTCCGTTTTCCTTGATGTTCTGAATGATCGCCTGTACCCGGCTTTCGTACTCTCCGTACTGGCTCGGGCTTCTCTTTAACATGTTTTCCAGAATATTTTTTGTGGTTTCTTTTGTTAATTTTACGATTCTCATCTGTCTGCCTCCTTGATGACCTGTTTTAACTTTCCTAAAAGTTCTGAGATCCGTTCACTTTCCATCTTCATGCTCACCTGGTTGACAACCACTCTCGCGGACAGCGGGCATACTTCTTCGAGAACATGCAGACCGTTTTCCCGCAGTGTTGAACCGGTCTCTACGATATCGCAGATCACTTCGGAAAGTCCTACGATCGGTGCCAGTTCAATGGAACCGTTTAATTTGATGATTTCCACGGTCTGGTTCTTTTTATTATAGAAATAATCTTTTGCAATATTCGGGTATTTCGTTGCCACACGGATCTGCTGGTTTCCGTCTAACAGTTCTTTCGCTGATTCCGGTCCGCAGATACACATTCTGCATTTGCCAAAGCCAAGATCCATCACTTCGTATAATTTTCTTCCTTCTTCCAGGATCGTGTCGCGTCCCACAACACCAAGATCTGCTGCCCCGTATTCCACATAGGTCGGAACATCCGGACCCTTTGCCAGGAAAAACCGCAGTTTCAGTTCTTCGTTGACAAAGATCAGCTTTCTTGTCTTTTTATCTTTCATCTCTTCACAGGTGATGCCTACGGCTTCCAGCATCTCCAGTGTTTTCTCCGCCAGACGGCCTTTCGTCAGTGCGATGGTTAAATATCTCATTGGTCTTTCCTCCTACTGAAAACTTTTCTGATTGGTCATCTGTACTTCATCGGTAAACAGATTGATTACCTGGATCTGATCCTCTCCTACCGGGGATACGATATCCGTGAACTGATGACTCTTGCCATAAACGATGTAGTCTTCCGCTTTCAGTCCTTCTTCCATCCGCATACACTGGATCTGCATGCCGTGTGTTCTCTGCATACCGGCAATCTGGATCGCTGCCTCGCGGTTTCTTTCATTATATAAAACCAGACGTTTTCCTTCCAGAACCGGAACCTGAATGTTCTGACGGTTCAGTGCATTTAACACCTGTTCCATCACCAGACAGAAACCGATCGCCGGAGCCGGTCTTCCGAAATGTTCCAACAGTTTGTTGTACCGTCCACCGGTTACCAGCGGCTCACCGGTACCATAGGTAAATCCCTGGAAAATAATGCCGGTATAATACTGATATTTGCTGAGCATACCAAGGTCAAAAGAAATATACTCTTCACAGCCGTAGCAGGTTGCCACCTGATACAGTTCCCGTAACCGGCGGATCGCAGCAAGTGCTTTCGGGTTACCGGTCAGGCTTTCTGCTTTCTTCAGGACTTCCGGACCGCCGAAAAGCTGTGGCAGTGCAGTCAGCGCCTCTACCTGTTCTTTGGACAGTCTCTGATTCTCCAGAAGTTCTTCCACGCCAAAATAATTTTTATTGGAGATCAGCTGGCGCAGTTCCTGGATCGTCTCTTCGGACATACCGGAGTCATCAACCAGTGCCTTGAAGAAATCCACCTGACCAATACTGATCTGAAATTCTTTCAGTCCTGCTGCCTTTAACAGTTCCACGGTCATGGCAATGATCTCACCATCTCCGTCCACCGACGCATCGCCCAGAAGTTCCACACCCATCTGGGTGGATTCTTTCAGTCGTCCCTGGTAGCTGGAGCGGTTCACAAACGTGTTTCCGCTGTAGCAGAGACGGATCGGCATATCTTCCTGATGATAATACATGGATGCCGCTCTCGCGATGGAAGGTGTAAAGTCCGGACGAAGCACCAGGGTATTACCATCGCGGTCAAAAAACTTGTAGAGTTCTCTGGACGGCGTGGTTCCCACCTGTTTTCCGAACACATCGAAAAACTCAAAGGTAGGTGTCTCTATACTCTGGTAACCGTATGCATGAAAGATCTTCTCCATTTTTCTCTGAAGATACAGTTTCTTTGCACATTCGGTTCCGTAAACATCCCGGACTCCTTCCGGGGTATGAAATAATTGTCTCATGGTTCTATCCTCTTCTTTATCTTTTTTCTGTAACTTTTTGATTTATCATATCAGTTACTTTTTATGCGCTTTAGTCTGCTAATGTGCTACTATGCTAATACATTATATGTGAAGACAGCACACTTGTCAATCCCTGTCCTGCAAATCTTTCTGGATTCCGTCCAGATACGGCACCAGAATCCCACCGTGGTTCGCAAGGAAATAAGAAGGATTCAGTTCTTCGTAAAGAAAACTTTTTCTTCCACCATTCTGCGCCCGCTCCCAGAACCACCACAGATCTCGAAATGTCAGATAATAGAATTCATTTCTTCCCGAAAAATAAATCAGCAGGAAAGAAATTCCCTCCTGCTGTTCAAACTCTCTCATAAACCGCACCTGATGCTCATGGATATTGGCAAGGGGAAAGACTGTTTCTTTGCACTCTTTCGCATCGAAGCATACAGGAATCCCCTGCACTGCCCCGATATAATCCACCGTACTTTTCTGTTCAAAATACGCCAGGGTGATCTGTCTGGTATCCTTGGCGATCCGAACCGGCGTGATCGGTGTCGGCACTTTCTGAATCAGTGCCAGCCCCTTTTCACGGTACTGTTCATTGCTCCGGTTGATCAGTTCTTCCAGTGTAGAACCCCTGAGTCCTCTTGAATTCCAGGTTGCCATATTTTCCTCCCATCAGTCCTTTTCGATCACACCGATCTTGTTAAACGGGTAATAACGGAAGATCGCTTTTGCGAGAACTTTTTCTTTTTTCACATAGGTATTCTGCCAGAATCGGGAGTCTTTCGACCAGTTCCGGTTATCCCCCAGCATAAAATAGCTGTCTTCCGGCACATAATACGGACCATAATCCCCTTCCGGTGTCTCCGGCAGGTAAGGCTCGTCCAGCGGTGTCTCAGAGTCATTGATATAGACTTTTCCGTCAATGATCTGTACTTTATCTCCCGGAAGTCCGATCACCCGCTTGATATACAGCTGACTCTCATCATCCGGAAACTTGAAGATCGCAATATCCCCTCTCTGCGGCTCGCCGAACTCATATGACAGCCGGCTTCCGAAAATCCGGTCGCCCGTCATGATCGTATCTTCCATCGATGCCGAAGGAATGACAGCATTGATCAGCACATAATTTTTCATCACCCAGACTGTTATCAGAACGAACACGATCATGATAATATCTTCCATAAGCTCTCTTTTCAGACTCTTTTTCGGTTTCTTTTTTCCAGTAGTTTCTTCTCCGCCTATTCTCTCTTCTGTCATGATTTACCCTTCTTTCTCTCGCCCTCTGTGATCCGTTCCAGTTCTTTGGGAAGCGGTGCTGTAAAACATTTTCCAGACAGCGTTTCCAGTGCTCCGGACATCTGTGGAAATTCCACCTGCCATGCATGCAAAAACTGGCGTTTCAGACCATATTCCTGCTTCAGTCCTGCATTCCACCGGGCGTTTCCGTACTTTGGATCTCCCGCCAGCGGATAACCGAGACTTGCCAGATGGCAGCGGATCTGATGCGATTTTCCGGTGATTAGCTCCACTTTTAAAAGCGTCTCCTGCCCGTTGCTCCAGACCGGCTCCCAGGCGGTCTCAATCGGAGAACTTCCGGGCATCTGCCTGGTGCTGACTTTCACCTGATTCGTCTTTGTATCTTTACACAGCCATGCTTTCTGATGCCCCGGCTGATCGACCTTTCCGAGCACCAGTGCCAGATAGTATTTTTTCATCGTTCGCAGTTTCAGTGCTTCGGATAATGCCTGCAGCCCCGCAAGGCTCTTTCCGCACAGCACCAGCCCGCTGGTATTCCGGTCCAGCCGGTTACACGGAGCCGGATGAAAAGTCTCTAACTCCTGTTCACTGATTGCTCCCGTATCCAGCAGATACCTCTGAAAATACTCCACCAGTGACTGATCCGACGGTTTTGCTTTCTGTGACAGCATCCCTGCCGGTTTGTTGACCATCGCCACATGTTCATCCTCATAGATCACATCCAGTTTCACACCGGGAGTTTTCTTTCGGGAGACCGCCGGTGTTTTCTGTGTCCCGCGGAACTTCTCAATTGTCTCTTCCGCCAGGTACAGCCGGATACAGTCGCCCTGTTTCAGCATTTCTTTCCCGTCTGCCTTTTTTTCATTTAACAAAATATTCTTCTTCCGAAGCATCTTATACAAGAACCCAGAACCGGCTTCCGGAAAATACTTTTTCAGGTATTTGTCCATCCGCTGACCGGCTTCATTTTTTCCGATTGTCAGATCTCTCATATATTTTCTTTTCCCTTACAAAGAAATCGCCAGGATCGTATGTTTGATCAGCTGATCTCTGGACAGATCCGGATACCGCTCATCCGGTTTGAAAGAAATATTCTGCTCCAGTTCCTGTTTGTGTGCGTTCAGATAATCCATCCGTTCCAGATAGGTTTTCAGTTCTTTGAACACTTTCACTTCTACTTTATAACCGTTCTGTTTCAGGATGCCCCGCACATGATCCTCGATAAACTGTGTGGAACCATCCATATGGCTGGTGTAGCCGATGACCTTGTTGCCGCACACCGCAAAGCTTTCCACAAATACACTCTTCTCATAAGTGGTCAGGTAAGTCTCATAAGTCACTTCCAGCTCACCCTCATGTGCCTGGATCTTTTTATAGACTTTCGCATCCATCGGTTTCTGCAGCCACATCATGATCATATTCACCAGAGCACGGCACGCCGGAAGGCAGCCTACCATGGCAATGACGGTAATAATATTTTTCTTGGTTCCCGTGATGAGAAACGCTGCCAGAAATGCCGCCAGAGGAATCAGAAACAAAACTACCGTTGTCAACAGTCGTTTTTTCTTCTCATATCGAATGTATCCATAATCACCTTTTTTTACTTTTTTCATGCTTTATCCTTTCTGTTACCGTTTTTTATGCACGTTACGGATGGTCTTTTTCTTACCCGCATGCTGCTTTTGCTGTCTGCCATTCGGCTGTTGACTCTGATTTAGATTTCCTCTTCCATTTTTTCTGTTCTTTCCTGCGGAGCCTGTCTGTGTTTTCAGATTTTCAACCTTCTGTGCCCGTCTGCCGTCATACGGACGGATCAGGCACTTCGGACCGAATCCGATCAGATCCTGTCTTCCTGCCTTGATCAGCGCTTCCTCCACCAGTTTCCGATTCTCCGGACGCCGGTACTGGATCAGCGCCCTCTGCATGTTTTTCTCATGCGGATTGACCGGTACATACACCTTCTCCATCGTCCGCGGATCCAGTCCCGTATAATACATACAGGTGGAGATCGTCGACGGTGTCGGATAAAAATCCTGTACCTGCTCCGGCATAAATCCCATATCCCGGATATATTCTGCCAGTTCCACCGCCTCTTTCAGTCCGCATCCCGGATGGGAAGACATAAAATAAGGAACCGCATACTGTTCTTTCCCGCTTTTTTTACAGCAGGCATAATACTGTTTTAAAAATTCCTGGTAGACTTTATGGGATGGTTTTCCCATTTTTTCCAGGACTTTGTCCGCCACATGTTCCGGTGCCACCCTCAACTGCCCGCTCACATGATAATCCGCCAGTTCCTGTAAGAAATGGCTCTTCGGATCCGCCAGCACATAGTCAAAACGGATGCCCGAACGGATAAATACTTTCTTCACTTTCGGAACCTTCCGAAGCTTTCGAAGCAGGGTAAGATAATCCGAATGATCCGCGATCAGATTCTTACACGGTGTCGGAAACAGACATTGACGGTTCGTACAGGCTCCTTTAGTCAGCTGCTTTTTACACGCCGGCTGACGGAAATCTGCCGTAGGACCGCCCACATCGTGAATATACCCCTTAAAATCAGGATCTTTCGTCATCTCGACTGCTTCTTCTAACAGCGATTCGTGGCTTCGAACCTGCACGATCCGCCCCTGATGAAAGGTCAGTGCACAGAAATTACAGCCGCCGAAACATCCACGGTTACTGGTAAGACTGAACTTGATCTCCTCAATCGCCGGGATCCCGCCTTTTTTTTCATACATCGGATGATACGTCCGCATAAACGGCAGATGATATACATCGTCCATCTCCTGCTCGCTCAGCGGATACGCCGGCGGATTCTGTACCACATACCCCTGATTGCCGTAATCTTCTATCAGAACCTTTGCCTGATACGGGTCGGTGTTCTGATGCTGGATACCGAAGCTTCTTGCATACTGCTCTTTCTTTTCTTTGATTTCTTCAAAGGATGGCAGATACAGCGGTTCCGGTATATGTTCCACACTCTTGCAGCGGTACACCGTTCCCCGGATAAATGTGATATCTTTCACATCCAGTCCGGAAGCCAGCGCATCCGCGATCTCAATGATCGAATGTTCTCCCATGCCGTAAGAGATCAGATCCGCCCCGGAATCCAGCAGTACGCTTCGTTTCACCTGATCGGACCAGTAATCGTAATGCCCCAGTCTCCGAAGGCTCGCCTCAATACCGCCCAGGATGATCGGCGTCTTTTTATACGTTCTGCGGATCAGATTGCCGTAGACGATCACTGCCCGGTCCGGCCGGTGTCCCATCTCTCCACCCGGAGAATAGGAGTCTTTTTGTCTGTGTTTTTTGGATACGGTATAATGATTTACCATAGAATCCATATTTCCGGCAGATACGAGGAATCCAAGACGCGGTTCGCCGAACACCTGAACGCTTTCCGGATCTTTCCAGTCCGGCTGGGCGATCATTCCCACCGAGTATCCCCGGCTTTCTAACAGGCGACAGATGATCGCCGCTCCGAAAGAAGAATGATCCACATAAGCGTCTCCGCACACATAGACAAAATCCGGCTGTTCAATTCCTCTCTCCCGGCATTCTTCCATCGTCACCGGCAAAAACTGTCCGCTCATGGCTGCATCCTTTCTCTTGGTATCTCATCATAACTTTCTATATAATAATCCGCAAGTTTTTTCTTTTCTTCCCGCTGGTTGGCGCTGAAGGTATCTTCTACCGCACAGACGCGCATACCGGCATTTTTTCCTGCCAGAATGCCCATCGGAACATCCTCGAAGACCAGACATTCTTCCGGTTTTACTCCCAGTGTCTCTGCCACCATAAGATAAATATCCGGGGCAGGTTTCCCTTTCGGAACTTCGCAGCAGGTATGTACGGATTCCAGATATTCCCGGATCCCCTGTGCTTTCAGGACAGTCTCAACCAGCTCGATTCCGTTGGAACTTGCGATTCCTGTACGGATCCCCTGCTGTCTCAGCCACACCAGAAACTCTCTTGCTCCCGGCTTCAGTGGCACTTCGTGGGTATATTTATCCCTTGCCATATCCATCCAGGTGCTCTTGATTTCTTCCAGACTCTCCTGGATGGCAAACCGTTCCTTAAAGTACACGGCTGTCTCGGAGAGGCTCATTCCTTCAATCTCTTTTTGCAGTTCCGACGGTAATTCATATCCATACCGCCCCAGATATTCGATATCGATGTCCTTCCACATCCACATCGAATCCACCAGTGTGCCGTCCAGATCAAACAGCACTGCTTTGATATTTTCTAACATATATAATAATCCTTTATAACTATTCAGTACCTTCACAGTTACGAATCAAAATGCAATGAAAATCACCTTCGGTGATGGCATTTTGGCTTGTATGTCTCTGGATTTTGGCATATTCATGCCAAAACATCTCGCGGAATATACCTTACTGAATAGTTACTCTTTCTGTTCTGTATCAATGAATTCCAAGCGCTTTCCGCTCGTCTTCCCGCAGTTCCCGGTAAACGCCTTTTGGCAGATCCTCGCCGAGTACAAGTGGTCCCATCGTCATCCGTTTCAGGTAGATTACCTGTTTGCCTCTTGCCTGAAACATCCGTTTCACCTGATGAAAACGCCCCTCATGTATCGTCAGCAGGATCTCGGAAACATCCGCGCTCTCTAAAATCTCAAGCTTCGCCGGGAGTGTCTTCGTCTCATCCCCGATATCCACGCCCTGTAAAAACGCTTCCTGATCTTCTGCTACCACTTTTCCGTCAATCCTTGCATAATAGGTCTTGTCCACATGTTTTTTCGGAGACAGCAGCCGGTGTGCGAGATCTCCGTCGTTCGTCAGCAGTAACAATCCCTCCGTATCTTTGTCAAGCCGTCCCACCGGGAACAGGTCTTTGCGAAGTCCCTCCGGCAACAATTCCAGTACGGTCTGATCCCGGTTATCGGTGGTCGCCGACACGTAACCCGCCGGTTTGTGAAGCAGCAGATACCGGTATTTTTCATAGCAGATTTCTTTTCCCGCCACGCACACGCGGTCCTGCCCTGTGGTGATCTTCAATTCCGGCTTTTTCGCCTTTTCCCCGTTGACCTCCACCTGACCTTTACGGATCATCTGCTTCACCTCACTTCTGGTTCCACAGCCCATATCCGCCAGGTATTTATCCAAACGAATGGTTTTGCTCATTTTTCTCTCCTTATTGCCAGCGCCAGCCCGCATAATATTTGTTTTTCAGGCTTCCGTTGGCAAGTTTTCCCCAGCCAAGCGGATAGCCGTCCACGCAGACCAACTGCCAGCCTTTTTGTTTCTTCAGATCCAGATCCGATACATCCAGCGTTTCTCCTTTCAGATAACGGATCACCCGCGGATCTTCCCGGTTCAGATGGATCCGGTTCTCCCCGTTTCCATCGAGTGCCATCGCCAGTGCCTGGTATGGCTCAAACCGCTTTTTCTTGCAGTCGCCGAGATACAGCCCGGTGCGAAGATACCGCAGATTTTCCGGCATGCCGTCTTTCTTTCCGAGTGCGTACAGCCGGTCCTCCCGCAGATAATACTGCCATTCTTTCCTGTACATGCCCCAGGCTTCCAGAAATTCTTTTGCTTCCGCAGGAAGTTCCGAACTTCTTTTCGTTGTGTTTTTCCGTTTTCCCGGCTCTCCCTCTTTTTCCAGTAACGCCAGAAAATGTCCTTCCCCGTTCATGCGGTGTGGAAAAATCCGCACACAGTCTTCCAGCCCTCTGCGTCCTTTGGCAAATCCTTCGTACGGCGCGCAGGGGATCAGTTTCATCTCCGGTCTCTGTTCCAGGAGATACTGAATCGTTCCCTCATTTTCCAGCTCACTGAACGTACAGGTGGAATACATAAGTTTCCCTCCCGGTCGCAGCATATCTGCCGCATCCAGAATGATCTCCCGCTGGAGTTTGCTGTAATATTCCGGTCCCTGCTGTTCCCAGTCCGCCATCATCCGCGGCTCTTTCCGGAACATTCCTTCTCCGGAACACGGCGCATCCACCAGAATCTTGTCAAAAAATTCCGGCAGCACCTTCGCCAGCTTCTCCGAGGTCTCGCTGGTCACATAAATATTGGGGATTCCCATCAGTTCCAGATTCTTTAACAGCGCTTTCGCCCTGCTGTTGCTGATATCGTTTGCCAGAAGCAGTCCTTCCCCGTTCAGTCTCGCGCCAAGTTCGGTCGCTTTTCCTCCCGGTGCCGCACACAGATCCAGCACATAATCACCGGGTTCGGGAGCCAGACGGTTGGCAGGTGTCATCGCGCTCGGTTCCTGCAGATAATACAGTCCCGCGTAATAATACGGATCTTTCGCCGGTGTCTCCTCCCCGTAAGTATACCCGTTATCGATCCACGGAATCCGTTTCAGCAAGAAAGGTGTCCGAGCCAGGAACTCCTCCCCCGTCACCTTTCTTCGATTCAGACGTAACCCGTTCTCCGGCTGTCTGTCATAACTTTCTGTAAATGCTTGATATTCATCCCCCAGAAGTGTTTCCATCTCCTTCTGGAATTTCTCAGGTAAGTGCATCTGTGTTCTTCCTTTTTATCGTAATCGTGATTTTGATACTCATTGATACTCATTTGATACCACGGATTGCTCCGCAGCTTTGCTGATATCTACAGGTTCTGATCCCATCCCTCGCTCGTCACTGCCTGGGCGCAATACCCTTCTGCAATGATATCCAGCTGTTGATGGAAACGTTTGAGCTGCTGCAAGTCGTTGGATGCATAGATCCGGTAAAACTCATCCTGTATCTTTTCCACCTCTCTGCGGTTGGACTTCTGATACAGATTTTCAATATTCTGTAAAATGTCCATCACCAGATTCCGCTGCATCAGAGACGAGTTCTGTGCGTTCATGATCTCGTTTCGCACGGAAGACATCTCACTGTCCAGCGCAATGATCGCCTGCGCTGCGTTGGCAAGCCGCTCTTTGACATGCGGCGGGATGTTTGTCTTATATTTGTACTGCAAAGAATGTTCAATCGTCGCCCAGAAATTCATCGCCATCGTCCGGATCTGGATCTCTGCCTGGATCTTCTTTGGTCCATTCAACGTCTCCACGTGATAATAAATGACCAGATGGTAACTGCGATAGCCGCTCTCTTTCTGGTGTGCAATATAATCTTTGATACATTTGATTTCCATGTCAGAACGACCGGCGATCAGATCCGAAACTCGCTGGATATCTTCCACAAACTGACAGATGATCCGGATGCCGGCGATATCTTCTACCTGTTCTTCCATTTCCTCAAACGGAATTTTCTTTCGTTTCATTTTTTCCAGAATACTGGTAATGCTTTTTACACGCCCTGTGACCTGTTCGATGGGAGAATACAATCCCCGTTCCCTGTGCTCCAGACTCAGATGCTGGAACTTTTCCACCAGTTCTGTCACTGCCTGTTCGTAGGGACTGAGTATTTCACGCCATAATTGTATTTCCATGTTAACCTCTCCTTATTCTGTCGTCATAATCTAGTCTCTTTCGTACATTATATCGTGATTTCATCACTCCATAATTTCGCCGTTCGCCAAGAGTGAGCAAGCTCCCTCTGGCTCTCTTGCGCTCATTATATCATGATTCGCACCTTCGGTGCTTGACGCTGCTTTCGCAGCTATCATGGTCGCCATTCACCGCTCCCGATGAACAAACTTCGTTTGTTCCCACTCGCTAACGTTCATTATATCATACTTTTTCCTTCAGGAAAACTTCTCTTGCATTTCCATTTTCCCCATCCTATATATCCTATGCTCTCTCCCCGACTCTCAGAACTACAATTGTAACGTTTTTTTATTTCAGAGAAAAAGGCTGCCGCGCCGCGACAGCCCCCTCCTTTTTATTTTTCTGTATTTTTATTTACTGAATCGTATTCATTTTCTCCAGTGTGCGTACCAGATACTTCCACATCTTTTTGGTCGATGGGATCGACAGTTTTTCCTCTGTGGTGTGGATATCGATCATGGTCGGTCCGAAGGATACGCAATCCAGTCCTTCGATCTTGTCGTAGAACAGACCACATTCCAGACCTGCATGGATCGCTTTTACTGCCGGTTTCTCACCAAACAATTCTTCGTACACATCCACCATCAGATCTCTCATCTGAGAATCCTTTTTATACTCCCATGCCGGATAGTCACCCTGTTCTTCGTAAGAACCGCCCAGGAATTCTGTCAGATACTGTAATTTTGCGGACAGATGTTCTTTGGCGCTTCCCACAGAGCTTCTCACACTGCTGGTGGAATATAATGCATCTTTTCCCAGTTTCAAGATACCAAGATTGCTGGAAGTCTCTACCAGTCCTTCGATCTCACCGCTCATTTTCTCGATGCCGAACGGTACATGCACCAGATAGAAGACTACTTTTTCTTTGCTGACCATAGAAAGTGCTTCCACCGTCTCTTCTTTTCCCGGTGTCACGGAAATGGTGATTCCTTCATCACTTCCCGCATATTCTGCACGAAGTTCTGCCTGCAGTTTTTCCGCAACAGCTTTTACTTCTTCCACATCCTCTGCATCTGTTACGATGGCTGCTTTACAGCTTCTTGTAATCGCATTGTCTTTGGTTCCGCCGGACAGGTCTTTGATGCTGTATCCGATCTTCTGTCCCAGTTCATAGAGGAACAGTCCCATTAATTTATTGGCATTGGCACGGTTTTTATCAATCTCTGCTCCGGAATGGCCGCCGTTCAGACCGTCGATCAGAACTTCTGTCACCACGCCTTCCATCTTCTGATATTCTACCGGGATCCGGCTGGTTCCGCTTAAGCCTCCGGCACAGCTGATCCACAGATATCCCTCTTCCTCGGAGTCCATATTGATCATGTGGGTTCCTTTCAGAACAGAAGCATCCAGTGCCTTTGCACCCAACAGACCAATCTCTTCATCGGTAGTGATCACACACTCCAGCGCCGGATGTTTTAACGTGTCATCATCCAGAACTGCCAGCATATAGGCAACTGCAATCCCGTCATCACCGCCCAGTGTCGTACCATCTGCTGTGATATAATCTCCTTCGATCTGCAATTTCAGACCGTCTTTCATGAAATCATGATCCGAATCCGGTGTTTTCTCTGCAACCATGTCACAGTGACCCTGTAAGATCGTAATCGGTGCATCTTCGTAACCTGCGGTCGCATCTTTATAGATAACTACATTGTAGGATTCATCCTGATAATATTTCAGATTTCTTTCTTTTGCAAAAGAAACAAGATAATTACTGATCTCTTTCATATTCGTGGATCCGTGTGGGATCTCACACAGTTTTTCGAAAAAGTGAAATACTTTTTCCGGTTTTAATCCTTCTAATACTGCCATTTGTTCTAACCTCCTGCGATCTGACGCGCTCCGTTCACGACGTCAGTTTTTCAGCCGAACACCTTACCCCGTCGGCCACAATACAATTATTTTATGATAAATACATTCAAAAATCAAGGCATATATATAATCAAACACCGATGTCTCACTAAAGGAGCTGCCCATGCGATCCGGAATCTTATGCACCCTTCTTTTTTTCGTTTTTGTCTATCTGCTTCGCTTTCCCGAAGATGCCTTCCAGGCTTCCGCCTCCGGTGTGACGCTCTGGTTTTTTCATGTGCTGCCGTCACTGCTTCCGTTTATGATTCTCTCCGACTTTTTTATCCATACCGGTCTGGCTTCCGTCCTTCTTCAGAAAACAAAGGGAATTTTCCGTTTTCTGTTCGGTCTGTCCATGTACGGATCCTATGCTTTTCTGCTTGGGCTCTTCTGCGGTTATCCCATGGGATCCAAACTGACCGCCGATCTGTTTGCCGAGGGAAAAATCACGAAAAGTGAAGCTCAGTACCTCTTAACGATCTGCAACAATCCGGGACCGATGTTTGTAAGTTCCTACCTTCTCGTAGATACTTTACACCTCTCCCATGCTGCCGGGCACACATTTCTGATCCTGTATCTTTCTTTGTTCCTGACTTCCCTGATTTTTCGTCTGCTCCTGAAACCGGACTGCCGGGATCTCACAACCGCTCCCGTATCTCCATCATCGGAATCGTTCCGAAAGTCTGTCAGTCATATGATTGATGCTTCTATCATGCATGCATTTGAAACCATCACAAAGCTGGGCGGTTATATCATCCTGTTTTCCATCCTGGCTTCCCTGGTCGTACGCTGCAGTTCCCCGGTACCCGTTCTCTCCGTATTTCTCACCGGATTTACGGAAATGACCACCGGAATCGCTCTCGTCGGTGCTTCCTCTTTGAAATTATCCTGGCGCTATCTTCTGTCCCTGACCTTCGCCTCTTTCGGCGGACTTTCCTGTATAGCGCAAACAAGGGGAATGCTCGTCGGCACCCCCCTCTCTATTCGTACTTATATTGCGGGCAAAACCGTCCATGCGGTCTGTACCCTGTTTGTTGGCTGGCTCTTACTCTTCGTCCAGATCTTCCACTGAAGTTTCTGCTTCTGCGGTCTCTTCTGTATCCACTGCATCCGCGCCGGATACCTGAGGTGCCAGTTCGGATCTGTTCTGTTTTACTACATCGTAGCAGCTCTGAATAGACGCCATGTAATTTCTGTATTTTTCACCGGATTCGTTGATTGCGGTAGCAAGGATCTGCTCCATATTTGCCATCATATCATCGGTGTATGAGATTGCACTCAGACGGATATTGTTTGCATCCATCGTTGCTTCATCCAGAATCTGCTGTGCCTGTTTGTTTGCATTTGCAATGGTCTCATTTGCCTGTGCATATGCCTGCTGCATGATTTCATGCTGGCTTACCATCTCTTTGGTCTTTGCCTGTGCTTCCGCGATCAGGCTGTCAGATTTTGCCTGTGCATCTGCCAGGATCGCATCTTTATTGCTGATGATCTTCTGATATCTTTTGATCTCATCCGGTGTTTTCAGACGAAGTTCTCTTAACAGTTCTTCCAGCTCTTCTTTATTGACAACAATCTTGGTTGTAGATAACGGCTGATATTTACAGCTCTCTACAAATTCTTCGATTTCTTCAATAATCTGTTCAATTCTGCTGCTCATCTTTCTTCTCTCCTTATCAGTAAGTTCCTGTTTTTCTATTTTTTAAATTTTTTATGTACCTCATCCATCACAAATTCCGGTACAAATTTGGAAATATCACCGCCGAACGCTGCCACTTCCTTTACTGTTGTTGAACTGAGATAAGCGTACTCCAGACTGGTTGTCAGAAACATCGTATCCACATCCGGTGCCAGCACACGATTGGTCTGTGCCATCTGCAGCTCATATTCAAAATCTGTGATTGCCCGAAGGCCACGGATAATCACTTTCGCTTCACACTGTCTGGCAAAATCCACCGACAGTCCGCTGAATGCGACAATCTCCACATTGGGCAGATCTCTGGTCGCTTCGTTTAATATTCTAACACGTTCTTCCACAGAAAACAACGGACTTTTTGTAGAATTGTGTAAAACGCCCACAATCACCTTGTCAAAAAGCGCCGCGCCCCGTGATATTACATCTAAATGTCCATTTGTAACCGGATCAAACGAACCGGGATAAACAGCAGTTGTCATAATTCTCCTCTTTTTTTCAGAAATACATGCTGATTCGTCTTGTATTTCTTTTCTTTTATGATTTCATAGCCGAGAGCTTCCGCCTGCTCCCAGGTAACGTCAAGAGACTCTTCGATAATGATTCTTGTCTCTTCATCGACCAACGTAGTTCCCTGCAGCGCTTCCAGCACCTGAAACTCCAGACCTTTGCCATATGGCGGATCCATAAAAATCCAGGAGAACGCTTCTTCCCCGTTCAGTTTCCGCACTGCCGATACCACATCTGTCACTAGCAGAGTCGCGCTGTCTTTGAGTCTGGTAAATGCCAGATTCTCCCGGATACATTCCGCTGCCTTTCTCTGTTGTTCCACAAATACACAACAAGAAGCACCGCGGCTCAACGCCTCGATGCCAATGCCACCGCTTCCCGCAAACAGATCCAGAAATCTGCTGTCTGCGATGAATGGCTGAATCATATTAAATAATGTCTCTTTGATCCGGTCAGTGGTCGGTCTTGTGTCCATACCTTCGATGGTTTTCAGACGCAGACTACGCGCCTTTCCCGCAATTACTCTCATATCGTTCTGTTTTCTTCCTTAACTATTCTTATATCTGGCTTCTCCAGTCCAGGTCACCTCTGTCCAGTCCCAGAATCAGAGATTCTGCCGTTGCAATGTTGGTTGCTACCGGAATATTATACTGATCACAGCAGCTTGCAATCTGGTACACGTTCGGTTCCTTCGGACTTGTCATATTCGGATTATGAAATAAAATCACCAGATCCATGGCGTTTCTCTCAATCATCGCCATAAACTGTTTGTCTCCGCCCACGGATCCTGCCAGGAACTTGTGCACTCTCAGATTGGTAACTTCCTCAATTCTCCGGCCGGTAGTGCCCGTTGCGTATATTTCATGTTTTCCCAAAATTCCTTTATACGCAATACAAAAATCTTCAATCAATGTTTTTTTGCTGTTATGCGCAATAATTCCAATGTTCATGCTCTAACCCGCCCTCTCATCCAAATTTAGCTTTATTATATCAAATCACTAGGTTATCTGCAATTGTTTTTGTAAGTTTGTACCAAAAAATCTAAGGTTATCCAGTATTTGCAAAAATTTCTAGTGTTATTTTTTTCTTCCGTCACATACTAACAGCGTAACAACAAGTTACACAAAAACCTATAAGTCAAGGAGGAAACCAATCATGTCCAAAACTTCTACTAACACAGCAGCAGTACCGGAAGCAAAAGGTGCGTTAGACCGTTTCAAATTTGAAGTAGCAAACGAACTGGGTGTACCCCTTTCTGATGGGTATAACGGAAACCTGACCTCCAAACAGAACGGATCTGTCGGTGGTTATATGGTCAAAAAAATGATCGAAGCTCAGGAAAAACAGATGAGCCAGGGATCCGGTTATACAGGGGGCAGCATGCAGTAATCGACTGCTGACTTCCTGAACGCACAAAATCTCCCGGGAAAATGCTCTCCCCGGGAGATTTTTCGTTGCATTGTTTTTCAGTCTCTATTATAAGCCAAAACTTCCAGTCTCTTCATTGTTGATCACATAGTAAGCTGCATTCTCTTCCGGTTTTACATATACTTTGATGTCCTTTAAGTCTGCTGCTTTTTTACCCATCTCTTTCCAGATCTCTTTTACTTTTGCGGTCAGATCTGCGGATGAGAATTCTTTTCCCGCATACTGCAGATACACTTCTTCTGTCACTACAGCCGCTTTCTTTGTTGTCGTTCTCTTTGCCGGTGTTTTTCTTGCGGTTGTTTTCTTCGCAGGTGCTTTCTTTGCAGTTTCAGTTGTCTTTGCTTCTGCTGCTTTCTCGGTAGTTTTTGCTGCTGCTTTTGTTGCTTCAGCTTTTACTGCCTCTGTTTCAACTGCCGGTTTTGCTGCTTTCGCAACTGTTTTCTTAACTGCCATATTCATAATCCTCCTCAAAATCACACTCAAGTCAACGTTACCGTTTCCTTCGTTTTCGCTGTCTGTTTTTCAGAATATCATCTGCAAACATCAGTCAACTACAGCAGTTAGTTTACCCCATCTTTCCACATTTTGCAAGTTTTTCTTCAAAAACACAACCTACAACCCCGGATCTTCCATCTGTCTTCCGGCAAATTCTTCCAGTTTTTCTTTCAGCAGACGATGCTGCGGAAGTTCCAGTGTACCATCCAGAGACAGGATATATCCTGCCGCATCGCTGGCTTTTTTGAGGATGGATGCATCCCGGAAAATATCAGCAATCTCAAAGTTCAGATCCCCGCTCTGGCGCACACCAAACAGATCTCCCGGTCCACGCAGTTTCAGGTCTTCCTGTGCAATATAAAAACCGTCATTTGACTTGTTCAGGATCTGCAGGCGTTTTGATTTTTCCGCCTGATTTTTTCCGTGAATAAAGATACAGTACGACTGCCACTGTCCACGTCCCACGCGCCCGCGCAGCTGATGCAGCTGGGCAAGCCCGAAGCGTTCCGCATTTTCCACCATCATCACAGTAGCATTCGGCACATTGACGCCGACCTCCACAACCGTCGTGGAAACCAGCACCTGAATCCGGTTCTCACTGAACGCTTCCATGATCTCATTTTTTTCTTTCGGTTTCATCTTTCCATGGAGAATTCCCACGGTGATCGAAGATGGCAGCTCATGGCGCAGCCGTTCGGCATAGTCGATGACATTTTCTCCATCCATGCCCTCGCTCTCTTCCACCATCGGACAGATCACATAGACCTGGTGTCCTTCCTGTACCTGTCTTTCGATAAAACGATAGGCTTTTTCGCGGTAATTGGTGTCCACCACACAGTTCTTGATCGGCAGTCTCTGTGCCGGCAGTTCGTCGATGATCGAGATATCCAGATCTCCGTACAGAATGATCCCGAGTGTTCGCGGGATCGGTGTCGCACTCATGACCAGGATATTCGGTTTCTGCCCCTTCGAAGAAAATTCTTCTCTCTGGCGCACACCAAACCGGTGCTGTTCATCGGTGATCACCAATCCCAGGCTTTCGTAGATCACCTTTTCCTGGATCAGTGCATGCGTTCCCACGATCATCCGTGTCTCCCCGGATGCGATTGCCTCATAGATCTGCCGTTTCTCTTTCGCTGTGTTGGATCCCGTCAGAAACACCGGCTGGTACTGTTCCAGCAGACCATTTTCTTCCAGAAGTTTTGTCAGCGCCTCATAATGCTGTTTTGCAAGTACCTCGGTCGGAACCATGATTGCACTCTGATAACCATTTTCTGCCGTCATGATCATCGCCAGAAACGCTACGATCGTCTTACCGCTTCCCACATCTCCCTGCACCAGACGGGTCATCAGTTTTTCGCCCCGCAGATCCTGCTCGATCTCATACCAGACGTTCTTCTGTGCCCCGGTCAGCTGATACGGCAGATTCTCGATCACTTCCTCCGTCTTCCAGACTTCTTTCATCCGGTAGTGGTTTTTATCCGCCGCCGTCTGTTCTTTCAACTGCTTCAGCCCCAGGATAAATAATAAAAATTCATCGAATGCCAGCCGTTTTCTCGCTTCCAGATACTGTTCCTGGTTCGATGGAAAATGAATCTGCACCGCTGCAAAATTATACTCTGCCAGTTCGTATTCCAGCCGGATCTCTTCCGGCAGATAATCCTGTGTCAGATCCAGTTGTTCCAGCGCAGCTTTCACCATTTTCGTGACCATATGATTGCTGAGACCGGCAGTCAGCGCGTATTTCGGCTGCATGCTGTTTAGTTTTTCCTCATATGCCGCCGGTGTATAGATCTCGGGCTGTTCCAGGACGGACAGATTCCCCTTTTTACTCATTTTTCCACGAAATACAAAAGTCATCCCGCGCCGCAGCTGGTTACGAAGATACGGCTGATTAAACCAGGTGACGCGACAGCGTCCGGTAGCATCCGCAACCGTTCCGGAGATCACGGTCAGATTCCGGACTTTTTTCATATCCAACGATGCCGTCAGCGTTGCAAGAACCGCACCCGTCTCCTGATCATTCAGACTGTCCACGCTCACCGGTTCCCGGTAAATATCATAATCTCTGGGATAATACCGGAGAAGCTGTCCCACCGTAGAAACTCCCACTTTCTGAAATAACTTCTCTGTCTTCTCCCCCACGCCCTTCAGCGCACGAATCGATTCATTTTCTCTCATACTTTTCTCTCACCTCTTCCCAAACCTGAAAAAGATGCTGAACTGCTCATAGGTCCAGCATCTTTTTCTATTCTTCTCCCATTTTTGGGTATTATTATTCTACAGAAATAATACAGTAGTAGATCGGCTGTCCACCGCAGTTTACTTCGATATCACAGTAATCGTACTGTTCTTCCAGTTCTCCTGCCAGTGCTTCCGCCTCTTCCTCTGTGAAACCTTCTCCATAGTAGATGCTGATCAGTTCTGTCTCGTCATCTACCATCTGTTCTACGGTTTCTTTTGCTACTGCTGCCACTTCTTTTCCGACAGCCAGCATACCATGATCGCCGATACCCATGATATCTCCCTCATGGATCTCTTTGTCATCGATATGGGTATCTCTTACCGCATAAGTGATCTGACCGGTCTTTACGCGGGAGATTTCTTCTGTCATGTCTTTTTCATTGTCTTCCACGGATTTTTCCGGTACATAGTTGATCACTGCTGTGATACCCTGTGGTACGGTCTTGGTCGGGATTACAATGATATCTTTATCTTTTGTCAGTGCTTTCGCCTGATTTGCTGCCAGAATGATGTTTTTGTTGTTCGGCAGGATAAAGATATGGTCTGCATTTACTTTGCTGATCGCTGTCAGCATATCTTCGGTACTCGGGTTCATGGTCTGACCGCCCTCGATCAGATAATCCACACCCAGGTCACGGAAGATCTGTCCAAATCCGTCACCGATCGATACAGAGATAAATCCTACCTCTTTCTTCGGTGCTTTTGCTGCCTCTTCTTCTGCCTGCTGTGCTGCTACTTTTTCTGCATCTTTGATCAGTTTTTCCTGATGTTCTTCACGCATGTTATCGATCTTGATTCTGGACAGGGAACCATATGTCAGTGCACGCTGGATCGCCAGTCCCGGATCGTTGGTATGTACGTGAATCTTAACCACTTCATCGTCAGCCACGCACACAATAGAATCACCCAGAGAACTCAGGTATGCTTTAAAGTCCACCTCATCCTCTGCTGTGAATTTTTTATTTAATACAATGATAAATTCTGTACAGTATCCGAACTTGATATCTGCTTCTGCCTGCGGAGTCACTTTTACGACTTTTGCATTTTCTCCGGCATCAAAGGTCAGATCTACTTCTTTTCCCATAAATGCGTCAAATGCACCTTCCAGAACAACCATCAGACCCTGTCCGCCGGAATCCACAACACCAGCTTCTTTCAGTACCGGCAGCATATCCGGAGTTTTGGCAAGCACTCTGCGTCCTTCTTCCAGTACATCCTCCAGGAAGGTCTGTAAATCTTCCGCATCCTCGGCCAGCTCCAGTGCTTTATCTGCAACCCCTCTTGCCACGGTAAGGATCGTTCCTTCTTTCGGTTTCATAACTGCCTTGTATGCAGTCTCCACACCTTTGTCTACCGCACGTGCCAGTGCTACGGCATCCAGTTCTTTCAGATCACGGATTCCTTTGGTAAATCCACGAAGCAGCTGAGAGAGAATAACACCGGAATTTCCCCGCGCGCCACGTAAAGATCCTGAGGAAATAGCTTTTGCCAGCGTGGTCATCTGTACGTCTTCCAGACCGTTTACCTCTTTTACTGCTGACATGATCGTCAGAGTCATATTGGTTCCTGTATCACCATCCGGTACCGGAAACACGTTTAACTCATTGATCCACTCTTTTTTTACTTCCAGATTCTTAGCTCCTGCCAGAAACATCCTGGCAAGCAGTTTGGCATCTATTGTATTCATCGCTTTCTAAAGCTCCTCCTTCAATTAATCAATCACACGGACGCCTTCTACCAGAATATTGATGTTTTCCACTTCAATACCGGTGAATGCCTCCACTTTATATTTTACATTGGCAATCAGGTTGTCAGAAACCGCACGGATACTTACTCCGTAAGCTACAATCACATGGAAATCCAGGGAGATCTTGTTTTCATTTAATGTAACGTTGATTCCATGTTTGAGACTGTCTCTCTTCAAAAGTTTTACCAGACCGTCTTTCATATTTACTGCAGCCATACCTACAATACCGAAACACTCCACAGCCACACTGCCTGCATAAGTGGCGATTACATCTGTGTTGATGGTAATTTCTCCCATTCCCGTGTTCATACGCCCTTTCATAGGTCAACCTCCATTCCCGGTTATTGTTCTGCCCGCCGTTCGTCTTCTCCGGTTTTCCGGTTCTGCTGCCCGGACACTTTTTGAGTCTTCTACAATAACCTGCTCTTTTTCTCATTTTATAATCCATTTTGGGGTAGAAATTCCCTCGTTCATGAATTATACTGTATGTATTATAACCTGTTTTTGTAGAAAAAGAAATATAATTTTTGAAAAATTTATATTTTTGCTTGCAAAATGATAATTCTTCTGTTAGAATATCTAGTGTTGCGAATCTATGATTACGAACGATTACGATAAATAGTGTTAAGGAGGTGCAGTCATGGCAAAGTGTGCGATCTGTGAAAAAGGTGCTCATTTCGGAAACAACGTGAGCCATTCCCATAGAAGATCTAACAAAATGTGGAAATCCAATGTAAAATCTGTAAAGGTTAAGGTAGACGGTGGAGCTAAGAAAATGTACGTTTGTACTTCTTGCCTGAGATCCGGCAAAGTTGAAAGAGCATAATATTTGCATCCCTTAACTTGAGAAAATGGCCTGGAAGCTGATGCTTTCGGGTCATTTTTTTACTTTACAGGAAATTACGTATACAAAAGAAGTGTTTTCCATGTGGCCGCACGGAAAACACTTCTGTCTATTCGAACCTGTTAGTATAATAAGATCTCCTTTGATGTTCCTATCATACCATACACTTCTGACGAATCTTTCTTCTTTTTTCTTAACTTTTCCTTAAAATCTTTCAGGCAGCTTCGTCCGTCCCTGTCGTCGCCTGATCATCCTGTGAATCTGCTGCCGTATCTGCCACAGATCCCTGTTCTCCCGCCTGGATACGGTTATAGACGGTTTTGGCATCCTCGATATGGTATGGCTCGGTGGAAGGTCCTCCCGGGGCTCCTGCGGTCACCAGGATATATTCCACATCGTCTACTTTGGCAAGACTCGCCAGACACTGTCCGGCTTCGCTGGTATATCCGGTCTTTCCGCCTTCGATCTCTCCGCCATTGACCGCGGGAGAATCCATCTTCTTGAACATCGTACTCAGGAAATGCAGTCCTTCCGGTGCGGATGCGGTAGCACTTGTCGTATATTCTGAGGTGCAGTAGATCTGCCGGAAGGTATCATTCTGCAGGGCGTAACTTAACAGTTTGGTCAGATCACGCACGGTTGTATAATGATTTTCATCATGCAGTCCTGTACAGGTCACAAAATGTGTATTGTCCATACCCAGTTCTGCTGCCTTTTCATTCATCTTTGCCACAAAATTCTCCTCGGAGCCGAACAGATGCTGTGCCAGTCCCACGCAGCACTCTGCGCCGGAAGGAAGCATCACGCCGTAAAGGATATCGATTGCCTTTACTTCATCTCCCGCTCCGAAACCCGCCAGAGAAGCGCCTTCGATATACAGCCGGTCATACATATCCCGGTCGATCGTGATCGTCTCGTTCAGATCCGACAGATTCTCCAGACCGACGATCGCTGTCATGATCTTTGTCATGGATGCAGGATAAATCTTTGCATCTGCGTCTTTTTCTGCCACTACTTCACCGTCAGAAAGTCTCACCAGAATCCCGGACTGGCTGTTGATATCGCTGATATCGACCGATGGTACCGGTTCTGCCGTCGGTGTCGGTTCAGCTGTCGGCTCCTCTGTAGCCTCCGCGGACGGCACCGCTTCCACCTCACCGTCCTCTGCTTTTGATGGTCCGCATCCTTTGGAACTGAGCAGAAGCAGGATCGCGGTAAATACAACCGCCACAAGCAGCAATCCACCGCCAAACATCAGTCTCTGTTTCCGTCTTCTTTGCCGCATTCTTTCTTTTTTTGTCATTCTCTTTTTCGCCATTGTTTTTCCATGCCACAGGGCATGTCCTCCTGTGAATCCTTATGAGGGGTCTATCCCTCACACTTTTTCCTTAATCTTTTATCACCATCTGGTTTCGTTAATCTGTCTGGTCTTCTCCAGCATTTCCGAAATGATACGTTTCTGATTTCTCATCGGCAGAACGATCTGTCTGTTTCGATGTTTCTGTTTTTGTTTCCTCTTTCCGGCTGTTTTTCTCCGACATATAATCCTCGTATACCCAGGCTTCCTGTCCCTGGTAGCGAATCTTTATCCAGCCGCCGTCCTCACCAATTTTTTCCACCTGATCTCCCTTTGCGAGTTCCCCGATCACATGGCTCTGGCTGCTTGCCGCATCACGCACATTGACCGGAGAGGTGCAGGTGATCATGTGACCGCTTTCCTCTTTCTTTTCCGCCACAGACGGCGTCGGTGTCGGCGTATGACTCGGTTCCGGTGTCGGTGTCTCGGAAGGCATCGTTACCCTCTTTTTATCCGTCTTGTTACTGTCCGTCGTGCTGTCTTTTGTGTCACTCTTTTTCGTATCATTCTTTTTCGTGTCGTTCGTTTTTTCGTCATTTCCGAAAGTCGTTTTGCTGTCTGCCGTTTCCAGATCTGTACTGTCATCGTCTTTTACCTCCGGTGTCTTCCCCTCAAGATCCACCTTCGTTCCGTTATCTTTTTCCACTTTTGTGGTTCCGACAGCCAGTACATCACAGACTACATCCCAGGCTTTACATCCGGACAGTCCCATCACTCCCGCCAGCATAAGTGCCAGCAGCACTGTTTTTTTCTTCATACTCATAACCCTCTTTGTCTCTTATTTATTATTTTATTTGCTGATAATACTTCCTACATTTTTGATCAGTACGGAGATCGTTCCGTCCGGATTCGTGATAAAATCAACTTTATCTTTGTTCTGATACTGTTCCATCGGGATCCGGATCTCAATACCGGTATCGGTGATCAGGTTCTGTTTTCCGTATTTTCTGGTTGTCGCCGGATTCTGCGGTTCCACTTCCGTCTCCGTCAGATGATACTTATCCAGCTTTTCAATCACCTGTTCCTTCATCTCTTCCTGTTCTTTGAAAATCTTATCGATCAGTACCGGCACCGCGAAGCCCCCATCTTCTTCCAGTGCCTGATTGATGATGCTTTTCGTCTCCATCTGCACCTCAAACTGCTCGGACTCGTGATAAAACTTTTTCTGCACATCGTCCACTGCTTTTGCCACGATCGCCAGTTTGGATTTTGGTGACAAGGAACCGTGGCACTGCAAAAACAGCTGAGAAAAATAATTTGTCTTTACTCCGTTGACATCATATTTTTTCTCGATGACCTTCAGGTTTTTATCCGCCAGATCGATCAGCGCCGCCTCTGCCAGTTTCTGGTTTTCCCCCGGCAAGATCGCTTTCTGTTTGATGACGGAATTGCTGTTTCCCCACGGATCCGAGTCCGTCATGTGGGTGTAATACGTTTTATAATTCATCTTTAACAGCGCCAGAAAACGCTGCTGTTCGATCTCATATTCCACCACCAGAAGATCCGCCGGCGGAATGTCGATATTTTTATTCATAACACTGTAAAGCAGTTCTCCCAGTTTCTGACTGACCGGGATAAAGTTTTCTTCGCTGTACGCTTCCAGTTCCGCCTGTACCTGAGAGCCTTCGTCAAAAGAACATTTTTTCATATCATCGCTCTCTAACAGCCGAAAAATATGTGCCCGCAGGAAATCCCCAAAGTCCGATCCGAAATCAATCACCTGGTCGGACAGCACCGGCATCCCCATCGTAGAATCCATAATATGTATGATCACCTGTCGTAACCGAACATCTTCTTTTTGCATCTTTTCCTCCTAGTTCAGCCGGATATTCTTCAATGCATCGGCAAATGCAGAATTCACCGGTTCTTTTGCCTCTTTCTGCTGTTTCTTCATATAAGCATGCACGTCCCGTTTGGATACACCGCCGCCCTCTTTTTTCCGTCGCTCCTGGAATTTGGAGAGACGTTCTTTGTGTCCGCAGGAGCAGACAAACATACTGTCATCCCCTTTTCCGATCATTTCCATCCGCTTATGGCAGACCGGACATCTCGCGTTCGTTGTGCGGGATACGGTTTCGCGGTATCCGCAGGCACGATCCTGGCACACCAGAAGTTTCGCGTTCTTTCCATTGACGGCAAGCAAGCGTTTCCCGCAGTTCGGGCATTTTTTATTTGTCATGTTTTCATGGCGGAAGGTTCCCTCTTCCGTGCGGATCTCCTGCAGCAGTTCTTTGGTATAGCCGCGGATCTCACTCATAAACGCACGGTCGTCCAGCTCTCCTTTTGCAATTTTCGAAAGCTTCATCTCCCACTCGGCAGTCAGTTCCGGCTTTTTCAGATCCTCCGGCACTAACTCCAACAGCTGTTTTGCCTTGGATGTAATATGGATCTCGTTGCCCTTCTTTTCCAGCAAGAACGTGTGGAACAATTTCTCGATAATATCCGCTCTCGTGGCAACCGTTCCGAGTCCGCCGGTTTCTCCGATAGTTTTTACCATCTCGCGGTCTTTGTTTTCCATGTATTTTACCGGATTTTCCATCGCAGAAAGCAGTGTTGCCTCGGTAAAACGTGGCGGCGGCGTGGTTTTCCCTTCCCGGATATCCACCCGCACCTGTTTCATTTCCATTCCCTGGCTGATCTTCGGAAGCGTCTGATCTTTGAGTTCCCGGGAGGTATCTTCTTCATCCTCCGTATCCAGTTCCTGCGTCTGACGGAATCCCTCGTCGATCATGACTTTTCCTCTGGCAACAAACTGTTCACCCGCGCTCTCTGCATAGATCACCGTCTCTTCATATCTGCACGGCGGGTAGAAAGCGCTTAAAAACCGGCGCACCACGAGATCATAGATTTTTCGCTCCTCATTTGTCATATGCGTCAGATCCACGAACTGTTCCGTAGGGATGATCGCATGGTGGTCAGATACTTTTTTATTATCCACAAAAGACCATTTTTTCGTCTCCGGGTGCTGTGCTTTTACTGTCAGTGCCATCTTCCGGTACGGACCGACCGCACAGGCATCCAGACGCTCCGATAAGGTTCCCACAACATCCGAGGTCAGATACCGGGAGTCTGTTCTTGGATAGGTAAGTACTTTATGATTCTCATAGAGGCGCTGCATAATATTCAGAGTCTCTTTTGCGGAAAATCCAAACCGTTTGTTCGCATCCCGCTGAAGTTCGGTCAGATCATACAGGAGTGGCGGGTATACTTTTTTCTCTTTCTTTTCTGTCTTTTTGATGATCAGGCTGTGGTTCTCACATTTCTTTTTGATCTCCTCGGCACGCTCTTTCTGATAAGTGCGGAGGCTGCCTGTTTTTCCTTCTTTCCAGGTAAATGTGATACCGTCTGTTTTTGCTGTGATCGTATAGTAGCTTTCCGGCACAAACTGGTGGATCTCATTTTCTCTCGCCTGGATCATCGCAAGCGTAGGAGTCTGTACCCGGCCGCAGGACAACTGTGCGTTATATTTGCAGGTCAGTGCTCTGGTCGCGTTGATGCCGACCAGCCAGTCCGCTTCTGCGCGGGACACTGCTGCCCGGTATAACGGATCGTACTCTTTGCTGTTTTTCAGATGAGCAAATCCATCCCGGATCGCCTTGTCTGTCACGGAAGACACCCACAGTCTCCGGCACGGTTTCTGGTTTCTCGCTTCTTTTAAGATCCAGCGCGCCACCAGTTCTCCCTCTCTTCCGGCATCCGTCGCAATCACGATCTCTTTGACATCCTGCCGCTGTACCTGTTTTTTCACCGTCTGGAACTGTTTTGCCGTCTGTCGGATCACTTCGGTTTCCAGTTTTTTCGGCACGATCGGAAGTTCTTCCATCTTCCATTCTTTATATTTTTTATCGTATCCTTCCGGGTCTTTTAAGGTGACCAGATGTCCCAGTCCCCAGGTAACGATATAATCCTTTCCTTCTAGGAATCCGTTTCCCTGTGGCGTACAGTGAAGCACCCGGCCGATGTCCCTTCCCACAGAAGGTTTTTCTGCCAATACTAAGGTTTTCATTTTTATCCTCATTTCTGTCTGTTCTGACATGATTCTTATTCTCTTACACTCTGGCATACTATCGCCATTGCCGCTCCCGATGAACAAACTGCGTTTGTTCCCGCTCGCTGACGCTCATTATATCATGAACTTCGTTCATGATCGCCATTCGCCGCTCCCCATAACCGTGCAAGCACGCTTCTGGCTCGTTAACGCTCATTATATCATACTCTCCTCAGATTTCAAAGCGCGAACCAGCCTCATATTCTCTGTCTTTCCGTCCTGTTTTTGATGAGTTTTCCTGTTTTTTCAAAAAGTTCCATAAAAATGCACAAAAGCTCTTGCCTTTTTTTCACAAATCATATATAATATCTTTTGTGTTGAGTCACAGGCTGAAATAGCTCAGTTGGTAGAGCACTTCACTCGTAATGAAGGGGTCGTGGGTTCAAGTCCCATTTTCAGCTTTCCAGAAGCGTTCGTCATTTGCATCGCAGGTGGCGGGCGTTTTTTCGTTCTGCCGCATGGTATTTACCATTTCCATGCAGCAAGATCATTTCCAAGTATCATAACTATATTTCAAGAAAAGGTGATGGAGCTTCTCTGTTCCATCACCTTTTCTTTTGCTATCTCTTCTCTTATTTCTTTTACAGTTTTCGGAACGCATCCAGAGACCGTTCTACTTTCTCCGTCTCGATGCAGTAAGCCATACGGAAATATCCCGGGCAGCCGAAGGTATCGCCAGGTACTAACAGCAGATCCTGTTTCATCGCTCTCTTACAGAATGCAACCGCATCCGGTTCCGGAGCTTTCGGGAACATGTAGAAGGTTCCGCCCGGGCGTACGATCTCAAATCCCATACCGGTCAGGGCATCATAGAGAATATTGGCATTTTTCTCATACACTGACAGGTCTGAAGTATCGTACAGACAATCTGCCACTGCCAGCTGAATCAGGGATGCCGGGCAGTTATGACCGATACCGCGGGAAATCTGACCGCACATATCTACGATGGTTTCCGCCTCATTACAGTTCGGTGACACCGCCACATAACCGATTCTCTCTCCCGGAAGGGACAGGGATTTGCTGAAGGAGTAACAGGTGATCGTATTTGGATAGCATTTTGCGATAAACGGTGCATCCACGCCTTCAAAAACAATCTCACGGTACGGCTCATCTGAGATCAGATAAATCTCATGACCGTATTCTGCTGCTTTTTTCTCCATGATCCGCGCCAGTTCTTTGACTGTCTCGTTCGTGTATACGATACCGGACGGGTTATTCGGTGTATTGATCAGAACTGCTGTCACATCGTTTGTCAGCATGGTCTCGAATTTTTCAAAGTCAATCTGGAATCCTTTCAGATCCGGCGGAACAACTTTCAGCTTTGCTCCTGTCAGATTGACATACGGGTTGTATTCCGGGAAAAACGGTGCAAAAGTAAGGATGGAATCTCCCGGGACAGTGACTGCACGGAAGGCATGTGCCAGAGCTGCTGCAGCACCGGAGCACATGAAAATATGTTCTTTTTTATATGGCAGACCGAAACGTTTTTCCAGAGATACCGCTACCGCCTCACGCACGCTGTCGATACCGAGGCTCGGGCTGTATCCATGAAGGGCTACCGGGCTTTCCGTCTCCAGCAGTTCGATCATTTTCTTTGTGAATTTTTCCGGAACCGGTACAGACGGATTACCAAGACTGTAGTCAAATACATTCTCTCTTCCGATCTCTTTTGCCCGTTCGGTTCCGTAAGTAAACATCTCACGGATTACGGATTTTGCTCCTAACATTTTTTTATATTCCTGTGCAATCATAGTCAGTCTCCTTACTTTCTCTTTGTTTCATTTCTAATATACAATCACCGGAGTTCCCACCGATACCGTCTCATAGATCGTCTTCACAGCCGCCAGAGGTGTATTGATACATCCATGGGATCCATTCGTTTTGTAAATATCGCCGCCGAAATTATTTCCGCGGCTTGCCAGATCATGAATTCCGACACCACCATTAAACGGCATCCAGTAATGAACGAACGTCGTATATTCCGGTGTTCCGTTCTCATCCCTCGGTCCGTTCATCGTGTACTCTGTTGTCTTCCAGAAGATCGGCCAGCATCCGTTTTTCGGAGTAGCTCTTCCCGCTTTGGAAATATCTCCGGTAACAACCGGTGTCTCTACCACAACCTGTCCGTTTTTGTAACACCACATCGTCTGTCTGTCAATGCTGATCTCCACATAGACATCGCCCAGATCATTGTCGCCGCTTCCCTTCGCCTTATGGCTGTAAGACAGTTCCATCTCCTGTTCTTTGCCTTCTGCCAGGGCTTCTTTCAGATCCTCCAGGGATTTTTCCCGATCTACCTGCCAGCCGTATTTGTTGGTCGCCAGGGTGATCTGTGCACCGTCATGGGTTGTGAACTTTCTGGACTTTCCATAGGTGTCGATCTGATCTGCCAGCTGGTTGATAAACTCTTCCTCCTTCGACTCATCGATCGAATAATTGCCATTTTCATCCTGTACCAGCCAAGATTTTAGTACTGCATGGTCAATCGTAGAGGTTGTACCTTTTACCGTGTAGGTCAGTTTTGCACCGGTCAGAGAGTTCAGCGTGTGCATCTGCTGGTTCAAAGCTTCATCATTCTGATAAACCGTCGGTTTCAGATAACAGTCCTGATCCGCTAAGGAAAGTTCTGTCGTTTCATTCTGCACCGCTTCCTTCACCAGTGAGATCACTTTGTCCTCATCCAGTGCATTTCCTTCTACCTCAGGCGTGATCACATATCCGCTGTCTGTCTCCTGCAAAGCAGCATCCTGTGGCTGTGTGATATTCGCCTCATTCATAAAAGGAAGGCTTCTCAGAATCGGTTCCACTGCATCTTCTTCATAGGTGGTATTTGCCGATACCTCGTATTTGCCACCTTTGAACGCATGCAGGATCCACTGCATCGGTTTCTGTTCTGCTAGCAGCTTGTCCACGCCTTTATCGTCCACATACGTCAGATGGAACTGTGGTCCGGTGACAGTATAGATTTCGCCTTCTTTTGTTTTGATACTAAGCGTGTATTCACTGACTGTTTCCTGCAGCAGATTCTTCACTTCCGAAGCTGTCAGATAACTGCAATCCTGTCCGTTGATCCAGGTATCCTTATAAAAATGTGTTTTGTAATAATTACTTCTCCAGATATACCCGGCTGCAACTGCCAGCAGCAGGATCAGTCCGGTATAAACGCCGATAAGTATCTTTTTCTGTTTTCTCTTTTTTCTTCTTCTACCCTTCTTTTGTGACATAATACCCCTTCATCTTACTCCGTTTCTTAGTATTTCTGAATTATTATATACCATTTGTCGAAGAATGCAATTTCAATTCTCTTAACATTTTTTTACACTTTGTAAAATCTGCAAGCCGACCGGTCAATGATGCATATGCACATCCATCTGCGGGTACGGAATCTGAATGCCCCTCTTATCAAATTCCAGCTTGATCTGTTCATTCATTCTCCATTTGGTATTCCAGAATTCTTCCGTCTTTACCCAGGCACGAAGTCCCAAGATCACGGCGCTGTCACCCAGCTCATCCACGAAAACCTGCGTTTCTTCCCGCTCCAGAAGTTCCGGATCCTTCTCGATCAGTTCCCGGAGGATCTGTTTTGCCAGGAGCAGATCGGATTCATAGGAAATTCCGACCTTGATCTCCAGCCTTCTTTTTTCCATCGCGGTTACATTCGTGATACTGTCGTTCGTCAGCACAGAGTTCGGAATCACGATCCGGCGGCTGTCGATGGTCATCAGCGTCGTGTAATACAATTCAATCTTCTGCACCGTTCCCTCGGTCTTTTCCCCGTTTTCAATGATGTAATCACCCACGGAGAACGGACGCAGGAACATGATGATCAGTCCGCCTGCAAAGTTTGATAAGCCGCCCTGCAACGCCAAACTGATCGCCACGCCGGCGGAACCAACCAGCGCAGCCACCGAAGTCTTGTCCACACCAAGGTTCCCGGCGATCGTCAGGATCAGGATCAGATGCATTCCGATCTTGATTCCCGATAAAAGAAAACTTTTCGTAGCCTCATCGCTTCCAAACTTCATCAGCTGTTTCCGAAGTTTTTTACAGAACCATCCAATCAGTTTTGTTCCGATGAAATAAACGATCAGCGCAAGAATTACTTTCAGCACAAAATCAAGAAGTCCGCCCTGTGGAATGCTCCCCTTCCACTGAACCAGCGACTTTAATGCATTCATCATTCTGTCTTAGTCTCCTTTTTTGCTGTTGCTGTCTTTTTCGCTTTTGGTTTTTTCGCAGCTTCCGCTTCTTTCGCCGTGCGTTTTTCTTTCTCCTCGGCTCCCTTCTTCTCCGCAGTCTCTAATTTCTGCTGGATTACTTTTCGGAGTCCTTCTTTTTTTGCCGTTGCAGATGTCGCTTTCTCTCCTTCTTTTCCGGCTGTCTTTTTCGAGGTTTTCGCCGTTTTGTTCGTTGATGTCTTTGCAGCTGTCTTTGTAAAACTGTAGATAGACACACTCAGCGGTGCAACTTTCACTTTGATCGTATACGGCCGGTCATCCGTCTCTTCTTTCTTCGCAATTTTCACACGCGGATTGACCACGCCGGAACCACCGTATTCTTTCGCATCGCTGTTCAGGATTTCTTTGTATTTTCCTGCATACGGAACGCCTACCAGTTCCTCTTCATAGGTAACATCCGAGAAATTGCAGATCACAACCAGTGTATCTTCCTGTTTTTTTGCTTTTCGAAGGAAGGTCACCATGCTCTTTTCCCATTCCACACAGTTGATCCACTCAAATCCATCGGAATCATAGTCCAGTTCCCACAGTGCCGGATGCGTCTTATACAGCTGGATCAGCGCTTTGGTATAGTTCTGCATCTGCCGGTGTGCCGGTTTTTCCAGGTCTTCCCAGTCAAGAGCTTTATTTTCCGCCCATTCGTGAACCTGACCGTATTCCTGTCCCATGAACAATAATTTCTTGCCCGGATGCGTCATAAAGAAACCATATGCCGCACGCAGGTTGGCGAATTTCTTATCTTCGGTTCCCGGCATTTTCTCTAACAGAGAACCTTTCTGGTGTACCACCTCATCGTGGGAGAGACTCAGCATAAACCGCTCGCTGTACGCGTAGATCATACTAAAGGTCAGTTCGTTATGATGGGAACCACGAAAATACGGATCATTGCTCATATAGCCGATGAAATCGTTCATCCAGCCCATATTCCATTTGTAATCAAATCCCAGACCGTCTTCCGTCTCCACGCTTCCGGTCACTCTCGGCCATGCCGTGGACTCTTCTGCGATCAGCAGGGCATCCGGATGTTTCTTTTTGAAAATGGAATTCAGGTGTTTTAAGAATTCCACGGCATCCAGATTTTCATTGCCGCCGTAGATATTTGCCACCCACTCACCGTCGTTCTTTCCATAGTCCAGATACAGCATCGAAGCCACCGCATCAAAACGGATACCGTCTGCATGGAACTTTTCTGTCCAGAACAGTGCATTGGCGATCAGGAAGTTCTTCACCTGTGGTCTGCCGTAATTATAGATCAGTGTACCCCAGTGCGGATGATACCCCTGTCTCGGATCGAGATGTTCGTAAAGGCATGTGCCGTCAAAATTGGCAAGTCCAAACGTATCCCGCGGAAAATGCGCCGGTACCCAGTCAAGAATCACACCGATTCCCGCCTGATGCAAGGTATCCACAAAATACATAAAGTCTTCCGGTGAACCGTAACGGCTGGTCGGTGCATAATATCCGGTCACCTGATAGCCCCAGGAGGCATCAAACGGATGTTCCATAATCGGCATCAGTTCTACATGGGTATACCCCATCTCTTTGACATATGCCACGATCATCGGTGCCAGTTCCCGGTAATTGTAAAATTCTCTTCCGTCTTCCGGTTTCTTCCAGGATCCCAGATGCATCTCATAGACAAACATCGGTGCATCCTCGGTCTGGATCTTTTTCCGGTCTTTCATCCAGGTCTGGTCTTTCCAGGTATATCCGTTCAGCTCTGCCACGATCGATGCCGTTGCCGGACGAAGTTCCGCCTGGTTTGCATACGGATCGGCTTTCAGATAGATCAGACCATCCTTTAATTTCAGTTCGTATTTGTACAGGGAGCCTACCGGAATCTGCGGGATAAACAGCTCATAGATTCCCGATACGGAAAGCCGCTGCATCTGGTACACTCTGCCGTCCCAGTGGTTAAAATCGCCAACCACGCTGACACGTGATGCATTCGGTGCCCAGACTGCAAAATACACGCCGTCCACACCGTTGACAGTCATCGGATGCGCACCCAGTTTTTCGTAAATATCATAGCAGATGCCATTGATAAACTTCTGTTCTTCCTCCAGTGTAATCTGACAGGGAAATGCATACGCATCATAACATTCTGTCTGCTCTCCCTCTTTTTCCACCAAATAAGTATACTCCGGAATTTTTCTTCCGTTCAGTAATACGGCAAAATATCCCGCATCGTCTTCTTTGCTCATCAGGTATTCTTTGCCGTCTTTTGTTGTCTTCACCGTTACTTTGTCCGCTCCCGGAAAAAAGCACTGTACCAGCACCCCATCACCGGTCACATGTGGTCCGAGGATTTCTCTCGGTGCGTATTCTTCGGAATATACCACCGCTTCAATCTCCGGCCAGTCCATCAATTCATATAATTTATCAGACATAAACCCCTACCTCCTGCTTTTTTTCTCATATATTATATCTATCATACCATTTTCATACTCGAATTACAATCGTAAGAAGAAGTAAATAGAATACTATATTACACAAAAAGAGAATCGTCCAGCCTCTCGGATGTAACGACTCTCCTCTCTATATTATTTTCTATTTATTTTACGATTCTGACTTTCAGAACGCCCTTGATCTCGTCTAATTTATCGATGATCTCCTGCGTTGCCGGGGTTTCCAGGTCGATCAGGGTGTATGCGTAATCCCCTTTACTCTTGTTTGTCATATCGGAGATGTTCATGCCTGCGCCACCGAGAACGGTTGCGAACTGGCTGATCATATTAACTACGTTTCTGTGGTTGATGGCGATTCTTCCGGCTGCACTACAGATGCCCATATCACAGTTCGGATAGTTCACGGAATTATGGATATTACCATTTTCCAGATAAGCTCTCAGTTCTTTGACTGCCATGCATGCACAGTTGTCCTCGGATTCTGCTGTGGATGCGCCCAGATGCGGTGTTACCAGTGTATTTTTTGCACCTGCAACGGTCGGATTTGCAAAATCTGTAACATATTTTTTCACTTTTCCTGCTTCCAGTGCTTCTACCAGAGCAGTTTCATCCACCAGAAGGTCTCTGGAGAAATTTAACAGAACCACACCGTCTTTCATCATGGCGATACTGTCTTTGCTGATCATGCCCTTTGTGCTGTCAAGAAGCGGCACATGCAAGGTGATGTAATCACACTCTTTGAAAATATCTTCTACGTTAGCAATATGTTTGATCTCTCTGGAAAGCTTCCATGCAGTGTCTACGGATATATATGGATCGTATCCGTATACTTCCATGCCAAGATAAATAGCGGTATTGGCTACCATGGCTCCGATGGCTCCCAGACCGATGACACCGAGTTTCTTTCCTTTGATCTCGCAGCCGGCAAACTGTTTTTTCTGTTTCTCTGCCAGTTTTCCGACATTTTCGTTATCTTTTTCCTGTTTTACCCATTCTACACCGCCTACGATATCACGGGAAGCAAGGAGCATACCGGCGATCACCATTTCTTTGACACCGTTTGCATTGGCTCCCGGTGTGTTGAATACGACGATACCTTGTTCTGCACAGTCTTTTAACGGAATGTTGTTGACACCTGCTCCGGCACGGGCAATTGCCTGAATGTTTTCCGGTAATTTCATCTCATGCATCGAAGCACTTCTTACCAGGATCGCATCGGCTTTTTCTATTTCTTCTGTTTTTATGTAATCATTTGTAAATCCATCCAGTCCCACCTTGGAAATTGGATTCAGGCATTGATACTGAAACATCTTACAGATTCTCCTTCTCGAATTTTTTCATGAACTCTACTAATTTTTCCACGCCTTCGATCGGCATTGCGTTGTAAATACTTGCACGCATACCGCCAACGGTTCTGTGTCCCTTCAGATTCTCCAGACCTGCTTCTTTTGCTTCTTTTACGAATTTTGCATCCAGGTCAGGATCTCCGGTTACGAAAGGAACGTTCATCAGAGAACGGGAAGCTTTTTCTACAGTTCCCTTGAACAGTTTACTTTCATCCAGATAATCATACAGGATCTTGGCTTTCTTTTCGTTGCGCTCTTTCATTGCTTCCAGACCGCCCTGTTTTTTCAGCCACTTGAACACTTTACCACAGATGTAGATGCAGTAGCAGTTCGGTGTATTATAAAGAGAATTTGCATCAGCATGTGTTTTATATTTCATCATGGTCGGAGTTCCCGGCAATACATCGTCTGTGATCAGGTCATCTCTTACGATTGCAATGACCATGCCGGCCGGTCCGATATTTTTCTGTACACCACCGTAAATGATTGCATATTTACTTACATCTACCGGTTCAGACAGGAAACAGGAAGAAACATCTGCCACCAGATCTTTTCCTTTGGTATTTGGCAGTTCTTTGAATTTTGTTCCATAGATCGTATTATTCTCACAGATATATACATAATCTGCATCTTCGCTGATCGGAAGATCGGAACAGTCCGGGATATAAGAGAATGTCTTGTCTTCGGAAGTGGCAATCTTGTTTGCTTTTCCGTATTTCTGTGCTTCCTGCCATGCCTTCTTTGCCCACTGACCGGTTACGATATAATCGGCAACCTTGTTTTTCATCAGGTTCATCGGGATCATGGCAAACTGCAGAGATGCTCCGCCCTGAAGGAATAACACTTTATAGTTATCCGGGATGTGCATCAGGTCTCTCAGATCTTTTTCTGCTTCCTGAATAATCTGATCAAAAGCTTTGGAACGGTGACTCATCTCCATCACAGACATTCCTGTACCCTTGTAATCTAACATTTCTGCCTGTGCTTCTTTCAGCACTTCTTCCGGCAGTACAGCAGGACCCGCTGAAAAATTGTAAACTCTACTCACCTTAGTTTCCTCCTCTTTCTCACATTTTCATAACTGTTCCGTACCTTCGCGTATACCGGCTGAACAGTTATCCTTTTTCTTCTTTCCCGTCAACACTTTAGCGTGCTAACATATGAAACACTATACACCTCTGACAAATTATTGTCAATATCAAAATTCTGTTAAATATATTTTTATAGCAATAAAGCAAACCAGATATATATTTTTAATGTATCAGGTTTGCTTTATTTATTAATTCCTATTTTTCTTTCTTCGCAAGATCCTCTGCATCAAAGACTTCCTCGATTGGAGCTCCTGCAGGAACCATCGGGAATACTTTATCATCACAGTCGATCTGGCAGTCCAGCACAACGGTTGTGTTCAGTGCGATTGCTTTTTCGATCGCCGGACCCACCTCTTCTTTTTTGGTCACACGGATGCCAACTGCACCCATGGATTCTGCAAATTTTACGAAATCTACTTTATCATCCAGAATCGTACTGGAATAACGATGATCGTAGAACAGTGTCTGCCACTGGCGTACCATACCCAGTACATGGTTGTTAATAACGATCTCAATAAGCGGCAGGTTATTTCTTGCTGCCGTAGCAACTTCGTTCATGTTCATACGGAAGCATCCATCGCCTGCGACATTGACTACCACTTTGTCCGGGCATCCGAATTTGGCACCGATTGCTGCACCAAGACCGTAACCCATGGTTCCCAGTCCGCCGGAAGTGAGCAGAGTACGCGGTTCTTTGTATTTGTAATACTGGGCAGCCCACATCTGATGCTGTCCCACATCGGTAACGACGATCGCATCACCTTTTGTCACACGATACAGTTCTTCGATGACATACGGTCCGGTCAGACCTTCCTGGTTATATTTCAGCGGATATTTTGCTTTCATATCTTCCACTTCTTTCACCCAGGCATCGTGATTCTTCGGATGGATCTTTTTGTTTAATTCTTTTAATACTTCTTTAACATCGCCGATGATACTGCAGTCTACTTTAATGTTTTTGTTGATCTCTGCGGCATCCACATCGATCTGGATGATCTTTGCATTCTGTGCAAATTTTGCAGTGTTACCGGTTACTCGGTCAGAAAAACGTGCTCCCACAGTGATCAGGAGATCACACTTTGTCACACCCAGGTTGGATGTTTTGGTTCCGTGCATACCAAGCATACCGGTATACAGTTCGTCTTCTCCGGAAAATGCGCCTTTTCCCATCAGGGAATCCGTTACCGGAGAATTAATGGTGTGTGCAAATTTGCGCAGTTCTTCTGCCGCTCCGGAAGTGATCGCACCACCGCCCACGAAAATGAATGGTTTTTCTGCCTCACTGATCAGTTTTGCTGCCTGATCCAGGTCAGATTCCAGCATCTCGGCAGTATACGGAGCGATCGGTGTCGGCTCCTGATAAGTATATTCTGTAACAGCTGCTGTCACATCTTTTGTCACATCCACAAGTACCGGACCCGGTCTTCCGCTCTGTGCAATGGTAAATGCACGTCGGATCGCAGGTGCAAGGTCATGGATATCTTTTACGATCATACTATATTTGGTGATCGGCATAACAACGCCGGCGATATCAATCTCCTGGAAGCTGTCACGTCCGAGAAGTCCTGTTGCCACGTTAGCTGTGATCGCTACCATCGGGATAGAATCCATATGGGCTGTCGCGATACCGGTTACCAGATTGGTTGCTCCCGGACCGGAGGTTGCCATACATACACCTACTCTTCCGGTAGCACGGGCATATCCGTCAGCAGCATGGGAAGCACCCTGCTCATGAGATGTGAGTACATGGTGGATCTCATCGCTGTGTTTATATAAAGCATCATAGACATTCAGAATCGTTCCTCCCGGATATCCGAATACGGTGTCTACGCCCTGTTCTTTCAGGCATTCAATAATAATTTCTGATCCTGTAAGCTGCATCAGTCTTTCCTCCTAAATTATTTCTTCGGTACTTCGAGAATGGCACCACGGTTACCGCTGGTTACCATAGCTGCATAACGTGCCAGATATCCGGTCGTTACTTTCGGCTCACGCGGCTGCCAGTTTGCTTTTCTCTTTGCCAGTTCCTCGTCAGATACCAGCAGTTCCAGACTGGTTTCCGGAATATTAATACGGATCATGTCGCCTTCTTCTACCAGTGCGATTGGTCCGCCTACGGCTGCTTCCGGTGATACGTGTCCGATAGAAGCTCCTCTGGATGCTCCGGAGAATCGTCCGTCTGTGATCAGTGCTACGGAAGATCCCAGTCCCATACCTGCGATTGCGGAAGTCGGGTTCAGCATTTCTCTCATGCCGGGACCACCTTTTGGTCCTTCGTAACGGATCACAACAACATCACCCGCAACAATTTTTCCGCCTTTGATGGCTGCAATCGCATCTTCTTCGCATTCAAATACACGAGCCGGTCCTTCGTGTACCATCATTTCTTCGCAGACAGCACTGCGTTTTACAACACCACCGTCTGGTGCCAGATTACCTGTCAGAACAGCAAGTCCTCCGGTCTGGCTGTATGGATTGTCTAACGGTCGGATAACTTCCGGATTCCGGTTAACGCAGTTTGCAATATTTTCTCCTACTGTTTTTCCGGTTACTGTCATGCAATCCAGATTCAGCAGATTTTTCTTTGATAATTCATTCATGACAGCATACACACCGCCTGCTTCGTTCAGGTCTTCCATGTAAGTCGGTCCTGCCGGTGCCAGATGGCACAGGTTTGGTGTTTTAGCACTTACTTCATTTGCCAGAGTGATATCGAAGTCAAATCCGATTTCATGTGCGATTGCCGGCAGATGCAGCATACTGTTAGTAGAACATCCCAGTGCCATATCTACAGTCAGTGCATTCATGACTGCTTCTTTTGTCATGATATCTCTCGGACGGATATTCTTTCTGTACATTTCCATAACCTGCATGCCGGCATGTTTTGCCAGTTTGATACGTTCGGAATATACAGCCGGGATGGTTCCGTTTCCACGAAGCCCCATACCCAGTACCTCGGTCAGACAGTTCATACTGTTAGCTGTATACATACCGGAACAGGAACCGCAGGTCGGGCATACTTTATTTTCAAATTCTTCCACATCGTCTTCTGTCATAGTTCCGGCTGCGTAGGATCCTACTGCCTCGAACATACTGGACAGGCTTCGTTTCTGACCGTGTACATGACCTGCAAGCATCGGACCACCGCTGACAAATACAGTTGGTACGTTCAGTCTGGCTGCTGCCATCAGAAGTCCCGGTACATTTTTATCACAGTTTGGCACCATAACCAGTGCATCGAACTGATGGGCCATCGCCATCGCTTCTGTGGAATCAGCGATCAGGTCACGGGTTACCAGGGAATATTTCATTCCGATATGTCCCATGGCGATACCGTCACAGACCGCAATCGCCGGAAACATGATCGGCGTACCGCCTGCCATGGCAACTCCCTGTTTTACTGCATTAACGATTTTATCCAGATTCATATGACCGGGAACGATCTCGTTATAAGAGCTTACGATACCGACTAACGGTCTCTCCATCTCTTCTTTTGTCATTCCCAGTGCGTTAAACAGGGACCGGTGAGGTGCCTGCTGCATTCCAGTTTTTACTGCATCACTTCTCATATTCGTTACGCTTCCTTTCTGTTTTCCCATTCAGTTTTAGTGAATCCGTTCTGCGATCAGGTCACCCATCTGTACGGTTCCTACCTGTGTGCATCCTTCAGACATAATATCTCCGGTACGGTATCCTTCTTTTAAGACTGCCTGAACAGCTGTTTCCACTGCATCTGCTTCTTTGTCCAGATTCAGGGAATAACGAAGTAACATTGCTGCGGACAGAATAGTTGCGATCGGGTTTGCAATTCCCTTTCCTGCGATGTCCGGTGCAGAACCGTGGCTTGGCTCATACAGTCCAAAGCTTGTCTCGTTCAGACTTGCGGAGGAAAGCATACCGATGGATCCGGTTACCATACTTGCCTCATCGGAAAGGATGTCTCCGAACATATTCTCTGTCAGAATGACATCAAACTGACCCGGGTTATGTACCAGCTGCATCGCACAGTTGTCTACAAGCATATGTTCCAGGGTTACTTCCGGATAGTCTTTTGCTACTTCTTCTACGATTTTTCTCCACAGACGAGAGGAATCCAGTACGTTTGCTTTGTCTACGCTTGTTACTTTCTTTCTTCTCTTCATCGCGATCTCAAATGCTTTGACAGCGATTCTTCTGATTTCTTTTTCATTATAAGACAGGGTATCCACAGCTGTCATCACGCCATCCTGTTCTTCGGTCTTTCTTTCTCCGAAGTAAAGACCTCCGGTCAGTTCTCTGACGATGATCATGTCAAATCCGTCACCGATCCGATCTTCTTTTAACGGGCATGCAGCTTTCAGTTCATCATACAGGTATGCCGGACGAAGGTTTGCGAACAGATTCAGAGCTTTACGGATCGCCAGAAGCCCTGCTTCCGGGCGTTTGGATGGCTCTAACTGATACCACGGGGATGTTTTTGCGTCTCCTCCGATGGATCCCATCAGAACAGCATCGCTTGATTTTGCTTCTGCGACAGCTTCATCAGTCAGCGGGACACCGTGTACGTCGATGGATGCACCACCCAGGAGTACGTTGGTGTATGTAAATGTGTGTCCGTATACCTGGCATACTTTATCTAATATTTTTTTTGCTTCATTCACAATTTCAGGACCGATTCCGTCGCCGTGAATTAATGCAATTTTGTAGTTCATAATCGTTTCATCCTTTCTTTCTTTACCTCTTTAATCTGTTACAGACTATCATAATCTATTTTTGCGGTATTTTCAAGGGAAAGTTGAGGGGGTTATTGGGAACGGACGCCGGAAAGGAGCAGGGACAGGGTGTGGCGGCAGCGTGCAGAGCGGTTTTCAGCTAGTCTCTAAGAAGAACTAAATGCCGGTTCGCGGAGAGCCGCTCACCGTCAAGTTCTTCTAAGAGCCGGATCTGAAAACGCACTCTAACCGCACGCAAAATGCCACCACACCCTGTCCCTGCTCCTTTCCGGCTGACATTGGCAAATACTCTATTTCCTGATCATTAAAGCTTTTCAATATTCTATAAAAATATTGATTTTGCCTCCTTTGTCATATAAAAGAAAAAACGACCAGCCAAGTTCTCTGTTGAAAACCTGATTGGTCGTTTTGTTTATCTTGCTTATGTCATTTTATGCAGTTGCGTCAGATGCTTTTTCTACTTCTGCGATAGCTGCTTTTTTCATTGGGATTCGGCAGTTTTTGTTGTTTCCGAATTCTACGATTACATCTTCATCGGTGATATCGATGATAACTCCGTAGAAACCACCGGTGGTAACTATTGCATCGCCTACTTCCATATCATTCAGCATGGCTGTGACCCGTTTTTGTTCTTTTTTCTGCGGACGGATCATTAAAAAATACATCAGAGCGAACATAATAACCAGCATAACGATCATATAGATAGTGCTTGCTGCTCCTGCTGCCTGTGTTGAAGTCATTACTACTCCCATTGCACATTCCTCCTGCTTTTTCTTTTCCGTTTACGGACGTTATTACTACTATACACAAAAACAGGGGTTCCATCAAGCTGTTTTTGATATTTTTATTGTTTTTTTACTTTTTGTCGTTTTCCAGGAAACCTTCCAGCTTCTGTTTTTTATATTCTTTGTATCTGCCTTCTTCGATGGCCTGACGAATCTCGCTCATCATTGTGTTGTAGAAATACAGATTATGCAGAACACAGAGACGCATGCCCAGCATCTCTTTCGCTTTTAACAGATGACGGATATAGCCGCGGCTGTAATTTCGGCAGGCCGGGCACTGACATCCTTCTTCGATCGGACGCTGATCCAGTTCATATTTGGCATTGAACAGGTTTCTCTTTCCCTGGTTGGTGTATACATGTCCGTGACGGCCATTTCGGCTCGGGTATACACAGTCGAAAAAGTCCACACCACGATCTACTGCTTCCAGAATATTGGCCGGGGTTCCGACACCCATCAGATACGTTGGCTTTTCCAGTGGCAGATGAGGTACGGTCACATCCAGGATATGGTACATTTCTTCATGGCTTTCTCCTACAGCCAGTCCACCTACTGCATAACCATCCAGATTCATCTCACTGATCGCTTTTGCGTGATCGATACGGATATCATCAAAGATAGCTCCCTGATTGATACCGAACAACAGCTGATTTTTATTGATAGTATCTTCCAGGCTGTTCAGTCTGGCCATCTCGGTTTTACATCTTGCCAGCCAACGGGTGGTTCTTGCCACGGAATTCTCCACATAGCTTCGTTCTGCCACACTGGACGGGCACTCATCAAAGGCCATCGCAATGGTGGAAGCCAGGTTGGACTGGATCTGCATACTCTCTTCCGGTCCCATAAAGATCTTGTGACCATCGATGTGGGAACGGAAAGTTACGCCTTCTTCCTTAATCTTTCTTAAACCTGCCAGGGAAAATACCTGAAATCCGCCGGAATCCGTAAGGATCGGACGATCCCAGTTCATGAATTTATGGAGGCCTCCCATCTGTTTTACGATTTTATCACCCGGACGTACATGGAGATGGTAGGTATTGGACAGTTCTACCTGTGTGCCGATTTCTTTTAAATCTGTAGTCGCCACCGCTCCTTTGATGGCTGCTGCAGTACCTACGTTCATAAATACCGGAGTCTGGATGGTTCCGTGAACGGTCTGGAATTCTGCACGTTTTGCATTTCCATCTCTGGCTATGATCTTATACATATTTTTATCACCTTTCTCTTTTCTTTTACCGGATGTTCCGGTATATGGTCCATATGTTCAGTTTTTCTGATCCTCTGATTTTAAAACATCATTGCTTTTTTTCTTCAATAATGCCCATGTTCTTTCATACAGTACCGCTTATTATATCTGTTTCCGCCTTTTTTTTCAATAAATATTTCACAATTATTTTCTCTTTTTTTAAAGATTATCTCTTTTTTCTACATTGCCATATTCCAATAAATGTCATATAATAAGTCAGTCCGGATTTTCGGACATGTTCCTATTTAAATATGTAACTGTTTATATGACAGTTTTCATATCTGACAGGATGTAGGATTCGTAGAAAGTAATCCCTTTGTGGCATTCCATCTGTTTTCTTTTCATGAATAACGGAATGCACGCAGACACCTATGTAACTGTTGAAACTCAGGAACGGTTACTCATATACATGTAACTGTTCAGTACCTTCACAGTTACGAGCCAAAATGCATTTAAATCTTCGGTGATGGCATTTTGGCTTGTATGTCTCGGGATTTTGACATATTCATGTCAAAACACCTCGCGGGACAGTGGCTACTGAATAGTTACATATACATACAGAAAAGGAGGTGGCAGTTATTACTGCTACAACAAACAACACACCAAATTATACCCTGGGAATCGATATCGGTTCCACAACGGTTAAAATTGCCATACTGGATGAGTCTCATCAGATTCTGTTTGCTGACTATGAACGGCATTTTGCCAATATTCAGGAAACTCTGGCTTCCCTTCTGTCAAAAGCCATTGATAAACTGGGAGAGATGACCGTACATCCGGTTATCACCGGTTCCGGCGGACTGGCTCTTGCCAATCATCTGGAAGTTCCTTTTGTACAGGAAGTAATTGCAGTTTCTTCCTCGTTGCAGGAACTTGCCCCAAAAACAGATGTAGCCATCGAGCTTGGCGGCGAGGACGCCAAAATCATTTACTTTGAGGGCGGCAACATCGAACAGCGCATGAACGGTATCTGTGCCGGTGGTACAGGATCCTTCATCGACCAGATGGCTTCCCTGTTACAGACCGATGCTACCGGACTGAACGAATATGCAAAAAATTATCAGGCACTGTATCCGATTGCAGCCCGCTGCGGTGTATTTGCAAAATCAGATATCCAGCCGCTGATCAACGACGGTGCTACCAAAGAAGACCTGTCTGCTTCTATTTTCCAGGCAGTTGTCAACCAGACCATCAGTGGACTGGCCTGCGGAAAACCGATCCGCGGTCATATCGCATTTCTTGGCGGTCCGCTGCATTTCCTGTCTGAGTTAAAACAGGCATTTATCCGTACCCTGAAACTGGATGAGGAGCACACGATCGTACCGGAAAACTCCCATCTGTTTGCAGCCATCGGCTCTGCACTGAATGCAAAAGAGGATGTTACGGTATCCCTGACAGCCATGAAAGAGCGTATGGCACAGTCCATCAAACTGGACTTCGAGGTTGCACGTATGGAACCGCTGTTCGCTTCTCAGGAAGATTACGATGCCTTTAATGAGAGACAGAGTCAGTACAACGTAGCGACCGGTGATCTGGCTTCCTATGAAGGCAACTGTTTCCTTGGTATCGATGCAGGATCTACCACAACAAAAGCCGCTCTGGTCGGTGAAGATGGTTCCCTGCTGTATTCGTTCTATGACAACAACAACGGGAATCCACTGGCAACCACCATCCGTGCCGTGCAGGAAATCTATTCCCAGATGCCGGACACTGCCCGGATCGCTTACTCCTGCTCCACCGGTTACGGTGAAGCACTGATCAAAGCTGCTCTGATGCTTGATGAGGGCGAGGTTGAAACTGTATCTCACTATTATGCAGCCGCTTTCTTTGATCCGAAGGTCGACTGTATCCTCGATATCGGCGGTCAGGATATGAAATGTATCAAGATCAAGAATCACACCGTAGACAGCGTACAGTTAAATGAAGCCTGTTCCTCCGGATGCGGTTCCTTCATCGAGACCTTTGCAAAATCCCTGAACTACAGCGTACAGGATTTCGCGAAAGCCGCTTTATTCGCAGAGAATCCGATTGACCTCGGTACCAGATGTACCGTATTCATGAACTCCAAAGTAAAACAGGCACAGAAAGAGGGCGCTTCCGTCGCTGATATCTCCGCCGGTCTAGCTTACTCTGTTATCAAGAATGCGTTATATAAAGTAATCAAAGTTTCTGATGCTTCTGAGCTTGGTAAAAATATTGTCGTACAGGGTGGTACATTCTATAACGATGCGGTATTGCGAAGCTTTGAAAAAATCGCCAACTGTGAAGCGATCCGCCCGGACATTGCAGGTATCATGGGTGCTTTCGGTGCCGCTCTGATTGCAAGAGAGCGTTTCGAAGATGGCAAAGATACAACTATGCTTTCCATCGACAAAATCAATGATTTGAAATACACCACCAGCATGGCAAACTGTAAGGGATGTACCAACAGCTGCCGTCTGACTATCAACCGTTTCTCCGGTGGTCGTCAGTATATCAGCGGTAACCGCTGTGAGCGTGGTATCGGAAAACAGAAAAATAAAGAAAATATCCCGAACCTGTTTGACTACAAATACAAAAAAATCTTCGGTTACACACCGCTTGATGCCGATCAGGCTGTCCGCGGTAAAGTAGGTATCCCGAGAGTCCTGAATATGTTCGAGAACTATCCGTTCTGGTTCACCTTCTTTACGAAGCTGAAATATCAGGTGGTACTCTCTCCTACTTCCAACCGTAAGATCTACGAACTGGGTATTGAATCGATTCCGAGTGAGTCCGAATGTTATCCGGCAAAACTGGCACACGGTCATGTGACCTGGCTGCTTCGTCAGGGTGTGAAGTTTATCTTCTATCCATGTATTCCATATGAACGTACCGAGTTCCCGGAAGCAATTAACCATTACAACTGCCCGATTGTAACCTCTTATGCAGAAAACATCAAAAATAATGTAGATGAATTAAATGATCCATCCATCACCTTCCGCAACCCGTTCCTGGCTCTGACGAATGAAGAGACAGCCACAAAGCGCCTGGTGGAGGAATTCTCCGATCTTCCGAAAGAAGAAGTTCTGGAAGCGGCACATGCTGCGTGGGCAGAACTGGAACATATGAGAAACGATATCCGCAGAAAGGGAGAAGAAACCCTTCGCTATATGGAAGAAACCGGAAGACGCGGCATCGTTCTGGCAGGTCGTCCGTACCACATTGATCCGGAGATCCATCATGGTATCCCGGATATGATTAATTCCTACGGAATCGCCGTACTGACCGAAGATTCTGTGTCTCATCTGGCACCACTGGAGCGTCCGCTTCGTGTCAATGACCAGTGGATGTATCATACCCGATTATATGCTGCTGCAAACTTTGTCAAAGAACGTGACGATCTGGATCTGATCCAGTTAAACTCCTTCGGCTGTGGTCTGGATGCCGTAACCACCGACGAGGTACAGGAAATTCTCTCCAACAGCGGAAAAATCTATACCTGCCTGAAGATTGATGAAGTAAACAACTTAGGTGCTGCCAGAATCCGTGTCCGCTCTCTGTTGGCTGCCATTCGAACCAGACAGAAACAGCAAAAGAAACGGGAGATTCAGCCTTCTTCTATCAAGCGGATACCATTTACCGAAGAGATGCGAAAAGACTACACTATCCTCTGCCCACAGATGTCTCCGATGCATTTTAATATCCTGGAGGCAGGTTTCAATGCCAGCGGCTATCATCTGGAAGTCCTTCCGAATGATAACAAAGAGGCCGTCGATGTAGGACTGAAATATGTAAATAACGATGCCTGCTACCCGTCCCTGATGGTTGTCGGACAGATCATGCAGGCACTGTTATCCGGCAAATACGACCTGCACAAAGTAGCGATCATCATGTCACAGACCGGTGGTGGATGCCGTGCTTCTAACTATATCGGATTCATCCGCCGTGCATTGAATAAAGCGGATATGGGACATATCCCGGTAATCTCCATTAACCTGAGCGGTCTGGAGAGCAACCCCGGCTTCAAGATTACTCCCGGCCTGGCACGCAGACTGGCATACGGATGTATCTTCGGTGATATCCTGATGAAATGTGTGTACCGCATGCGTCCTTATGAAATCAAAAAAGGATCCACCGACCGCTTACATAGAAAATGGGAAAAAATCTGTATCGATTTTGTATCCGGCAAACATCTGAGCCATACCCGGTTCAAACAGATCTGCCGTACGATCATCCACGATTTTGACCGTCTGCCGATCGATGAGAACTTAAAGAAACCGAAAGTCGGTATCGTAGGTGAGATCCTGGTAAAATTCCTTCCTGCTGCCAACAATCATCTGGCTGAGCTTCTGGAACAGGAAGGTGCCGAAGCTGTCGTTCCGGATCTGACTGACTTCATGTGCTACTGCTTCTACAACCAGAACTTCAAACATGAGAAACTGGGCTTTAAGAAGACTTCCGCTATCACCGGAAATGCCGGTATCGCCGCTATCAACTGGCTGCGCAGTGCTGCTACCGAAGAATTCAAGAAGAGCCGTCACTTTGATCCGCCGGCAAATATCTCGGATCTCGCCCGTATGGCTTCACCGATCGTATCCATGGGTAACCAGACCGGTGAAGGATGGTTTCTGACCGGTGAGATGATGGAACTGATCCACGGTGGTACACAGAATATTGTGTGTACGCAGCCATTCGGATGCCTGCCGAACCACATCGTTGGTAAGGGTGTTATCAAAGCGATCCGCAGAAGCCATCCGGAGGCAAACATCGTAGCCATTGACTATGATCCGGGTGCTTCTGAAGTAAACCAGCTGAACCGTATCAAACTGATGCTGTCTACGGCTGTGAAGAATATGAAGTAAATGCAGAACGATTATCTTGTATTATTCATCATATAGCTTAGTAATAAACGGACTGAAGATTTGTCATAGAACGTTTCTTCAGTCCGTTTATTTATAATTTACAGAAAATTGCTCACCTGTAACAGGCTCAAAATATTTCAAGACAACGTAACTGTTCAGTCCCTTCACAGTTACGAGCCAAAATGCATAAAAAATCACCTTCGGTGATGGCATTTTGGCTTGTATGTCTCGGGATTTTGACACATTCATGTCAAAACACCTCGCGGGACAGTGGCTACTGAATAGTTACAAGACAACATTCTTTATTTTACATCTCCCTATACCACCTCTACCTGTCAATCATCAACTTCCGCAAATTTTGTCTCATTATCCGCATAAAAAAAGCGAATACACTACTCTTTATCTTTTGAGCTCTGCATTCGCTTTTTTCTCTCTAAAATCCTTCCCGTCTCCGCTGTTTTCTCAGCTGATACCGTTTTTCTCCGCCTTCCCATTCTGCCCTGTCATTTTCCGACTCGACGATCAGTCCCGGGACCGGAATCGGGTGATGGTGTTCATCAACGGCTACCATTACCACATATGCACGGTTGATCACCTTCCGGATACCGTGACGACTTTCTACATATGTGTCCACACGTACTTCCATCGAAGTTCTTCCCACATACGTAATCTTTCCCCGAAGAACTACTACATCATTTACAGTAGCTCCCTCTTTGAAATTCAGGTTATCGATCGCCGCTGTCGTGATGTCCGCCTCGCAGTGACGCATCGCCACGATACTGGCAATTTCATCAATCCAGCCCATCAGCTGTCCTCCGAACAGATTTCCATAACAGTTCAGATAATTGGGGCGCATCAGATACGTCTGCTCCGTCTGAGAATCCACTACCCTTTTACATGGTCTCTGTGTTTCTTCCATTGTAATATCCTTCTTTCTTCCATTACACAAATCATTGCTGTTCTATTCTTCATTAATTGCAGGTAACTATTCAGTACCTTCACAGTTACGAGCAAAAACGCATTTAAAATCACCTTCGGTGATGGCATTTTTGCTTGTATGTCTCGGGATTTTGGCATAAATATGCCAAAACACCTCGCGGGATAATGGCTGCTGAATAGTTACAATTGCAGCTTCATTATCTGTATAGAAAACAAAGCAAAGCTGGCGTTCTGTACAGAATCTACCAGCCATACTCGAATTACTTTATTTCAGGGAAATCCCATTCCTGTCTTTATCGGAATACTTTCAGGATCCGTAGCACTTTCACCACATAATTTCCCATCGGGAACCGCCGCATCTGTTCCACCGTTGTTTTCGTAACGATCACATACAAAATCAGATATACCAGTGCTGCCAGAATTACAGAAACACCCAGACACACGATACGGATCGGCACCAGAAGATGTAGTCCATAATATACGATCCATGCCACAACACCCATACCTGCTGCCGCTGCCAGTGGTTTTCCGTAACCGTTGACAAAATCGTTCTTGTGACCCAGATATTTTTTCAGGGACATGGCATTCAATACACACATGGCGACTGCCAATATCAGACTGGCGATCAATACAGAGAACACGCCCATCTGTGGAGCTGCAAAAGAACATACCGCCACAGTGATCACATTCAGTACCAGAGAAATCGCAGAGTTTCGAAGCGGAATTCTCGCTTTACCGATTGCCTGCAACACTCCGTTCGTAATCGTAGACAGTGCGGAGAAAATAACCGTTATGGAACCTGCTAAAAGCAGCTGTCCCGACAGTGTTCCACTGGATGGAAACAGCACTTTTGTGATTGGAAACGCCAGCACAGCCAAACCGACTGCTGCCGGGATACACAAAAACATCGTCAGCTGGATTCCCTCGTTGATCTTTTCATTTGCCTCTTTATACTCATTTTTGATAAATCTCGTTGCAATCTCCGGCATCATTGCAGAGGAAGTGGCACTTGAAAGTGCCAGCGGAATATTGATCAGCGTAATGTAGTAATTACTGTATTCTCCCCACTGCCCACTGACTACTTTTGCAGCGATGCCTTTCATATTCAGGATATCCGAGAAAATCTTGGAATCCAGGTAACTGCTGGCATTGTATACAAAAGTATTGAAAATAATCGGCGTTACCATCAGGAAAATGATCTTCATAACGCCCACCATGGACTCTTCCTGTGTATGTTTATCTCTGGCGATCTTTTTATGGATTGATTTCCGGTTTGCCGCATAGACGATCAACATAAATGCCAGACCCGTAAGCACACCGGCTCCGGTACCCATCGCACCACCGGCTGCACCATAAATTGCATGCGTCTCCTCGTCCACTGCAAACTTCTTGATCAACAGCCATGCCGCCAGAATACTGACGATCGCATTAGCGATCTGCTCCAGAATCTGGGAGATCGAGGTTGGCATCATCGTGCTGTGCGCCTGAAAATATCCACGCATAACGCCAAGAATTGCTGAAAAGAAAATTGTCGGCGCCAGCATCCGCAAAGCCAGAAGTGCCTGCTGCTGATTGACCGGAAGCAGATAATTACCAAAGAAAAAGGCAACCAGAGCTGCCACTCCACCCACGATCATTGCATATAATAACGCCCCATGAAAGACTTTCTGGGCATTTCGATATTGTTTCAGTGCCAGACGTTCCGATACGACCTTCGATACTGCCATCGGAATACTGTAGGCAGAAATCAGAAGCAAAATAACATACACGTTATTCGCATATCCATAATATCCAAGTCCTACCGTTCCCAGCACAACCCCCAGAGGGCTTCGATACAAAAGACCGATCACCCTGGAGATCAAAGTCGCCATCATCAGAAATGAGGCGTTTTTCACTAATCCATTTTTCTCACTCATCATTTACTCCTGCTTTATCTCTTTTTCGATTTTTCCGGCTTTCATGGAAAAATCCCGGCAAATACCTGATCTGTCTTCTATAGCCGGACTACCTATTCTCGATCTGCCAGTCAATCGGCTCCAGACCATGTGCTGTCAGATAAGCATTTGTCTTACTGAACGGCTTACTTCCAAAAAATCCCCGGTAAGCGGATAGCGGACTGGGATGAGGAGCCTCCAGAATCAGATGTTTGTCCGGGTCAAGCATGGATTTTTTACTCTGAGCCGGTTTGCCCCAGAGGATAAAAACCATCGGGCGATCCTGCGCCGCCAACACCCGAATAGCCGCATCGGTAAATTCTTCCCAGCCGATCCCCCGATGGGAATTTGCCTGATGAGCACGTACGGTCAGAACTGTGTTTAACATCAGAACACCCTGTCTTGCCCATTTTTCCAGATATCCGTTGTTTGGGATATAACATCCCAGATCATCTTCCAGTTCTTTGTAGATATTCACCAATGAAGGCGGAATCTCCACATCCGGTTTTACCGAAAAACAAAGCCCGTGCGCCTGTCCGTCTCCGTGGTACGGATCCTGTCCGAGAATCACTACTTTCACCTGATCCAGCGGTGTAAAATGAAACGCATTAAAAATATCATCTCCCGCCGGAAAAATCTGATGGGTTGCATATTCTTTTCCCACAGTTTCAAATAGTTTTTTATAATAGGGTTTGTGAAATTCCCCTTCCAGGGCTTTTGCCCATGCTCCTGAAATTGGAGGCATACGCCCTCCTCCTCTCCTGTGCGTGCAATGGCAATCTTCCAGTATCCGGATTTTACCGGATTTACACGCACACTTGTATTTTCGTAGCTGTGAAGGTACTGAACAGTTACGTATTTTCTTATATTTCTGATATCTTTACAGACGAACCGGAAGTCCTCTGTCCCGAAGATATTCCTTTACTTCCCGGATCTCCAGTTCTTTGTAATGGAACAGAGACGCTGCCAGTGCGGCATCTGCACCGCCCTCTGTCAATGCGTCATAAAAGTGCTCCAGCGTGCCCGCACCACCGGAAGCAATAACCGGAATGGATACTGCATCCGCGATCGCACGGGTCAATTTCAAATCGTATCCTGCTTTTGTGCCATCTCCGTCCATACTGGTGAGAAGAATCTCTCCTGCTCCCAGGGCTTCTGCTTTTTTTGCCCATTCCACAGCATCCAGACCCACATCGATCCGCCCACCATTTTTATAGACATTCCATCCAGATCCGTCTGCACGCTGCTTTGCATCAATAGCAACTACCACGCACTGACTTCCGAACTTTAAGGCTGCTTCATGAATCAGTTCTGGGCGGTTTATCGCAGAAGAATTGATGGAAATCTTGTCTGCTCCTTCCCGCAAAAGCAACCGAAAATCATCCACAGTGCGGATACCGCCTCCTACGGTAAAAGGAATAAATACGTTAGCTGCAACTTTCCGCACCATATCTACCACTGTATTACGATGATCCGAAGATGCTGTGATATCCAGAAAAACAACTTCATCTGCACCGGCCTCGTCGTACGCTTTCGCTACTGCCACCGGATCACCCGCATCCTGAAGATTGACAAAGTTCACACCTTTTACTACTCTTCCATTATTTACATCCAGACATGGAATAATTCTTTTTGTCAGCATCTTATCGTCCTCCTTTTCCTTCCAGTTTTGCAAAATTTTTCAAAATCTGCAAGCCCACATGGGAACTTTTCTCGGGATGGAACTGGCAGGCAAACAGATTGCCGCTTTCCACAGAAGCATGGATATGGGTACCATATTCGGTTGTTGCAGTCACAATTTTTTCATCCTGTGCTTTCAGATAATAGGAATGTACAAAATACACATATGCATCTTCCGGAACTCCCGCAAACAACCGTCCTTTATTCGGAAATCGGATATTATTCCAGCCCATATGAGGGATCTTCAGTCCTTCTGCCGCAGGAATCCGAAGAATCTCTCCCTTTAAGATGCCAAGGCCCTCCACGCCCGGACTCTCCTCACTTTTTTCAAACAGAAGCTGCAGTCCCAGACAGATTCCCAAAAACGGAGTCTGCTCCTGAACTACCTGGTGAATCACGGGTACCAACCCGAAATGGTGCAGATTTTCCATCGCATCTCCAAAACTACCCACACCCGGTAACACCACTTTATCCGCAGCCAGAATCTCTTTCGGATCTCTGGTCACCAGCACATCCTCTCCTATCAGCTGCAGAGCTTTTTCCACGCTTTTCATATTTCCCGCATCGTAATCAATCAGTGCTATCATGTCTTCACTCCTCATCTGTTTTTCTGACACTGCCGCTACTCCATCACAGCTGTGTCTGCGACCTTTTAGATCGATTGTTTTATCAAATCATAACCGTAATAGATACAACTACAAAAACTGACAAAACATTACAGTTCAGTTTATCATAATTTCAACTCGAATTCCATATCTATTCTGCATAATATACTAGAGCGTGTTTGAAAAAGGCTTTTCGTGAGCTGCGAGTCCCAGTTTGTGGGAGATTTTATCCGAATGAGGGCGGCGTAGCGGGCTACGGCAACCGAATAAGGGTAAAATATACCGCAAAGTGGGGCTTGCAGGTTGCGGAAATGATTTTTCAGACACGCTCTAGTGCTTTGGATTAAGTGTTACTGTTCACTCCGTTCCCGGTAACGATGAATCTTTCTCTGTAACCTGCAATAATTCAATTATTTTCAGGAATCCTGCTGCATCGCTGCCGGAAGTTTTCTCTCCTTTGCAGTAAATTCTTTCACATCAATACGGATTACATTCACAATTGATACCAGTTTCTCATCAAAGGTAAAATCCTTTCCCGTCTGCTGTTTCATCAACAGGGACAGTGCTTTTTCCTTTTCTTCCACATCCGCCACCAGGGTTCCATATCCGCGTCCCATCACGCTCCGGTATGCCATCCCGTACTGGCAGGCTACCTTTCCCTCAAACGGAATCATATCTGTCTCCAGAGCAAATGAGACTTTTGGATTCTTCTCCAGAACATCAAATTTGTACCCTTTGGTGGCACCATGGAGATAAAATGTCAGCTTTCCGTCCACATATTCATATCCATAATTCATCGGCACCACATAAGGCCATCCCTCATCAGACAAACCCAGATGCAGGATCTTTGTTTCGTTGATGATCTGTAATATATCATTAATATCAGTTACTTCTCTTTCCCGTCGTGTCATAATTTTTCTCCTTCACCGTAGTCTGATTCTCTCTCTATTCTCCAAAATCAGCTGCACAGATCTTCAGTTTTTCCCGGATCGGCAGGTGATATGGACAGCGTGGTTCGCATTTGCCACAGCCGATGCAGGCAGAAGCTTTAACTTTTAAGGTACTGTATCGATCTCTGGCCCACTGCTCCAGATCATAACGTTGCAGATAACCGGCAAACAAGAAAACACTTGGAATCTGGATTCCTACGCTGCAAGGTGCACAGTAATTACAACGACGACAAAAATCCGTTCCCAGCTGGTCACGGACTGCCTGAATCTTTTCCTCTTCTTCTTTCGTCAGCGGTTCCTGATTCTCACAGGCCTTCTGATTCTCTTCCAGTTCCCGAATCTCTGCCATACCAGGAATAGTGATCGTCACATCCGGGTTAGAACAGACATATCGAAGTGCCAGTGCTCCGTCTTCGATGGCACCTCCTGCCAGTGGTTTCATATCAATAAATCCGATGTTTTTCTCTCCACACCGACGAATCAGTTCAGCCCCCTGCTGTTCCACAATATTATAAGGAAACATAATCGTCTCCACCCAGTCCAGGGTCAGCGCACGCTCAAAAACTTCCGTGGAATGCGCCGTGATTCCGATATGTCCGATCTTTCCAGCGTTTTTCGCCTCCAGCAGTGCTTCCAGTGCCCCACCTTCTCCGATCACCTGATTCAGCTGTTCCATACTCGGATTATGTACCTGATACAGATCAATATAATCTGTGCGGAAATTCCGAAGACTCGTCTCGATATCTGCTGCCATCGCTTCTTTTGTTCTCGCCATGGATTTTGTCGCCAGCACGAACTGATCACGGATTCCTTCCATACCGTAACCGATGTACTGCTCGCTGACGGTATAGCCTCTCGCAGAATCAATATAATTGATTCCCCGTTTCACCATATCCTGTAACAGTTTTCTTGTTCCTTCTTCATCAATCTTCTGGATCGGAATCCCACCAAATCCCATGCGGGACACTTTCAATCCTGTTTTTCCAAGTGTTCTGTATTCCATTTATGTTTCTCCTTTTTCTATATTGTATATTTTGATTTTCATGAGATACATTATAACATTTTATGAGTCGGAATAAAATCTAAAAAAGCCAGTATTCTTATATTTCGATAAGAAATACTGGCTTTGTTGAACTAACAGATCACACACAAGATCGAACACGTTTTCTCATTTTTTATTTTTTAGTCATTCCTCAGTGCCGTCACCGGATCACTCTTTGCAGCTTTCTTCGACGGGATCAGTCCACCGATAAACGTAAGAAATACGCTCAGCACGATCAGGATAAGTGCCGGAATCACCGGCAGGGATGCACTGACAGCAGTGGTATCTGCCAGTTTGTGAATCAGGGCATTGCCCGGGATCAGAAGTAACAGTGTCAGACCGATACCTATCAGACCTGCACACAGACCGATGATACAGGTTTCCGCATTGAACACCTGGGAAATATTTCCTTTAGATGCTCCTATTGCCCGCAGGATACCGATTTCTTTCCGGCGTTCCAGCACACTGATATAGGTAATCACTCCGATCATGATCGAAGAAACCACCAGTGAGATCGCCACAAATGCAATCAGCACATAACTGATAATATCAACAATATCCGTCACCGAGGACATCAGCGTTCCGACCATATCTGTGTAGCTGATCACCTGCTCGTCTTTTCCTTCTCTTTCCATCTTACTGTTATAATCATCCAGCAGCTGCACGATCTGTTCCTTGCTCTCGAAGTTTTTCGGATAGATTGAGATACCACTCGGTTCTGCCTTATCTGCATAGCCGAGTTTCTGCAGGTTCGAATCATACGTTGTACTTCCGGTATTTCCCATGGACATCATCAGTTCGGTCAGCTCTTCTCCGTCCATGCTTATATCAAATGCCCCGGTAAATGCATCCGCATCGATAGAGAATGCATTCTGCAGATTCTCTCCCACCCGGCTCATCGCCTGCGTCATGGCTTTTTCCATACCACCGGCGATCTGTGTCATCATCTGCTCCATTGCTTTTGAAATCTGCGTTCCCAGTGCCTGTGACAGAGTATTTCCATAAGAAGAAAATGCACTCTGCATATAGGTTCCGATTGCCGCGGATATCTGTTCTTCCACACCCTTCGTGTTGATCATCTTCATAAGACCTGCGGAAAGTTCCTGCTTCGCGCTGTCTGTTCCCAGATAATCCATAAAGTACTCACCCATCTTCGCCGGATCCGGGTAACCGTTTTCCTGTACATAAGCTTCATATCCTTCCAGCAGTTCCTTCGAAAGTTTTTCCAGCTGTTCTTTTGTGATATTGACATCTCCGTTAATATGAATATTTTTCTCTGCCCAGGCAGTCAGGATCTGCTGGCATTCTTCTGTCTGGAGATATTCCGTCAGGTATTCATCCAGCTTCGTCATATCCGTATATCCCTTTTCCTGGGCATACTTCTGAAATCCGGTCATGATATCTTTGATCAGCTGCTGCAGTTCTTCTTTTGATACTTCGACAGAACCGCTCGCTCCGATGATGTCTTTGATATTATTTTTCAGAATTTCCTGTGCTTTTTCTGTATTCAGATAACCAATAAAGTTCTCACCCAGACCGGAATAATCTGCTTCCGGATGTTCTTTTGCATATTCCTGGTAGCCCTTTAACAGTGCAGCAGCAAGGTTGCTCACATCATCACCGGACGCCTGGATCTTGATTCCACTCATCAGATTACCGAACGACAGATCCGGTGCTTCCGGAAGCGAAATATTGATGGCACTCAGATCCAGCATGCCCGAAAGATCCAGTGTATTCGGATCGACGGAAAATGCATCTGAGAGATCCGTGCTTCCTGCCATTGCATTTGCCATGGCATTTTCATCAAATTTAAATGCATTTTGCAGTTTATCCTCATCGATCTTAAAGAGGGATCCCATATCAAAATCATTATCCGATTCTTTACCAAATTCTTCATTGGTAAAGACATCAATATCTTCATTTTTCATCTGAGCTTTTACGATTTTACTGTTTTTCGCTTCCTCGATCACATGATCAGTCAGCTCTGCCGGATAATAGATACCGGTTCGAAGCAGAGCTCCGTTGGCATCCTCCGATGGTTGCACGATACCGACCACTTTCAGATCTTCCCCGTTTTTCACCAGTTTTTTCATATATTTGTTATTATCCGATTTGTCTTTCCAGACCTTGTATTCACTGTCATAGCTGTAATAATCCGAAGCATTGACCAGTTTAAAGGTGGTTCCCAGAATATCCTCATAACGGTATGTGCCGATATTATCCGGAGTATCCACATCTTCATCCTTCATAAACTGTTCGATCATATCGTCAAGTTCCATAGCATCTCTGAGTCCCAGTGTGTACAAGAGAAAATCGCTGATACTTCCGTCCGCAGTCATAACTACCACACATTCGTCATAACTTTCCGGCCAGCGACCTGCTTTTACATCATACTGGTTTTTATACAGATTCTCCTCTCTCGGCATCTCATAAAACACATCTGTACTCATCATCGAGGACATCATACTATTTGCACTCGACGAAGAACCAAGCCCCAGAGAAGCAAAGGATTTGTCCGGATTAACCTGACGAATCTTATCTCTATCTTTGTCCAGTCGAAAGATCTGTGGTGTTACACTGTAGCTGTATTCCACGGATTTTGCGTATTTGCCGATTTCCTTTTCATGGTCATCCAGATATTTTTTCAGCGATTTCAGGTCATTGGAGTCCATCGTGGAGAACATATTTGTGATCATCTGCACGACATTGACCTGATCGTCGTCTTCCTTCTCCGCGTCTTTATCATCTGTCCCCATGTTCATCGTCATCATGGCAGTCAGGTCAAACCCGGTACTCTGGATCTCCAGTGGATATTCCGATAACGTTTCTTCTTCCACCGACTGGATATAAGCATTGACACCATTTGACAGTGCCAGGATCAGCGCGATACCGATGATACCAATTGATCCGGCAAAGGAAGTCAGAAGGGTTCTGGCCTTTTTGGTCTTTAAGTTATTAAAACTCAGTGCCAGAGCTGTCAGAAATGACATCGAAGATTTTCCCATATTTTTATGTTCCGGCGGAGACAGTGCTGCCTCATCCACCTCATAGGGATTTGTATCCGAACGGATCTTTCCATCCCGCAGATTGACGATTCTTGTGGCATAAAGTTCCGCCAGTTCCGGGTTATGGGTAACCATCACAACCAGGCGGTCTTTCGCCACCTCCCGCAGCAGATCCATAACCTGTACACTGGTATTACTGTCCAGTGCTCCGGTCGGCTCATCCGCAAGCAGAATCTCCGGATCATTGACCAATGCTCTGGCGATCGCCACCCGCTGCATCTGTCCGCCCGACAGCTGGCTTGGTCGTTTTTCAATCTGTTCTCCCAGACCTACTTTTTCCAGGGCTTCTTTCGCTCTTCTTCTTCGCTCCGCCTTTCCCACGCCGGAGATGGTCAGCGCCAGCTCAACATTGGCGAGCAGTGTCTGATGCGGAATCAGATTATAACTCTGGAAGACAAATCCGATCGTATGATTTCGGTAGGAATCCCAGTCGCGGTCTTTGTATTTTTTCGTGGAAATCCCGTTGATGATCAGATCCCCGCTGTCGTAACGATCCAGACCGCCGATAATATTTAACAGTGTGGTCTTTCCTGAACCACTGGGCCCGAGAATCGCAACAAATTCATTATCCCTCAGATTCAGACTGACATCATCCAGGGCTTTCTGAACCAGTTTTCCTGTTTTATATTCTTTTCGAATGTGTTGGATTTGAAGCATGTTCTTCTTTCCTTTCTTTTGCTTCGCTGTTTTCATGATAAACCACCATAAAACATACGGCGCCAACACCAAGATCATCCAGTGTCAACGCCGATTTTCGCAGATGATTATATACTAACATAAATTTTGCGGGGTGAAAATAAAAAGAATCTAAACTTCTGTAAAACATATCTAAAGAACCGGGCAAATGCAAGTGCTGACATCTGTCCTGTTCTGTTTTCTACATATTTTTTAAGGATGATAAAGCATGAAAAGACTATTGTTGGCTGTTACTGTTTAATTCGAACTCATGGTAAATTCTACAGTTTCCTGTGCACTGTCCAGTGCCTCATCTACACCCATACCACTCTGTGCTGTGAGAAATCAATACTACTGTCTGTAATATCGTTAAAACCTCATTTCAGTCTTGTCCGTAGCTGCCCCATGTTCTTACTCTTACAATACCAGTACATTATCAGATAATGTCTACGCTGTTAACACCCGGAATCTCTTCCAATTGTTCCACATATGTACTTTTGTATGCAGTAGGTAACCGCAGAGTCAACAGCAGAGCGCATGGTGTTTTCTTCGTTTTCCCCTTTATCACATCCATAGTATCTACCTGTATCTGATTCTCCTGAAGTTTTTCCAAGAATTCAGAAATGCTTCCATTGGTTTCCAGTTCCACATAGACGGATAGATATTTACTGCGCCGAAAAAAATATTTTTCCAGACGTGGAAGCACGTGAAGGGAAATCAGTACACACACCGTAATGATAACTCCACCATCCAGAAACCCGATCCCCACTGCAAGACCAACGCATGCACATGCCCATAAACTTGCCGCAGTTGTCAGTCCCCTCACCTGATGCCCTGACACAATGATGGTTCCTACTCCAAGAAATCCTACCCCGCTGATCACCTGCGATGCCATACGCGAAAGATCCGATTTCCCAGGAAAATATACCTCCATATACTGCGCCGTCAACATAACCAGCGTTGCTCCCAGACATACGATCGTATTCGTCTTTGTTCCTGCTCCACGTTTTTTCAATCCTCTGTCCAGACCGATCACACATCCAAGTATCATGGAAACTACGATTCTAATCAAAACATTGGGAATTGTCCATTCCGCACATGAAAAACCAAACATGCGATTCCTCCTTATAACTTTTTGTTCTCGTATTTCTTTTATTATACTATATCATATTTTTATATGCTTTTTCAAACATTTCAATATACTTTGTTTCTTATTTATTATACTTTATTTTAATGCATATTATTTTCAACTTTACCGGAATAAAATAATCGTATCTTTCTTCTGCCAGTAAGCAGATCCTCACAAAATATCATCTTTTTTATAGAAAGGACAGACCAGGTCGGATGTCACGGCTCTGGTCTGTCCTTTCACGCTTTATTCTTTTTCAGAAGCGATTTTCTCCATAAAGATCCCCGGAATCAGATAGTCTTTTTCCTCTCCGGTGTTTCCAATCAGTTTATCCAGCATACGCTCCATCGCACACTGCGCGATTTTCTGCTCATCCTGGCGGATATGTGTCAGTTTGTACTGCCCGGATCCGATGTGGTTTTCATCCATGCAGCACACTTCTATTCTGCCCTTTAACGCTTTTGCTTCCAGAACAGCCTCTGTCTCCATGGCAACACTGTACTCACCACATACGATACCTTCGAGTTCCTTGCTGTATCTCTCAATATACTCTGCAATCTGTTTTCGATAGATCTCTCCGCGGGCTTCCACCGGATTATCATAGGTAATATACGGGAGACTACACTTTCCGACCGGAGTCATACCATATTCGGAGATTCCCTGATAAAATCCTTCATTGCGTTCTCCAAGTGAAGACGTTCCTGTTTCTTCCACTGTGATAAATCCTATTTTTTTCTTCCCGGTTTCCGCAAAATACCGAACCAGCCGCGACATGCTCTGCACATTGTCCGTCCGTACCGAATCCAGTGAAATTCCATCCAATTTTTTATCAATAAGTACAGTGGGATATCCGTCAATCACCAGTCGAAGAATCTCGGTATTATAATACGAGCCATGGCATGGCATTACAAACATTCCCTTCGCACCGATACCGCGTAGATAGCGGATTGCCTGTGTCTCCAGTTCCCGGTTTCCGTAGGAAAAACATGGGTACAGATGGTATCCCGCCTTTCTGGCCTGCTGCTCCAGTTCATACATGATCTGCAGACCATAGCTGGAACTGATATGTTCAAAAATCACTCCGAGAACAGGTTCCCCTGTCTGAGGAATCTCCGATTTTTCCGGTAATACCGCTTTTTCTTCCACCTCAATCCTGCCAACTTCCGGGTATTCCATGACAAAGCTGCCTTTCCCTCTGATCCTGCGAATCCTGTGTTCTTCTGCCAGAAGATTCAGTGCTTTTTTTACCGTGATCGCGCTCACTCCGTAATGTGCAATCATATCCTCCTCCACCGCAAGTTTATCACCCGGTTTCAGATCACCACACTCTATCTTCTGTTTCAGATCATTATATACATTTTCGTATAGAAACTGCTTCTTCGCCATGAGTACCCTCCGTTTTTTCTAATTCTGCCTCCAATTTTTCCACCAGATCCAACAGTTCCAGTGGTTTGTGGATAATATAATCCGGCACTTCTTCCTCATTTTTCGGCTCCATCGGATACCTCGGACTCCATTTGATAAATACAGAAGTAATCCCAAAACGGTTGGCACCCACAATATCTCTCTCCAGATTATTCCCTACCATAATAATACGTTTTTTATCTTCGTCCGTCAGATGCAGCAGTTTCATCGCCGTCTCAAACATCGCCTGTGATGGTTTTTTTTCTCCTACTTCCTCTGAGATCGTTCTCGCATCGAAAATATTTTTCAATCCATGCTGGCCGTAAGAATTATCAAAAGACTGCGTATATCCATCCGCTACCAGTTCAATCGTATACCCTCTTTCTTTCAGAGTAAGAAGCAGCTCTTTTGCACCGTCGATCAATTCGCAGCTTTGTACGATCGGTGAACCTTCGTTTCTGTACTCGGTTCCTTCATTTACCAAAGTGTCTCCGCTGTCTATAAATACGATTAATTTTTTGCTCATGATTTTCTCTCCATCTATGTTTTGCTGTCATTTTCTGTTTTCGTATTCTCATTTTAACATATTAATTATATTTTGCAACGGTTTAAAGTATATTTAATATGGCTTTCATATATTTTGCTTATCAGTAGTTATATGAAAATATAATAAATTACAAAAAAAGTGGTATAGCATCTGTTTGTCAGTCACCACACCACTTTTAGTTGTTATATTCTTATTTTTCTTCAAAACTGCACAGCGCCTTCACCTGTGCCCCATAGATCGAATGATTTCCATTGACCATATATGCCAGCAGGCAGACCACAACCAGAGGGATCGCATTCTGGCTTCCAAAGACTTCCAGTCCGATCAAGATCGGTGCAATTACCGTGTTGGTCGCACTGCCAAATACTGCTGCATAGCCAAGGGATGCGCAGATAACCGGTGAAATTCCGAACGCAGAGCCAAGCGCCACGCCCAATGACGCACCAATAGAAAATAACGGTGTTACCTCTCCACCCTGAAATCCAATCGCAAGTGTTGCGATCGTCAGCAAAAGTTTCAGGATCCAGTCGTATCGGTAGATGGTATCGCCGGTAAAGGATGCCGTGATCAGGTTGGTTCCCAGTCCACTGTATCTTGCACTGTGTAATACCATCAATACAATTGCAAGAGGGATCGCAAGACAGCCGATCCGTACCAGTGGATTGCTGATTTTGTCTCCTGCCAGCTTCTTCGTCTTCTGCAAAAGTACAGAAAAACACCGCCCGGTCAGCCCGAACGCCAGACCGAGAATTACCAGAATAACTACATTTTTTATATTTCCAATCTGCCAGATTTCCTGTACATCCACCGCGAATTTTTCCAGTCCCAGCAGATGTGATGTCATGGATGCTGTATAGGACGCGATCAGTGCCGGAAGCAGCGCATCATATTCCACATAACCGGAAACCCCCACTTCCATCGCAAAAAATACTGCTGCCAGCGGTGTCTGGAACAGCCCGCCAAATCCCGCTGCCATACCGGTAATCAGCATCACCGGTTTTGTTTCTTTGATATGGAGCCGTCTGCCCGTCTCATGCGAGAGCGTCGCACCAATCTGCACCGCCACCCCTTCCCGTCCGGCACTGCCGCCGAAAAGATGCGTGATCCACGTTCCGATCATCACCAGCGGAACGAGTGCCAGCGGTATTTCTTCCCGTTTTTTCTGTCCCACTTCGAATACCAGTGTCATCCCCTTCAGGCTCAGACTGCTGAAACGCTGATACATCCAGGCAATTGCCAGACCAGCCACCGGAAGGATCGGGAGTAGATAACGATAATATTGCCCACGAAAATCTGAAATTGCCAGCAACCCTCTTCCGAAAATCGTGTCGACGATTCCCACGCAGATACCTACTAATACGGCAAGAATCACGTATTTTCCTTGCAGAATCCATTGTTCCTGTTTTTCTGCGGATATTCCTGTTTTCTTCTGTTTCATTTCGTTTTCTCTTTCCTCCATGTTCTTCTGATTTATTTCTCCCCTGAATGAGATAAAATACGCTTCGCGAATCTGACTCATTCCCTGCATAATCAAAGTTGAACCGCCGAACTAATAACTGATAGTTCCTGTAGCAAAAAAGGCTGATACTCCCGTGCCATGCACAGAAGTCATCAGCCTTTTGGCGGTTTCGATCAAAAATCGTGGGAGAACCTCATTCCCGTTCTGGATGAAAGTATAACAGTTTTTCCGCATATTCGTCAAGCCGAAATCTGTTACAGCCACTTCTCCCTCTTATCTGTTTGTATCAGAACCCCCTCTCAATTTCCCGGTTCTTCCACATCCGCCGGAACACCCCTTCCGGGATTGCCACGCAGAGTCCGCCGAGGATCAGCAGTACACCGATCAGTTCTCTCCACGGGTACACAAATCTAAAATAACCAACCCGGCTTTTCATCACCACGGCAACCGCACCGAGCACGCCACTTCCCACCGTCAGTACCAGAACCCCGACGATCAGTCCGTAGAAAATCCCTTCCATCCGCGTCATGTTCTTCAGCTGCGGGGTTGTCATGCCGATGCTTTGCATCATGGAAAATTCTTTTTGTCTTACGGTATATCCGGTTACGATCACATGGAAATAGTTCATTGATCCCATAAAAAGCAGCACCAGACAGAGTCCGTACATGATGATTCGGCTGGCCGCGATATAGGATCTGGCAGCGGACAACAGTTCTGATTTGCTTACCAGCATCAGTGTCCGCGCATCCGAGATATAATCTCCATGACTGCTTCCCGTCACGAACTGCATATTGTAGCTGTCCACGGATTTTTCTACGGATTCCCGGATCATCGGCTCCATCGATCGGTTGACGTCCATCTCCAGCACAAAGGTCTGTACCGGCAGCTGCATCCGCTCCATCCCTTTCTCGCTCACCAGAAAATACACGATCCCCGGTCCGTTCCAGGTCGTGTCGAGTGCCGGAAGCCCCTTTTCTTTAAAGTTCAGGTAGCCGCAAAACTTCATATCCGCCGTCTTTTCTCCCTGCACAGTATAAGTGGAAAATGTCTCTCCCACATCCTCTCTGCCTTTTTGTGCTTCGATTCTCGAAAACAGATTATAGTGTAGCATGATTGCACCCGTTCCTGCCTCCACACTGTCAATATCCAGACCCAGATCTTTCTCTTCATTAAACACTTTCAGTTCTTCCAGATAGGTATCACTGACCTGTTCTGCCACAAATTCATAAAGTTTTGGAGCGGTTTCTTCTCTATTTTCCGCATTCTCCTCAGGGATTTGATTCCCTTCCAGTGTCTCTCTTCGAAGATCCAGGATTTTTTCATCCAGCTGTAACTTGCCATAACCGCCCGTTACCTTCGCCACCGTTTCCACCCCGTCAAGACCTGTCATTTTTTCAATCAGATTTTCCGGAAAATACGTCTCCTCCGTCGGATACTGGCTGATCGTCCCGGAGGATATATTTGTCATGATCTTAAAATCGTGGTTCTCCGCCTCGATCTGGTTGGTCATATCCGTTCCCTTCGTGATCACAACGGCAGAAAGTGCCACGCAGATCCCGAGAGTAAGAGAAACAATCGTCAGCACACACCGTTTCCGAAAACGGAACAGATTTCTCCATGCCATCGCTTTCAACGGATCTTTGCTCTGTCTTTTACTTTTTCTCCCTACAGATACTTTTTCCATATACTGTATCGATTCCACAGGAGAAAGTTTTCCGATTTTCCGGATAACACCTGCGGCTCCGAGAAATGTAACCAGCATCCCGAAGCAGACAGACGCTGCCAGCATCCAAGGCCGAAACGCGATCATCGCAGAGGCTCTTCCCAGACCATGCAGATACATCCTCGAAAGCAATGCCGGAATCCCCGTCAAGGTAAATGCAATACCTGCCACACTTCCCCAAAGGCATCCCAGAACCGCGATTTTAAAGATCTGGCGGTACGCGATGCTTCGAATCTGCCGTCCGGTCGTTCCCAGGGTTTTTAACAGCCCGAATCTTCGGATATCTTTCCCATAGGAAATATGAAGCACATTATAGATCAACAGCCACGCAGCAACTAAGATCACCACAGCCATCACCACTGCGATATCATATCCGCCGACCACCTCAGTCACAGCCTCCAGATCCAGTCCGGTACCGCCGAAAAACTGCTGACTGTCATCCCGCATCGGAATATCCTGATACAGCCGGTCTTCCACCGTCTGACCATCCACACTCCCGCTCTGTTCGATCAGTAACGTTCTCGACACTTTCGAAAGATCCAGCTGATCCAGATAGGTCTTTGAAAAATAGCCGTACGCTTTTCCCATCGAAGGATCTACATATTCCGTATAATATCCAGACAACCGGAAATCCCCGGAGTGTTCTTCTCCCTCACTGTCCGTCATCGTCACCGAGATTACCATCCCTAGCTTCGGTTTGCTAACCCCAAGCAGCTTCAGAGCCCGCATGGGCAGCATAATTTCATTCTCTTTCGTCGGATACTCTCCATGAATATCCGTATACGCCGGTTTCTGCATGTTTTCCCACGCCGTCTTGTCTAACACTGTACACAAAAAAGCGTCTGTGGCAGCAAAATCCGTTTCCATTCCCGCAGATCGGATATATGCCAGTTCCTGTATTTTCCGATACTGTTCTTCCGATGGATCCTCCAGTGTTGTGCTGGCTTTCGTTCCTCCATTTCTTACCATCAGCAGATGATCTGCCTGTATCTTTCCGATAGCCAGACTGAATACACAAAATATCATCCATACGGCAAATGCAACCGTTCCGATCAGGATCCGGTTTCGTCTTTTATTTTCCTGATATTCCCTTTTTGCCAGCAGCCGCAGAATCTTCTGGTTGTTATTTTTCATCCGAATCACCCGTCACCTTTCCATCCTCGATACGGATGATCCGTTCTGCCATCTGCGCGATCTCTTCGTTATGCGTAACCAGCAAAATTGTCTGATGATACCTTTCTGCACTTGTCTTTAACAGTCCGATCACTTCCATCCCGGTCACTGAATCCAGATTTCCGGTCGGTTCATCTGCCAGGATCACCGCCGGTTTCGTGATCAGCGCCCGTGCGATCGCAACCCGCTGTTGCTGGCCACCGGATAGCATATGTGGCATATGATCCAGTTTTTCCGTCAGTTTCAGACTTTCGGTAATTTCTTTCAGGAATTTCCGGTCGACCTTCATCCCGTCCAGTAACAACGGCAGCATAATATTTTCCCGGACACTGAGTGTCGACACCAGATTATAATTCTGAAAAACAAATCCGATATTTCTTCTCCGAAACACTATCTTTTCTTCTCCGGACATTCCCTTCAGTGCTGTTCCCCGCACCCATATCTGTCCGTCTGTTGGCTCGTCCAGACCTCCCAGCATATGAAGCAGCGTGGTTTTTCCGCTTCCCGAGGAGCCGACGATAGCCCCAAAGGTTCCTTCCGTTACAGAAAGTGAGACACCATCCAGGGCGCGCACGATCCCGGATGGTGTCGGATAATATTTTTTTACCTCTTTTGTCTCAAGTATCTGCATCTTTCTTCCTCCTGTCGCAGTTATCTGTTCTTTTTCTCTGCTTTTCTATGATTGTAACAGCCAAAACTTACAAACTGCTTACACGGGAAGAAAAATCGCTACTTCCAGTCCCTGTTCTTTTCTTTTTGCTTTCATGAATCCGCCGTGGAGCGTCACGATCTCCCGGCTGATATACAGTCCCAGACCAAATCCCGGTTCTCCGGTCACTCTGCTTCCCCGGTAAAACCGCTGAAAGATCCGGTTTTCTTCTCCTTTCGGAATCCCGATGCCATCGTCGGATACCACGATTCTTGTATACATTTCATCCTGCCGCACGACGACCCGGATCTTCGAGTGTTCCGGTGCGTATTTTACGCTGTTGTCCAATAGATTATAGACCGCTTCGCCAAGCCAGTTCCCATCATGCCACACTTTTGTCTCTTCCGCTCCGGTTACTTCCACTTCCATCTGCTTTTCTTCTGCCGCTTTCTGTACCAGAAGTACCGCTGAAAATATCGTATCCGCCAGAGCATCAGTTGTTTTTTTGATCTGGATCATCTGTTGTTCCAGCCGCGCCATCTTGATAAAACTTTCTGTCAGAAAATGCAGCCGCTGTTCGGATTGTTCCAGTGCGCGCAGGTATGTCCTTCCCGGCTCTCCCGATATCTCGCCCTCTAAAAGCTGTGTGTAACTCTCCACACCCGCCAGAGGATTCCGCATCTGATGCGCGATCTCCCCGATCAGTGCTTTCGTCTCATCCCGCTCTCTGGTAATCCGTGCTTCCACGCCCTGATTTTTCTCAGAAATCCTGCGAATCTGATAACGGATCTTTGCCGGAAGTGTATCTTCATACCCGATTTCTCCCGGCTGGATACATTCCCCGTTCAGAACCCGCTCCAGCATCCGGGAAATCTCTTCCATCTCCTGCTGTGCTTTTCTTTTTCGAATCATGTTATTCTCCAAACGTATAGCCAAGCCCAAACACATTTTTCACATACACAGGATGTGCAGGATCCGGCTCGATCTTCTTTTTCAGGCGATTCAGCGTCACATGCAGCGTATTTTCTTCCACAAAATTCCCGCCATCATCCCAGACCTGTTCCAGAAGCATGCGTTTTGTTACTACTTTTTTCTGATTTTGCGTAAGTACTTCCAGAATCCCGTACTCTTTCGGTGTCAGCGCTACCGGCTGTCCCTGGATCCTCGCTTCTTTCCGGTCATAGTCCAGGCTGAAATCCTGATAATAAAACACCTGATTCGGCTCACCGCCTGTTCTTCGAAGCACCGCCTCGATATGTTTTAAAAGCACCGCAAGTGCCACCGGTTTTACCAGGTAATCGTCCGCACCCGCATCGAATGCTTCTACGATACCCTCTTCTTCATCTCTCGCTGTCAGAAAAATAGCTGGCAATTTCTCCTGCCCGCTCCTTTGCCGGCACAGTTCCACGCCGTCTCCATCCGCAAGCCCGCGGTCGATTAAAAGCAGATCCACCGGCTGTCTCTCCAGCAACCGGCGGGCTTTTGTCACAGATTCCGCTGCAAATGCCTGATATCCATGGGACGTGAGCATCTCCACCAGCGCCTGCCCAAGCAGCGTATCGTCTTCGATCACTGCGATTTTATACATCTTTACACATCCGATCTGGCGTAACTGTTTTTCATCTGGTTGCTCAGTTCATACAGAACTTTTTTCAATGTCGCAGAAGCTTCTTTCTGTACCATTTCTGCCACTTTCCGGTTCGCTTTGCGTTTCAGTTCCATCTGTTTTTCCGGATCTTTTTCATCAGCAAGAAGTGCATCGTACTGGTTGATCAGTGCATGACTTTTTGCCAGGACATTTTCCTGATAGTGCTCCACATGGAACAGAGATTTTCCATAAGAAGCATCTGCCATCGCTGCGATCATGCGGCTGGTCCAGTAGAAGTTTTCGGTAGAGACTTCACCGGTCGTGTTGGCAAGATATTCCGGTGTCTCGTCCACATCCGCATAGAACGGAACCATCGTGTTAAATGCATTCGATGCGTAAGCCACCCATTCCAGCGTTCCAAATGCAGCTCCTCCTTCCGGGCGCATCTGGATCAGAGACATAAAATCATTTCGGTTGATACCGATCGAACGGTACGCACCGCTCATGGATTTGTCTCCATAGGACAGATACGGGTCATACGGTGTTCCCTGATAATGTGCAGACAATACATATTTTACATCTTCCGGCGTGATCTTCTTTTCCGGAACCATGCACCACGGAATGTCATCGGACAGTGGTGTGTAATCGGCGTCCGGACCGTCCCAGTTTACGGAATTCGGATTCAGATACCGTTCCATGTACCAGGCTCTCGGCGTATTGTATACATGGTCGGAATCGTCATGACTTCCGAAGGCATCTCTTGGATTCAGAACACCGTCCATCGAGAGATCCAGATGGTATTTTTCGATAAATTCTTTCAGGTCCGGAGAGCACATGTATTCTTTCTGCTCGCCCAATGCATCTTCCAGATCAAAGGTATCGATACCAAGCTGGTTTGGCATCACGACATACACATCATCCGGCACTCTTCTTGCCATCCAGTGATGTCCGCCGATCGTCTCCAGCCACCAGATCTCGTCAGCATCCTGGAAAGCGATTCCGTTATTTTCATATGTGCCATACGTTTCCAGAAGCTGTCCCAGTCGGGCAACACCCTCGCGGGCGCTCTTAATATAAGGAAGCACCAGGCACACGATGTCTTCCTCTCCGATACCACCCGGTACTTCTTCCTGACCGTCTTTTGCCGGCTGATATACCACCAGCGGATCGGCGCCCTGTACACGCGGGTTGGTTGTGATCGTTTCGGTGGCTGTCATGGCTACATTTGCCTCATTGACACCGCTTGCTGCCCAGATTCCTTCTCCTTTTTCTGCATTTGGCATGGATGTATAGCGCATCGCCTGTTCCGGCAGTTCTACTTTCACATGGGAGAGCACGGAAATATAGGTTTTCGGCTGTTCTTTGGGTGTTACCACCGTGAATTTTTTCGCTGTAAAATGTCCGGATCCGGAGTCGTCGTTGCGAGCGATCATTGTGGATCCGTCGTAGGATGCTTTTTTACCTACTAAGATTGTTGTACAAGCCATTTTTCTCATCTTCCCTTCTGTTTGTTTTGCTGGTTTTTATTTTAGCACATTGATAACTTACTGTAAATCTGACCTTTTTGGTATACGGATGAAACCTTTTCGCGTACGGGCAAAACCTTTTCGCGTACGGACGAACCCATGCCCAGGCTTCCACGCATTGGTTACTTCTCCGTTATAGATAGCGATTTGTGTACGGACGAACCCATGCCCAGGCTTCCACTCGTCAGACAACCGCTGGCAACGCAAATCTGAGCTAAGCATTAACTCCGGCTATGTTCACGAGGGTCGGCGGACCCTCGCGAAAGCCTGCGTAAATGCTGGATCTCATCTTTGCTAAGGGCGCCAGCATAAGGCTGTCTGACGAGTGGAAACCTGGGCATGGGTTCTGGATGTTGGAGACGGAAGATATGCGTAAAATTGATAGGTGTTGGAGACGGGAGGTACATGTAAAGTTGGCAGGTTTTGGGAACTGAAGATACGCGTAAAGTTGGTAGGTTTTGGCAACTGAAGATACGCGTAAAGTTGGCAGGTTTTGGGAACTGAAGGTGCGCGTAAAATTGGTAGGTTTTAGGAACTGAAGATACGCATAAAGTTGGTAGGTTTTGAAGAAAATTCATACATTTATCTTGGTGGCTTTCTGGACTTTGCTATCATTTTTTGTTATACTTTTCTACAAAATTTACTCTCTTATTTTGGGAGTGCAGAAAACTAAAAGGAGGTTATGTGACCGGATATTTCCGGTTGCTCTGTGTGTATGAAAAAGATATTTCAGATCTTTGCCCGTGATATGCGGCGGCTGTTTACCAACCCGGCAGCAGCGATCGTCATGGTCGGCGTGTGTGTTCTTCCATCGCTGTATGCCTGGTTCAATATTGCCGCCAACATGGATCCTTACGGCAATACCAGTAACATCAAAGTGGCGATCGCCAACTGTGATGCCGGAGCCAGTAGAGAGACGATGTCTCTGGATGCCGGAGGCACCATCGTGGATACGTTGAAGAAAAATAAGCAGCTCGGTTGGACGTTTGTCGATGAAAAGCAGGCAAAAGCCGGTGTAACTTCCGGAAAATATTATGCCGCTATCGTGATCCCCGAAAATTTCAGTGAATCGCTCCTCAGTATTCTGGACGGCGAGGTGAAACAGCCGGAACTGGACTACTATATCAATGAGAAGAAAAATGCGATTGCTCCGAAGATTACTGCTACCGGTGCTTCGACGATTCAGCAGCAGATCAACGACACGTTTTCTTCGGTAGCCGCAGAAACGGTATCGGAACTGATCCGTACTTCCGCCGGTGATCTGACCGGAAAGATTGATAAGAGCAATTCCGAACTTTCCACTGCACTTTCTGAGACGAGAGACAATCTGAAAGAGTATCAAAAAGTTCTGAAAAATTTTGAAGAAACATCCGGTTCTTCCGAGAAGCTGATCAAGGATGCGCTGGAGACTCTCGATGCAGTATCTTCTGCCGCGGACTCCGGCTCCAAAACGCTGACTGACACGACAGCGCTTCTTGCTGCCAGCCGACAGTCACTGGGATCTTTCTCGAGTCAGTTCAGCAGTGCATTATCGAATGGTGAAACACTGTTAAATAACACGTACGCTTCCGCAATTGTAAAACTCGGTACGTTCGAGACGAAAGCTTCTCAGGTGAATACGGTGATCGGTGATAGTATCGATTCTGTAACCAGTCTGAACCAGAAACAGGCAGAATTACTCGCTGAACTTCAAAAGCTTCATGAATCCATCGGTTCCGATTCCACGCTTTCCGGGCTGATTGGGGAGAAAATTACTGTTCTGCAACAGCAGAATGCTTCTTTTCAGGAACTTCTGGATTCTTTGAGTACCAGCAATTCCAGTATTCAGGAAGCTATGACCACAGCACAGAATACCAGAACTTCGCTGGAAAAACTGGTGACGGACAGTCGTTCCTCACTTCAGACTTACCGGAATTCTCTGAATGAATCTCTGATTCCGAAGTTAAGTCAATCCATGGATACATTATCTACCTTGAGTGGAACGCTGACCGCAACACTTTCGGATGTGAATCCGACCATAGAACAGTTAAAACTGATTCTCACCCAGCTGGATGCCAGCCTGTCGGACAGTTCTGCTGCCCTCGGACAGACCGGCGGTGTGCTGGACACCATCGATCAGCAGCTCTCCACGATCACTACCGATCTTGGTGTGTTACAGTCTTCCGATATTTATAACCAGCTGATCACTTTAAAGGGACTGGATGTCGACTCAATTTCAGACTTTATGTCCTCTCCGGTTTCTATTCAGTCGAAAGTATTGTATGAAGTGGAAAATTATGGATCCGGCATGACACCATTTTACACCAACCTGGCTTTATGGGTTGGCGGACTGATCCTGGTTTCGATCTTAAAACAGGAAGTGGATAAAGATGAAAAAATCTCACGCTTCACACCTTCCCAGGCATACTTTGGCCGCTGGCTTGTATTTGTGATCATGGGCCTGATACAGGGATTCATCGTGTGTGCCGGAGATATTATATTACTGAAAACACAGTGCCTGCATCCGGCGGCCTTCATCCTCGCCGGTATGTTCTGTTCGTTTGTATATGTCAACCTGATCTATGCGATGGCTCTGACGTTCAAACACATCGGAAAAGCGCTTGCTGTTCTTCTGGTCATCTTACAGATCCCGGGATCTTCCGGAACGTATCCGATCGAGATGACACCGATATTTTTCCAGAAACTTCATCCGCTGCTTCCATTTTCCTACGGCATCAGCGCGATGAGAGAATGCATCGCCGGTTTCTATGGTCATACTTATGCAAAAAATCTGGGAATTCTTGCGCTGTTTTTACTGCTTGCGCTCTTTATCGGACTGGTTCTTCGTCTCCTGTTGATGAATCTGAATCATCTGTTTGACCGACGACTGGCTGAGACAGATCTGATGCTTGGAGAAACCGCCAGTGATGAACTGCAGCGCCCGCAGATGCAGCTGATGCTTCGTGCACTGATGCGTGATGATGAGGCACGAAAAGAATTTATGGAAAAATCGGAACGTTTTGAGCGACGGTATCCATATCTGATCCGATATGGTTTCCTTGCCATCGTGATCATCCCTCTGATCTTCCTGATCCTGATGTTCAGCCTGGAATCCAAAATCGTTTATCTGATTCTCTGGATCGTCTCTCTGATTGCTCTGGTCTTATATCTGATCTGTGTGGAATACATTCACGATAAGATCCGGCGCCAGATGGAACTGGGCGGTATCACTTCCGAAGACCTGGTACACGTGATAGAGGAGGAAAAAGAACGATGAAAAATATATGGAAAATTTTCCAGCGGGATCTGCAACAGATACAGAAAAATGTCATCGCCATGATCGTGATCATCGGTATCACCGTTGTTCCCTGCCTGTACGCCTGGTTCAATATCGCTGCCAGCTGGGATCCTTATGAAAATACCGGTAATCTGAAAGTGGCGGTCGCCAGCGTGGACGAGGGCTATGAGGGAAGTATCATTCCAATCAAACTCACCCTCGGCGATCAAGTACTATCTGCCCTCCGGGAAAATACGCAGCTGGAGTGGGTATTTACCACAAAATCCAAAGCCATGAAAGGTGTAAAATCCGGCAAATACTATGCAGCCATCGTCATTCCCGAAGATTTCAGCCGGAATATGATGAGTGTATTCACCAGTGATATCCAGAAACCGGAGATCACGTATTATTCTAATGCGAAAGAAAATGCTATTGCACCGAAAGTCACAGACAAAGGGGCAACCGCGATTCAGACACAGGTGAATGAAGTCTTTATCGAGACGATCTCGGACACCGTATTTACCGCCCTGCAGACCATATCAAATGCGGCAGACCGCGAAGGTTCCAGTGAGATTGTCGGCAACCTGATCACCAATCTGGAAAAGATCCATACGGATCTGACCACGGCTTCCAGCACTCTGCAGTCTTTTTCCGGTATGACTTCTTCCGCACAGCAGCTTCTTGATACGACTGCTTCTTTCCTGCAGCAGACACAGAAGCAGACAAAATCCAATGTAGATGTCTTAAAAGAGACGCAGAAATCATTTTCCGGGCTGCAACAGACCGTTTCCGGGACCACGAACAGTATCAATACGGCACTGACTGCCAGCAAAGGGTTTTATGACCAGATGGCAGAAGTGATTGATTCCGCTTTGCAGACACAGAGTTCCGATGCTTCCGCTGTTTCCGATACGTTACAGTTACTTGCCGGTCGTGTCGATCAGGTGATTACTTCTTATACTTCCCTTCGGGACAGTATCGCACAGATTGGAGAGGATCATGAGGCACTGGCTTCTGTCACCGGTTCTCTGGTGGCAAAACTGGATGCTTCTATCACCACACAAAAAGAAATCCGCGATAAGTTAAATGCAACCGCATCTTCTCTTACTTCTGCGGTTTCGGATGTGGAAAATGATAAAAAAGAGCTGGATGATCTGATTCGTCAGAGCGCTTCCGGCATCAGCAGTGTAAAATCAGAGTATGAATCTTCGGTTCAGGCGCAGTTAAACAGTCTGCTCTCTTCTGTCTCTGACACCCGTTCGGATATCTCCGGGCTGATGACGCAGCTGGATAACAGTATGGATGGCATCTATACACTGGCGGATTCGGCAAGTTCTGATCTGTCTGAGATCCAGACCACGCTGGATGACTCCTGTAAGCTGCTTACAAAGGCTTCTGGGAAATTGGAAAAAACGACTGGAAAATTGAGCAGTATGCAGGAAAGCGGGGATTTTTCTCAACTGGAATCTCTGATTGCCGGGGATACGGACAGTATCAGTTCGTTCCTCTCCGCACCCGTTTCTCTGAAAACTACAGAAGTTTACCCGATTGAAAATTATGGTTCTGCCATGGCTCCGTTTTATTCTACGCTTTCGATCTGGATCGGCGGCATTGTTCTGGTGGCGATGCTGAAAGTTACGGTATCGAAAAAGAGACTTGATGGTTTAAAGAATGTGAAGCTTCACCAGATGTACTTGGGACGGTATCTGATTTTCCTGATTGTTGGGCTGTTGCAGAGTTCGCTGATTTGTCTCGGGGATCTGTTCTATCTTGGTATTCAGTGCAAACATCCGTTTTTGTTTGTGCTGGCGGGATGGATCTCAAGTATCGTGTATGTAAATATTATTTATACGCTTACGGTTTCTTTCGGGGATATCGGTAAAGCGATTAGTGTGGTTTTTCTGGTTGTTCAGGTTGCCGGTACCGGCGGTACCTTCCCGATTGAAGTGGCTCCTGGATTTTTCCGGGCAGTTTATCCGCTGCTTCCGTTTACGCACAGTATGGCTGCTATGAGAGAAGCTGTTGGAGGTGTGTATGGTATGGATTATTGGATGGATCTTGGGAAACTTGGAGTGTTTTTGATTGTTTCACTGGTTGTGGGACTGGTGTTGAGACGACCGATTATTCGGATGAATGATGAGTTTACAGAGAAGTTGGAGGAGACGAAGCTTATTTAGAAATTTCTTTTAACTTCTTTATGGAAATTTAGTTCCAGACGGACGCAGCCGTGGCGGGAGGTCTGTGGGGCGCAACGTGGGCAGGGCAACTTTGATCTGGCTACCAACTCCGACTATGATTCACGAGGGTCAGCTGACCCTCGTGAAAGTCTGCGTAGACGTCGGATCTCAAAGCTTGCCCTAAACGCCCACCTACAGAACCTGCCACTGGCAGCTTCCTCCGGATGCAATGCAACAAAGTGTTGCGTCACACAGACTCCCTACCCCCGAGGCTGTTTTTCCTATTTTCTGAATTTTTTTAGTTCTTGCACTTACTAATTCTTAATTAATCTATTCCTCTTGTCTTATATATTTAATATTTCTACTTATAAATTCATCATTTCTTTGATTCTATTTACAAATAACTCTCTCAAATTATTATAAGATCACTCTTTCTCCTCAATTTATCATTGCAATTGCATGTTTTTGTTTACACTTTTTGCAACCAAAGCTTTTATTATTTCTGCTATTCTTTTTCTCACCTTAATAGTTATTTTTCATTTTCTTATTCTGATGATGCCTGCGAAAATCTATTATCAGTATTTTCGTCTGCTAGAGCGTGTCTGAAAAAGGCTTTCTGCAAGATGTGCGTCACAGTTTGTGGGAGATTTTGCCTGAATGAGGGCGGCATAGCGGGCTACGTCAACCGAATGAAGGTAAAATATGCCGCAAAGTGGGGCGTGCAGATTGCAGGAATGATTTTTCAAACACGCTCTAGGGTCTGTTTGAGTTTTTCCACTTCTGCAGGGATGTCCGGGCGGAAAGAGAGGTACCAGGTTTCGGTTTCGGTGATGTATTTTTGCCGGAAGTGTTTGCTGGTACAGAAAGCGGTTCTCAGGTTATGGAGGCGGTCGGCTCCTTTTACGGCGTAGGCTATGGGGTTTGGGCGGATGCGGTTGACGTAAGTTTGCATGTCATAGCCTTTTTCTTTTGTGAGCAGTTTTACCGCTTGCAGGACTTCTTCACCGGCGATGGAGCGGATCTCGTCTTCGGTGGCATCCGTGTCTTCCAGAAGATCGTGGAACAAGGCGACAATCTGGTACTCGATATCATAGCCTTCTTTTTTCAGAATATCGGCTACCGCCAGCGGGTGCGTGATATACGGAGCCCCACCGATTCTTTTCTGGGTTCCATGTTTCTCTTTTGCAAATTCATATGCTTTTTCGTATAGTGCCTGATCATATACTATCTGCTTTTCTTTTGTCCGCATCTCTTCCATAAAACTGTCCTCTTTTTCTTTTGTGTTTACCACTTGTCTCTCCTAACGGGATAAGTATTGTTTTAATAATTTTTTACTCTTGTCTCTCATTTTTCTTGAATATAATCGAACGCGATCCTGTCGCTTCCGTCTCTTGTATGGATGATTCCGCACTCCTGGAATCCGTACGAACGGATAGCTCCCTGCATCGGTTTGTTATTTGCATGGGTATCAATTCGCAGATAGTTACATTTTTGTCTGCAAAAATCAAAGCATCTTCTCGCAAATCCCTTTGTAGTGCCATCGGAAGCAATTCGATGAATCGTTCCATATTCTGTCTCACTGCGCCATGCCCCCTGATAGATTACGCGATATGTAGGATCCTCGCCAATGATAAAGACAAATACCCCAACCACCTTCTCATTTTCCATGCAGACATAGCAATGATCTGCTGCAATATCCTTTTCCACAATCTCTCGCGACGGATATCCCTCTTCCCATTGTGTTGGATTGCCATTTTCTTTCATGAATTTTCTTGCCTTTGCATAAATCTCCAGGATCTCTGGTATATGTGTTTCATTTGCCTTTATAATCTCCATTATTCCTCTCCTACTATTTTTCTTTATTATGTATTTTTTCCATTTATACAGCTACTAAAATCTTTTTTTCGATTTCTTTCACTGTTTCCAGACTTACATCTTTCATACTCGCAATCGTTTCTGCCGTATTTCCTTTTTTCAACATTACCGTAATAATATAATATCCGTTATCCCTTGCTTTCGCACACTATACATCTGCGTATTGTAATCTCTTATTGCTTTCTCCCTTGCCTCATATTCCAGCCGTTTTCTTTCGTCTGCACTCATTTGTTCCAGCATATCATATGCTTCCTGCATATAAGGATCTTTCTTTTTCTCCATTCATTTTCTCCTGTATCTTTCTTATTTACGAAATATATACAGGAATGTTTTCTACCACCATAGTAACATATCTTTTTCTGCTCGAAAAGACAGAACGCATGAAGAATTTTCCTGTAATATTCCTTTGGTTTGTATCGGATTATTTCTCAGGAATCTGAGGTTGATATGAGTTTCCGATAGGACATTAAAACGCAAAAAGTAACCGGCGAATGCATCCATTATCCTGCATTCGCCGGTTACTCCCATTATTTTTTAAATTTTTCCGGTAGCAACAACTGCCCTACTGGTTTTCCCCAACAGCTACCTCATAGAAATTATCTTCTGTCAGACCCTGGTCGCCGACTGGTGTATCATTCAGGAACAGGAAGTATGCGATCTGGTCCGGATCGATGATGCGGTCGGTTGCGTAGGCGTAGACATAATCATCGGAACTGTTATTCTGGTATCCGATCACACCGCCGCCCATGTACATATTTTTGATCACGGTGCCATCTTTTAATTTGATTCCCATCAGAGCCGGAGCTTCCTTAAATGTCGTGCTTTCCGAAGTTGTTCCGTCTTCATTTTCCGTGGTAATGGTTTCTTTCTGTAACGGGAAATTGTATTCTGCATAAACAGAGATTGGAGAAACCTCTACGGTCTGGATCGTTGCACCGCTGTCTCCCAGTGGCTGGTTCAGGGTATATGTCTTTGCAGTATCCGCGCCGCCGAGTGTCCATTCAAAACTCCAGGTGCCTTCCAGTGTCTTGGTGAATTCCGCCTTATCTACCGTTCCCAGATCCTTCAGTTCCACCTGAATATCCTTTCCGATAAAGAATCCTTTTTCACTATAGTTGTTCATATTGATGTCAAATTCCATGCTGCCATCTTCCTGTACATAGTAATACATCATGTCTCCATTTTCGTCCAATGCAGAACTTCCATCGGAAGCCCGCACCGGCATTCCGTCATCTCCTGCGATGATGCCGTCATAGAATCCGGCATCCAGGTTCAGATCCTCTTTTCCGTCCACCAGCACGCTGATGCTTCCAAAGTCCGGCTGCTGTCCGTCTTCCACTTGAAATCCCTCTACTTTGAAAGAAATATGGCTGTTGTAATTATCCGTGATACTCTGCTCTGCCGTCACGGTCACGCCCGCATCTGTGCAGGACTGACTGGTAAATGCTGCCATTCCGTTGTCTTCCAGCTGTTTCTGCTGTGTTTCCGTTGCCTGCATACCTTCTGCCATGCCGGTGCTCCACTTCATATAAGCGGCTGCTCCTGCCGTAACGGTTGCAGTCGCCAGTGCCGCAACTGCTGCCACTGCAGCAATCTTTCTTTTGGAAAATACTTTTCTTCCTGTTCTTTTCTTGTTATATGAAACTACTTTCTTATTATCCATACCGGTTTCCTCCTGTTCTGCACGAATCTTTGCAAATGCCTGATCTGCTTTTTTTCTTACCACTTCCGGAATCTCCACATCCTGCTGCAGTGTCCGTAAAATTCTATCATTACTCATATAAATACTCTCCTGTCTGTCAAATCTCTGATTCTCTCTGTCCTGATTGCCTTCTGTTTTCCCGACCGGTCTTTCTAATTCACAACTTTCAGTTGCAAAAGCCCCGCCAGCTGTTCCCGTCCCCGTGCCAGTCTGCTTCGCACGGTTCCCTCCGGGATGTCCAGAATCTGACTGATCTCGCTGGTCTTGAAGCCTTCAATATAATACAGCATCACCACCAGCCGGAAATTCTCCGCCAGACTGTTCAGTGCCTCTTTCCACTCACTGTTCTCAAATCCATCGTCCACATCCGGCGTCTCCGGGATCTCGTCCATCCAGACCATCTGCTTTCTTTTTCGCAGAATATCGTTACATTTGTTCAGCAGAATCCTGGTCATCCAGGTACGAAAATATCTGGCTTCCTTCAACTGAGAAAGTTTCTCCCAACACACCAGAATCGTATCCGAAATCGCATCTGCAATATCCTCGTCATTGCAAAGAACCGACCGTGCCGCCTTATACATATTCTGCATCTGGCTCTCCATCAGTGCCGTAAAGGCATCCGGATCTCCGTTCCTTGCCTGACTGATTAATTCTTCCATTTGTTGTCCTTTCTGTTTGTACGTACAAAAACAGGTGCTTTTCTTTAAGGTTTACATACATTAGACGGAGTTGCAAGAACTTTCGCTCCCGAAAATCCAATAAAATAAGTATTTATCAGATATTTCATGGCGATTTCAGAGGTTCTGGTTGTCAAACAGGCAATAATAATCTACTATAAAAGGCTTTACCACAGTATTTTCAAAACTATGGTAAAGCCCTGTTCTTACATTCCCCTTATCTATTTTCTTACTTTTTCTCACTCTCCGTCATTCCCGGCTCTGCATCTTTCCACTCTACCGTATACTCCTCACCGATGCTCTCACCCACATTTTTTATGTACTCCTCGATCAGCGTCTTCGCCCGTGCCTTTGCCTGCGACAGCATCTCTGTATTTTCTTTTGCCTGCTGCTCCATCGTTTCCTGCGCACCTGCCAGTGTCGTTGTTTTCTCTTCTGTGGTAACACTGGTCAGAAAACCGGTATCGGTCAGCGGGGTACCAAGAGAATCTTCATCCACATCTACATTCAGAACCTGTGCATCCGGCATCGTCACGGTCACCACACCGTTTTTGTCCGGTTCCGATACTGTGACCTGACTGATATCGATGCCATATTCAATAATCCCACTGTATTCCGTCCAGATTTTCTTATATCCGGTTTTCAGCCATTTTGCGAAAATGCCACTTGCTTCCGTCTCCGCTTTCGCAACATTATGATAATAACACTTCAAAGTGGCCAGTTCACACACCGAAGTAACCCCTGAAAAATCAGCAGTCTGCGTTTCTTTTCCGCATCCTGTCAGGCAAAGAACAACGGTCCCAACGAGAAGCATCCATGTTTTTGTTATCTTTCGTACTCTCATTTTGTTTTCCTCCCCGGCAAATTTCAAGGTCTTCTATATATCCCACTGCATCGTATATCCTGCATTTTTCAGGATCGGCGAGAGTAGTGCTTCGATGGCTGACTGCAGATTTTCTTCGGCCGTCTGATAGAGTTCTTTTGACTCACTCGCTTCCTTTAGGGCATCTTCCTTGCACACCGTCATGATATCTTTCAGCTCCACATCTGGATTCTGTGGGATAAAACTGAGCGAATCCGGATCCACGGTTACTGTATTTACCGTAATTTCCGGCAGTACCGGCGTTACCGTTTTTTTTTCCTCATCAATGGTAAATGTTATCTGATCCAGCGCGATTCCTACTTTCACCGTGGAGGCATACGCGATATGGCACTCGGTTTCTTCCAGGTTTCCATCACTGTACTTGTCTGCGATCCCGTTGTATATGAACTCTGCCGTGGACAGTTCACTGATATCCACCGCTTTTTCCAGCTGCGAGGAAGTAATTACGCTTTCTTTTGTTATCTTCTGTACTGCATTTGGTACAAACAGACCTGCTGCAGCCGCAACGATTCCGAGAACCAGCACACTTCCTATGATTTTTTTCTTCATTCAGTTACTCCTCTCCCGTTTTCCCTTATTATACTGCATAATCTCTTTTTCTTCCACCGACATATTTCTGTTTCCAAACCTGAAAAAAGATGCCATGCTTTAAAACATAGCATCTTTTTGACATCTGTTCTCAGTTAATATCCAGATCCGCCGTAACCTGATAATAATCGCAGGCGTGAGATTCATATCCGGTAACATTTGCTTTGGAGATCATGCTCATCTTCAGGAAGGAGCAGAAGACAAATGCATGATCATCCAGAACAGTCTGCTGCATCTGTACAGCAAGTTCGGCCCGTTTCTCTATATCAAATTCCGCGCTCAGTTCTTTTTCCAGATCATCCAGTTTTTCACTGCTGTATTTTCCCTGATTTCTTGTCGCATCGGAAGTTGCAAAAACAGTAAACCAGTATTCCGGATCACCGGTAGGTGCCTGAACATTTGCCATTGCATAGACATCCCAGGCTGTTGGATCATCTGCTATAGAGTTATTATCAGCTGTGCAGTTGATATCCAGATCAATTCCGATATCCTTCAGAGTAGCCTGAGCAGATTCTGCAAGCAGTGGCAGTTCCTGACGACTGGGGTAGGTCAGCCATCTTACAGTCAGTTTTTTTCCGTCTTTTTCACGGATACCATCTCCGTCAGTATCTTTCCATCCTGCTGCTTCCAGAACTTCTTTCGCACCCTCCGGATCATAAGTTTCTGTGGTTACCTTATCTCCGCCAAATGCGGAACCATCCGGAAATACCCCGTTTGCCGGATAACCATTTCCTTCCAGAAGCGTTGTGACAAAGTTTTCTTTGTCAATTCCCATGGCAATCGCTTTTCGGACTGCCGCATCTGCACATACAGAACTTTCATCAAAATTCATCTTTCCAAAGAAACAACGGGATGTGGAAATCTGTGAAAATGTATAATCGTCATTTTCAAACATCGGATAACTTTCATATGCCATACCATACGCAGCCTGTACTTCTCCCGACTGAAGTGCATTGGCCAGTGTGCTTCCATCTGTAATGGTACGGATCGTCAATTCATCAATCTTCGGTGTTCCATTCCAGTAATTATCGTTTTTCACCAGTGTCAGATGATCATCGCTCTGACAGTCCACAGCGATGTATGGTCCGGTACCTGCCACGATTCCGTCATCAAATCCTGCCTCCACATCAATGATACATCCATAAGGATCGCCAAGATAATTTAACAGCGCCGGTTTCGGTTCTGATGTATGAATCGTAAGAATCTGTCCATCAGCCTCCATGGATTCTATTTTCAGGTCATTTTTTGCCCGTTCGTGATTTTCAGTCAGATGCTCCAGACATTCTTTCACTGCTTCCGCATCCATATCCCGGTCACTGGAGAATTTTACATTATCCTGCAGTGTGATCTTCCATGTCAGCTCATCCACATTTTCCCATTCTTTTGCCAGCCATGGCTCGATTTCCATGGTATCCGAATATTTTACCAGTGTCTCACCAATCCCATACCGGATGCAGGCCCAACCGGAATAAGAATCGTGTGGATTCACATTGTTTTCTTCATTGGAACTGTTAAAGGTTGTGTCACCGATTACCAGGGTCTTTTTCCCTTTCTCAGTTGTTGTCTCTGTTTCGTTTTTTTGGTTTCCGCATCCTGCGAGCATACTTGCACATAAAACAACACTTAACGCAGTACCGATCAGTTTTTTTGCATTCATTCTTTCTGTTCCTCTCTTTCTGTTTCCCACTTTATTATTCTTTTACAGAATCTCCGGCCGGTCTTTCTATCCGTTCTCATATTCCGGCCAGGGTTTCCTGTTATTATCACAGAACACTTTCAATAAGTCTTCTGGTATATTCTGTCTTCGGATTCCGGATCACCTCATCCGGCGTTCCCTCTTCCACAATCTTTCCCTGATGCATGACAAGCACTCTGTCACAGAATTGTTGAACCAGTGCAATATCATGGCAGATAAACAGATATGTCATATTTCTTTCAGTTTTCAGTTTATCCAGCAATTCAAGGATCTCTTCCTGAATCGTAACATCCAGCGCAGATGTCGCCTCATCCAGAATCAGCAGCCGGGGATCAATAGCGATCGCACGCGCGATTGCAGCCCTTTGGCACTGCCCGCCACTGACTTCATGAGGATAGCGCCCTGCATATTCTTTTTCCAGTCCGCATAGCTCCAGCAGCTGTCCCGCCTTCACCATTGCTTCTTTTTTTTTCATTCCGAAATTGATCAGACTTTCTGCAATTCCATCCCCCAGTTTCCTGCGCGGATCAAAGCTCTCCGTTGGAGTCTGAAATACCATCTGCATCTTCTTATATACTTCTTTTAACTCTTTTCCTTTTTTTGAAGTGATATCTTCTCCATCCAGCCGGATCATTCCGGAAGAAGCATCCAGTAATCTGGTTATCATATTGACAACGGTAGTCTTCCCACTTCCGCTTTCTCCGATAATTCCAAGCTTCTCACCGGACTCTACAGAAAAGCTCACATCATCTACTGCTGTATAGTTCTCTCTTCCCTGAGAGACAAATGTTTTTGTCAGATGTTCTGCTGCTAGTACCACACTCATTTTTCCTACCTCCGAAGTTTTGGAACCGCTGCCAGCAATTTTTTTGTATACGCTGACTGAGGTTGTTCAAATACTTCTTCTGTCACTCCGTATTCCATGATCTCACCCTCATGTAAAACCAGCACTTTGTCTGCCATCGCACGGATCACTCCCATGTTATGAGTTACCAGCAGAATAGACGTTCCAAATGTTTTTCTCACCATAAGCATCTCTTCTATCACCTGCTTCTGAACTGTTACGTCCAGTGCAGAAGTCGGCTCATCTGCCATCAGTATCTTCGGGTTCAAAAACATGGCCGCCGCAATACCCACACGCTGCTGCATACCGCCGGAAAGCTCAAAGGGATAACTGTCCATTACTCTTTTGGGATCATCAAAGCCAAATTTTTCAAGCAGCTCCTCCGCCTGTTTCTCGAATACATCCATTTTTATTTTTTTATGTTCTGTCATGAATTCATAAAGCTGTGCCCGTACCGTACGGATCGGACAAAAAGAGCTTCCGGCCGTCTGAAAGATCATTCCCAGCTCCGGTCCGCACAGTTTTCTCATCTCCCCCGGTTTCAGATCGGGAAGATCCATCCCCTTATACCAGATATCTCCTCTGCTAACAAGACCATCCCTTCCAAGCAGACCCATCGCCGCTTTGACCAGCGTCGATTTTCCGCTGCCACTTTCTCCTACAATTCCAAGGATTTCACCTTTTTCTACAGAAAAACTGACATCATGTACAACTCTTTTTCCTTTATAACTGATATCTACATGTTCATAACGAATGACTTCAGCCACTTTTTCTACCTCCCATTACGGGGATCCAGCCAGTCTCTGACTGTATCACCTAACAGATTGAATATCATAACCGATACAAAGATTGCAAAACCAGGAGCAAGTGTTACCCATGGATGAGTAGTAAGCAGATTTCTCGTATCGCTCATCATACTTCCCCACTCAGCCACCGGCGGTTTTGCTCCCAGCCCCAGAAAAGACAGACCTGCAAGTTCCATCATCATCGTTCCGATATCCAGCATCGCTGTAACCAGAATGGGACCTGTAATATTAGGAAGTATATGCTTGAAAATCAGTTTCCAGGTTCCACAGCCGGACAGTTTCGCTGCCCGGAGATATACCGTTTCTTTTTGTGCCAGAGTTTCACTTCTTGCCACTCTGGCGTATTTGGGCCAGCTGATGGCACCCAGTGCTATGATCGCATTATGGACACCACCTCCAAGAGCTGCCGCTACCGCCAGTGCAAACACAAGCCCCGGGAAAGCAAGGAACACATCGGAAATACGCATCAGCACAGTATCCACCCATGTTCCCTTCCAGGCACAAAACACTCCGATCATCGTACCAAGCACTGTAATAAATGCTACCAGCAATAAGGTGGAATAAATACTGGTCTTGCTTCCCACGATCACACGGGACAGCATATCCCGTCCATATCGGTCAGTACCAAAGATATGTGCAGCGGACGGCACTGCCTTTGCATTACCCAGATCCTGCAGATAAGGATCATATGGGCATAAATATTCACTGAAATACGATGCGATCACCAGCACCAGTGCCAGTATCCCCAAAAAAATCAGACGAATCTTCAAATTATTCCTGTGTATATTCTGTTTTCTAATGGTTGGTTCTCTCATCCTTTTGTTACCCCCAGACGAATTCTCGGATCCAGCCGGTGGTACAAAAGATCCGTGAACAGATTCACCAGCACATAAATAATTGCCATCCATACCACATAAGCCTGAATAACCGGATAATCACGCATGGTAATCGCATCTACTGCCAGTTTACCGACTCCATCCCACATAAAAATACTTTCTATAATAGCAGTTCCCCCCAGCAGATTTCCAATGGAAAGAGCCAGTAGTGTAATAATCGTCAGCATCGAAGATTGCATTACGTTTTTCCATAAGATCACGCGCCTGCGCACGCCTCTTGCCCGGGCTCCCTGCACATAATCCTTATTCCATTCCTCCAGCACCGCTGCCCGAACCTGCCGCATATATTTTGCTGACATGGAAATAGCCAGTGTAAGAGCCGGCATCAGTGCACTCTTTAAGGTCACTCCATCCGAAATCACCGGAAGCAGCTGAAGCTTAATACTTAATAGCTGCATCAGTAACATAGCCACAAAAAAATTCGGTAACGCATTTCCTATAAAGCTGAAAAATCGCAGGATCAGATCCGGAATCTTATCGTGTGTAACCGCAGCAAGAATACCTAGCGGAATTGACACCAGTATGGTAAGGCCGATGGCTAAAGCCGTCAGAAGTAAGGTTGCCGGAAGTTTGGAAAGGAATGTGGAAAACACCGGCTTTCCTGTCATATAGCTTTCTCCCATATCCCCTGTCAGCATACCGCCAAGCCATCTGCCATACTGAATCAAAAAAGGCTGATCCAACCCCAGCTCTGCTCGTTTCGCATCAATAATTTCCTGGGACACTTCCGTTCCCCGGTTCTGATACATCTCCGTAACCACATCCGATCCGGCCAGTCGCATCATAGCAAAAGACAAAAAAGTAATCCCCAGTAAAATGGGGATTAACTGTAAAAATCTATGTGATACATATTTCTTCATTTTCATCACCTCATCGAACAAACTAATATGAGTATATCATTTCCATATTTCTGTCGTAAGCCCCATGGGGGGATTTGAAGTATTCATTTTTGGACTGGCCATATTCCAAAACGAACTGTTCAGTACCTTCACAGTTACGAGCCAAAATGCATTTAAACGATAAAAACACGCTTTGCGAGTTTTTATCGTTATCGCGGCACTCCTCAAGGTTCCGTGCAAGCACGGACTTTGACTCGTTGCTCGCGTAAATCACCTTCGGTGATGGCATTTTGGCTTGTATGTCTCGGGATTTTGGCATATTCATGCCAAAACACCTCGCGGTACAATGGCTACTGAATAGTTACTCCAAAACATACAAATTTCCCGGTTGTTTATCCGATCAGTTCCTGTTTTACATAATCAAGAAATTTCATTGCCAGATCCGACAACGGTGTCTTTTCTCTTTTTACATATCCGAACATAATCTTATCAGATTCATTGGTAAGACAAATGCCCGGACGTGAAGGAGTTTTTCCGTGAGTAAGACTGTCGCCGCTGATATTGGCGAGATTACCGTGATCCAGCATCTTTTCCATAATATAGTCGCTGTTGGTTACGACGGAGACATCTATTTTTCCAAGGGTCAGATTATTTTCTGCATCCAGTTTCCAGCCTTCGTAATTGCCGGTGTCTTCCAGGAAGTTCTGGATATAATGCAGATTTTCGATTGCTTCCCCGGTGAGCTGTTTTCCTTCTTTTTGCAGATATCTGCCGCCGGGATACAGATAGGTGTCCAGTTCTTTCAGCGGAACGAATTCCAGCTGTTTTCGTACCAGCAGATACTGCAGATCCGTCTGCTGACGGGATGTCACGTAGAGGAAACCGAGTTCGTCTTTGTATTCGTGGATCCGCTCCAGCACTTCCCGCATTTTCCGGTGTGTGCCTGGCAGTGCAGGTTCTCTTTTTCATGAATCTGATAAAACCGTACAAAGCAGTCTGCGATCCAGGAACTGGGGTTGAAAGCAATATTCAGCCACTGAATATCTCCCACCGCGGACAGCTCTGCCATCGCTTCCACGTTTTCCAGCACCCGGCTGGCATAGGCATAGGCCTGTTTTCCGTTTGGTGTCAGACCGATGCCATGAGGACTGCGCACGAAAAGAGATGCCTGCATCTCTTCTTCCAGTGAACGGATCACCTTACACTGGACTGGGTCGTATACAAAACAGATGCCGCCTCGCTGAAAGAGCCGGCATCTGCACAGGTGATAAAATATTTTAACTGTTTGATATTGATCATAAGTCCCCTTTTTTTCCACAGACTGCAAACAATGGAGTCGGATTATAGAATGCATTTTTTTCCATGTAGACACGCTGACTGACTCCCACATCAATCCGGAACTGCTGCACACCACTGTTGCTGAGGGCTTCCAGATCCCAGGCGGGACGGGCATAATTGCTTATGGACAGCTGGCGTTTGATATCCTCACACTCCTGCATCAGTGTATTTTCAATCTGATTATGGGCATGATTTTTCGGAAGATCGGAAGTATCCGTAAAATCAACAGCTCCGTAATTGGCATCAAAGTTTAACAACACGCATCCATTCTTTATAGACTTTCTGTGCATCCGGAAGCGTCCAGGTCAGATTTCGGGAAATCACGAAGTCAAACGTGTTATCCTCGTATTCCGGATTTTCCGCATCCATGACATGGAATTCACAATCTGCTCCTTCTTCTTTTGCCAGTTCTCTCGCATGGAGGATCATGTCCGGTGTCAGATCGATACCTGTCACCTGATGCCCCCTCTTTGCCAGCAAAATCGTGAAAAATCCGGTTCCGCAGCCCACATCCAGGATCCGCAGATGTTCTCCCTCCGGCAAATATTTATCAATTTCATCCAGCCAGCGGACTGTGAAGTTCTTCTCTTCGCTGTTCTTTAAAATCGGAACTTCGTTTTGTCCAGTAACCGGCTATTTTCTCTTTTCGATTGTCCTTTTCGTAGGCGATTCTTCCGTACGCGATCATTGGACCTTCTTTTGTCACCTGAAGACTTCCCGTCTGAAAAAGAATCACACCATCATACTCACCGTAACTTGTCTCCAGCATTTTCCCTTCATAATCTGTGATTTTTCCAAGCTTTTCTCCTTCCGTGAACATATCTCCCGGCTTTTTCTCCGGATACCACAGACCCGCCTGATTTGCCGACTGATATACCACATCCGTCACTTCCATGGGATAATGGTTCCAGTAGCCACGGCTGGTCCGGTATATACCGAGATAACGCAGGATGTTCTTCAGATCCCGCTTATTGGACTCTACTTCTTCTCTCGTCCATCGTCCCATGCCACCGCGTTCGATCAGAATACTCGGGATTCCACAGGTCGCCGCATAATTATAAGAACCGCCGGATGATACATTAGAACGTATCATATACGGAACGTCCACGTGTTGTGCCATTTTTCTGGAAATTTCAACAACTTCTTTTTCACCTTTTCCCGCATAATATACAAACGGTGTCAGATCTTCATAATCATCCCCACTGTGCAGATCAATATAATAATCTGCCACACAGTGAATTTCTTTTTCTATTGCGCTGGCAAGCCGCTGTGTCCTTGTTCCCTTTTCATCTCCCGGAAACTGCCGGTTCAGATTTTTTCCGTCTTCCAGGCAGAGACTTCCGGCCCGCTGCTCGAATTCTGCAGGACAGACCACTTTTACGATCACTATTGTCCCTGTGATTTTTTCCATTTTTAATTCATTTGCCAGTTCCACTGCAGTCTCCACACCCACATATTCCCCTGAGTGCACGGCAGCAGTAATCAACACAGTCTTTCCTTCTTTTTCTCCGTGCAGAACCGCAGCCGGAAGAGCAAATTCTCCGCCTCCGATCATCAGCATTCCCTGCCATCTCTCTCCCGGAGTTATTTCCTGCCCTGCTATCTGAAATTTATTATCGTTTCTCATCATTTAACATTCATTCCGTCCTGTATTATTCTTACGCTTTGACTGCTTCGATACCAAACATCGATGTCGAATGATAGTTGACCTTTTCCACCTCTGACCATACCTGATTCCAGACTTCCGTATCCACACTTACCTTGATTGTTCCGAGTTCCCGCAGTATCTTTTGATCCCACCGGGGGCGATCGATCCTGCTGAGCGGTACCTGTCTTGCAATCTCTTCCATCGTATCGATATCCGTACAGGTATAGTGATCTTCCAGCCCGGACTCAGTCACCATCTGCCTGTCTTTCTCATATTCTTCTCTTTTTTCAGCATCAAAGAGATGATGATACCAGTTGGCATCATAATTTAACAGAATACCACCTTTTTTCAGCACGCGCATCCATTCTTTATACGCCTGCTCCGGATCTTCCAGGTTCCAGGTCAGATTCCGGCTGACTACTGCATCAAAGGTTTCGTCCGCAAACGCAAGATGGCTGGCATCCATCTGACAATATGTGATCTTTTGTGCTAAATTCCCATGCGCGCCTCGCGTGCTACACCATGAATAAAACCGGAGTGGCATCCGGAAGTTTTTCATAAAAAGATATTGTTTCCTATGTAAGTTATGGTACATCGGAAATGATATCTTTTTTGTTTAGAAAAGATTGTGGAACAAATGCATTATCCGTTATACTAAAAGTAACGGTAAAGATCGTTAGCGGCTTGGGCCTGTAGCTCGTGAGCTAAATTGATTTCCGGTACTCTCATTTGCACCACCATCTGTCCGGCCATTTTTGGCGAAAGGACGTACAGTAAACTGACAAAAGACAGAGTACCGTGCCGTAAATAAGATCCGGAGGTATTGATATGGATAAAATTTACGACATTTGTTGTGGTATTGATGTACACAAAAAACTGATTGTTGCCTGCCTGAACCATAAACGAAAGAAAGAGCTCCGGGAATTCGGTGCGACCACCCGGGAACTGATGGAACTGGCAGAATGGCTGCAAAAAAACAACTGTGAGATCGTTGCGATGGAAAGCACCGGTTCTTACTGGAAACCATTGTACAACATTATGGAATCGTATGGTCTTCATGTAATTGTAGTGAATCCGGCACATATGAAAGCCGTACCAGGACGGAAAACAGATGTAAAGGATGCAGAATGGATCGCAGAACTGCTCCAGCACGGATTACTTCAGCCGAGTTATATCCCGAGTAAGTACCAGAGAGAACTGCGTGAACTGGTACAGTATAGGAAAAGCCTCGTTGGAGAACGTACGCGGGAACTGAACCGATTGCAGAAGATGCTGGAAGGAGCCAATATCAAACTGTCAGGAACGGTGACAAATATCAATGGGAAAAGTGCCAGGAAGATCCTCGAATATATCCTGTCAGGAAATGAGATTGATGAGAAAAAATATGATGAGATGTATGAAGAAAAACTGATTGCCCATAACCTGAAAGCATCGAAAGAACATATCCTTGATGATCTGAAAGGATTTATGAGTCCTTTGCAGAGAAGGATGTTAAAGGAGCTGCTCCAGCATCTGGATGAATTAAACGTTCATATTGAAAACCTGAACGATGAGATTGACAACTTTATGAAACCAGAGGAAAAACAGGCATCCCAGGTGATCCAGGATGTTACAGGAATTGGTAACACCAGTGCACAGACAATCATAGCTGTCATCGGAACAGATATGGAAAGATTTCCCAGCGACCGTCATATCTCATCGTGGGCAGGGTTATGTCCGGGGGACAATGTGAGTGCAAAGAAACGGAAAAGTGGAAAGATCCGGAAAGGAAATGCATTGCTGAAATCCACGCTGGTATTATGTGCACATGCAGCGGTAAGACATAAAAGTTCCTATTTCCATGCCCAGTTTAAACGGATCAGTACCCACCGTGGCAAGAAACGTGCATATGTAGCAGTGGCACATTCGATCTTAATAGCGATTTATCATATCCTGAAAGACGGTGTGAAATATCAGGATCTTGGGGCAGAATACTACAATCAGTTTAATGCAGAGCGGAAGATCCATGCATACTTAAAGAAGTTGAAAGCATTAGGATGGGAACCACCAAAAGAGGCAGTTCCCGCATAAATGTAAAATGAATAAATCATTCTTAAAAGATGATAGGGATAGTTTGCGCTTTTTTCCATACGGAAGGTAAGGGGTTTTACAGTAGCCACCAACTCCGACTATGATTCACGAGTGCCAGCTGGCGCTCGCGAAAGTCTGCGTTGCATTGCATCCGAAGGACGCTGCCAGTGGCAGGTTCCGTAGGTAGGTGTCGGATCTCATCTTTGCTAAAAGCACCAGCAAAAGGCTGTCTCGCCCTGACGGGCTACGAGGGAGTTGGTAAACAGCAGTTATTCGTAAAGACATAATAATTTTTGGTTAATTAACGTATTACTTTTTGAATTTGTATTTTCCTTTCCCGTGACCGGATACTGTTTCAATAATATCTGCCTGCACCAGTTTGGAAAGAAATTTTGACGCACCGGAACCTTTCAGTTCAAGAAGCTCCCTAATTGCACTTCTCTCAAAGGCTTCATCAAAGCCAAATTTCTCAAAGAGTTTGTAAATATGGACAAATGTCCACTTTTCTTCTGTCACTGATCATATACCCTGATGCCTCGAGGATTTCCAGTGCTTTCGTATAGTTTTCTTTTTTTACAAAAACATAGTCTGTATTGTAGGTGGATACGGCGAAGATGGAGATTTTATGATCTGCGAGAATCGCAGCAATTCTCGCTAGAATTCCAATCAGTGAAAAGTCCAGTGTTCCCTGAATGCGAAAGGCTTTCCAGTCATCCTCGCGTTGTATCACATTAGGTGGAACTTCTTTTGTCAGGCATACTAACGATTTTTCCTCATCCGTTTTTTCGATAAAACAATATTCCGAATCCATATTTACAAGTGAGTAGTCTTCTACCTGACAGACAGAAAATTCTTGGTTTATTCTTTTTATTTTCATAACAGCACCTCACAAATCAATATATTGGTTCTAAGCCTTATTCCTCTTCTTTCACCAGGCAGATCAGATCATGATACCCTGACTGCTCCAGTAATTGCTGAAAGCCGGAAAGCACCTCTTCCCTGGTATAATTGTTGCTCGTCAGGAACTCGTTGTCTTTTTCGTTAATATGTTCGTAAAAAAGTGCTCCCGCCATTACCGCTTCTTTGTTTGTGTAGTCCATACTGTCTAAAAACAGATTTTCTGCCTCGTTGATCTGTCCCACATCGATCATGTCCAGGAAATCTTTCAGGTTTTTTCCGGATACTTCATATTTGTTTTCCAGTTCAACGGAAACATATTTTTCTCCAAATGCAACAACAAATAATACTCTTATCGTTTCCTTTATCATTCGCATAATGTAATCTTTTTCATCTGTGAAATTCATTTGCTCATCTCCTCAAACGCCTGGATCTCTTACTCTGTTTTATAAATATTTTTTCCAAATGCATACGCTTCTTTCAGATGGTTCGTCTTATCTATCTGCGGTTTTCCGTTTGTGGATCCACATCCGCCTGCCAGAAGCATTCCTTTGTTATGAAATCCGATATAGTTGATAACTGTAAATTTATAATAAGAAACTCATCTCATAGTGGCAGACAAGTCACCTCGTAAAAGCCGAATATATTATTCTCCTGCAATATACTAACGCTAAGTCACAGCTAATGCCTTCCTGAGATATTCGATAAACATCTGCGTCGCAGGTGTCAGCTTCGTTCTGTCTTTCATCGCCAGTCCGATTTCTCTGTAATATGGAGTCCGAAAAGACCGGACGGCGATCCGGTATGGGATCCGTTTCAGGATCATGTCCGGGAGCACCCCGATTCCAAGTCCACGCTCCACCATCGCCATGATCGCATAAGATTCTATGTGCGCATCGATGCGAAAAATTTCCTCCGTACTGTACAAAGCTGTTGATTTATTACCTGCTGGTTATAAAATCGTGCGCCAGTCCCTGATGGATGATCTTTCCGATTCCAAAAGTATCTGCTGGGACACCCGGATCCTGCAGGATGATGACAGGGGATTTACCTATGAGATCAGCAGATGTCTGTACTTCGACACCTGCAAATCCCATGGCTATCCGGAATTCTGTACCGTATTTTGCACCCATGACTGGTACGCCCTCGGTGTATTAAGGCATCATGCAAGATTCATCCGAAAATCTACGATCGCCGAAGACGGCACCGTATGCCACGATACCATAGCAAAAATAAAATAACGAATAAGATGAGTTCACCGAACGAACTATTGATATATAATGCAACAAATCAGGACACAAAATCGCGTGCGCCATTGATCCCATAGACGCATACCAGAATATACAGCATGTATCCCGGAATACAGATCAGCTTGAACCGCTTGCTGTTATTTCTGATCTTTTCATGCGTGGTAAGCCCAAGCTCCACACAGCGATCCTGCACATCCTGTTAGTTTATACTTACTGTCATTTTACCATACTCTTATTCGGAATTGCAAACAGTAACCATATCATGCAACGTAAGAACCGCCGGAGACAGATGCAAATATTCACCTGTCTCCGGCGGTTCTCCCGACATCTTCTGTGATGTCCGGTATTTATGCCAGTTCTCCGGTATTTCCGGTATATAACTGATAATATTTTCCTTTTTCTTCGATCAGCTGATCATGGGTTCCACGCTCGATGATACGTCCGTTTTCAAGGACCATAATACAGTCACTGTTTCTTACGGTGGACAGGCGGTGTGCTATGACGAAAGTGGTTCGTCCATGCATCAGCTTATCCATACCATCCTGTACCAGCTTCTCCGTTCTGGTATCAATCGAAGAAGTCGCTTCATCCAGGATCAGCACCGGCGGATCCGCTACCGCTGCACGGGCGATAGACAGAAGCTGTCTCTGCCCCTGGCTCAGATTGGCACCGTTATTCGTCAGTTTCGTCTGATATCCTTCCGGCAGTCTCCGGATAAATCCATCCGCATTCGCCAGTTTAGCCGCCGCGATCACCTCTTCATCCGTAGCATCCAGCTTTCCGTAACGGATATTTTCCATAACCGTATTCGTAAACAGCTGCGTATCCTGAAGAACGATGCCCAGAGAACGACGCAGATCTGTTTTTTTGATCTTGTTGATATTGATACCATCATATCGGATCTTTCCATCCTGGATATCATAAAAACGGTTGATCAGATTGGTGATCGTGGTCTTTCCTGCTCCGGTAGAACCAACAAATGCAATCTTCTGACCCGGTTTTGCAAAGAGCTTGATATCATGCAGAACCATCTTTTTCTCATCATATCCAAAATCCACACCGTTAAATACCACATCACCTTCCAACAGCTGATAAGTTGTTGTATTATCCGCTTTGTGGTAATGTTTCCATGCCCAGTGACCTGTATGTTTCTGTGCTTCCCGTACTTCTCCGTTTTCAACTTCCGCATTAACCAGTGTAACATACCCTTCGTCCAGTTCCGGTTTTTCATCCAGGATACGGAAGATACGGTCTGCACCTGCCAGTGCCATAACCACACTGTTTAACTGCTGGCTGACCTGGTTGATCGGCATGTTGATACTCTTGTTAAAGGTCAGGAAACTTGCCAGTGCACCAAGGGTCAGACCGCCGACTCCATAAGTAGCAAAGATACCACCTGCGATCGCACATACCACATAGCTGACATTTCCCAGCTGTGCATTGACCGGTCCCAGGATATTGCCGTATTTGTTCGCATTGTTGGCACTGTCATAGAGTTCATCGTTTAACTGATTGAACTTTTCCAGACTCTCTTCTTCATGACAGAACACTTTTACTACTTTCTGTCCTTCCATCATCTCTTCGATATAACCATTTACCGCACCCAGAGATTTCTGTTGTGCAAGGAAATATCTACCGCTCAGTCCTGCTACTTTCTTCGTAGTAAACAGCATGATGGCGATCATCACCAGAGATACGAGTGTCAGCGGTATACTCAGAATGATCATGCTGACAAAGACACTGACAATCGTGATCACACTGGATAACAGCTGTGGCATACTCTGGCTGATCATCTGACGCAGCGTATCGATATCGTTCGTGTAAATCGACATGATATCGCCGTGCGCATGGGTATCAAAATATTTGATTGGAAGACTCTCCATGTGATGGAACATATCATTTCTCAGATTCTTCAGTGTTCCCTGTGTCACATATACCATGATCCGGTTATAGGAAAAGGTAGCCAAAACACCGATCAGATAGAATACCGCAACCTTCAGGATCGCTCCAAGCAGCGGACCGAAATCCGGACTGTTCTGCCCGATCAGTGGCATGATATACAGATCGATAAGATTCTTCATAAACATGGTTCCCTGGACATTGGCTATGACACTGACGAAAATACACACTGCCACGATCACCAGATGAATTCCATAATTTTTTCCGACATATTTTAAAAGACGTCCCATCAGTTTTCCCGGATTTTCAACCTGGGGTTTCGGACCTCTCGGTCCTCTTTGTCCTGGTCCTGGCATGATCAGGCACCTCCTTTCTCGTCAAAATCTCCGCCGCCCTGGGTCTGAGATTCATATACTTCTCTGTAAATCTGATTATTTGCGAGCAGTTCTTCGTGGGTACCAAAGCCGTCTACCTGACCGTCATTCATGACGATGATCCGGTCTGCCCCCTGTACGCTGGAGATTCTCTGTGCGATGATCAGTTTCGTCGTGCCGGGAATCTCTTTTGCAAAAGCTTCCCTGATCCGTGCATCGGTAGCGGTATCGACGGCACTGGTAGAATCATCCAGAATCAGTACTTTCGGTTTCTTTAACAATGCTCTGGCGATACACAGACGCTGCTTCTGTCCACCGGATACATTGGAACCACCCTGTTCGATATAGGTTTCATACCCTTCAGGCATCTTCTCGATAAATTCATCGGCACAGGCCAGCTGGCAGGCGCGGATGCATTCTTCTTTGCTGGCTTCTTTGTTACCCCAGCGCAGATTTTCCAGAATCGTTCCGGAAAACAGCACATTTTTCTGCAGTACCACGGCTACCTGATTACGCAGAGTCTCCATATCATAAGACCGCACATCCATACCGCCGACCCGGATACTTCCGTTGGTCACATCATACAGACGGCTGATCAAATTAACCAGACTCGACTTTGCACTTCCGGTTCCACCGATGATACCGATGGTTTCTCCTGCATGTATATCCAGATTGATATCTTTTAAGACATATTCACCGCTGCCTTTTTTATAACTGAAGTTCACATGATCGAAGACGATGCTTCCGTCTTCCACTTCCATCACCGGTCTTTCCGGGTTGGTCAGTTCCGGTTTTTCTTCCAGGACCTCTGTGATTCGTTCTGCACTCGCCACACTCATGGATACCATAACAAATACCATGGACACCATCATCAGGCTCATCAGAATATTCATACAATATGTAAGAAGACTCATCAGTTCTCCGGTAGTCAGCTGATCGGTTACGATCATCTTCGCACCCAGCCAGCTGATTCCAAGGATGCAGCTGTATACCGCAAACTGCATCAGAGGTGCATTATAAGAAAGGATCTTTTCTGCTTTTACAAACATTTTATATACATTGTAACTTGCTTTGGAAAACTTTTTGTCTTCATAATCTTCTCTCACATACGCTTTTACCACACGGATACCGGCAATATTTTCCTGCACACTCGCATTCAGATCATCATATTTTTTAAATACTTCCTGAAAATATCCGGACACCCGGCTGATGATAAAGAACAGGCATGCTCCCAGAATAATAACTGCCACCAGATAAATACTTGCCAGTTTTGCATTGATATAAAAAGACATGATCATCGCACAGACCATGCTGATCGGCGCACGCACAAACATGCGAAGCAGCATCTGGTATGCATTCTGTACATTGGTTACATCCGTGGTCAGTCGTGTGATCAGTCCGGCGGTACTGAACCGGTCGATATTGGAAAATGAAAACTGCTGAATGTTTTCATACATGGCTTTTCGCAGGTTTCTTGCAAATCCTGCGGAAGCATTAGCTCCACAGACACCACCCATGATACCTGCATACAGACCAATCAGTGCTGCCACGATCATCCATCCGCCTATGATACAGATATGGCGGATATCTCCTTTCTCCACACCATCATCGATGATGGATGCCATGAGAAAAGGAATCAGCATCTCCATCAGAACTTCCAGAATCATAAATAACGGAGTCTTGATGGAGTCTTTCTTGAACTCTTTGATCTGAGCTCCCAGCGTTTTAAGCATTACTCTCTCCTCCTGTTTGTTTCTCCCTGTTGAATCTCGATATTAGAACGCATCTTACGGATTACCCGGAAAAACACTTCCAGATCTTCGTCCGAGATTCCCTGACGAAGTGTGCTTTCCAGCCGGTTGATGTTGCGGATCGTTCCTTCCTGCATCTTGATACCAACTTCCGTCAGCTCCAGTTTCTTTAACCGGGCATCTCGTTCCACACTGACTCTGCGGATATATCCTCTTTTTTCCATCAACTTCAGGATCCCTGTCGCTGTGGACCTAGCTATGGAAAATTCCGCCTCAATATCCCGCTGATAAATGTCTTCTTCGGAATGCTCATATAGAAACCGGATAATCCAGCTTTGCATCATCGTCAATTCCTCGCCTCCCATCGCTACACGATAGGCGGTCATCCGACTGTGAATCTCATTTTCCAGCCGTTTATTTTCAAATCCGATGTGATCCCTGTATTCTACTTTCAGCATCCTGTGACCTCCTTTCTGTTTGTTCGGATGCGAACAGTTCGGTAGCGTTCGTTCGTTCACGAACTATTTTATGACACATTTCCTCGTTTGTCAATACCAGCTCCCGGCAAAATATTATAAATCAAAATTGGTCCACCGGACCAATTATTGATATACAATGCAAAAAAGATGCAGGTTGTATTTCTACAACCTGCATCCATCTTATCTTTCTGCATCTTCCGGTTCACACCATCTGAATACATTTTCTTTTATATAATTTTAGATCTCAGCCAGTTTCAGCAGATCCGGGATCTTGGATTCCCATCCGAGAGCCATGATATGAACACCCTGGCAGTATGGCTTACACTCTTTGATGATACGTGCAGCGATCTCTACGCCGGTGATACCTGCTTTTGTTCTCTCTTTGTCTGCTTTCAGTTCTTCGATCATCTCATCCGGAACATGGATACCGGCAACGTTATTGTTCATGAATTTTACCATACCAGCTGATTTCGGGATGATGATACCAACCTGTACCGGTTTTCCGAACTGTTTTGCTTTTTCCATGAATTTGATGAATTTTTCCGGCTCAAAAACAGCCTGAGTCTGGAAATATTCTGCACCGGCAGCTACTTTTCTTTCCATCTTAGCCAGCTGTGCGTCAACGGAATCGCTGCATGGAGATACAACAGCACCTTTAGAGAACTTCGGCGGTTCGCCAACCAGCTGATTGCCACCCAAATCTACGCCTTCTTCCAGCAGTTTTACGGTATGTAACAGAGATACGGAATCCAGGTCAAATACCGGTTTTGCCTGTGGATGATCACCCATTTTTGTGTGGTCACCGGTCAGACACAGAATATTGTCGATACCGAACATTGCTGCGCTCAGAAGATCAGATTCCAGAGCGATACGGTTTCTGTCACGACAGGCAAGCTGGAAAATCGGGTTCATTCCTGCATCTTTCAGGACTTTACACATAGCCAGAGAGCCAAGACGCATAACAGAAGACTGATTATCGGTCACATTGACTGCATGAACATCTTTCAGATAAGTTTTTGCTTCTTCTACCAGTTCGTCCACGTGGATTCCTTTTGGCGGTCCTACTTCTGCAGAAACTACAAATTCACCACGGTCGAATAATTCTTTCATTTTCATTATACATTGCTCCAATCATATTAAAATTTTATCGATGCATCGTATTATGTATCTTATATTATTTTGCTACTTCATCGTCTGTTGCAAAATTGTGAATCTGTGTCGGGCATTTCAGTACATCCAGACGTCCAATGGCTTCGAGCCGTCTGTAGATACGTTCCCATCCACATTCCATCGTATTGTCAACTTCACACATGCCGTTCTTGGAACCGCCGCACTGTCCGTTGACAAGGCTCTTGGAACATGCTGTGATCGGGCAGATTCCACCGGTCAGGTTCAGATAACACTCACCGCACTGGTCACATTTGTACTCTAACGGTGTCACGCCCTGGAAACCAGGAAGCGGATAGGTATCGCACGCTGCGCATACCTTCTTGTCATCCAGATATTCTGCGATTGTCTGTACGCCAACGCCACAGGAAAATACTAAAACCAGATCAGATGCCTGGATCTTTTCCATATGTTTTTTCAGGCGCAATTCCATATTTTCCGGATTACAGATATAATCGGTAGTCATGATTCCTGTTACATTGCCTTCAGCGGAAAGTTCCTTCTGAAGTTCTACAGCTTCTTTTTCCGGAAAATGCACTTCTTTACATCCATGGCAGTTGATGATGAAAACTTTTTTCCCTGCCACCAGAGAGTTGATCGTCTCTTTGTCTTTTAACTGGGTAATTAACATATTATTTCATCCCCCTTACTGCATTTTTTCCGGCTTTGATTCTGTCAATAATCGAGATCTTGGAAGAACAGATATACTGGCAGCAGCGACATTCTACACAGTCCATGACATGCATGTCTCTCATGCCTTCCCAGTTCTCCTGATCTGCATATTTTACAAAATACAGCGGTGAAAGTTCCATCGGGCAGACATCCACGCAGCGTCCGCACTTGATACATGCCTGTTCTTTTGTCTCGTCGGTATCGATCGCGATGATACCGTTGGATCCTTTCATCATTGGTACTTCCAGGTCTTTTAACGGGAATCCCATCATCGGTCCGCCCATCTTAACCAGAACATCATCATCGGTAAATCCGCCACAGTAATCGATCAGTTCTTTTACGCTGGTACCGATCTTGATGACAAAGTTGCCCGGATGTTTGATTTTCTCGCCGGTTACGGTTGCAACACGCTCGATCAGCGGCATACCTTTCTGGATCGCATCGGAAATCGCTTTCACGGTACTGATATTATCTACAACAACGCCAACATCTGCCGGGAGACCGCCGCTTGGAACCTGTCTGCCCATGACACGTTTGATCAGAGTTTTCTCAGCGCCCTGCGGGTATTTGGTTCTTGCTACAAATACTTCCATATTGCCGATATTGGCAACTTTTTCCTGCATCAGTTCAATGGCATCCGGTTTGTTATCTTCAATTACAATGATACCTTTTTCAGCACCTGTTGTTTTCAGGATTGCTTTCAGACCATAGATGATATCATCTGCATATTCCAGAAGAACTCTGTGGTCCGCAGTCAGCAGAGGTTCACATTCACATCCGTTCAGAAGGATGGTATCTACCGGTTTCGCCGGTTTCAGTTTGACACAGGTCGGGAAACCTGCTCCACCCATACCAACGATACCTGCTTCACGGATGATATCAATGATCTCGTCCGGAGTCAGGCTGTCCAGATCTTTATGCGGCTGTACGGATTCGTGCAGAGTATTTTTACCATCCGATTCAATAACAACAGCCATCACTTCACTGCCTCTGGTTCCATGCATACGAGGTTCTACAGCAACTACGGTTCCGCTTACGCTGGAATGTACCGGAGCACTGATAAATCCTGCTGCTTCGCCGATCTTCTGACCAACCTTTACGGTATCCCCAACTGCAACGATCGGGTTCGCCGGGGCACCCAGATGCTGGGACATGGAAATAACGACGGTCTTCGGATCCGGGAATTTCTTCAGAGCGATATGCTCGCTGAATTCCTTGCGTTCTGACGGATGTACACCACCGTAATATCCGTTCAGTCTGTCTTCTCTGGCTGCTTTCACATAGTCGTTGATGACTTTGAAGTTTACTTTGGAGAAGTCACGTACCTGTACCGGCTGGTTCAGGAATTCTTCCAAGCGGCCCTGTTTTGCCAGTCTCTGATAGATCTTTTCCCATGCACAGTCCTTGTTCGGATCCACTTCACATTTTCCGTTCTTGGCACCGCCACACTGTCCGTTGACAAGACTCTTCGAGCAGTCAACGATCGGACAGACACCACCGGTAACGTTCAGATAGCACTGTGCACATGCGTCACAGCTCTTTTTGGTAAGTGCCATACCGTGATGACCTCTGTAGTTGAGCGTATTACTTGCCGCAACCACCGGTTTTCCAGCCAGATCCGCAACCGTCTGGATACCAAGACCACAGGAGATCACAACTACGTTCTCTGTTCCTTCCGGAAGCAGATCCTGTAATTTTTTCTCTGTGTGCATCTTATTACATAAGAAATCAAACTTTGCACTGCCTGTGACGGTTTTTCCCTGCTGTGCGGCAAATGTTAAAAATTCGTCACAATCCGGCTCATCAACTGTTTCAAATTCTTTGAAACACTTGTTACAGGCAATCACGAACAGATTGTCTTTGCCTTCCAGTACTGATGTAAGCTCATCATTGCTTTTCAGCTTATACTTCGTATAATTTTCCAATTGCTCACCTTCCTTGAAAAGATTTTTATCCTCATTACCTGTCTTTGCAAATCTTGTTCACCTCCGCACACTCCTGAAAAAGACCGCAAAAACCCGATAAATAAGTTCGTCCTATTAAATGTAACATAATTTCACAATATTATCCAGTTCTATTAGCGATTTCTATAAAATTTTTGCATGAAAAGCACAAATTTTTTTATTTGTATTTCTAAAATCGTTTTATTAAGCCAGTTAGTAATATCTAATTCCAGACAAGAACTAGGGATCCATAAATTTCCGAAAAAAAGCAGCCGCCCGGTCATATCATCTGCCGGACGGCTGTTTTTGTATTTTCTTGTATTTATTTTTCTTTTGATATCACATGATACGGTACTGCCACAAACACTGCTCCGCCGATTATATTTCCGACCGTTGCCAGCAATACAGTATACAGATACTGACCGACGGTGATTCCTCCGTTTGCCACACCTATTCCGATGATGCTCATATCTGCGATGCTGTGTTCAAATCCGCAGGTCATAAAAATCAGAATACACCAGAAAATCATGATCAGTTTTCCGGATTCCGTTTTCATCTTGGTTCCGCACCACACTGCAAGACAGACCAGAATATTACACAGGATCGCACGTACCAGAATCTGTCCGACACCAAGACTCACTTTTGCCGAAGAAATTTTGATAAAGTAATCTGCGATTGCTCCATCTCCCGCTGTCGGAAGTCCGGTCAGCTGGAAAGCCACTACACAGAGCAAAGAGGCGATCAGATTGCCGATCCAGCAGACGCACCACAGTCTCACAGTATCCGCCCAGGATACTTTCTTTCTCAGGGATGCTGCAGCCATCACCAGATTGTTACCGGTGAATAATTCAGCACCTGCCATAACTACCAGACTGAGAGCAGATGCAAAAGCAACACTCTGAATCAGTTTTACCGCAGCCGCTGCACCATTTCCATCCATCGACTGTCCCAGCACAAACGCTACCATACTGCCAAATGAAATAAACATTCCCGCTACCATGGATGAGATAAAATATCCCAGTGGATTTTTCTTCAACAGATTATTTTTTGCCACCCCTGCATTACATAATGCCGTATACTCTTCATGAAACATAACTTTTTCCTCCTTGTCATCACATTTCATTATCTGTAATCGTTCAGCCACAAACCATTACCGTCTTTTCATAATCTCTTTGGCATTTCCCCATAATTTCTTTTTTGCAGATGCACCTCCTTTTTCGATGCCCTGATCTTTTTTCCTGAAAGGTAAAAAAAGGGCAACACTTGTAACACTACAAATGTTGCCCAGACGGTCGGCATCCTGCAAATCTGATTCCCCTGTGGTAATCCACATTTCTCCGTCAGTAATCAGATTTTCTGCATTCATTGTATAAGTTTTATAAAACTTATCTCCTCTAGCTTTAATTTAGCACCATATTGACGGAATGTCAACCGTATTTTATGAACTTATCAAAATATTATCATTCAAATCCAATCTTTCTTCTGCAGCGAATATCCCGCAGGGTGTTTGTCCTGAGCACGACACAATCAGGATAACAGTCTTGTTGCCCATACAGCATTTGCGTAATTCACGCCATGGTTGCAGATACCGGATCTTGTGCTGGCTGCCTCTACGGTTCTGCCGTTACCGATATAGATAACTACATGATAAACCTGTCCGTTTTTCGCATAGAAGATCAGGTCTCCAGGTGCTGCTTCGCTGACCGGGATTTTCATTCCGTACTGAGACTGTGCAGCAGATGTTCTCGGAAGACCGATCCCGAACTGTGCATATACATGCTGTGCAAAACCGGAACAGTCTGCTCCGTGAACCGGATCGGTTCCACCCCATACATACGGGTTACCGATAAACTGCAATGCATAATTGATCAGCGCCTGACGGGTCGGATTCTCCACAGATGCTTCTTTCACAGATTTGAATGTATAGTAGCATACTTTATTATCTTCCGGTGCAACTTCCTGTGTCGCAAGTCCACATACGGTTTCCGGATCCTGTCCTGCATCGGTATAGGTTTTTGCTTTTTCCGCTGCTTCGTCACCCATCAGCAGATATTCGCTCTTTACAAATCCACGAACGTCACCGGATTCCACATATACCCATTCTTTGTTCTTGCTTGCCAGTACATAGCAAACCTGATTCTGAGATAACGTACCGATGACTCTTGCATCCGTATCTTTTCCTTCCCGGATGTTTACTTTGTCGGTGTTGCAGAATGCATATTCTTTTTCTACTACTGTTTTTCCTGCTGTTGTTTTTGTATACAGAAGATTTTTATTTTTCAGCGGGTTCATCAGCTTTGTCGCTTTTTCAAATACCGGATGTTCTTCTCCGGAAAGTTCCTGTGCTTCTTCGATGATCAGATCTGCCTTACTTCCTGTATTCAATTCTTCTTTCCGAATAAACCCTCTGACTCTTCCGGACTCAACGAACACCCAGCCGTCATCATCTTCCTGCAGGATATAGCAGACACCGCCTCCCGGTAAAGATCCGGTAGCTACAGCATCTTCCTCATCACTTTTTTCTTCCAGGATCAGACAGTCTTTTCTCGCAAAGCCATACACTTTATCTACTGTAGTCAGACGGAAATCCTCCTTGATCTCCGGTGGAATCACGATCTGCTGACCTGCGATCAGTGCTTCGTTACTTCCCTGTGCTTCCGGTGTCGGTGTGGCTTCCGGCGTTACCTCCGGAGTCGTCTGCGGCGTTGTTGTCGCTGCTGCCTCCTGTGTTGGCTGCGGTGTAGCCGGTGTCTCCATTGGCGTTGGTGTTGTCGGCTGTGTTGGAGCCGGTGTCTCCGTTGGCGTTGGTGTTGTCGGCTGTGTTGGAGCCGGTGTAGGTGTCGGCGTTTCCGTTGGTGTCTCTGTCGGTTCCGGCGTTGGTGTTTCGGTCGGGGTTTCCGTCGGTGTCTCGATTGGAGTCTCCGTCGGTGTCGTAGTCGGCTCCGAAGACGGAACTTCCGCTGCCTCTGCCGTCGGTGTTACCTCTGCCTCTTGTACCACTCCCACCTGCTCACTCGCTCCTACGGACAATGGTGCTACCGGCATAATCATGCTGGCTGATAAAACTCCTGCAACCAGTTTTTTCCATTTATGCATGTGTTGCCTCCTTGCTCAATCAATACGTCTCATGTTTGCATAATTCCTATTGCAACTACGATTGTTTCTATTATATAACTCTACTACTGGCTTCGCAAGGTTTTATTGGCAATTTTTCACATTTTTTTATTCCCTTTTTTATTATATTGTGATAATTTTTATCATCAATAGCCAAACAACCACGATACGCAAAAAGAGATCTGTAAGTCCGGGAGGGCCGGGCGTCTTACAGATCTCTTCTTTTGGATATCCTATGACTACTGCATAATAGGAAGAACTTTTCTCAAACTCTTTGTCAGTCCCAGTGCTACCGCGATCTTGATCAGATCCGGGATGATGAATGGGAAGACACACCAGCCAAGTACAGTCACCAGACCAACCGGTCCTGCACTGCGGGTGTACATGATCATAAACCAGACAGTTCCAAATGCATAACACACAATCAGACCAACTACCATCTGGACTGCCAGTGCCCATGTCTTTCTGCCCATCACTTTTTCCATGCCCCACATAACCAGAGCACCTACCAGGAAACCTATTATGTAGCCACCGGCGTTGCCAAACAAGCTGCCGATTCCACCACTAAATCCGGCAAATACCGGAACGCCGACTGCACCAAGAAGAATGTACACCAGAATGGAAAGGGTACCTCTCTTACCTCCGAGCACACCTACTGCCAGGAACACGCCGAAGGTCTGTAATGTAAACGGAACGGTGGCCGGTATGGAGATCCAGGAACAAATCGCCATTACCACAGCAAATACCGCAATGTACGCCATGTCATATGTCTTGCCTCTGCTCATTGTTGTCGTTGTCATTTTTTATATCCTCCATTTTTTGCTGCATTTGGGATGAAAATTCTTCTCATCACCACGCTGGTATTACTATAGCACCTGGAGTTTTGATTGTCAACCATGCTTTTTTATCGGTTTACATTTTATTTTTCACCTATTAACAGCTACGGACACGGAATCTCCTTTCAACCGACCTGATCCTTCGGTTTTTATATAAAGCCTTTCTCATTTAATGAATCCGAACACCGAATTGCTTTTCAAAAACTTCACCCGGACACAGACTGTTGCCGTATTCTCTCTCCTCTAACGTTCCGGTAAAAGATTTTTTATCACATCTGCCGTACCATGGTTCGATGCAGACAAACGGTGCCTGTTTCTTATCCGGTGACCACACACCAAACAGTGGGGCATCGAAAGTCACGGTCAGATACGGCTGTTTCTGCGGATCACAGAGACTTACCTGATGCGCCTGGTTCTTTTCTATGATCAGTGCGTCGTTGTCAAACATATTTTCTGTAATCGGCACATAACCATTTTCATTTTTCAGGATATTGTCTTCGCTGATCACCAGTCCATCCGGATCAATCAGTGCGAATTGCAGATCTTTTTTGGTATCAAATTTTAAATAATAATCCGACTGTTTTCCCTTATTCGCCAGCGGACACAGAAATGCCGGATGTCCGCCGATAGAAAAATACATCTGCTTGTCATCCTGATTGCTGACCTTCCAGATGGTCTCTATCTGATCGTCACAGAGTTTATATCCTATCTCAAGGCGAAACGCAAACGGAAATTTCTTTTTTGTCTCTTCCGTAGCATCCAGTCGGAACCACGCTTCGGTATCCGCAGCATTTACCACAGTAAATTCCATATTGCGGGCAAATCCATGTTTTTCGATCTTGTATTCTTTCCCGTCATATCGATAAGAATCTCCCTTTACCGCCCCTACAATCGGAAATAATACCGGCGCATGTCTTTTCCAATATGCCGGATCCGCATTCCACAGATATTCCGTCTGTGTCTCCTTTTTTACGATACTGGTCAGCTCCGCTCCTTTCTCCTGGATCGCTACTTTCAGTTTTTTATTTTCCAGATATACCATATCCCATCCCTCGTCTTTCTCCTGTCCCATTCAGACAGATTTTTTTTACTATGAGTTTCCTCTTTCTCCCCTCTTTTGTCAATAAAAACCGCTTTTTATTCAAACTGGACTGGTTATTTTTTTCAAAACTGGTTATTTCTATCTGGTCAGTTATCCTATATGATCTGTATGATGTTAAAATTATAATAAGAAGAAAGAGGGAATTAAAATGGCATCTTCCAATCAGGCAGCCAGCACCAGAACGCAGGCTAGAAACAATACTCAGGCGATCGTGGTAACCGCCATGTGCATCGCGCTGACTTATATTTTTACAGCAGTTGTTAATATCCGTTTACCATTTGCACCAAACGGCGGACTGATCCACCTTGGCAATGTTCCGTTATTCCTTGCCGCTATCATCTTCGGCAAGAAAACCGGCGCACTCAGCGGTGCTTTCGGCATGGGACTGTTCGACCTGTTCTCCGGCTGGACTGCATGGGCTCCGTTCACTTTCGTAGTCGTTGGTCTGATGGGATTCTCCGTTGGCGCGATCACCGAAAAGAAAAAAGGCTTCGGCTGGAAAGTTGTTGCAATCCTGGTTGCATGTGTGATCAAAATCGTTGGTTATTACATCGCAGAGGGTATCATTTACGGTAACTGGATCACTCCGGCATCTTCGATTCCGGGTAACCTGCTGCAGGTAGGTGTTGCCGCTGTCATTGTTCTGATTATCGCTGGCCAGTTACAGAAACTGGCAGAAAGGATGGGCTTATGTACAAAATGATGACTCCCGGTCCTTCCCAGGTCCGTGAAAATGTTTTGCTGGCAAGAAGCAAACAGTTTCAGAACCCGGATCTGGACAGTGACTTCGTGGAATATTACCATGACACCTGTAAACTCTACAGCAGTCTGTTACACACCGAAAACGAATCCCTGATTCTCGGTGGAGAAGGCATCCTCGGTCTGGAGGCCGCATGTGCTTCCCTGACCGAACCTGGCGACCGGGTTCTGGTTCTGGATAACGGCGTATTCGGAGAAGGATTTAAGGATTTTGTCTCCATCTACGGCGGCACACCGGTTCTTTACACCAGAGACTACTCCAGACCATTTGACATGGATGATCTGAAAAATTATCTGGAAAAAGATCATGATTTCAAATATGCTACCGTCGTACACTGTGACACACCAAGTGGTATGTTAAATGATATTGCTTCTATCTGCACGCTGTTAAAATCCTACAGTATTCTTACCGTTGTAGATTCTGTAGCTGGTATGTTCGGTGAAGATGTCCGTGTAGATGACTGGAAGATCGACCTGTTATGCGGTGGCTCCCAGAAAGCGGTGTCCGCTCCTCCGGGACTTACTATGGTAACGATCAGTGCTGATGCAAAAGCTGCCATGGAAGGCAGAAAGACACCTGTTGCTTCTTTCTATGCCAATCTGCTGACTTTTAAAGGATATTATGAAGCCAAATGGTTCCCATACACCATGCCGGTCAGCGATATCTATGGGCTTCGCACCGCTCTGGAAAATATCAAAGCTGACCCGCAGATGCTGGAGCGCCACGCAAAGGTTGCCGCCTATACCCGCAAAGCTGTCACTGCCATGGGATTGAAGCTCTATCCGGAATCCGGATACTCCAACACCGTGACCACCTTCCAGGTTCCGGAGGGACATACTGCCGAAGAGATTCTTCACGCTATGCGTTATGAGCATAATATTCTGCTGGCAGGCTCCTTCGGATGTTTTGCCGGAAAACTGATCCGCATCGGACATATGGGTGAAAATGCTTATATGGAAAAGGTTCAGGAAGTGCTGGATGCACTGCAGGAAGTGTTAAAAAAATAATTTTTGCTTCTATAAATAACTCCGGAAGTCGTCTTCAATCATGACTTCCGGAGTTATTTATATATAATGTTTTACCAAAATATGGCTGATATTTATTCAAACAAAAAATGGAAGCAAGGGGGCTCGAACCCCTGACCTCTCGCGTGTGAGGCGAACGCTCATCCCAGCTGAGCTATGCTTCCATACCTGTTATTATAGACTTCTTATTTTGAAAATCAACCCTTTTCGGAATAATTTTATGATAATCGGTCTACTAGACCAATTATTGATATGCAAAGCAAGAAAAACAGCCGCCATATGCATGGCCGCTGTTTTTGTATTTTCTTTAGATAATATAATTGCCCACATCTGTAGTGTCTACCATCAGATCTGCGATCGTAATCCCGTCAAAGTACTCGGTGATAACCTTATATGCACCTTCCCACATCTTCAATGTCTTGCAGGTAGCAACACGTTCACACTGGTTTGGTTCATGTTCCAGACAGGCAACCGGTGCCAGGGAGCCTTCGGTCAGTCTGAGGATGCTTCCGACGGTATATTCTTCCGGAGCTCTTAACAGCTGATATCCGCCGCCTTTTCCCCTCAGGGAACGTACAAAACCGTTCTTACTCAGTGATGCCACAATCGCTTCCAGATATTTCTCTGAGATCTCCTGTCTTTTTGCTATATCCATCAACGGAATATATTCTCCGGTATTATGCTCTGCCAGATCTAACATTACACGGATCGCGTAACGTCCTCTTGTCGATATTTTCATGCTTTAACCTCCATATTTCCTATATACCTAGTTTACCACAAGGTTATTATGGTTTTCAAGAGGGAATTTGTATTTCTATCGTTTTTTCAAACATACTCCAGATGTCTTATTCTTTTTTTGTACGGATCGATAAGAATCAAACATGTATTTTACAAATCATCTCATTATCTAAACAACTACCCAGTTTTTTCCCAAACATTATTTAGCTCGTTGTCTACATAAATGACAGTATAGGTATACTGTTTCATACCGCTATGCAAGCTGCAACCACAAACTTGGGCTCGTTGCTCGCGTAACTACAAGAAACACGCTTTGCGAGTTTTTCGTAGTTATCGCGGCAGTCGCCAAGGTCTCGTGCAAGCGCGGACTCTGGCTCGTTGCTCGCGTAAAATCAAAATTGATCCACTGGACCAATTATTGATATGCAACGCAAAAAAATGTCACATGAAAACGGTCTTCTTGTTTTCATGTGACAGCCATATCTTGTTTTTTATTATTCTCTGTGATCTTAGGCGTTTTATTTATTATTTCAGCTCTTTTACATGTGCTTTCAGTTTCTGTGCTGCTTCCTTCGGATGCTCTGCTTTCATGATCGCAGATACCACAGCGATTCCATCCATGTTTCCGCCTTTCAGCACATCCATATTTCCATCGTTCAGTCCACCGATAGCTACCGCAGGAATCGGTACTGCCTGACATATCTCGTTCAGTGTTTCCACGGAGGTCCGGATTGTTACCACCTTTGTTGTCGTCGGAAAGATTGCTCCCACGCCAAGGTAATCCGCACCCTCTTCATATGCTTTCTTCGCAGCTTCCACCGTCTTTGCCGTAGCTCCTACGATTTTATCCGGTCCGAGCAATTCTCTTGCCACAGAGACCGGCAGATCCGAAGATCCCACATGAACACCGGCAGCATCGCAGGCAATGGCCACATCCACACGGTCATCAATGATCAGCGGAATCTGATAGCGGTCTGTGATGGCTTTTACCTTTCTGGCTTTCTCCAGATATTCTCTTCCCCCACAGTTCTTTTCCCGCAGCTGTACCAGGGTAACGCCACCCTGACAGGCTTCCTCTATGGTTTTATAAAAAGATTCCTCTGTATGATACGTGCTATCTGTAACCAGATATAATGTCATATCTAATTTTGCTTTCATATCCCTTATATCTCCTATGTTTCTTTTTGGCATTCTCCCCGCGATTTTACCCGCTATCATGGCAGTCTCCGGGGGCTCATGCAAGCAAGGACTTTTTTGCACCCATACGCTTAAACTCACTGTTCACGTATATTACGCTTCTGTCTCGCGGATCCGAAGTTTCGCTTCCAGTACTTCCTGTCGCATCCCTGCCACTGCGTCCAGCAGTTCTATCTGGAAGCTTCCGGGGCCTTTCGAAGACCGTTCCGCCAGTTCTCCTGCGATTCCCATGACAGAAATGCCAAGCACGGCTGCGATAAACGGATCTTTTTGTGCCAGATAGGCGGCAGTAAGTGCTCCAACCATGCATCCGGTACCGGTGATCCCGGACAGCTTTGTGGTACCATTTTCCAGTATCAGACACCGTTCCTGATCTACCAGCAGATCTCTGGCTCCGGTAGCCAGAAGCACACTGCCTGTCTGTTGCGAAAACGTCCGGAAGATCCTTCTTCTTTCTTCTTCGTTTTCATCTGTCATCGCATCTTCTTTTCCTGCATCGATTCCGGTTCCATGAAAGGACTGGCCGGCGATTGCCAGAAGTTCAGATATATTTCCCTTCAGGATCTGTATCTGCCCAAACCCGATCAGTTCCCGGGCAAGCTCCATCCGGATCCTGCTGCAGGTTACTCCCACCAGATCTAATAATATCGGAATCCCACACTCCATGGCTACCCGGGCTGAGCGGCGCATAGATTCCATCCTGGCATCGGTAATATTGCCAAGGTTCAGCATCAGTGCACCTGCTGTCCTCGTGATATCCTCCACCTCCAGCGGATGTTCTGCCATCATGGGTCTTGCTCCCACCGCAAGAATCATATTGGCACATCCATGAATGGAGATGGGATTGGTGATGCAGTGAATCAGCGGACTGTTTTCTTTCGTGGCATTACGCACGTTCCTCAGCTGATTTTCTAACTGTTTTATCATAAACTTTCGCTCCAAGACTTCTCTGAAATTTTGCCAGCAGACCTGCACGGCTCAGCGCTTTTAAAAATACATAGGCTGCTGCCCCGCCCATGATCGTTGCAGATACAAACATCGGGGTATAGAAAAATGCATTCAGGCCATCTCTTCCCATGATAAATGCCATCACCGGATACGATACGATAGATCCGATAATACCGGTTCCGAAAATTTCTCCAAGCACCGCGCAGATGATCTTACCGCCGGATACCCGGTAAAAAACGCCAGAAAGAAATGCACCAAATACAGCTCCTGTCAGGGCAAGTGGCGGAATTCCCATAAACAGCATACGGATCACTCCGATCATCGTTGCACAAAGCAGAGAATACCATGGTCCCATCAGTACCGAGCAGACAATATTGATCAGATGCGCTGTCGGGCACATCCCTTCGATACGCAGAATCGGAGATATTACCACCCCGATTGCAACCATCATAGCCAGCATTACCATTCGAAATGTGTTCAGTCTTTGTTTTTCCATCTTTGTTTTCCTCTCTGATTTCCGGGAAAACTTTACTTTTTGTCTGTGGGCATAAAAAAGCGCAGTTTCCCTGTTTTTTCGGTCGAAGTTCCCTTACTTCCTCTCACTCCGAAACACGGATTCCCATCGCTTTTTTCTGCATGCCGGATCTCAGGGCGCTCCCCCTCAGATTCACCTGCACTTCTTATAAAATTTTATCTTACAGATTCTTTCTTTGCAAAATCCGTAAAATCATACGTTCATAAGCTGCCTGCATCACAGATATCTTCTTTTAAAGAAACAAAAGTCTTGTTATCACAGCAGTCGCCAAGATCTCGTACAAGCACAGACTTTGGCTCGTTGCTCGCGTAATCGAAATTGGTCCACCGGACCAATTATTGATATGCCATGCAAAAAAATCTGCCCGCATACCTGCGGACAGATTCTAACTTTCTCTTTCTCATCCCTCCGTTGGCATTACCCAAATCAGGTGCGGTCGAAGATTTATCTTCCTCTCAGCCTGTCACACAAGCTCCCGTTTCTTTATTCTTGTACATGATAGCACTTATGTATAGAGTTGTCAAACAGAAGTAATTTTCTTTCTGCTTCGTTCCCGTCTCTTCAGCCATCCGAAGAAAATCACGCAGATGATCACGGAAAGCAAAGATCCCGTCGCTGTTGCCAGTCCCATAGGAAACAGCGTATCCGGGAAAAACTTCGAAGTAAGATATACCCCCGGAATACGGACACACAGAATGGCAATCAGATTATGAATAAATGAAATTTCCGACCTTCCGTAAGCGCAAAAATATCCACTGAAGCTAAAATGCACACCGGCAAAGATGCAATCCCAGATATAGCCACGAATATACTGTGCACCCAGAATAACGACCATCGTATCTGTTGTGAACAGTCCCACTACAGGTTCCGCAATAAACTGAATCAAAACTGCCACACATACTCCAAATCCCACTGCGATTCCCATGGCACAGCGAAGGATCTGATCTGCCCGGTCGTATTTTCCCGCTCCCATATTCTGTGCTCCAAGCGCTGAGACCGTAGACAACATAGAAGATGGTACCAGAAAAAGGAAACTGATTATTTTTTCCACGATTCCTACAGCCGCCGCTGCACTTAGTCCTCTCCGGTTGGCAATGATCGTGATTATGATAAATGCAATCTGGATAAAACCATCCTGTGCCGCAATAGGAATACCAATCTTCAGCACCTGACCCATCGTCTGTTTCTCCGGTGAAAAATCTGCTTTTTTCATCGTAATGCCTGTCTGCTTCTTCAAGATTACCCACAAAGAGATGATAACACTGATGGTCTGGGAAAGAGTCGTTCCCAAAGCCGCACCGGCCGGTCCCATATGCATGGCTCCCATAAACAGATAATCCAGTCCGATGTTGATCACACAGGCAATCGCTATAAAATACATGGGGCTTTTCGAATCTCCCATTCCGCGAAAGATCGATGCGATCACATTATATGCAGTGATAAAAGGAATTCCGATAAAACAGATCGTCAGATAGCGGATCGTTCCATCTACCGCTTCTGTGGGTGTTGACATCACACTGACGATCGGCCGGACCAGAAACAGCAGCAGACCTGCCAGGAGAATGGAAACTCCCAGGAACAAAACCGTTGTATTTCCAACAGTCTTTGATACTTTTTTGGAATCGCCGGCTCCCACCGCACGACCGATCGTTACTGTCGTTCCCATAGCCAGCCCCACGATCATAACCGTCAGCATATGCATCACCTGACTGCCGATCGATACTGCTGTTGTGCTTGCCACTCCGTCAAACTGTCCTACGATAAACAGATCCGCCATTCCATATAACGTCTGTAAAAAATACGATAACAGGTAGGGCAGAGAAAAATACAGGATATTCTTCCAGACATTTCCAGATGTAAGATTCTTTTCCATAGTTCTTTACTCCTTTGCTTCTTTCTATTTGGTAAGCGTTTTCTATGATATAACCACTTTTTATTACCTGCGTTGCATTATAAACCCTACAATAATTGTAGAGTCAACGAAAAAAACAGGTATCTGTTCTGTTTTCAACAAAATAGATACCTGCCTCTGAGATTATATTTCGATCATCCACGCTTCATATGGTTTCAATGTCCATATTTCTTTCCCAACCGATTCTCCTTCATAGTTATGAATGAGAACTTTTCCATCGGTCAGATCCTGCGTCGCATTCATCTGTGCCGGTGTTTCTCCAAAATTACATACCACTACAACTTTTCTTCCATCCAGACTCCGTTCATAAGCAAAAACCTGTGGATGTTCTTCTTCCAAAAGACGGAAGTTTCCATAGATCAGCACATCATGCTCTTTTCGCAGAGCAATCAGTTTCTTGTAGTAATAAAACAGGGAAGCCGGATCCTTTCTGCTGTCTTCCACATTGATCTCTTTATAATTTTCATTGGCTTCCATCCATGGGGTTCCTGTAGTAAATCCTGCGTGAGCCTGTGTATTCCACTGCATCGGTGTTCTGGCATTGTCCCGGCTGTTTCGCAGAAGATAGCTCAGGATTTTCTCCTCGCTCCAGCCCAGTTCCTGTTTTTCTTTTCTGAAGTTCACAGACTCGATATCCTGATACCGGGAGCTTTCTGTATAGATCACATTGGTCATGCCAATCTCATCTCCCTGGTAAATATATGGTGTTCCTTTCATGCCGAAGATCATAGTTGCCAGCATTTTTCCTGATACGATCCGATACTCCGGTGTATCATTTCCAAAACGGGAAAGCACCCGCGGATAATCATGGTTGCCCAGAAACAGACTGTTCCATCCTTTTTGTTCCAATCCAACCTGCCATTTTTCCATCAGTTTTTTCAGATCATGCAACGTATAGGACTTTGGATCCCAGTTACCACTCCGGACCCCGTCAATTCCCATCAGTTCAAACTGGAATACCATGTCCAGCTCCTTTCTCTCAGGGTCTGAATACACTTTCGCCATCTCCAGCGTTGTTCCTCCGGTCTCCCCAACTGTCAGAAGATTGTCCTGCAGTCCGAACGAATATTTGTTCATTTCCTGCAGGTAGGTATGGATTTTCTCCGACTGCTGATCATTTCCGCCATGACCGTTCTTTACGATGTTATCAATCGCATCCAGACGAAATCCCCGGATACCTTTTTCCATCCAGTATCGGATCATGGCATACAGATCTTTTCTCATATCTTCATTTTTCCAGTTCAGATCCGGCTGCTGTATGCTGAAGGTATGGTAATAATATTCCTGAATCTGCGGTGTCCATTCCCATACATTTCCACCAAAGAATGCCCCTTCCCCCTGTGGCGGCTGATCCTCGGTACCTTCTTCCCAGATATAATAGTCATGGTACTTTCCGTCCCGGTCTTTCGCCGCTTCCAGAAACCACGGATGTTCATTGGAGCTGTGATTTAAAACCAGATCCATCATAACGATGATATCTCTCTTCTCACATTCCTTTACCAGCTCTTCCAGATCCTCCGTCGTGCCAAAATCCTTCAGAATAGCATAATAATCACTGATATCATAGCCATTATCATAATTCGGCGAATCGTTAAACGGGGAGATCCAGATTGCTCCCACACCCAGTTCCTGCAGATAGTCCAGTTTGCTGATAATTCCCTGAAAATCGCCGATACCATCTCCATTGCTGTCACAAAAACTTCTTGTATAGATCTGATATGCGGTCAGATGATGCCACCATTTTTTATCCATTTTACTTTTCTCCTATTATTCGTATTATCATAGTCATTTGTTCTATGACGCCTGGTTTACTGATTCCATCGTTATCGTTCCAGGAATCCTGTCTTTACAATATTTTGGCTGAAAATACTTTTCTTTTACCGTCTATACCATTATAATGATATCAAACTATACTTTTCTACCTTTATTTTAGGAATTTATACAATTATTTTGACTTTTTTTAATGGAGATCATATATGAAAGAACCAATTGGAATCAGAGATTATACCATCCATGGAACGGAACTGGAACCTTTCCATATTTATCATCAGAATTACATTCATGGAGGCCTGCAGGTTCCTTTTCACTGGCACAAAGAAATTGAGATCATCTGGGTGGAACAGGGACAGTTGGAACTGACACTGGGAACTCAGCATAAGGTACTCAAAGAACGGGATTTTGTAATGATCAACAGTTACGAACTGCATCAGCTACAAAGTATCGGGAATACCGCATCTATTCATCACGCACTGGTATTTCTTCCCGACATGCTCTCTTTTTCCTATCCAGATCAGAGTCAGATGTCTTTTCTGAAGCCGCTACTGTCCCATCAACTTCGGCTTCCTTCCTATGTATCCGGAAATCATCCCTGCGCATCATCTATTCGCAAAGTATTTCTGGAGATTCTTCATGATTATGATACCCGGCCCATGGGATGGACTTTGTTTTTAAAAAGCAATCTGTACCGGATTCTGGGAATTCTTGTTTCGGAAAATCTTCTGGTGCAGACTACTGTACAAGATTCTCAGGGCAAAAACCGGGAAGCACAATACAAGCAGATTCTTCGGTATATCCATAAGCATTATGACCAGAAAATCTATCTGGAAGACCTGGCGGCTTCTCTTAACATGAATCCACAATATTTTTGCCGGTTTTTCAAAAAGCAGTTTCAGATGACTCCTGTGGCCTACATCAATTATTATCGCACACTTCAGGCTGCTGATCTGCTGAAACATACTTCTTTATCGATTCTGGAAATCGGATTACGGGCAGGATTTGAAAATCCAAGCTATTTTGCGAAGATTTTCCGGAAATATTTTGACTGTTCGCCGGAAGAATACCGCATGCATCCTCAAGATTCAGATAACGTAAATGGAATCACATCCTAACCTTAGAAAAAGCCACAGGCAAATCGCCTGTGGCTTTTTTACGTTTGGACATATATTAACTTTCGTTAAGTATTTCTTAGAATTTACCAGCTTTGTGAGCTTCCTCGATGGAAACTGCAACTGCTACAGTCATACCAACCATCGGGTTGTTACCTGCACCGATCAGACCCATCATTTCTACGTGAGCCGGTACGGAAGAAGAACCTGCAAACTGTGCATCAGAGTGCATACGTCCCAGAGTATCTGTCATACCATAGGAAGCAGGACCTGCTGCCATGTTATCCGGATGCAGAGTACGTCCTGTACCACCACCGGAAGCTACGGAGAAGTATTTCTTACCAGCTTCGATACGTTCTTTTTTGTAGGTACCTGCTACCGGATGCTGGAAACGAGTCGGGTTAGTAGAGTTACCTGTGATAGAAACATCAACGTCTTCTTTCCACATGATAGCTACACCTTCACGAACGTCGTTAGCGCCGTAGCAGTTAACTTTTGCACGAGGACCATCAGAGTATGCTTTACGGAATACTTCTTTCAGTTCTCCTGTATAGTAATCATACTGAGTCTCAACAAATGTAAATCCGTTGATACGAGCGATGATCTGAGCAGCGTCTTTTCCAAGACCGTTCAGGATAACACGCAGAGGTTTCTGACGAACTTTGTTTGCTTTCTCAGCGATACCGATAGCACCTTCAGCTGCTGCGAAAGATTCGTGACCTGCCAGGAATGCGAAACACTCTGTGTCTTCTTCCAGAAGCATTTTACCCAGGTTACCATGTCCCAGACCTACTTTACGCTGATCTGCTACAGAACCAGGAATACAGAAAGCCTGCAGACCTTCACCGATTGCAGCTGCTGCTTCAGAAGCTTTTGTGCATCCTTTTTTGATTGCGATTGCCGCACCTGTGATGTATGCCCAGCAAGCGTTCTCAAAACAGATTGGCTGGATGCCTTTAATCTGGTTGTATACGTCCAGACCAGCATCTTTTGTGATTTTCTCTGCTTCTTCCAGAGAAGCGATTCCATAGCTGTTCAGGACAGCATTGATTTTATCAATTCTTCTTTCATATGATTCAAATAAAGCCATTTATTTCATCCTCCTATTATATTGACGGTATGCATAAAATCCGATTACTCTTTACGCGGATCAATGATTTTAGCTGCATCTGCAACACGGCCGTACTGTCCTTTTGCTTTTTCCCAAGCAGTTGTCGGATCATCACCCTGTTTGATGAAGTCAGTCATCTTGCCAAGGCTTACGAACTGGTAACCAATGATGCATCCTTCTTCATCCAGTGCAATACCGGTAACATAACCTTCTGCCATTTCCAGATAACGAGGACCTTTTTTCAGTGTTCCGTACATAGTACCAACCTGAGATCTCAGACCTTTACCCAGGTCTTCCAGACCAGCACCGATCGGCAGACCATCTTCAGAGAAAGCGGACTGTGTACGTCCATAAACGATCTGCAGGAACAGTTCTCTCATAGCTGTGTTGATAGCGTCACATACCAGGTCAGTGTTCAGAGCCTCCAGAAGAGTTCTTCCAGGAAGGATTTCAGAAGCCATAGCTGCGGAATGAGTCATACCGGAGCATCCGATTGTCTCTACCAGAGCTTCCTGAATAATACCATCTTTTACGTTCAGTGTCAGTTTGCAGGCACCCTGCTGTGGAGCACACCAGCCCACACCATGTGTCAGACCGGAAATATCTTTGATTTCCTTGGACTGTACCCATTTTGCTTCTTCCGGGATTGGTGCTGCGCCGTGATTAACGCCCTGTGTAACCGGACACATCATTTCTACTTCATGTGAATAAATCATGTTAAGACTCCTTTCAAACTTGAAATACTTATTTTGAGACTTATGTATCTCAAGCAAGTGAACATACTTCACCCGCTTATCATGTTTATTGTCGCATAAACCTTTGGGTTAGTCCAGCCGAACTTACATTTTTTTTTATTTTTTTCACTTTTCTTGCCATATATATCAATAATCTACCCAATGAACCAATTTTGATTGACATTTTTTTCGGTACTGCTATACTTTTTTCAGAATATATGCATGCCTGTTGCAGGAAGACCATACCATTCCATAAAAGAATTTCCTAAAATTCAAAGATTTTCAGAACACGTTTGAAAATGCTTCCTGCAAAATGTGGGTTACACCCCCCAAAAAATCAAGAAAGGAACATCACCATATTATGAATATTCCCTTATTAAAAAAAGGCTGCCTCTCCGGCAGCACCCTGAAAATCATAGCCATCATCGCCATGGCGATCGATCACTTTGCGGCAAGCATCATCCTATATGGTATTCTGATGCAGGAACATCCGGCTTTCCTTGGACACCCGATCTCCATGACCATTCCCTGGTGGAACATATATCAGATCATGCGCTTTATCGGCCGGATCGGCTTTCCGATCTTCTGTTTCCTGCTGATCGAAGGTTTCTTCCATACTTCCAGCAAAAAGAAATACGCCACCAGGCTGTTTCTCTTTGCCCTGCTGTCGGAGTTTCCCTTCGACTATGCTTTATTCGACACACCGGTAAATTTCGGTTATCAGAACGTTTTTTTCACTCTGTTTCTCGGACTTCTGACCATCTGGGGAATCGACACTCTGTGCCACAAAGCCGGAAACCAGACACGCCTCTGGATAGGGAAAATCCTGATTGCTGCCGCCGGCTGTCTCGCCGCCTGGCTTTTACAGACCGACTACGACTACAAAGGCATCATCCTGATCCTGTTACTCTACCTGTTCCATGATCAGAAATTTCTCTGTACCCTGGTTTCCTGCCTGAGCCTCCTGTGGGAAGCCCCCGCCTGCCTGGCCTTCATCCCGATCAACCTGTACAACGGGAAACGGGGAATCTCCCTCAAATACTTCTTCTACCTGTTCTACCCGGTACACCTGCTGATCTACGGTCTGATCCTGCATTACTGTTTCTGAGTCAGTGTGAACTTTGATTCGTATAAACAAAACATATCAAAACTCCATACAGACACAAACTTCAGCTTCATTGCTCATTGTCAAGGCGGTTATCAAGTTCTCATGCAAGCACGAACTTTGACTCATTGTTCACATCGATCATAAAAGGCTGTAGCTAATGGAATCATCTCCCAAAGATCATCCATCAGCTACAGCCTTTTTAAATTTTCTCAAAGCCACTAACTCTGCAATTAACTTCTATTTTCTTAAACCCTGTTCCCTTATTTACTTCTCTATCTCACAGAAAATTTTACCTAGCATCCTATCTCTTCGCCACAACATCCCCGGCCTTCTTAAAAATAGACTTCTCCGGCACAACTCCGCGAACACAAGACAGCGGATAGATATTACTCTCCCGTCCGACAACAGTTCCCGGATTCAACACCGAATTACATCCGACTTCCACATTATCTCCCAGCATCGCTCCAAATTTCTTCATACCGGTTTCGATATCGTATCCATCTCCATGCACAACCACCAGCTTCTTATCAGATTTCACATTGGAAGTGATCGATCCTGCTCCCATATGTGCCTTATATCCCAGCACAGAATCACCTACATAGTTATAATGCGGAACCTGAACCTTATTAAACAAAATCACATTCTTAAGCTCTGTAGAATTACCAACCACAGCACCCTCACCGATGATCGCGCTGCCACGGATAAATGCACACTGGCGCACTTCTGCATCCTTACCGATAATACACGGGCCATTTAAAGCAACGGTAGGCGCGATTGTAGCCGATTTTGCCACCCAGATATCCTCACCGATCTTATCATACTCTTCCGGGCTCAGGGTATTTCCCAGCTTTACGATAAATTCTTTGATCAGCGGCAGAACCTCCCACGGATAGGTCTTTCCCTCAAAAATCTCTGCTGCGATCGTCTCATTCAGATCATACATGTTTTTAATCTGGATACTTTCCATACTCATAGTTATTTTCCTCCTTTTTTATAATTCGCTGCGATGCTGTCATATCTGCTTCGCAATGCTACCTGATAATTCACCTGGAGCACTCCGCCTACTTTTACCCGGATAAAATGTTCCAGTTTATCCATATATTCCTGGGAAGTGATACTTCCTTCCGCCACATAATTTAATCCCTTTTCCCAGCTTGCCGTAAGCTCCGGATTCAGAAGGGCTCGGATGGATGCGTTGACCACTTCATAGATCATCTCTCCAAGCTGTGTGGGTGTGATCACCTGTGTCTTTTTATTCAGACTGATGTACTTGATATTTACCAGTTTTTTCAGGATCTCCGCTCTGGTCGCACTGGTTCCGATGCCGCTTCCTTTGATCTGTGCCCGGAGTTCTTCATCTTCAATCAGCTGACCTGCATTTTCCATGGCCAGGATCATGGTACCGGAATTATAGCGCTTGGGCGGAGAGGTTTCCCCTTCCTTGATGGAAAATTCTTCCACCGGAAGAACCGCTCCCTTCTTTAGCTGCTGCAGGCAGGCGAGAAATCCGGCATCGCACTGGATATCATCTGTCTTTTCTTCTGCATTCTTCGGGTCTTCTTCTTTTTTTCTGGAAAGAACGTTGGCAACCTTCAGATATCCTTCCTCCACCAGAACTTTAAAACTGGAAAACAGTTTTTCTTTTCCGATCGCCGACACCAGACTGACCTTCTGATAAACTGCTGCCGGGTAGAACACACTTAAAAAGCGGCGCACAATCACCTGATATACTTTCTGGGAAATCTGTGGCAGACGGCTCAGATTCTGCAGACCTTGTCCAGTAGGAATGATCGCATAATGGTCCGTGATCTGTTTGTCGTTGACGTATCTGGTCTTTTCTATGCCTTTAAAACTTTCTTTTTCCAGAATCTCCTGGGCAAACGAAGCTGCCATCTGGTATCTGATCAATCCTTTCAGATTGCGACTGATTTCTTTGGCTACCGCGGTGGAAAGGACACGGGCATCCGTTCTCGGATACGTTACCAGTTTTTTTTCATACAATTCCTGTACCACCCGCAGCGTTTCATCCGGACTGATCTTGAACATCCGGGAACAGTCATTTTGTAATTCTGCCAGGTTATATAATAACGGTGGATTTTTCTTTTCTTTTTTCTTCTCAATTTTTTCCAGAATGGCCTGATGCGCCGCCGATACCGAAACGGATCCTGTATCCGATTGTCCCGAATGACCGCCTGTTATCCCGTTCACTACAGGCTGCGACAGTTCGTGCATCCCCGCATCTGCCTGTGTAACAGCACTTTCCCGTTCCAGAATTTCCTTCAATTCTTCTGCCCGGTTTCGGTCTTTAAAACCATTTTCTTTGTACAGATCTGGTGACTGAAAGTATCGGCTGCCTTCTACCGCTCTCCACTCTCCCTCGAACGAACGTCCTTCCAGGGAGAACTTTCCGAGTACACGGTAAAATGGCGTTTTAACAAATTCCCGGATCTCCCGCTCTCTTCGCACCACCATGCCAAGAACACAGGTCATTACCCTTCCCACAGAGATCACCTGGTATTTATTTCCCAGATAATTCGACACACTGTTTCCATACCGTAAGGTAAGGATTCTGGAAAAATTAATTCCCATCAGATAATCTTCTTTGGCACGCAGATAAGCCGACGCACTCAGGTTATCATAGGCACTCAGGTCTTTGGCTTCTTTGATTCCACGGATGATCTCTTCTTCTGTCTGGGAATCGATCCAGACTCGTTTTTCTTTTTTTCCTTTTACACCGGCCATCTGGGCCACCAGACGGTAGATGTATTCTCCCTCTCTTCCCGAATCGGTACAGACATAGATGGTTTCCACGTCTGCACGGTTCAAAAGTCCGCTGACGATCTCAAACTGCTTTCTCACCGCCGGGATCACTTCATACTTGAATTCTCCCGGAAGGAAAGGAAGTGTCTCCAGAGTCCAGCGTTTGTATTTGATATCGTAGACTTCCGGATAACTCATGGTTACCAGATGACCTACACACCAGGTCACAATGGTATTTTCCGACTCCAGATAGCCGTCATGCCGCGTGGTCTTCACCTTTAAAGCTTTGGCAAATTCCTGGGCAACGCTTGGTTTCTCTGCGATAAATACGGATTTTTTCATGTATTTTAACCCTTTCTTATCTCTTCAGAACCCTGTAACCGCCAGAGTGTGTTTGAAAGGACTCCGGCACAGGGCACCAAAGAGTATACCTTTTTTCACAGATAAATTCAAGTGTTACGGTTTTTGAGTCTTGCAATTTAGAACATATAATATAACAATCTTCTCTCACGCAGGCGTTGCCTTTTGCTCGTTACTTGCATAAAAAACAGGATCCTGAATATGCAAGCACACATCCAAAATCCTGTTCGTATATCGTTTCTTATCTTATTTCTTATTTTGCCTGAATATATCCTTTTGCTTTCAGAGTCTCTGCACACAGAACAGCGCCGCCTGCAGCTCCTCTTACGGTGTTGTGGGACAGACCTACGAATTTCCAGTCGTATACGGTGTCTTCTCTCAGACGTCCTACGCTGATTCCCATACCGTTTTCAAAGTTGACATCCAGTTTTACCTGTGGACGGTTATCTTCTTCCAGATACTGGATAAACTGCTTCGGAGCACTCGGAAGTTCTGCTTCCTGTGGGAATCCTTTGAAGTTCACCAGTTTTTCGATCAGCTGTTCTTTGGTAGGATTCTTTCTGAATTTTACAAAGACTGCTGCGGTATGTCCGTTCAGAACCGGAACACGGATACACTGGCAGGTGATCACCGGCTCGGTAGCTTTTACGATCTGGCCGTTTTCTACTTTACCCCAGATACGAAGCGGTTCCTGTTCGCTCTTTTCTTCTTCTCCACCGATATACGGGATGATGTTTTCTACCATCTCCGGCCAGTCTTTGAATGTTTTACCTGCTCCGGAAATCGCCTGATATGTAGTAGCAACCACTTCATATGGCTCGAACTCTTTCCAAGCGGTCAGAACCGGTGCGTAGCTCTGGATGGAGCAGTTCGGTTTTACAGCGATAAATCCACGGGTAGTTCCCAGACGTTTTTTCTGAGATTCGATAACTTCAAAGTGTTCCGGATTGATCTCCGGCACTACCATCGGTACATCCGGTGTCCATCTGTGGGCACTGTTGTTGGATACAACCGGCGTCTCCGTTTTTGCATATTCTTCTTCGATCGCTTTGATTTCCTCTTTGGACATATCAACTGCGGAAAATACAAAATCAACGGTGGAAGCTACTTTCTCCACTTCGTTTACATTCATAACTACCAGTTTCTTTACAGCTTCCGGCATCGGAGTGTCCATTTTCCAGCGTCCGCCTACGGCTTCTTCATATGTTTTTCCTGCACTTCTCGGGGATGCTGCTACGGTTACTACTTCAAACCACGGATGATTTTCCAGCAGAGAGATGAATCTCTGTCCTACCATTCCTGTTGCTCCTAAAATACCTACTCTTAATTTGCTGCTCATTGTGATTTCACTCCTCATTCTTCTTACTCAATGCACAACCGTTACTTTTTGTATTTCTCTCGCGTACATTTGTATTTACTTGGTAATACTATACCAGTTTTTTGAAAAAATCAACACTTTTTTAGTTTTCTTCCAGATATTTTTTATTCCACTCTACGACTTTCGCCATCGCATCCGGTCCCGGAGCACCGATCGTCATACGTTTTTCCACGCAAGTCTTGATGCTGATGGCTTCGTAAATATCCTCTTCAAATACCGGACTGATGGCTTTGTATTCTTCCAGGCTCATCTCATCCAGTGAGATTTTCTTATCCAGACAATACAGTACCAGACGTCCAACAATACCGTGTGCGTCACGGAACGGTACGCCGTGGTTTACCAGATAATCTGCCGCATCGGTGGCGTTGGTAAATCCGTGTTTTGCGCTGTTTTCCATTACATCATTCCGGAACTTCATTGTGGAAACCATACCCTCAAACAGAGCCAGACATCCCTTTACGGTATCGATGGCGTCAAAGGTCAGTTCTTTATCTTCCTGCATGTCTTTATTATATGCCAGCGGGATTCCCTTCATGGTTGTCAGAATGGACATCAGTGCGCCATAGACACGACCGGTCTTTCCTCTTACCAGCTCGGCGATATCCGGGTTTTTCTTCTGCGGCATGATGCTGCTTCCGGTGCTGTAGGCATCATCAATCTCCACAAACTGATACTCGTTGGAGTTCCAGATGATGATTTCCTCGGAAAAACGGCTCAGATGCATCATGATCGTGGACATGGCAGATAACAGTTCGATCACATAATCTCTGTCTGCTACGGAATCCATACTGTTCATCGTAGGACCGGCAAATCCCATCAGTTCGGCACTGTAGGCACGATCCAGCGGATAGGTGGTTCCTGCAAGCGCTCCGCTTCCCAGTGGGCAATAGTTCATTCTGGCGTAAATGTCTGCCAGACGGCTTCTGTCTCTGCGGAACATCTCAAAGTAAGCACCCATGTGGTGAGCCAGCGTGATCGGCTGCGCTTTCTGCAGATGGGTAAATCCCGGCATATAGGTATGCAGGTTTTCTTCCATGATCTTATTCAGTGTCACCAGCAGCTTCTTCACCAGTTCATCCAGTTCTTTGATCTCGTCTCTGACATACAGTTTCATATCCAGCGCTACCTGATCATTTCTGCTTCGTCCGGTGTGCAGTTTCTTACCTGCGTCACCGATCCGGTCGATCAGATTTGCCTCCACAAAACTGTGGATATCTTCGTACTCACTGGTGATCTCCAGTTTACCGGCATCCACATCCGCCACGATACTGTCCAGTCCGGCGATGATCTGATTTTTTTCCTCTTCCGTCAGAATCCCCTGTTTTGCAAGCATCGTCACATGTGCTTTGCTTCCCTGTACATCCTGATGGAAAAACTTCTGATCGAATCCGATGGATGCGTTAAAATTATATACAAGTTTGTCCGTTTCTTTTGTAAAACGGCCTCCCCATAACTGTGCCATATTGTTTCCTCTCTTCCCTGTATTTTCCGGCAGACTTCTTTTCCTGTTCCTCTCTTAAATTATCCGGGAATCAGCGGATTCACTGCCATTTACTTTCTCATAGTAAAGTCTGAAATCATTCTATCATTAATCCTGTGTCGGCGCAAGTCGCTTTTTATATTCCGTTATTCTGCAAGATTTCCTGCTCGATCCGGGCTTTTTGCTCTTCACGCTCCCGCATCGAGAACACACATCCGCAGTAATCCTGCCGGTACATCCCGTATTCTTTTGACAGTTCTGTGGATCGTTTGTACCCGTTTTTCTTCTTAAAATCCGACGGCAGCCACGCCACTTTTGTATCCCGGCACAGTTCTTCTCCGATCTCATTTAATTTCTGTGCATTTTTCATCGGACTGATCGTCAGCGTGGTCGTCACATAGTCAAATCCACCCTTCTCGGCCTCTTTGATTGCCTCCGACAGCCGCAGGCGGTAACAGGCAAAGCACCGCTCTCCGCCCTCCGGGATCTTCTCCATGCCTTTTACTGTCTCATAAAACCGTTCTTTTTCATAGTTGCCTTCCAGAAAAGAGATTTTATGTTTCGCAGGCAGAAGACCGATAAACCGCTCCTGTTCTCTCACCCTTTTCCAGTATTCTTCTTCCGGATAAATGTTGGGATTGTAATAAAACACCGTGATCGCAAAGTCCTCACTCAGTGTCTCCAGACAGTAACTGCTGCACGGCGCGCAACAGCTGTGTAAAAGCAAGGCAGGAACTTTCTGCTCCTGCCTGTTGTGTGCGATTTCATTTTCCATTAATTTCTGATAATTTATTTTCTGCATCGTTTCACCTTATCTCCCACAGCCTCTCCCTGGGTTACTTTTGTCTCGTAACCATCTCGGCTGTTTTTCAGAAGATCTTCATCCGGATGTACCCGTCCCCGCTGGTAAAGCACCACGATCGTGGATCCGCCAAATGCAAATCTTCCCTTTTCTTCGCCCCGGTGTACAAACGCTTCTTCCTGATCATTCTCGATCTTTCCGACCATCAGCGCGCCGACTTCCATCTGCAGGACGGTTCCTGCATCGGTTGTCCTGATCAGGCAGAACTCTCTGGTATTTTCCTTATAGATCGGCTCCTGATCGTTTGCAATCGGGTTAACCGTATGGAAGATTCCGGGTATCTTATAGTTGCCGGATTTTTTTCCGGTTTCTGTATAAATATACCTGTGATAGTCGTCCACTGTCAAGCGGTAAACGAATCCATAGCCGCCTTCATAGGCACGAGCCAGTTTTTCACTCTTTAACAGTTCTTTTACCGTATACGGCGTATGCTTGATCTTCATGATCCCGTACTCCGTGATCGGACAGACGGTAAGTTTGGCATCACAGGGACTGATGATCCGCGCCGTATCTTCTTCCACCGGACGTTGTCCCGATTTCAGCTTTCTCATAAAAAAATCATTATAGGAGGTAAATCTTCGTTTGACCCAGCCGGACTGATCCATCGAATGTCCTTTTAAGAATAACGGGATCAGCCAGCAGGATGCTTTCTGGCTCAATATCCAGCCACCCATTCCGGAAACCCACGGATGTACCAGCACTTTTACCACCGCACGCCCCGGTACGCTTTTATATAATTTTTCCAGAAAACGATCCTGCAATCCGGTCTCTTCCCAGCGATTTCCGTATCGATCTGCGTATTTCATATGCTCTCTCCCTTTTACATATATGTTCTCAGAATTATTCTGTACCTGACTTTTCGAAAAAACATGTATAAAACACAAGCCAAAATGTTGTCGTATGTCATCTGCAATACTCCGTAATACATTTCGGCTTTTGTTCATCATTATTAAAAACTAAAAAACATGAAAGATTTTTAAGATTGCCAGGGCAACAACGCCGACCAGGACTGCCAGTGTGGAATTCCTGGGTTTTTTCACCTGGATATTCGTCACAAACAGCGTACCGACAACAAACATAGCCACATGAAGTGCCACTGCAAAATGGTTCCTCAGCACCGTATGCAGCACAAACACCAGCGGCAGCACGACAGCGATCGATGTGATCGGCAGACCGCTGTAATATTTTCTCACTTCCTCCGTCTCTTCCTGACGTTTTGTCTCACAGACATTAAAGTAACCGAGACGGACCACACCATTCATTCCGTACCATGCAAGGATCACGATACCAATCGGTCCTCTCATACCAAGGCTGTAGGCCAGCAGAATCGGAAATGCTCCAAAGCAGACCATGTCACACAGGGAATCGATCTGAATACCAAAACATTTTTCATCATCCGTACGGTCTGTCTTTCTTCTGGCGATTTTTCCGTCAAACATGTCACACAGTCCCGAAAGAGCCAGGCACAACACTGCCATTTTATACCACCCGTTCACAGTAAACAACATCCCCGCGATGGAACAAAACAGACTGATATACGTCAGAATCACCGTGTAATTGTAATAACCAATAAAACTTATCATGAGTTCCCCCTCTTTCTTTCGTATCCTTTTCCCTTTTCCTGTATCGTTTTCAGCTTTTCGCTGATCTTTTCTCTGTGTTCTTTTTCATTACCAAGAAACAGCTGCGCAGCTACAGTCATGACTGCACTGATCAATAGCTCTGTGTAATAACTCAGTCCACGGCTCAGGATCAGTCCCGCCAGAACCTTTACCTGCCCGAAAATCCCTGTAAACAGCATGGAAAACAGCTTTTCTGAGATTCCCATACCTCCGGGCAGCGGAAGCATATCCACAGCCACGGAAATCATACCCTGAAGTACTACAATATCATACATACTGTACTGATGTAAACCAAAAGATCGATAAACAAAATATGTTACAAAAAACAATGCAACACGCTGCAGACAGGTGATCAGAAACACGATGCCTACCACGCCCGGATGATTTTTCAGATATTCTGCTGTCTTCTGATATTCGTCCATGGCATTTTCCAGTTTTTCCAGACGGGAGGTCTTCTTTTTCAGGATATGCATTTTTACAAGCAGTTCATGTCCTTTGACCAGAATCTGGCGCATCAGCTGCGGGTGAAAGGTCAGCAGCAGCATAAATGCCACACAGAACACATTTAACCACAGACCAAGCCACATCACCGGCATCACATCCTGCATATAGGTATCCTTGATCCGCGGCTGAAAGAACAGCACAAACAGTCCAAGCAGCACCAGTACCAGTTTATAGGTGATCGTTACGATCATCAGCACCACCGAGGATATCGAGATCGGAATCTTTTCTTTTTTCAGATACACCATCTGCATCGGCTGTCCGCCGCTTGCCGACGGTGTGATGCAGCTAAAAAAGAAACCTACGGAAGAAATCAGGAAACACTTCCATTTTTTCAGCCGGATCTGCAACGTATAGAGCAGATAATGAATGATGATCGACTCTCCCCAGATAAAAAATACCACACAGATAACCGCCGGGAAGAGATAACGGATATCTGCTTTTTTGAGATTTTCCCAGATCAGCCCCAGATCTTCTCCGTGAAAGACACCGTACAGGGTAAGACCGAGAACTAGAAACAGGAAAATACCGTTTCCTATGATTTTTTTCTTATTTTTCATGCCAGTTTTTTCTCCATCCACTGACGGAACCGCTCCGTTTTCTTCCAGCGCACCACACACGCATAACAAATTTCTGCAAGTGCAATTCCTGCCGCCACATCCAGGATTCCATGCTGTTTGGTAAATAAGGTGGAGGCACAGATCGCCACCGCCCAGATCCATGTGATCACACGATGCCATCCCGGTACGTTTCGGATATTCCGAATCACCACCACACAAAACCAGCTGTCCATGCAGTGAATCGACGGAAACAGATTGACCGCCGCATCCATCTGATACAGCCCGACAAGCGCCTGGCTCCAGAAATCTGTTCCCACGATCTCCGGGCGAAGATTCGTGGTCGGAAAACACAGATAAAAGATCCCGCATACCGTCTTTGCCAGAAGTTCCGCACATAAAAACAGACAGGCTTTTTTCTTTTCAAAGTAACCCATCACCAGAAAGTTCACGGTGCAAAACAGGAAAAATGAGAGGTAGATTCCCACAAACCAGGGAATCACGGGAATCTGCTGATCCAGAGAAGTCTCAATATTCCACGCTTTTGTATGGGTTCCCACCCATTGTCCCCCGCAGTAAACCAGGGAATTATACACCAAATCAAATACCAGCATCAGCAGATATGTCCAGGGAATCCACTCACCGGTTCTTATTTTTTTCCATATTATCATATTCTTTTCCTTTCGTCAGGACTTTATTATAACATTTTACGACACCTTCACAACTGATTTTCGCAAATCTTACACTTTCGTAAGTAAATCTTAATATATAGCCATCCGCCGGCTTTCTCATATAATAAACTATAAACACACGGAGGATTATTCTATGCCGGCTTTACTGGAACTGGATCATGTCGGACTTTCGTATCACACACTTGCCGGAGAGATCCCGGCACTCTCACAAATCAGTTTTTCGATTCAGGAAGGCGAGTTTGTCTCCCTGGTGGGTCCCAGCGGATGCGGGAAAAGTACCGTTCTGAATCTGATCGCCGGACTTCTGACACCGGAACAGGGACAGATCACCTTGCAGGGACTTCCACGGGAACATTCCGTTCTCTCTATCGGATATATGCTGCAGAAAGATCACCTTTTCGAATGGCTGACCATCTATGAAAATGTCCTGCTCGGTCTTGAGATTCAGAAGAAGAAAAGTAAAAAAGCGGCCGCACATGTGGACCGTCTCTTACAGGAGTACGGTCTCTGGAACTTCCGTTCGTCTCATCCTTCGCAGCTTTCCGGCGGGATGCGGCAGCGCGCTGCCCTGATCCGTACCCTTGCACTGGAACCTTCGCTTCTGCTTCTCGATGAACCCTTCAGTGCACTCGACTATCAGACCAGACTTTCCGTCAGCGACGATATCTGGAAAATCCTGCAAAAAGAAGGGAACACAGCACTTTTGGTCACCCACGATATCTCCGAGGCGATCAGCATGTCTGACCGGGTGATCATCCTCTCAAAAGCCCCTGCTTGCGTCCGGTGCGAGATCCCCATTCTCACCACCCTTGCCGACCGCGCCCCGATGCAGATGCGAAATGCGCCCGAATTCAAACAGTATTTTCAACAGATCTGGAAGGAGTTAAACCATGATGCCTGATTCATCCGCGCAACGTTCCTTTTTACAGAAGCATAAAAAAAGACAGCAGTTTATCCGTCTGATGCGGATCGCTGTCTTTCTGGTTTTTCTGATCGTCTGGGAGATCAGTGCACGGCTTGGACTGATTGATTCTTTTATCTTCGGAAGTCCCAGCCAGGTCTGTCTTGCCTTCCGGGCGCTGCTTCTGACCAATCATCTGCTCTCCCATATCGGGATCACCGTGTTCGAGACACTTGCCAGTTTCTTTCTTGTCGTAGGTTTCAGTCTCTTTTTCTCCGTCCTCCTCTGGCTCTGTCCACGGCTTGCTGCGATCCTGGAGCCTTACCTTGTGGTTTTGAACAGCCTTCCGAAGTCGGCACTGGCTCCTCTGCTGATCGTATGGCTCGGTGCAAATTATAAGACGATCATCCTTGCCGGGATCTCTGTGGCGATCTTCGGCTCCATCCTGAATCTCTATACCAGTTTTACGGAAATCGATCCCGATTCACTGAAACTCATTCGCACGCTCGGCGGAAAACGCAAAGACGAATTGCTGCGTGTGGCACTGCCCTCTTCGGTTCCTTATCTTCTGAGTGTTATGAAGGTCAATATCGGTCTCTGTCTGGTCGGTGTGGTGATCGGTGAATTCATTGGAGCAAAACAGGGACTGGGATTTCTTATCATCTACAGCAGCCAGATCTTCAAACTCGACTGGATGATCCTGTCGATCATCTTACTGTGTATCATCGCCATGCTTCTCTATCAGGCAGTCAATCTGTTGGAAAAACGGGTGGTACACGCCGGCGGGGCAAATCGTTCCTGATAAAAAGCAAGGGCAGGTAAACCGATTTTGTGGTTTATCTGCCCTTTTTGCTTCTCTTTTTGTCTGCTTATCTATTCTCTGTGTTTTCTTTTTTTCCGGTTATCCGCCAGCGCAAACAGCACGATCGCGGACGCAACTGTTGCCATGAAATACATTACATTCTTTTGCAGATCTGCCGTCTTTGCCGCTGCGGTTCCGTTTGTCGTCCCTGTCAGATTCGACTTTGTTCCCTGACCGTTGCCCGTTGATCCATCCGTTTTGGTTCCGGAATTGCCGTTTCCGGAAGTTCCGTTATTTTTGGTATCGGTCGGTTTCGTCTCATTCTGATCGCCGCCTCCGGTATTTTCATCATCTTTTTTGTCATCCTCTGTGCTCTCTTCCGTCTCCACGACAATCTGCTGATCCTCATAGACTTCCGGAAGTGTCAGCATCCCGTCTTTCAGCTGATCCGTCACATCCTCTCCATTTACCAGCACTGCTGTGATCTTCCATCCTTTTTTCGGCTGGATCTGAAACTGCGGGCTGGAAAAGCGCTCCACCGCGTAAGTCACCGTCTCCTGTGTTTCCTCATCGTCACCCTCCTCATGCTGATAGCTCACCTGCGCATGTTCGGATCGTATCGTGACCATGTGGGTATCCGGTACTGTCGTGTTGATGGTGCTTTGCTGCGTAACGGACGAAGTACCTGTCTGCGCAGCCTCTGCCGCAACGGGTATGGAGAGGCACAGGCAAATCCCCATCAGAATAATTGCTGCCTTTTTCATCTGTCCATCCTCCTGCTCTAATCTGTCGCATCCACATAGGATATCTGAAAAGTAACCGTATCCGCATAGGAGCCTGACGGTGCCTTTTTCCAGGATTCTCTGTCGATCGTGATACCAAGCACCGTCTCTTCCCCTGCCGTGGTATAACGGGCTTTTGTAAATGCTGTCGTGTCCGCCAGAATCTCATAGGGGATCTCCCCTTCTTTTCCACTCTGATTTTTCAGTTTTTTGTCCGAGATCAGCTCCACCTGGATGCATTTTCCTTCTTCGATCTGTGCTTCTTCGACACGGATTTTCCCGTAGTTTACCGATTCTTCGTTAAATGGAATCGTGGTGTTTGCCGGAACCAGCACCATATAGGACGGATCCACATGATACGTTACGGTCGTGGTTCCTGCTGATACGCTCTGTGCGATCCCTAAAACAAGCAGCAAGCCCCCTGCAACTGCTCTTTTTTTCTTCATGTTTCTCCCCCCCTTACTGTACTTTCAATACGGTTTCCACATTGGCACCGTTCATCGCCCGTCCGTCATCGAGTGCCGCGGTACTGATCTTCAGTATCGCAGGATATTCCCCGGCGGACAGTTCTTTGGACAGTGTGATCTGTGTGATCGCTTTTCCCGGTTCTACCATTTTGGACTGATAGATTGTCTCATCGGTATCTTTCAGTACCAGTGTAAAGGTAAAATAACACGGATTTCCTTCCGGATTCATCAGATTTACCGTTACATCTTTCGTATCTGCCGGAATGGTGATCGACGGATATCCCGGGATCCGGATGCCCTCCGGCGGATCACTCTCCTTTGCCTCCTGCGTGGAAGCGTCAGGGTCCAGATCCGGCACAAAGGCCGAATCCGGAGATTCCTGTGTTTCCTGTTTGTTGTTTCTCATCAGATACAGACCGGCTCCGATCAGCAGAATGCATGCGCACACGGCGATTCCGATTCCTATCTTTCTTCTGTTATTTTTCAATCTTCTTCCCCCTTACGCATTATTCCAGATCCACTTCTACTTTCAGATTGCTCATGTAGTATTCATCTGCGTTTTTTCCATGTGCATCAAATACCAACATGAAATAATTTAAATCCACTCCATTTTTACGGGTAATTTCAAATGTATGCGATACCGTTTCTCCATCACATTTTCCAATATCATTTGCCCGCGTTTCTGTGTTGTCATAATATGTGCCATCCTGTAACTGATAACTTAATCTCAGATCTGCCCATCCATCTTCTTCCTCATCAATCTTATAGCTGACTTTTATCTTCATCTTCTGATACAGGCGTGCTGCATCCATGGAGATATCCGGCAGATACAAATTATACCAGGATGGATAAAGTCCATAATCATCGGTTGTTACAACCTTTCTGTCCCCCTGGATAAAGAAAGTAAAAATAGTCAGTTCATGTTCATCCGTGATAAAGTATTTGTGTTCCGTCTGTCCCGTAAAAACAGCTGAAGTTATCGGTTTGTATACCGCATATAAAGTAAAATCCTTTTCATCCTCAAATACAGCCGTTTTAACATTCGGTGCATAGCTGATCACATTTGTCGAACCCGCGGACCGGCTCCAGCCTTCGAAGGTCCATCCGAGTCTGTTTACGGTCGGGAGCGTATATGTTTCTTTATATTTGCATGTTACTTTCTCCCGTTTATTACCGGTCTGATAGTCAAACGTAATCGTATATTCGCACGGTTCCCAGATCGGGTACAGGTTGACCGTTCCATTATTGGTCGCACAAAGTCTGCTGACTTTGTCTCCCGGCTGATATACTTTTTGCTCACTTTTCTTTCCACCGGTTCTCCATCCGACAAACTTATAACCTCCGCACACATATCCGTTTTTCGGTATCGTGGTTTCCTGTGTGTAACGCAGCGGGATATTTTTCATCTCTCCCCTTGTTACTTCACCTTCTACATTGAAAACGATCGTATAGGAATTTTCTTTCCAGTTTGCCGTATAGGTTCTGTCTTTCAACGGGCGGGCGGTAATCGTAACCTGTGTATCTTTTTCTTTGATATCGGTTCCTGACCATCCTTCAAACGTATAGCCTTCCCGTTTTGGCTGTACCAGATCCATCGGTTTGCTGTTGATGGTGAATGTTGTCGGATTGGTCTTTCCGGTCGGAAGGCTTCCTCCTGCCAGATTATAGCTGATGGTATATGCTATTTCTTTCCATACTGCCTTAAAGACCAGTTTTCCGTTTTTCACATTTTCATCGGATACGGTATCCGGTACGTTTTTATCCCAGCTTACGAACGTATATCCTTCTCTGGTCGGTTCCTCCTGAGCCGGAATCGCATCCCCATAAGAAAGTGTATATTCCTTGAGTACCGTTCCCTCACTCACAAACTGCACCAGATAGTTGTTCTTCCTCCACTGTGCCTGATAGGTTACATCCTCATTCGGGATCTTCTCCGGAAGTTCCGGTGTCCAGCCTGTGAAGGTGTATCCTTTTCGAACCGGCTGTTTCACATTGAGTGTGGCACCGACACGACCTTCCACAGTCTGTGTCTTCTCTCCGTTTTCCGGTTCAAAGGTCAGTTTGTGTACTTTTCGTTTGTAATAGTAGGTTACCACTGTCTGCTTTTCCGCAGAAATGGTTACGGTCTGCGGTTCCGGTAATTCATATTCATCGCCATAGGTTGTATTGACCGGCGGCGTTACCGTTTCATCCGTCTTGCCCTTCGGGTTCTGTGTTGCCACCCACTGGTAACCGTCTCCTTCTGCTTTCTGCAGATAATGTTTTACTGTGTAGGTTCTTGTATTTGCTTCCCATTTTGCATACAGCGTCATATCTTCATTCGGCATATTTCCGGTATACGCATTCTGTAATGTGCTGTCTGTACACCAGCCCATGAAAGTATAACCTTTCCGCATGGATGGTGCCGGAATCGCTGCGCCCTGTTTCATCTGCAGCTGTTTTGGTTCCGTTCCGTCATTATTTTCCAGCTGTAAGGTATGTACTTCACGTTCATACAGATACTCGAGCACCAGTACCTTTCCGCCTTCGATCTGTCCGGTCTGTGGCTGTGGAGATACGTATCCTTCGAACTTCCGTACTTCCGGTGTAATCACATCTTCCGTCCTGCCTAACAGAGATTCCATGGATGCAACCGTATAGCCGTCATCATTTGCGTTCTGCAGGCTGTATTTTACCCAGTAATACGTTGCTCTCGGTTCCCATTTTGCGTAAATCGTACTGTTTTGGGCCGGAACTGTTCCGTCAAATACTTTCGTAAGACCTGCATCCTGATACCAGCCGTCGAAGGAATAGCCTGCCCGTTCCGGCATCTCTTCCACCCGGATTCCGTAAAGATATGTCTTTTCGGTCGCCGGATCTCCGTTATTTGTCACCATGGTTACCTGATAGGAATTACGCTGGTAGCGGTAGGTGATGGTATCCGGATCATCGGAAACGGTCAGCGTACAGCTCTGTTTTTCCGGTGCGGTAAATCCAGCATACGCCTTTACTTCCGGTTCCACCGAATCTCCGGCTGTTCCGGTAAAGGTTTCTGTCTCTGCCGTCTCCCAGGTATCCGATCCGTCTGCGCTCTGTAACTGATGGATCACCTGATAGGTCTTCTTTCCAGGCTCCCACTTCGCATACAGCGTCATTGCGTGCATCGGCATGGTTTTTCCTTCAAAGGAAACCGTCAGGGCTGCGTCTTCATACCAGCCGGCAAATGCATGTCCGGAGTATTTCGGAACCTCCGAAATGGCTGCTCCATACATGACATCTGCTGTCCCATCGGCTTCCCCGTTGTTTTTCACATAAGTAACCGGGTAGCTGTTTCTGTGATAGTAGTACTGCTTGCAAGCCCCACCATCACCGGTCACCCATAAGTTCTGCGCCTGAGGAGACTGGAATCCCGGATAAGATTTCACTTCCGGTGTCACCTCGGTATCCGTCAGGGCTGTCTTTGTCTCTTCTTCCACCAGGATATACGAACTCGGATCGAATGGATTCTGCTGGTAATGTTCCACGCGGTACTCACTCGGAACCGGTGTCCATTTTCCATAGATTTTAAAGCCATCGTTCCAATCATCCGGTTCCTCTGTGTTCACATCCACTGCCGGCATGATACCGTCAAAAGGATTCTGATGGTTACCGTCTGTATACCAGCCTTCGAAAGTATATCCTGCCCGATCGTTCTGTCTTTCTACTACCGCTTCTATCTCGCCGATCGGCGTGCCATATGGTACATACTGAACCCGGGCAAATTCTTTTCCGTCTGGATTTCCAGTCACTTCCAGAAGAAGCAGGCCGGTATTTCTTGTGTAATAATAATTTACCACAAGGCTTCCGTCACCAAGAACTTCCACCGTCTGTTTTTCCGGTGCGCTGAATCCGGTATACGATTTCACTTCCGGCGTTACGCTGTCGCCTGCATGTGCAGCAAAGGATTCTTCCTCTGTCAGTTCATAGTTTTTCGCATCAAATTCCCGTCCATAAGGAATCTCTTCATATCCGGTAATGCTCCAGAGTTTTTCCTGGTAGTGTCTTACCGTATAATTGACCGTCTGCTGTTCCCATTTTGCATAAACCGTAAGATCGTGATCCGGCATCGTCTCGCCAAAGGACTGCTGATACTCTTCATCCAGATACCAGCCCTCAAAGGTATAGCCTTCTCTCACCGGTACCGGAACGCCGATTCTCTCTCCCGGTCTTGCTGTCAGAGTCGTTTCGTCTAACGTTCCACCTTTCGCATCATACGTCAGTGTATAAGTGTTCAGATCATAATAAACCTTCAGCACCAGACTTCCGTCTGCTTTTACTTCCCCGCTGGCAAGCTCGCCTTTCCGGTGGTAGACCACGGAACTGTAATCACCTTCCGGCGCGGTGACCGTCTCACCGGTGGTTCCGGTCATGGTTTTGATCTCACTTAAGGTATATCCGCCTTCTTCCGGTTCTTCCACGTAGTACCTCACTGCGTACGGGATACCGTCGGAAGCTTTCCATGTTGCGGTATAGGTCATATCTCCTGCCGGCACACTCTCCGGTACTTCCGGGGACCAGCCCTGGAATTCATATCCCGGCCGGTACACTGCCGGAGCCGTCAGGAAGGTTCCATAGCGATAGTCATCACTTGCGACCGTCTCTCCGTTTTCTTCCATCAGGAAGGTAAGATGATACTCTGCTCGTGGATAATAATATTTGACCACGGTTGTTCCGTCTGCCCGTACCGTCTCGGTCTTTTCCTTCGGTGTTTCGTATCCTTCGTGTTCTGCAGGTTTCGGTGTCACTTCCGTGTCGGTCAGTCCGCTGTAACTGATCGGATCCTGTGCCTCATAGACACCGTTGGTTCCTTCCAGATATTCAACCACCTGATAGCCCACATCTTCTGCTTCCCATTTTGCATAAACCATTCGCTCTTTGTTCGGCATCTTTGCAGGGATCGTATATGGTGTTGTCAGTTCTTCATCTTCGTACCATCCCGCAAACCGGTAACCGGTTCTCACCGGATCTTCCGGTTTTTCGATATCGGAATTGTATTTGCCCATGATGGTATCCACATAGGAGCCGCCTTGGCTGTCAAAGGCAATATAGTAGCCATCCCGCAGGTTATCCCAGTGTAACCGAATCTTTATGGTCAGTGGCTGTGTATTGAAGGTTCCTTCCTGATTTTTCCAGGTAATGATCATCTCGCCGTCCTGTTCCGGTTCTGTTCCCGGATCCACGGAGATCACATTGGTGTCCCGGTCATAGGAGAATGCCGGATTGGTCATGACGATGTTAAAGTATTTTGTGCTGTCATCGTAGATTTTCTCCCGGTAATTTCCGTCATCATCCAGACCTTCTTTCATGTCCATGTACTGCATCCGGAAATATTCATCCGACAGCTGTACCGCTTTCACATCCCGCTTCATCTTGATGTCTTTGACATCCGCCTGTGTATAGGCAAAGTCCAGAACATTTTCCAGATGTCCCACCGTGTACAGCGGCCATTCATTTTCATACAAGGTCGGATTGTAGGTAAAGGAGTTCGCCAGAGCCTGTGCCAGGAATTTGATCTCCAGATAGATGCCAAGCTCCAGATACATCGCTCCCATGGCTCTTGTCGTTCTGCCGTTCGATGCGGTGTACTTCAGTTCGTAGTAGAGATAGCCCCACAGCTGTGCATAGCCGCCTACCTCTGCCGTGATACCGACACTTGCCAGTCTTGTGGAAAGGAGTCCCACCGCTACCGTCAGCCGCACACCGGCTTTCAGTCCCAGCATACCCATCGCATAGGCAGTCAGTTCATACTGTTCTTCACATAAGTCAATCGTATCGCTGGTTGCGGTCCGATCCATTACCTTCAGAGAGAATACGTATCGTTTTGCATTTTTATACCAGTAAGACATTCCAATAGAAATGTTCATATTGGCATAAACCACAAATTCCAGTTTCACTTCTATATCAATAATCGCCAGTACCCGGAAATGATTATCTACCAGCAGGCGATTATAGATTTCCACCCAGTCGCCTTCATCTGCCAGAAGTTCCGAGTACCGCTGTGCCAGGCTCTTGGAAACAGAGATTTCTTCTCCCTCTTCCTCATCGCCCAGGCTTCCGGAGAATTTCGTCTTGTCCGTGATATACTCTTCTCCGTTTTCCATCATGCTCTTCAGCTCTCCGGCGATCTTATTGACACCTTTTCGCAGTTTTGATCCTTTGTTGGAACCTCCGGAACTGCCCTCGCCCTCCACGGTCTTAAAATTCACATCCAGAGCAATGCCGGTATACTCATACAGATCCAGCGACGCTGTCACCTTATAATCTGCGATATACGGGAAAATCTTCCATACTTTCCAGACCGCTTTTCCGTCTACATTAATATCCACCCGGACTTCCTGCTCGAAGGTGGAAGTTACAGTGATCTGGATATTTGCATTGGCATTCAGCTGGATATTTACCAGCACCGGAATCTCCAGTGCCAGATGCACGCCGCTGACATCTCCGTCAAAATGTTTCAGTGTTGTACCGAGATTGGCTCTGACCGTTCCCAGGCTGACTGTCACGATCGGTTTGCTGCTGCCGGTTCCTCCCGGTTTTTTCGCATAGGTTTTCGGAATCAGGCGGTCGCTTTCCAGCTGACTCTGTGGTGCGACATCCCCGATCAAAGCACTTTCTCCGTCTGTTTCGTCACTCTGATTTTCCTCTGTATATTCCACGGAAACATCTGCGCCAAGTTCTTCCTCCAGAGAGGCTTCCAGTTCTTCAAAGGAATCTGTAGCGATCGCCGCAGCACCGATCCGGTCCGCCACATCCTGTGCGAATCCGCTCTCCATCGCCTGAACCTGAATCTGTTCTTCCAGGTTCTCCCGGTCTGTTTCTTCTAACAGATCGTCTCCTTCCACCTGGTCCTTCTGATACACATCCATAGCCGCCTGCATCTCTTCGAAAGAAACCGTCTGATATGCCAGGATATAATCCGTACCACTCTGCTCTACTTTTGTGATCTCTCCGTACTCCGGCGTTCCGCTGTTCAGATCGGTATACAGTGCCAGGTAATCACCCGGATCCACGGTGGTACTTTCATCCAGATTCAGTGCCTGACTCATCTCGTCATCTCCGAAGGTCAGTTCACTGACTGCCACGGTAACCGAATGGTTGTCAGGATCTCCATCCCGATCTTTGCTTTTTTCCATTGGAAATACATCCGGCGTAAATAAAACATCTTCCGCCTTTGCTCCCCGGTATTCGTACTGATTGCCGTTGCATCCGGTGATCTCAAAGTAAGAGACATCACTGTTGTCACCTGCTGCCAGATCCATGGATGGGATCACATCGCCGGAATAGACACCGACGATATCCCCCGTCTGTAACAAATCCTTTGTATAGGTAAAGGAACCGGTCGTATCGCTTCCCTCTCCCTGAATCTCACCGTCTATGCCTACCGTCATAACTGCCACGGAAACGGAATCCGCCGCTTGTCCGTTGACGGTCAGGTTACTCAGTTCCCGTGTATGGATATACCGGATCTCCCGGTTCAGTTCCACATTTTTTGTCTCTTCCCGGTAAACCGTAAAATCATATTCCCGGATCGTTTTGTCAAATCCGGTAAAATACAGCTGATCATTTTTCAGCGTCAGTTTGTAGGAAGCGCCCGGCTGCCAACCTTTCGGATTGCTGACGGTACAGGTATTGTCCTCTCCCCGGGTAACTGCCAGCGTGATCTCTTCCGATGGATCGCTGACATTTTTAATCTTACATGCCGCAAGAATCTCTGTATCATCCAGTGCATCCCCGGTATTGGTGATGCCGATGGCAAAATCCGTTGCCACATCATAGGCACGGGCATATGTATCCATGGTGACGGACTCCATCGGCTGCGTATCGGTATACGCTGCATATACGGTAAGATCACCGAGAAGTCTGTCTTCACTGTCCACATAATCCGTACATTCCCGGTCGTAACACCAGCCGACAAAGGTACTGGATTTTCGGACTGCCAGCGGCAGATCATTCAGCGTGGTTCCCGCCGGAAGTTTCTGCTGGGTGATCTCCATGCTTTCCCCCGGCTTATCTGGATTATCCCTGTAAACCATGCCTCCGTCCGTTACATACTGGATCGTATATTCTGTTTCCCTGAATGAAATATCAAAGTTCAGCTGATCACTGTAATCACCGGTATAGTTGGCTTTTTGGGTCAGTTCCGCAGCAAACGTTCTGTTAGTCTGCTTCGTATCCGCACTTAAGTTGGCGATGACCGCATCATTTTCCACGATCTTGTTGGTATCCTTATCGCGAAGCTCATAGCTCACCTCATGTTTGTCAGACTTCAGCTTCCAGTTATTTTCCGAATGTACCGCCACACTGAGCTGATCGTTCTCATAAAAACCTCCGGACTTCGCCTTCAGGGTAAAAGAATCCTGTCCCACAGATACTTCACTGGGAATATCCACCTGATAATACCGCTCGATCCATCTGGCATACAGAACTACATTACCCTCATAATCTCCCGTATCCAGGCTGGTAACTGCTTTCCCGGTCAATTCCGGGTTGTCGTACCATCCACCGAATTCATACCCCGGTTTTCTGATGTCTTCCGCTCCCGGCAGCTTAGCAGCCGGATATTCCGAAGGAGCCTGATAGTTCTCCTGAAAAGTTCCCCCGTTTTTCTTATAGTCAATTCCCCTCTCCTGACTCTCCTCCGATGAGACCGCCGGCTCCTGTCCGGCAGAAGGATCAGCGAATGTCGACACCGGAACGGATGTCGTAAGAACTGCCACACTGAGCAGCAGACTGATCAGACGTTTTTTCATATGTACACTTCCTCTCCTTTTACTTTTTCCTATTTTCTTTATTCTAGCAAAATCAGAAGTGCCATAACATGCCCGTTGAACCGAAAAAAAGTGCCTGTTTTTTCCATATAGTTCCCAAAACAGACACTTCTTTTCCTGATTTTCTTTTATTGATTTACAAATTCTTTTATTTTCTCTCTTTTATCGATATGTAGTTTTTCAAGTATTCCAGATACATAATGTTTTACCGTGTTGACCGAAAGTTCCAGATGCTCCCCGATCTCCTGGTTCGTCCAGTCCCGGCAGGCAAGCATCGCGATGGAAAATTCCAGCGGTGTTAAAAGATCCGTCACTGCTTTCTGCATCTGCGGATTGTGGATCTTCATCCAGCCGCGGCTGAAAGCGATCACGCCATCTACCAGTTTCTTATAGACTTCCGGCTCACTTTTTCTTACACACGCTTCGAGAACCCCCTGTAACAGTCCGTGGTATTCGATAAACGGCTCCATAAATTTATCTTTTCTCGCCATCTCCCAGCCTTCGGATACCGATTGCCTTGCGCCCTCCTGATCTTTCTGGTTGATCTGGCACATGGCAGACACACAATGCCAGTAAATCATCGGGATCGGATAGATCTTTTCCGTCATTGCCATCGCCGTCTGCCCCATGCCCTGTGCTCTGGCATACTCTCCTTTCAGATAAGCGGCATGCCCCAGCATACTGATTGCAAACAACCGCTGCCCGACCGGAAGGTACGAAAGATAACGATCCAGTGACGGCGTTCCCTCTTCCGGTGGAATATGAATCAGAACACTGGTCACATAAACAGCAAACAGGCAGGACGCAATCATGTCGGGATCTTCTTCTTTTTTCAGATGTTCTTTCAGAATCTGTGACACATCTTCCCTTGCCATCTGCGCTTCCTTTGCATTTCCAAGGGTAAAATTCGCAAAAGTAGAAAGCATATCGGCAGAAAGCCGCAGCATCGGATCCTCACTGGTCTGGTATTTTTCCACACATTGAATACAGGATTCTGCCTGTGCCCTGAAAAAGCAGAGTTCCCCGCGGGCAATCTCCCGCAGATCCGGATCTTCAAACTGTTCTACGGTCTCTTCTGCCTTTCCCGGTGAGAATGCACTTCCCATCAGCGGCAGTACCGTGCGTTTCTCCCTTTTCCCGGAAACTCCAAGTCTGGTTCCATCCGGCAGGACAAAACCCTGGTCAAATTCCACACCCAGTACTTTCGCTGCCTCCTGCCATTCCTGCGCGGTCAGGGTATCCCGTTGTAACTTTTTATAAAAATTCTGCCTGGACTGCCCCAATGCAGCCGCCAGCTTTGCCACACTCATGCCCTGTTCTTTGCATATCTGTTTTACGAGTTCTTCTGTTGTCATTCGAATTTCGCCTCCTGTGGCTGTCTCTTTTGTCAATCGTTTGGTTACCATTTGCTTTTATATTATGCATATGTTTTTTCAAAAATCAAGTCATATATACTACAATTACAGATTGCTCCTGAAAACAGATACGCCCGCTCAGACTTTTCAGGTTTCTGTTGCTACCTGCCTGTCTGAACGGGCGTATTCCTTTTCCTATTCCTATTTCAGTCTTTATTCTTTTCCTGTTTTTATCAGTCGTCGTTCCGTCTTGAGATCAGGATCAGTCGAACCAGCTGCAGAATCGCCGATGCAAGCGCTGCCACATAGGTGAGTGCTGCAGCTGTCAGAACTTTCTTCGCGCCCTGTAATTCCTGATCGCCGAAGAGCTGTTTTGCTTCGAGGATCCGGATCGCGCGATGGGAGGCATCGAATTCCACCGGAAGCGTGATCAGCTGAAAGACTACCACAAATACAAATAACAGAATACCGACTTCCAGTAACCCTGACCATCCAAGGATCAGTCCCAGCACGATAATCGGCCAGGAAAGCCGGGAGCCGATGTTGGCTAATGGTACGGAGAAGGAACGGAGTTTCAACGGCGCATATCCTTCCTGATGCTGGATCGCATGCCCGCACTCATGAGCTGCCACACCAATCGCCGCTACGGATGTCGATCCGTATACCGAATCGGACAGTCGAAGGACTTTTTCATTCGGAGAATAATGATCGGTCAGATCGCCGCGGATCCGCTCGATCCTTACATCGTAGATTCCGGCATCGTGAAGGATCATCTGCGCGATGTCCTGCGATGGGATATTTCTGCTGTTCCATACTCTGCTGTATGTCCGGAATGTATTCTTTACATTCCAGGAAGCAATCATACTGATCAGCGCACCGATCAGCACCAATATATAGGTTGCATCATAAAAATAATATGGCATAGTATTCCCTCTTTCTTTTCACGGAGGTTCCGTTTTTTGTTCTCTTAGTGGATTATGATTATAGCATAATCTTTCCCGTCAGACAGCATTTTCACACTGTTTTCATAAAATTCACGTTTTTTTCAGATTTTCTTACAGAAGCGGCAGGAAAAATCCTTTCGGTTCTTCCTCCTCTTCCTTATTTTCCGCGATCAGATTGCGGATGCTCTGCATTCTTTTATCCAGTGCCGCACTCTGTTCCGCACAGTCGTACAGTTCGTCCTGCAGATACTTCATCTGCTCTGCCGGAATGTTCTTTTTATAACGCATCTTGTGTTCCAAACTTGCCCAGAAATCCATCGCGATCGTACGGAACTGCACTTCCACTGTTACCGGTTTTTTCTCATTTTGCAGAAAGATTGGTACCTGCACGATCAGGTGCAGGCTGCGGTAGCCGCTTGGCTTCGGGTTCTGGATATAGTCTTTACGCTCTAATAAGGTAATATCGTCCTGTCGCAAAAAGCTGTCTGCGACTTCATAGATATCTGCCGGGAAGGAGCAGATCACCCGCACACCGGCGATATCCGTGATATTCTTCTCGATGGATTCAAGTGTCATCGGGATATCTTTTCTGCGGATCTTCTTTAACAGACTGTCATAAGATTTGATCCTGCTTTTGATCCCTTCGATCGGATTTTTATCATATTCCAGGGAATATTCCTCATTTAATACTTTAAATTTCGTCTCAATCTCCATGATCGCACACTGATAATATGACATCAAAAGGTCAAATGGTTTCCGGTTTCTCTGCATCATGTCCAAAAATTCATCCGACAGCAGACTTTGTTTGACAAATTTATCGCGCTTTTCTTCGATCAGCGTCCGGCTCTGTTTTTTTATTTCATTTAACACTTCTCTGTTTCTCATCATTTCTTTGATTCCTCCATATAGTAATATCCGGGAATTCTGCTCCCTGGACGTTCTTTCGATCATAAACAGAACAAATTTTGTTCTGGCTCTCTTCCGCTCATTATATCATGATTCGCACCTTCGGTGCTTGACGCTGCTTTGCAGCTATCATGACCGACATTCGCCGCTCCCGATGAATAAGCTGCGCTTATTCCCGCTCGCTAACGCTCATTATATCATGATTTACTTACAGGTGCTACGGGCAAAACACTGTATTCTGTCCGTTTTATGTAATGTGTGGCTATCATATGTAAAAGCAAAAATCCGCCAGAATCTGCTCCTCTCTTTTTTCAAAGATTGCCTGCACATCCTGGCGGATTTCGTTACGTTATCTTTCTGTCATATGTTTCCTAAACAGTTGTAACTTTATTCCATATTCACTTTACATATTTTTTATTTTACCGTCATCCACTCGCCCAGTCCGTCGAACTGTTTTTCATAGCTTACGGCATCCTCATACTGGTTGGACTGCAGAATAATATTTACAGTGTTGTAGATACATCTCTTCAGTTCACGGATATCCAAGGTACCTTCTTTCAGCTCTTTGCGGATATTTTCATGATCTTCTTCCATTCCAGGCATAACCATATCGTTTCCGGCTCTCATGCAGCCTGCCGCGGTACACTCGCCCTGGATCTGTACATTGGTGGTTGTCCAGTCTGTCATGATTGCTCCGGCAAATCCCCATTCATCTCTTGCTGCTTTTGTACAGGTGTCATAGCAGTTTGCAGCGTGTACACCGTTGATCAGGTTGTAGGAAGTCATGATGGACATCGGCTGTGCATCCTTAACTGCGATCTCAAATCCTTTCAGATAGATTTCACGCAGTGTGCGTTCAGACAGGACAGAATCAGAACCCATACGGTTGTCTTCCTGGTTGTTGCATGCATAATGTTTGATCGTAGTTCCGCATCCAGGTACTTTCTGTACACCCAGCGTCATGGATGCAGCCATCATACCTGCCAGAAGCGGATCCTCGGAATAGTACTCGAAGTTTCTTCCACACAGCGGATTTCTATGGATATTCATACCAGGTGCCAGCCACAGGGTCACACCGAACAGTTCCATCTCATGACCGATCATTTCACCAAGTTCCTGAACCATCTCCAGATTCCAGGTCTGTGCCAGCAGAGTTCCTACCGGAATCGCAGTACAGTACTGATAATAAGAAGCTCCTCTCTTTACCTGCTCTTCTGCAAAGAATCCGCCTTCCAGTGCAGCCAGGAAATCCGTCGGTACGATCCGACCGTCATCAACCTGATATTCTTTTTTCAGACGCAGTCCTGCAGGACCGTCAGCCAGTGCGATACTTGCCACATTCCACGGTTCTTTTGCTGCTACCAGCGGTGTCTCGGCTGCGGAACCCGGTACGGAGATACCTGCGGAACCAAGTGCATTGCTCTGGTCTTTTCCCGGATCTCCGGTAGCCATCTGTACCAGCTGATCCTCTGACATTTGCTCTACGATCTCTCCGGCTTTTCCCGGCAGTACATCCGGAATCTGCTGATAAGCCACTTTTTCGGTCGGAATATCTGCGGCTTTCACTGCAACCGGTGCGATTCCTTTTGCTTTCAGTTCCTCATGCCATGCCAGTTCTCTTGCCTGTACTTTTCTGGCAAATGGCATGATCTCGTTTAATTCTTCTTTTAACGGGCAGATATTTTCACACTGTACCATCACTGCTTCCTGATCCAGTTCCAGAGCACCGCTGAGTACGGAAGTATTTAACTCATTTCCCACCCATATACCGTATTTGCCCGGTTCCAGGATCCATGCTGCCTGATCTTCACTGTAGGAAGCCAGCTGATACAGCGGGAAAGTGATCCTCATCTGCTGTTCTTCTCCCGGCGCCAGCAGTTTCGTCTTGCCAAATCCTGCCAGACGGCGGAACTCTTTCACCAGTTTTCCCTGTGGGCAGGAAGCGTAGATCTGTACAACCTCTTTTCCTGCATAAGTATCACCGGTATTTTTCACGGTAACTTCCACGGTAACTTTTGGATCCATGGTTCCCAGGGCACTGACACTGACGGCTCCTGCTGCGATTGCAAAATCAGTATAGGATAAACCATAACCAAATCCATAACGAACCGGAACCTGGAAGGTATCAAAGTAACGGTATCCCACAAAGATTCCTTCTTCATAATACTCTTTCATCAGATTGCCGCTCTTGTAACTGAATACTTCAGCACCCGGATAATCGTTGTAGGTTTTTGCCCAGGTATCGCTCATCTTTCCGGATGGTGTTACTTCTCCGGTAAATACATCGGCAAATGCATTGCCGCCTTCCTGTCCTGCCTGTACATACTGTACGATCGCACGGATATTTGCAAATTCATCGGCAAATGCAAGATCCATCAGACCACCGGTATTGATCACCAGCACGACATCTTTATAGCTCTCACATACTTGTGCCAGCCGTGTTTTTTCTTCTGTAGAGATAAAGTAATCTCCTTCTTTGTCAAAACGGTCTTTGTTTTCTCCCGCAATACGGGCAATGACAAATACTGCGGTGTCTGCGCCGTCAGTTTTTGCTGTCTCTACATCGATGCCATTTCCACACGGCATAAAAAACGGAGTTGCGGAGTATGCATCAAAGAATGCGTTCGGGCTGTCAATCGTCTCTGTTTTTTTCAGAATCTCTGCTTTCCAGTCTTCTCTCGCCTGGTCGTAGATCTTCACATAAGAATCCAGCCAGCTTTCTGTAGTTACTTCGTATCCGGCATTTTTCATCCCCTGTGCGATGGTCACATAATCACGCTCATTGACATCCCCGGAACCGGTACCTCCCTTGATGGTTTTGACTGCTCCCGCACCGTACAGCGCGATCTTTCCACCTTTTTTCGCCGGAAGAAAATGTTTCTCATTCTTCAAAAGAACAAATCCTTCGGCTGCCGCTTTCCGTGCAAGGGCGCGGTTGTCGATCTCACGCTGTGTTACTTCGTTGGATGTTGTTCCACTAAATGTTCTTACTTTTGCTTTCATCTGTTATTACCTCCCAATTCCTGTTACGTTTCAATCGCATTTTCGAATCGCAGTCTTCGTTTCACCCAAATTTTTCCTGTTTTTGATGTTTTGCGGCTCATCTCTGCCGTAAAACGGGATTCTGATTGTATTATCTCTCATCTTCTCTCTTCATACTAGTACTTTTTTATCTTATTATAGGTTGATATTGATATTTTTTTCTTTTTTTGGTATGATTTTTTCAGAGTTTTATTTCTAATTTGATATTTTTCAACAATTCAATCTATTCTGTCTTCTGGAGGATTATTTTATGGAATCCCGTTATTATGAAACGATACATGAGACCGGACATCTGCAGGTGCGGTTTGAACCGGTTTTTTCTCCGGCAGGCGTGTTTCCCGCACACTGGCATGAATACGTGGAAATTTTATATATTAAAGAAGGACTGCTTTCTGCCATCGTTCAGGCTGCCGAATACACGCTGCATGCCAACGATCTGCTGATCGTCAACTCCGGTGATCTGCATATGACCCGAACAAGTGGGTGTGATTATCTGATTCTTCAGGTCTCCGACCGACAGCTTCGTTCGTATCTCCCTGATTTTGACCGGCTGCGTTTTGATACGATCATCCATCTTGATCGTTCACCGGAAAATGCCCCGCTTCTTTCCTGTCTTCTCGCCATGGAAACATATTTTCAGGAACAGATGCCGCACTATGAACTTCTTTTTACTTCCCGGTTATACGAATTCCTGTACCTTCTTTGCAGGGATCACAGCACCGAAGGATCTTCTGATTTTTCCATGGAAAATAACCGGGACCGGCAGCGGATCACAAAAGTCATGAAATGGATCCGGACCAACTATCGTGAGCCTCTTACACTCGATCAGGCTTCCGGATCCCTGGCGGTTTCCCGTGAATACTTCTGCCGCTTGTTTAAAAAATATACTGGTCAGACATTTCTGGAATATCTGAATGATGTCCGCACCATGCAGCTTGCCAAAGAACTGATACAGTCTGATGATACGATTACTGTTCTCATGGAAAAGCATGGACTTACCAATTATAAAGTTTTTCTTCGCACGTTCCATAAGCTTTATGGAATGTCACCGCAAAAATATCGCACGAGTTGAAATACGCTTCGCGAATTTCACATGCAAAAAAATAGGAACAGAAACCCCCTGCAGCACCGAGGGTTTTCTATTCCTATTTGTGGCAATGGGAAAGATTTATCCCATAGTCTGATTGCCAATTATTTTTTATCAGCTGATAAACATCGCATCCCCAAAACTAAAGAACCGATATTTTTCCTGCACTGCCACTTCATATGCATGCATGATTTTTTCTTTTCCGGCCAGTGCGGACACCAGCATCAGCAGTGTAGACTCCGGCAGATGGAAGTTTGTGATCAGGGCATCGATACACTTGAACTGATAGCCCGGATAGATAAAGATCTCGGTCCAGCCGCTGGTTGCTTTTACGATACCATCTTCTCCCGTAGCTGATTCCAGGGTACGACAGCTTGTGGTTCCTACAGCGATCACCCGTCCACCATTCTTTTTCGTATCATTAATCAGTTTTGCCTGATCTTCTTCTACGATATAGAATTCCGAATGCATATGATGCTTTTCCACATCGTCCACTTTTACCGGACGGAAAGTTCCCAGGCCCACATGAAGGGTTACATGGGCGATCTGCACACCCATCTCTTTTACCTGCTCTAACAGTTCCGGCGTGAAATGAAGCCCTGCCGTCGGTGCAGCCGCAGATCCCTCATTTTTCGCATATACAGTCTGATAACGGTTTTTATCCTGCAGTTTGTGAGTGATATACGGCGGCAGCGGCATCTCTCCCAGCTGATCCAGAATTTCCTCAAAGATACCTTCATAATGGAACTGGATCAGACGGTTTCCTTCGTCTACTACATCGATGATCTCTCCGGTCAGTAATCCGTCACCAAAATCAATGACTGCTCCCGGACGGGCTTTCTTTCCCGGTTTTACCAGACATTCCCAGATATCGTTTTCCCGGCGTTTTAACAGAAGGATCTCAATGACTGCTCCGGTCTCTTTTTTATGGCCGTACAGTCTGGCCGGAATGACTTTTGTATCATTTACCACCAGACAGTCGCCCGGTTTCAGATAATTTACAATATGTTTAAAATCTGTATGCTCCAGTGCTCCGGTCTCTTTGTCCAGGTGCATCAGTCTGGAGGAAGAACGGTCTTCCAGTGGATCCTGTGCGATCAGCTCCTGCGGAAGATCATAATAAAAATCTGCTGTTCTCATTTTTCCTAAACTCCTTTATTTCGTGCTTATCCACTATAGCACTTTATGAAAGTTCCTGCAAGTGGAGAGTTGCTCTGACAAACTCTTCTTCCTATCTGACAATCCCCTTTGCGATCACTTCCATAAGTTCCAGTTCCGAACTCAGGATACACAAGTCTGCATCATATCCTTCCTGAATTCTTCCTTTTCCCTTCAGTTCAAGAATCCGCGCCGGATTGGAAGTGATGGTGGATATGGCGATTTCCAGAGGAATATCTGCTTTCTGTACACACTCTTTTACCTCTTTCAAAAGACAGCTGGACTGGCCGACACCCATTCCAAGGAATTCTCCTTTTTCGTTATACAGCGGCAGACTTCCCTGTCCGTCCGAAGATATAGTGATGTGTTTCGGATCCACACCTGCCTGCATCATCCGTCGGATGCCGCTGCACACCCGTACTTCATCACAGACGGTCTCCCAGTAGTCGATATCTTCATTTCCGGTAAAATCAACATTTCCGCCCTTTAATGCATACTCGATCGCCTTACAGAAAAGTTTTTCATTCCGGTTGACATGGGTTGGGAGAATCTGCGATGCCGGTATCTCTGTTTCCTCCACAACCCGTTCGATCAGATCCATACATCTTGGACTGTCTCCCAGATGGACATTAACAACTCCCGCCTTTCCCGAAAGGACACCGCCAAGTCTGGTATCTGCCACCACCCGGACAAATTCTTCATACGTGGGCTGAGAAGATCGGTGATCCGAGATGGCGATCTCTCCGGTTCCGATAATCTCCTGGATCATCATAATATCTTTCGTAACACTGTCTGTCAGTGTGCGAACCGGAATCTGATAACTTCCGGTATAACAGTAAGCCGACATTCCCTGTTCATTTAACCCTTTTGTTTTTGCCACCAGTGCACACATATCCCGGCCGATCCCATCGGTCCCAAGGCATCCGACAACTGTCGTCACTCCGAATCTTGTCATCCCTTCCACTGTCGCTTCCGGTGTTCGATTGGCAAATCCTCCCTCGCCGCCTCCGCCAAGCACATGCACATGGCAGTCGATAAATCCCGGTGTAAGAATCCTGTCGCTTCCATCGATCACATCCTCCGGTAAAAGGAATGGAATCTCCGGCATCCCGCCTGCCTCTTCTATCTTTGCGATTTTATCACCCAGGATAAGCACATCCTTTTTCCCCAGAGGCTCCGGCGCATATACATCAATATTTTTTATTAATTTCATTTTCTCTTCTCCTTTATCCAATCCGTATACTCCACCAGTTGCCAGGATCTCGTGCAAGCACGGACTTTGGTTCGTTGTTCGCGTAAATAAGGCGTGTATACGAAAAAAGTCATTTTTCATCTACACGCCTTATTCTACAATAGATTTATTTTCTCTTCAATCAGTTTCCACTGATCGCCTGCATCAGAATCCGATTCCAACCGCAATTAAAATCGTTATTACTGCCCCGATCATCAGTATACCCAGGTATTTCCACATGAACTTGATCCAGCTGGACCACTCGATTCTTGCAATTGCAAGAGAACCGATCAGACATCCGGAAGTCGGAACGATCAGATTAGTAAATGCATCTCCCAGCTGGAAAGCAAGTACCGAGGTCTGACGGGTAACTCCCAGCAGGTCTGCCAGCGGAGCCATGATCGGCATGGTCACTGCTGCCTGTCCGGATCCGGATACTACAAAGAAATTAAATACGGACTGGAACAGATACATCAAAACAGCTGCTGCCGCACCGGAAAGTCCTGCCAGTGCTTTTGAGATTCCATACATGATCGTATTGATCACCGTTGGTGTCGTCGGATCAGAACCACCAAGCACCTGCATAATTCCCTGTGCCATAGCCACTACCAGTGCCGCACCGATCAGATCTTTCGCTCCGTTTTTAAAAGAAGTTGCAATATCGTTCATTTTCATATCATTCAGATGGAACATCACGCCGATCACACCTGCAACGACACCCATGATAAAGAACTGTGTTGCGATCTCAGGCATATAATAGCCTTTTTTCATAACACCCCAGACTACCCATACAACGGTAATCGCCAGTGTCAGCAGAACCAGAATGTGTCCGATCCCGAAAGAATGCCCATCATCGATACCTGTTTTCTCGTTCTGCTCACGGAAATACTGATCTGTCTTATAAGCAACCGAGATCGTCGGTGTTTTTTTCACTTTCGCTGCATAGAACATGGTCATTCCACAGCCGAGTGCGGTAAATACCACCCACATCACCATACGGAATCCCGCACCGGAAAACACATCAATGCCGGCAATTCCCTGTGCGATACCCACTGAAAACGGGTTCATCCAGGAAGCACCAAAACCGATCTGTGTTGCCACATAAGTAACCAGAACTGCAATGACCGTATCATATCCAACCGCAACAAACAGCGGACACAAAATCATGGTGAACGGAAGTGCTTCCTCTCCCATTCCAAAAACAGCCCCGCCAAGAGAAAACAGTACAAAAAGAACCGGAATCAGTAACTTTTCTGCCCCTTTTGCCTTGCGGATCAGTCCGACCAGTCCCGCTTCGATGGCTCCTGTACGGATCATGATACCGAACGCACCACCAACTACCAGCAAAAATGCAATGATCTGAATCGCAGAATCGCTTACAATTCCATTAAACATGTAATTAAAGAAACCGCTTTCGCCGTCACCGCTGAATAAGGCAACCCCTTCTGTGACTGCTTTTCCCGCATCGTCTGTCAGATACTGGAAACTTCCATCTTTAATTACCGTACGGGTCTTCTCCACCCCGTTCATCATGTACGTAACATCCTGTGTTTCGTAGTAGCCCTTCGGAACAAAGAACGTAACGATCGCAGCAAGGACAACCACAAAGAAAATAATAATGTAAGTGTCCGGAACGCTAAACCCTTTGTTAAATGATTTCAGGCCTTCTCCTTTTTTCTTGCTCATACTTGAGTATCCCTCCATTTTATCTTTACATCCCATAAACGAGTCAACACACCCTCCGCGAGTTTGGCGCATTGGGTGACATTCTTCACCTTTCCACGCAAGCGTGGACTCTGGCTCGTTGTTTGCGTAAATGACATGCAAAGATGATTGTAACATATAACTGAAAAAAAAGGAAGAGATTACAGGCCGGGTTTCCGTTTTTTCTTCGTGCTTTAAAAGTACAGAGAGCACTCCAAAACCCGGCCTGTCAAATCTATTACTCTGCCGGAATCGTAACGCTGCAGTTTTTGTCTCCGGCGGTAAAGGTTACCTTGATTTTTCCTGTACCGTTTGCCCTTACAGCCGCACGGATTCGTCCTTCATATGTCATAGCTTCTGTGTCATAGTAGTTTTCCTCACTAACCGGATTGGCAGATCCATAGCCAATCACTTCTCCCGGTCCCTCAATCGACACTGCAACCCTCTGTGTCTCATCCATATTGAGAATTCCATGTGCATCCACAACTGCAACATCCACATAAGCAATGTCTGTTCCGTCTGCAGGGAGTTTTGCGTCTGCACCAACACCGGCTGTTGTCTTTACTTCGGCTGTCAGATGTACTTCATCCCCTGCTGTAGACAGAATATCTCTTCCGATTTCCATACCGTCTTTGTATGCGACTGCTTCCACCTGGCCGGTTTCATACGTCACATCAAACGTTGCCATATATTTGTGCGGTTCACCGGTTTTCTTTTTGCCAACGGATTTTCCGTTAATAAACAGTTCTATCTCATCTGCCGGTGCATAGACTTCGACCACGATACCTTTTCCTGCATAATCCTTGTGATTCCAGCTTCTGTATGCATCGGAAAAGCACCACTGGGATCCATGCTTTGTCTCACCATAATGTTTCGGTGGCTGTACAGCAATATACGGTGCTGTACGCATTCCCCAGATCATCTCTCTCCAATAGGTAACCGGCCGTCTGTCTCCAAGCAGATTTACATCCCCACAGTAAGCTGCTTTCCACGGATACGGGGCATACATGGCGCCCATAGGATTGGTGCAATCATCTCCATATACATATCCACCAATACCGTTTTCTCCCAGATAGTCCCAGGCTGTCCAGTCAAAATCGCCGATCACATATGGAAGTTTCTCTACTACTTCCCAGTTTTTGTCAAGATCCGGAGAATTCGTCTCGGAACCTACCAGAATCCGGTTCGGATATTCCACGCCTTCCGGTTCATAACGTCCCAGGGCATAATTATATCCGACGATATCCACCTGAGAAGCCGCTTCCTCAGTCATTTTAGCCAGCATCGGGCTCTGCATCAGCTGCGCCATCATATCTCCCATGTTACTCATCATAGAGTTAATCTCACCGGATGGCTGTTCTCCTGTATTCTGATCCTGTCCCTGTGCACCTGGAGCCATCTTTGACAGCATGTCCATACCTGCCAGCAGCAGATTCATGGAATTGGTCACATATCTGGTCGGGTCCAGCGCACGGATCCGGTCCGCCAGTTTTTTGCCCCAGCCGGAATCGATGGAATTCCCAACTTCCGGAATCTCATTACCGATAGAATACATGATCACACATGGATGATTTTTATCTTTCCTGATCATATTGGCCACATCATGTTCCCACCACTCGGTCATATGCATACTGTAGTCATACGCAACTTTGGAAGATGTCCACACATCTGCGTATTCATCCATCACGTACATGCCGTATTTGTCACACGCTGCAAGAAGTTTTCTGCTCATCGGATAGTGAGAACTGCGGATCGCATTAAAACCGATACTTTTCAGTGTCTTTACTCTCTCCTCAGCTGCAAGGGTGAATTCCTTTGTTCCGATAACTCCATTATCATGATGAATACAGCCACCACGCAATTTTACCGTTTTTCCATTAATCCGGAGTCCATGTACCGGATCCAGCTGCATCTTTCGGATGCCAAAGGTTCCCGTCTCTGTATCCAGTACCGTTTCTTTTTCACATACGGAAACTTCATAGTGGTACAGATTCGGATGTTCCGCATCCCAAAGCTTCGGATTTTTCACAAAAAGCCGTAATTTGTAAGTATCTGTGACATGTCCCCGGATCGTGATCGGCATATTTCCTTCTGCCACCGTTTTTCCTGCTTCATCGGTAAGTTTTGCAGACAGGAGGATACTTTTCATCGTTTTATCATCGTTCACAACTTCTGTACACACAGCGATCTCTGCGATCTGGTCATCTACACTTTCTGTTTTCACAAATACGCCGTCCGGTGCGATATGTGTCGGCTCAGCAATCATAAGATGAACATCCCGGAAAATACCACCACCCGTATACCAGCGTCCGCTTGGCACGCCATCTTTTACGATCACTTTGATGGCATTCGCCTGTCCGATTTTTACAAAATCAGTGATATCCAGATAAAAATTACTATATCCATACGCACATTTTCCGGCAAATGCATTGTTTACATAGACAAATGCATTCTGGTATACCGCTTCGAATTCCAGCCAGATGCGTTTGTCTTCTGCCTCTTTTTCAAGCTGCAGCGTCGTCTCATACACCATATCTTCCTCGTGGAAAAATCCGTTGCCCGGACCGTTTGGTTCCTGTGGATTCCTCGGAATCTCCACCAGATGATCATGGGGAAGATTCACCGGTTTCGGCGGCTCTCCCGGACCTCCGAACAGTGCGGATAATCCGCCTCCGTCGCCTGCCTGCACCGTCCATCCCTGATTCAATAATCTTTTTATCATATGCTTCTCCTTTCCTGCCATAATATTTCTGAAAGCTTTTAAAACTTTTTTCATTCGGTTTATAATACCTGCAGAAATATTTTCAGATATCTCCTTATGACATACACCACACAAAGCTGATTGCTGTACACCTTATAGTTACTGTTCACTCCGTTCTCAAGTAACTCCTTATATACAGTGTTTCTTTACTAAGTACTATTGTAATGCTTTTTAAAATGATATAAAATATCTATAATAATTGTATTTTCCAATATTTTATATCATTTTCACGAAAGGATTTCTCTTATGTTTCTTCTTTCATCAGATTCCGCAAAAACGACCCCTGCTGCCGGTTTTGAATCGCTTCCTTCTCCTTCTTTTTTCTCTATGGCGAATGCCTACGATATGACCGGACCGGTCGAGATCTTACAGCTGCGTCACTCTCCGGATAAAGAAAACAACTTTTTCACACTTTTTGAAAATAATATCTCCGGTGTCTATTATGCCTCTTTTTCTCCTCTGGAAGAAGTCAGCGATCTGATACCGCCCGATCACACCAGCCTGCAATCTATGACCTATCTCCATTCTCATGAATATTATGAATTTATGTTTCTCATAGATGGGGAAATCTATCAGAACATTGAACATTTCAGGCATTATTATCCGGCGGGAGGTTGCTGCCTGGTAGACCCTCACGTTCTCCACGCAGAAGAATACGCAACAGCATGCAGAGTTTTATTTTTCAAGATCAGCCAGTCTTTTATGCAGCAGATCCTGGCTTTTCCCCGTTACTTTCCTTCTGAAAATAATACCGCTTATCATCGTCTCCTGGACTATATACAGTCGGAACGTCATTTTACTGATTTTATACCGGCTAACGGATATGAATGGATCCAGCATCATATTCATAATATTTTCGAGCGTATGATCTGTGAATTATCCGCACCATCTGACAACATTTCCCTAAAGCTTGCCTGCTATGCCAGTCAGCTTATGATGGAACTTTTTGACCCGGTAAAGTTCAGCAACACGCCGCTTACATCCGAACATCAGAGAAACCAGAATTTATTTAACCGGATCCGCAATTACATGCTCACTTCTGACCGGAAAATCACACGCGCAGACCTGGAAGCGTATTTTAATTATTCCGGAGATACGCTCTACAAAACCATCAAAAACTTTACCGGGCTGAGTATCCATGATTACAGTTCTTACATCTGTATGAAAAAAGCAGCCGATCTGCTGATTTCCAGTGATGAAAATATCAATGATATCGCAGAATCGGTGGGATTCCGTAACTTTACACAGTTCTACCGGGAATTCAAAAAATTTTATCATGTAACACCAAGGGAATATCGACTGGCCTATGCAAGTTATCGGCAGAAAGATTCATGAAAATATCGGTTGATTCATGCATTCGGTTGACTGCTGCCATGGCAGATGAAAAGAATTTTTATACCTCCGAAAGCAGTTTATAGCTTGCCCTTTTCTGAATGTTCAGATTTTTCAAGCACGCTCTAATACAGAGTTTGAATTTTCATTTTGAAATGCGTGCACAAAAAAGCAATCGTAAAAAATACGATTGCTTTTTTGATTATTTTTCTTCTCAATTAACGCTCTATACATCATATTTCCGCCGCACTGCTTCGAAATCCAATCCATCTGCCCCAAGCTTCTACCGAATCTTAAGCATCCTCTCCATCTCTTCCCTGCTGCAATCATCTTTTCCGTATCTTGCCTTCTCATAAATCCGTGCAAAGGTTTCTGCCTCCCCCGGCTCCAGTTCCATTTCTCTGGCAGTCTGTGTGGGAGTCCAGGCTTCATCCGGCGATTCTTTCAGTTTTTCCAGCACTTTTTTTCGATAATGTTTCCGAATCCTTCCATCTGTGGAACGATCCCAGAACAGATGCTCTTTCTTTTTATGTTCCAGCCCCTTCTTCTTTTCTGCCGCCGGAGCAGGCATCAGGCGTTCGATGGTATCCCCGTTTTCTTCCGTTTTTTCATTAAACCGCAGGTACAGCCGGTATAATGCCCGGATCACCAGAAATACACACGCAAGCACCAGTCCGATACCGATCATCCAGCCAATGAGATCCAGCAGCTTATAGAACAGTTCCAGAAACCAAGGTGCCTGATTGCCGACAGCCGGCATCGCCTGTTGCGCCTGTTCGGTCGCCATGGTCTCCTCTTCCACAGGGGAGTTGGGAATCAGAAGCAACAGCCAGCGAATCACCGTCTTCAAAGCATTTCCCAGCTGCCGTATCAGCTGATCTAAGCCAAGATAGGGCGCGACGATCATCGCAGCCGCCGTCAGTCCCGATACGATCCACATCATACCCTGATTGATTCTGGCCAGCCGTCGCACCGGCAGACGCTCCATTGTTGCATGATTTTTCAAAAAGGTATCCACTTCTTCCAGATTCGTATGGAAATTGCAGATCAGAAAATATACAGCCGCCAGTATCGGTGCGATCCGTACTGCCATATCGGATGCAAAATGACCGCCAAGAAAATACAAAATCACATCGATCCCGATCCACGGATATACCGGCGATTCCAGCCAGCAGGTGTTTCTGGCCGCTCTGGCATAAAAATAAGAAATAGCAGCCAGAACTCCCAGAATCCCCATCCAGATTCCGCGTACCCCGCTTCCTGCCGCCATAACAGAACCCACAACTGCCAGCGCAGCGATCAACCCATACTGCCAGAAATGTCCGGCCCATCTTACAGCCGCAAACAAAATCGCATTCACCGGAAGCAGTAACAGTCCCACCTGGATAAATGGTTCATTTCCGTGGCCGGAAGTTACCACCGCACAGGCATAGATGGCAAATAAAACCAGGTAACCGTGACACAGTCCCAGGAAAGTAATGGCAGCTTCTCTTTTCGTCATTTTTAACTTTTTCATTTCGCCACCTCCCACCGGATCATAGTCACCTTCCGGTTTTCCGGTAATTTCCACTCCATATCATCGTATAACGTTGCGATCCATGCTCCCGTTCCACCGTCCTGCAAAAGGCTGTCAAATCCCTCATAACAACTTTCTCTCTGATTCTTGGAGATCATCACATACGTCCGGTTTCCATTCTCTTTTTCTTCCCTCAGACGATCCAGGATCACTTCCATATGTTCTGCCTTTTTTGTAAGATCCAGTCTTGTCAGACCCTCATACAGAGAGCGCACCTGCTGCGGACCTGTTCCTCCGTTCAGACTGAAACATTCGTCACTTTTCAGATCCCGCCCATTAGTACGGATTCCCACCGGGACCCCCTGTTGCAAAAGCCGGGAAGCCAGAGCAGCCGCCAGGCGGATTCCTTCCTCATGAATCTCATCGAATTTCCAGATGGTCTCATCTTCCACGTCCAGCAAGATCATCACTTCCTGAGCCGATGTGGAATCGTACAGATTGACCATCCACTGATCTGTTCTGGCTGATACCTTCCAGTTGATCTTATGCATGGGATCTGTAGGCTGATATTCCCGGATGCCCCGGAATTCAAAGGGATCTTCATAGAGGTTCTTGTGTGACAACACACTTCCCATGATCTTCTGGAACGGAATCTCCAGCTTTGTATCATCTACCATACGCGGATAGACATAAAAATGATCCGGTGACTCCAGCGTCTTATAGAACTTTTTGTTCATCAACGGACTTCTGGTTACCAATTCTACCTGAGACAGCTCATAATACCCACGCTTGGAACAGTGAAACGGAATGGTTCTCGTGATTTTCTGATATCCGCCGACAGAAAAGATATCTCTTTTATAACACTGATCCGAAACACTGGTATTTTCCCCGTCTGCAAACCATAGATTTCGATGCATCTGAAATCCAACCTGCAAGACCGGAAGAAATAACCATTTCCGATTATAGATGGTTTCCGTCAGCATGGCATCCCGGCCTTCCAGAGACGGCTCTTTCTGAAATTCTACCTGGGCATCCAGGTTCTTTCCCCACAGATGCCCGTAGATTTTCACCAGCGCATAGTTCATCACCAAAGCGCCAATTACGATCACTATAATAACCATCTGTTATCTCTCCCATTCTTCTGTAGGAACACTGACTTTCGACAGGATCTCTTCTATCTTGATCTTTCCGGTAACAGCTCCGCCAAATCCCCTGGATAATACCAGTCTGTGCGCCATCACAGGACCGGCAACTTTCTTGATATCCTCCGGTACCACATAGTCTCTGCCCTGAATCCATGCATATGCCTGAGAAGCCCGCAGCAGGGCCATTGTTCCTCTCGGACTCACACCGGAAAGAATCTCTTTGTCCTTTCTGGTGGCCTGCACCAGTTCTGCCATATAATCTAGCAGAAGCTCATGCACATGAACCTTCTTCACTTCTTCTCTTGCCGCAAGGATCTGTTCTTTTTTACACACTGCCTTCAGTGTCTCATAGGGCTGATCCAGAATAAACCGCTTTAAAATTCCCACTTCTTCTTTCTTATCCGGCAGCCCCATCGATAACTTCATAAAGAAACGATCCAGCTGTGCTTCCGGCAACGGGAAGGTCCCGGTAGTTTCCAGTGGATTCTGCGTTGCAATAACGAAAAATGGCTCTTCCAGCTTTCTCGTCACACCATCCACCGTCACCTGACGTTCTTCCATACACTCCAGCAGACTGGCCTGCGTTCTCGGCGTGGCACGGTTGATCTCATCTGCCAGAATGATATTGGCAAATACAGGACCCGGCCGGAACTGGAATTCTCCTGCTTTCTGGTTATAATAGTTCAGACCTGTAATATCGGACGGCAAAAGATCCGGGGTAAACTGAATTCTTCCAAACTCGGCATCTAAGGATTTTGCCAGCGATTTTGCCAGCATGGTCTTTCCGGTTCCCGGCACGTCTTCCAGCAATACATGTCCTCCTGCTGCCAGTGTGGTCAGCACCAGATCAATAGTCTCTTCCTTTCCAACCAGTACTTTTCCGATATTTTCTCTTAATGCCTGCACCCAGGCTCTTGATTGTTCCATGTAAAAAGTCCTCCCATATCAAGTGATTCAGGTGTTTTATCAGCATTTTGCATGATATTTTTCCCTGTTTTCATGTCTCTTTCGTTACATTTGAACGAATAGTTACATTATAACTTGATATGAGAGGACTTTCAAGTGCTGTGTGCACTTTCTGTGACTCAACACAGTTGTTTTCTTTTTATGCCACACGAATCATTCCGGAGATTTCTTTCACGGTAGACATGCCCTTTGCCACTGCCAGCGCATCCTTCAGATTCTTCTCTTTCACATCATCTGTGATCACTACGATCTCTGCATACTGGTCATTCTTTCTTCTCTGGATAACCTGCGCCAGACTGACACCACTGTTGCCAAATACACTGGCAATATTGGCCAGTACACCCGGACGGTCTTCCACAAACATGCGAATGAAGAACTTACTGCTGATCTCGTTCATGTGCTTGATCGGAAGATTCTTATAACAGGTACATCCGATTCGTCCACAGCAATCATTCAAAATATTTCTTACAATATCAAAGACATCGCCCACAACTGCACTGGCTGTCGGCAGTTCTCCGGCACCACGGCCATAGAACATGGCATCCTGTACGGCATCCCCCTGTACAAAAACTGCGTTGTATGCATCATTAACAGACGCCAGTGGATGATTGACATCGATCAGCATCGGATGGACTCTCGCTTCGATACCTTCCGGTGTATTTCTTGCCACACCAAGGAGTTTGATCACGCAGCCCATCTCTTTGGCATACTGGATATCCGTCGCTGTGATCTTGGTGATTCCTTCCGTATATACGTCATCAAAGGTAACCCGTGAATTAAAAGCAGCGCTGGCAAGGATCGCAACCTTTCTTCCCGCATCCAGTCCTTCCACATCAGCGGTCGGATCACTTTCCGCATATCCCAGTTCCTGTGCCAGTTTCAGGGCATCGGCGAATTCCATGCCATTCTGGCTCATCTTAGTCAGGATAAAGTTGGTAGTTCCGTTCATGATACCCATCACTTCTGAGATATGATTTCCTGCAAGACACTGCTTGATCGGACGAATGATCGGGATACCACCGGCTACTGCCGCTTCGTGTAAGAAATCTTTCTTATTCTTTGCTGCGGTATCCAGCAGAATATGTCCGTCAGCTGCGATCAGATCTTTGTTGGCAGTTACCACATTTTTTCCTGCTTCCAGAGCTTCCAGAATATACGTTCTTGCCGGTTCCATGCCACCGATCAGCTCAATAACGATCTCGATCTCCGGATCCTCCACGATCTCTTTCCAGTTATCCGTAAGCAAGGACGGATCATCGATCTTTTTGGATGCTTTTTCAATATTACGAACCAGAATTTTCTTCAATTCCACTTTTGCACCCAATTTCGGGATCATTTCCTCTTCCTGCATTTTCAGCACTTTATAAACACCACCGCCTACGGTACCTAAACCAAGCAGGGCTGCTTTAATGACTCTGTCTGCCATATGTTTCTCCTTTTCCGCCCAAGAAAGTTTCCTGACTTTCTTTTCTCAGGGCAACATCACTTTTCGCCCATTTTACCACACTAAAGTGAACTTGTGAAGTGTGAAGTTCCGGATACACTGAAATTTCTCCGAATTCTCTCTTGCATTTTCACCTGTTCTGATACATAATAACATTAAGTGCATCGTTTCGATGTACCAGACAACCTTTATATTGCTGACGGGGAGCTGGTGAAAGCCGGCTGAGAGGAGACGTGATTCCGTTTCGACCCGAAAACCTGATTTGGATAATGCCAACGTAGGAAAGATATACCGGATAAAAGAGGTAGACATACACACACTGTTTCTTTTTTCCATCAGACAGATTACAGGATCCTTACTCAGGTAAGGGTCCTTTTTATTTCGCGCAGTATATCCGGCTGTCAAAAGCGATGCATTGGGGACACCACTTTGTACCGCTGTAAAAAAGACAAAATCTTATGATTTTGTTCAGCATCAGAAACCCGGAACCTGCTTTCTGATGCAGGCGTCAGCAACTACTCCTATAGATTCTCCGGACGTATGATTTTTGTTCTGCATGGATACGTCTGTGTTTTGCTGACGTCAAAAACAGATACTTTTTTATTATGTATGTGAAAAGAATGGAGGCAAAACAACATGAGAAATTACACCACTCAGATGGATGCGGCACGCAAGGGAATCATCACACCCGAAATCAGCCTTGTAGCCGAAAAGGAACATATGGATGTCAGTAAACTGATGACGCTTGTTGCAGAAGGTAAAGTAGCAATCTGCGCCAATAAAAATCACACCTGTTTAAGTGCGGAAGGTGTTGGAAGTATGCTCCGCACAAAAATCAATGTCAATCTCGGTGTTTCCCGTGACTGTAAAGACTATGATATCGAAATGAAAAAAGTAATGAGCGCTGTAGAACTCGGTGCCGAAGCCATCATGGATCTTTCCAGCCATGGAAATACCCAGCCTTTCCGCCGTAAACTGACCAGTGAATGTCCGGTTATGATCGGTACGGTCCCTGTCTATGACAGCGTTATTCATTATCAGCGTGATCTTGCAACTCTGACCGCAAAAGACTTTATAGATGTGATCCGGATGCATGCGGAAGACGGTGTGGACTTTGTCACTCTCCACTGCGGAATCACACGAAAAACCATCGAGCAGATCAAAAAGCACAAACGAAAAATGAATATCGTCAGCCGTGGAGGAAGTCTGGTTTTTGCCTGGATGAGCATGACCGGAGAGGAAAATCCATTCTATGAATATTATGATGAAATTCTTGATATCTGTGAGGAATATGATGTAACCATTTCTTTAGGTGATGCCTGCCGGCCGGGATGTCTGGCAGATGCAACCGATGTATGCCAGATTGAAGAACTGGTTCGTCTCGGAGAACTGACAAAACGTGCCTGGGATCACAATGTACAGGTTATGGTGGAAGGTCCCGGACATGTGCCTCTGGATCAGGTAGCTGCCAATATGAAAGTCCAGCAGAGCATCTGTATGGGAGCTCCTTTCTATGTACTCGGACCTCTTGTCACCGATATTGCTCCCGGATATGACCATATCACCGCGGCCATCGGTGGCGCCGTTGCTGCCATGAACGGTGCTGCATTCCTTTGTTATGTAACACCTGCAGAACACCTGGCTCTTCCAAATGTAGAAGATACCAAGCAGGGAATCATTGCCTCCAAAATCGCAGCTCATGCAGCTGATATTGCCAAAGGAATCCCCGGCGCCCGTGATATAGATGATAAAATGGCAGATGCACGTCGTGTGCTCGACTGGGATGCCCAGTATGCCTGTGCTTTAGATCCGGAAACTGCCAAATCCATCCGCGCCAGCAGAATGCCGGAAGATGACCACAGCGATACCTGCAGCATGTGCGGCAAATTCTGTGCTGTCAGAAGCATGAACAAAGCCCTCGCCGGAGAGTATATTGATATTTTGTAAAATTATCACTTTTTAAATGATCGTGTATTTTTCATTTAAAAGTAATTATGATGAAATTATAAAACGCCACGAAGCGCATTGGATCTGCTGAATATCACCAGATCTTCTTGCGTTTCGTGGCGTTTTGACACGTTTCTTTATTTACTTTTTACAAATGTAAGGATTTATTTGTAGTTTACGATCTGTCCGAATTCTTCTTTGAGGGAAGCGCCTCCAACCAGTCCGCCATCGATGTCTGCCTGAGCAAACAGGTCTGCTGCTGTTTTGGAGTTTACGGATCCACCGTACTGGATACGGATCTCTGCTGCTGTAGCATCATCGTATACTTCAGCGATACACTCACGGATCTTACCGCATACTTCCTGAGCCTGCTCAGTAGTAGCTGTTTTTCCGGTTCCGATAGCCCAGATTGGTTCGTAAGCGATAACGGCTTTCTTTGCCTGATCTGCTGTCAGACCCTGGAAGCCAATCTTAACCTGCTGACGGATGAAGTCCATGGTTACACCCTGCTCTCTCTGTTCCAGAGATTCACCACAGCACATGATAGGTGTCAGACCATGTTCAAATGCTTTGTGCATTTTTTTGTTGATGTCTTCATCTGTTTCTCCAAAGTATCCTCTTCTCTCGGAATGTCCCAGAACAACGTATTTTACGCCTGCATCTACCAGCATGTTCGGGGAGATTTCTCCGGTGTAAGCACCTTTTTCTTCGAAGTACATATTCTCAGCACCAACCTGGATGTTAGTTCCTTTTGCAGCTTCTACTACAGGAACGATGTCGATAGCAGGTACGCAGAATACTACGTCTACTTCGTCATTCTTTACCAGTGGTTTCAGAGTTTCAACCAGTTTAACAGCCTCACTTGGAGTCATGTTCATTTTCCAGTTACCGGCAATAATTTTTTTTCTAGCCATGTTACGTTTCCTCTTTTCTTGTATCCTTTCCAGGATCTGATTCTTATTTATCGTTTGCTGCTGCTACACCTGGCAGTTCTTTTCCTTCCAGGAATTCCAGGGAAGCTCCACCACCGGTAGAGATGTGAGTCATCTTGTCACCAAATCCCAGGATATTAACAGCTGCTGCGGAATCACCACCACCGATGATGGTTGTAGCGTCTGTCTCAGCCAGAGCTTTTGCTACTGCTGCGGTACCGTGTGCGAAGTTCGGCATTTCGAAGCATCCCATCGGTCCGTTCCATACTACAGTCTTAGCATCTTTTACAGCGTCTGCAAACAGTTTTTCTGTTTCCGGTCCGATATCCAGACCTTCCCAGCCATCCGGAATCTGTCCACATGGAACAACTTTCATGTTGCAGTCGTTAGAGAATTCATCACCGATTCTGTTATCTACAGGCAGAAGCAGTTTTACACCTTTTTCTGCTGCTTTTTTCTTCATATCCAGAGCATACTGCAGATAGTCATCTTCACACAGGGATACACCGATGGTACCACCTTCTGCTTTTGCGAAAGTATAAGCCATACCACCGCCGATGATCAGAGTATCTACTTTATCCAGCAGGTTGTTGATTACGGAAATCTTGCTGGAAACTTTTGCTCCACCCAGGATAGCAACGAATGGTCTTTCCGGGTTGTTTACTGCATTGCCAAGGAAATCGATCTCTTTCTGCATCAGATATCCAACAACAGCAGTATCTACATATTTTGTAACACCTACGTTAGAGCAGTGAGCTCTGTGAGCGGTTCCGAATGCATCGTTTACGAAAACATCACACAGGGAAGCCAGTTCTTTGGAGAATTCGTCTCCGTTTTTGGTTTCTTCTGCACGATAACGGGTGTTCTCCAGAAGGATTACTTCGCCGTCTTTCATAGCTTCTACAGCTGCTTTTGCGTTTGGTCCGACAACTTCCGGATCAGCTGCAAATTTTACTTCCTGTCCCAGCAGTTCGCTCAGTCTTACTGCAACCGGTGCCAGAGATAATTCTGGTTTCGGCTCTCCCTTCGGTTTGCCAAGATGAGAACACAGAATTACTTTTCCACCATCAGCAATCAGTTTTTTGATCGTAGGAAGTGCTGCTACCAGACGGTTCTCGTCTGTGATCTTTCCATCCTGCAGAGGTACGTTGAAATCGCAACGAACCAGAACTCTTTTGCCTTTTACGTTGATATCATCAACAGATTTTTTATTAAGCATTGGCATATGCCTCCTTTTAATTATTCGCACACTTGTGCCTTTACAGCTACATCTGTATCACGCGGATTCGCCAGGATCTCATACAGGGACAGACTTTTGCTCCCAACCCGCGTATAAAAAAGGAGCCCGGTCCAAAGAGACCGGACCCCCAATGAGCCTATGGATTATGCATTCAGCAGTTTTCCGAAGTGTTTGATTGTTCTTACCATCTGGCTTGTGTAAGAATTCTCATTGTCATACCATGAAACAACCTGTACTTCTGTTGTACCGTTTTCCAGTGGCAGAACCATTGTCTGAGTAGAATCAAACAGAGAACCGAATCTCATACCAACGATATCGCTAGATACGATTTCGTCTTCGTTGTATCCGAAGGACTCGTTAGAAGCTGCTTTCATAGCTGCGTTGATCTGATCAACTGTTACGTTACCTTCAACAACTGCTGTCAGGATAGTTGTGGATCCTGTAGGAGTTGGAACACGCTGTGCAGAACCGATCAGTTTGCCGTTCAGTTCCGGGATAACCAGACCGATAGCTTTTGCAGCACCTGTGCTGTTTGGAACGATGTTAACTGCAGCTGCACGGGATCTTCTCAGATCGCCTTTTCTCTGCGGTCCGTCCAGAGTCATCTGATCTCCTGTGTAAGCGTGAATTGTGCACATGATACCGGATTTGATCGGTGCCAGGTCATTCAGGGCTTTTGCCATAGGAGCCAGGCAGTTTGTTGTACAGGAAGCTGCAGAGATGATATGATCATCTGCTGTCAGAGTTTCATGGTTTACGTTGTAAACGATTGTTTTCAGATCGTTTCCAGCCGGAGCGGAAATGATAACATGTTTAGCACCAGCATCGATATGAGCCTGAGCTTTGTCTTTGGATGTATAGAATCCAGTACACTCCAGAACTACATCTACACCGATTTCTCCCCAAGGAAGTTCAGCTGCATTAGCTTTTGCGTAGATTTTGATTTCTTTTCCATCAACAGTGATAGAATCTTCACCAGCTTTTACTGTGTCAGCCAGAGCATATTTTCCCTGTGTGGAATCATATTTCAGTAAGTGTGCTAACATTTTTGGGGAAGTCAGGTCGTTGATTGCAACGATTTCAAATCCCTCTGCTCCAAACATCTGTCTGAATGCCAGACGACCGATACGTCCAAAACCATTAATTGCTACTTTTACTGCCATGATTTTCATTCCTCCTAAAAAGTAAATAAAATTTGTGATCTTTCTTTAAGATTGTTAAAGAAACATCAACCTGTAATTATTCTACCTAATTTACCTGAAAAATTCAAGCATAATTTCAAATTTTACCCAAAACTTTTCTGAATTCAGGTTTTCCCTGTCTGAAGACTGCATAAGAATCGAATCCGCAGTCAGAAAGCAATGCGGGAAGCCTGTCAAATCCGTATTCCAGATATTCCGGCACATGACCGTCGGAACCGATCGTGATCAATTTTCCGCCCAGTTCCCGGTATCTGCGGATCACATCCGGATGCGGGTTGGTAAATCCGAGCATCCGAAATCCTGCGGTGTTGACTTCCAGTGCGATCTGATGATCAATCAGATATTGCAGAATCGCATCGATTTCTTCCGAAAATCTTTCATATGAATAATATTTGTCTTTTTCTTTTCCATAGCGCACCGCATAATCCAGATGTCCCAGCGTATGGATTTTCGGTGCTCTCTTTAAGTTTTCCAGAGTCGCCCGGAAATATTCACGGTATGCCTCTTCATCTCCCAGTTTTTCGTATATTTTTCCGAAATAAGGGTCTTCTCCGTGGATCAGGTGCATGGAACCGATAACAAAATCAAACGGATACTTCGCAAGATAGGCATCCTGGCGTTCTTTCAGATGTTCCTGCATGCCCAGTTCCACACCGAGACAGATGCGGATCCGGTCTTTGTACTCTTCCTGTACCTCCAGCACGCGTTTTACATAGGCATCCGTATCCAGATCAAACTCGCCTTCCGGATAATCCATATCCATATGATCGGTAAAACAGATATGATCCAGCCCCAGTTCTATGGCACGTTCTACCTGATCGGTGATCTTTGTCTCACTGTCCGCCGAAAATTCGGTGTGAATGTGACAGTCTGCGGTTATTCTGCCAGCGTACGGACCGGCTTCTGTTTCTCTGATCATACGATGGTTCCTCCTCCTAACACATGTTCGCCCTGATATAATACGAGAGCCTGTCCCGGGGTTACTGCACGCACCGGAGTATCAAAATGACATTCTAACAGATCCTCTCCGATCCGTTTCACTTTACAGGTATCCCCTCTGTGATTATAACGGATCTTACCAAGTGCTTCGATCTCTTCCGGAATATCTTCCACCGCCATAAAGTTCAGGCGGTTCGCCCGCACGGTGGTCGTAAACAGATCTTCGTTGCTTCCAAGAACCACTTCATTGGTTTCCGGACAAATTTTCTGTACAAATACCGGTTTTCCAAGGGCGATATTCAGTCCTTTTCTCTGTCCGATCGTGTAGCGGGTGATTCCCTTGTGGCGTCCGAGCACTTTACCGTCTTTGTCCACAAAATTGCCCTCCGGCACTTTTCCCTGACCGTATTCGTCGATAAATCCCGCATAATCGTTATCATCCACAAAGCAGATCTCCTGAGAATCCTTTTTGTGTGCAGTCGGAAGTCCGATCTTTTCTGCCATGTCACGGATCTGGTCTTTGGAATAGTCACCTATCGGCATCAGTGTCCGTTTTAACTGTTCCTGTGTCAGATTATACAACGCATACGTCTGATCTTTTGCCGCAGTCACGGAATTGCGGATCGCATATCTGCCGTTTGGCAGCTGCTCGATTCTTGCATAATGTCCGGTGGCAATATAATCTGCACCGATGGCAAGACTTCTTTGCAACAGGGACTCCCATTTTACATAGCGGTTGCAGGCGATACACGGATTCGGTGTGCGGCCGTGCAGATACTCGTCCACAAAATAATCCATGACATTTGCTTTGAATTCTTTCTTGAAATTCATAACATAATAAGGAATATCAAGAATCTGTGCCACTCTTCTCGCATCGTCAACGGCAGAAAGGCCGCAGCATCCCCCGTTTTCTTCCTGGATCAGCTCCGGCTCGTCCTGCCATATCTGCATGGTTACTCCGATCACATCGTAACCCTGTTCTTTTAACAGCCAGGCTGCCACAGAGGAGTCAACTCCTCCGGACAGCCCTACAACTACCTTTTTTTTCATTAATATTCTTCCTCTTCGGTCTCGCCTTCGCTGATATCAGACTTCGGTTTGCTTAAACCTTCGATCTTGATATTGTGTTTTTCAGCGTAATCCCACAGTGCTGCGTGGATGGCTTCCTCAGCCAGCAGAGAACAGTGAACTTTTACAGGCGGCAGTCCGTCCAGCGCTTCCATAACGGCTTTGTTGGTTACTTCCAGAGCTTCCTGGATGGTTTTTCCTTTTACCAGTTCTGTTGCCATACTGCTGGTTGCAACAGCTGCACCACAGCCGAAAGTTTTGAATTTGCAGTCCTGGATGATGCCGTTGTCATCGATATCCAGATACATTCTCATGATATCTCCACATTTTGCATTACCTACGGTACCTACTCCGCTGGCGTTTTCGATTTCTCCTACATTTCTCGGATGCTGAAAATGATCCATTACTTTTTCGCTATACATATCTATATTTCCTCCGTATATTCGTATGTTAATCTTTTTTATTATTTATTCTGTTTTTTCATGAAGTCTTCGTACAGCGGAGACATGCTTCTCAGACGCTCTACGATACCTTTGATCTGTTCTACAACGAAGTCCGCATCTTCTTTTGTAGTTTCTTCGCTCAGTGTCAGACGCAGGGAACCGTGTGCGATCTCATGAGGCAGTCCGATAGCCAGCAGTACATGGGACGGATCCAGAGATCCGGATGTACATGCGGAACCACTAGATGCGCAGATGCCTGCCATATCCAGCATGATCAGCAGGGATTCTCCCTCGATGAACTGGAAGCTGAAGTTTACGTTGTTCGGCAGACGCATGGTTGGATGTCCGTTCAGTTTGCAGTACGGGATCTCTTCCTGGATCTTTTTGATCATGTAATCTCTTACTTCGATCTCTTTTGCAGTACGTTCTTCCATGGTACGAAGTGCACGCTCTGCTGCCACACCGTATCCTACGATGCCCGGTACATTTTCTGTTCCGGCTCTTCTCTTTCTCTCCTGAGCGCCGCCGTGAACGAAGGAACGCAGTTTTAATCCTTTACGGATATAAAGACATCCGATACCTTTTGGTCCGTTGATCTTATGTCCGCTGGAGCTTAACATATCAATATGACATTCGTCTACATTGATCGGGATCTGACCAAATGCCTGTACAGCGTCGGTATGGAATAAAATACCGTGTTCTTTTGCGATCGCACCGATTTCTTTGATTGGCTGCAGGGTACCGATCTCATTGTTTGCTGCCATGACTGAGATCAGGATGGTCTCCGGTGTGATGGCTTTCTGCAGCTGATCCAGATCTACAACACCATTTTCATCTACATCGATGTAAGTGATCTTTGCTCCCTGTTTTTCCAGCCATTCGCAGGTATGCAGGATCGCATGATGCTCGATCTTTGTGGTGATGATGTGGTTTCCTTTTGATTTATATGCTTCGTAAGTAGCTTTCAGTGCCCAGTTATCAGACTCGGAACCACCTGCGGTAAAGTAGATGTCGTTCGGATTTGCTCCGATGACAGATGCTACTTTTTCTCTTCCTTCTGTTACGGCTTTTTTGCTGATTCCTGCCAGTTCATATACGCTGGATGGATTGCCATAGTATTCTGTAAAATACGGGAGCATCGCCTCTACTACTTCCGGTGCAACTTTTGTGGTTGCCGCATTATCCAGATAAATAATTTTCTTCATGATGATTTTGCCTCCTATCCCTGACAGCCTGCAGGCTGTACCTGTCCTTTTTCTTTCAGTTTTTTACTCTCTTCCACCAACTGGTTGAGATACATGGTATCCACTGCATGAGTAATTCCTTCGTTGATGCGCTGCCATACATATCGCGTCACACACAGATCTGCATTTTCGCAGCCACCGTTTCCTTCTTCGCCGTTTGCCGGACAGGTTACTGCCCGCAGATCTCCTTCCAGTGCACGAAGGATATCTCCAACCGAGATACCGATTGCCGGTCTTGCCAGCTGGTACCCTCCGTTGGCTCCCCGGATGCTTTTCACCAGTCCTTCCTTTTTCAGACTGGCCATCAGCTGTTCAAGATAACGCTCGGAGATGTTCTGCCGATCCGCTATACTCTGTATAGACACCGGTTCTTTTTCACTATATACAGCCAGATCGATCATCGCTCGGAGACCGTATCTGCCCTTCGTTGATAATTTCATGTTGCCTCCCTTCCGGAAGTTTCCTTTGGTCTTTCAGATTCCCTAGTAATCTACTGGGATATGACCCTTTGTCAATATAACACGACTCCCCGGTTCTGTCAAGGCTGGCAGCCTCATATATTTAAAAAAAAGCCCCGGAGCTTGTTATGTTTTCTTCTGCGAAGCATCCTGTCCTCACCGGTACTGCCATCCTCACCTGTGCGGGTACCTTGAGCCGCCTGATTGGCTTCTTTTATAGGATATTCCTATCCCGCACCATTGGTGCACAGGGTCTGGGAATCTACCAGATGATTTTCCCGGTCTATGCCTTCTGCCTGTCCGGTGTCACCGCCGGCATTCAGAGTGCCTTATCCCGCTGCTGCTCCGCCGCTTTATCCAAGGAAAATCCGAGAAAGGGATGGGTATTTTTCCTGAGTGGAAGCGGACTTTCTGTGGGACTTTCACTGATCGTGTCCTTTTTTCTGTACACCCGCGCACCCTGGATCAGCCTTCATATCTTACATGAGATCCGATGCTGTGAACTTCTGCAGCTGCTTGCTTTCAGTCTGCCCCTCTGTTCCATACACACCTGCATCCATGCCTGGTACTTTTCCACCCGCCGAACCACGGTTCCGGCTGTATCACAATTACTGGAACAGTTTGCCCGGGTGGGTGCTTCTTATGTCATTTACCTGATTTTCCTGGAGCAAAACCTTGCTCCGACACCGATCCTCGCCGTTGGCGGCATGCTTTTCGGAGAACTGGCGGCATGCTTCTTCTGCGTTGTCTGTCTCGCTTTCCAGAAACCTTCCTATAAAGGCACTACCGACTTTCGCGTCCGTTCCTGCCTCTGGGAAATCCTTACCTTATCCGTCCCGCTCACCCTGAACCGCATGCTCGTCAACCTCTTACAGAGTACCGAAGCCATCCTCATCCCAGGAAAACTCGAAGCATCCGGACTTACAAACGCACAGTCCCTCAGTCTGTATGGCGCACTGACCGGTATGGCATTGCCCTTTATTTTATTTCCTTCTGCGATCACGTCCGCCCTTTCCACGATGCTCCTCCCAACCATCGCCGGACAACAGGCAGCCGGAAAAGAAGATGCCATCATCCGCTCTACCGAACAGACCATTCAATACTGTCTGTGGCTCGGCTTTTTATCCGGAGGAATCTTCTTCTTTTTCGGAAAAGAGCTGGCACAGATCTTCTACCAAAACCAGGACGCCGGCATCTTTTTACAGATTCTGGCCTTTCTCTGCCCGTTCCTCTACCTCACCGCCACCCTGAACGGCATCCTGAACGGCCTGGGACACACCGTCCAATGCCTGATCCAAAGCCTCGCCGGCCTTGGAATCCGAATCCTCTTCGTGACCTTCGCAATCCCCCACATGGGAATCCGCGGCTACCTCTTCGGACTGCTTTTAAGCCAGCTTATCATTACGGGATTAAACCTGATCTTTTTACATAAAAGTGTAAAATTTCGATTTCCAGCAGTAGAATGGATCGTCCTGCCCTGTTGTGGAATGATCCTTGGATGTGGATGCGGTCTGTTTCTCTACCGTATACTGTCTGAAATGAAAATGAGTGGATATATCGCACTGTTCGGAAGCGTTCTTATAACCGGAGGAATATTCCTGATGATGATGAAATTATTCACCCAAAAAACTCCACGCTAGAGCGCGTCTGAAAAAGGCTCTAGCCATGTTTCTCTTACATATCATAAAACAGTTTTTATAACACACGAACTTTTCAGATTTACTCTGTGCCTTCTTTTTCACACCATTCACAAACGACTTTTCGTTTATCTCTAAAAGCATCACAACAATTTTGGATTCACCGAGTCCAAAATTCTCGAAACCACTTTATAAACCAAACTTAACGTCGTTTGCCAAAACCAGTGGCTGGCTTGCGATCCATGGGTGGACAACACTTTTTGGGCATTCAGGGCAAGCTTTGAAATCCAGCACTTACGTAGACTTTGGCGCTGGTCAGCTGACCAGCGTCAATTAGTCGAAGTTAGTGATTAGTTCAAAGTTGCCCTGCCCAAGTTGTCCACCCATGGATCGCAAGCCAGCCACGTCCCTTTAGCCAACTACTCTTATTTTTTTGTTTTTTATCCTAACAAAGCTCCGCAATCGTATGCAGCAACTCTCTCGAATCCTCCCAACCCAGGCAAGGATCCGTAATCGATTTTCCATACACGTGATTCTCGCATCCGATCTTTTGATTACCCTCAACCAGATAACTCTCGATCATCACGCCCTTCACCAGTTTCCGAATATCCCCGGAAATATTTCTACTGTGAAGCACTTCCTTCACAATACGAATCTGCTCCTTAAACTGTTTATTCGAATTCGAATGATTTGCATCCACAATTGTAGCCGGATTCTTCAGATCTCTTTCATTATATTTCTCCAGCAAGAATTGCAGATCTTCATAATGATAGTTTGGGATCGCATTGCCATGTTTATTCACCGCACCACGAAGAATCGTATGCGCCAGCGGGTTGCCGTCAGTCTCTGCTTCCCAGTTTCTGTAGATAAAGTTCTGTTTGATCTGTGCTGCCACAACAGAATTCAGCATCACAGACAGATCTCCACTGGTCGGATTTTTCATACCTACCGGAATATCCATACCACTGGCTACCATACGATGCTGCTGATTTTCCACGGAACGCGCACCGATCGCAACATAAGAGAGAATATCATCCAGATATCTCCAGGTTTCCGGGTACAGCATCTCATCTGCGGCTGTCAGACCGGATTCCTCAATAGCACGCATGTGCATCTTACGGATCGCGATCAGACCGTGCAGCAGATCCGGTTTCTTCTCCGGGTCCGGCTGATGCAGGATTCCCTTGTAACCTTCACCGGTTGTTCTCGGTTTGTTGGTATAAATTCTCGGAATCAGGATCAGTTTGTCCGCTACCTCTTCCTGTACTCTGGACAGACGGTTGATATATTCACAAACTGCCTCTTCGTTATCTGCGGAACACGGTCCGATGATAACCAGAAACTTGTCGGATTCTCCGGTAAATACTTTACGGATCATCTCGTCTCTTTCTTCTTTGATCCGTGCCACCTTCTGTGTCACCGGATAATCCGCTTTGATCTCTGTCGGTGTTGGCAGTTTTTTCAACAGTTCAATACTCATAATAACTTCTCTCCTCTTATTTTCTCGGGTGTGCTTTGGTATAAACATCCCTGATTTTATACACATTCATATTCAGATACATCTGTGTTGTCGATATATCCGAATGTCCCAGCATCTCCTGCACGCTCTTTAAATCCGCTCCGTTCTGGATCAGATGAGCGGCAAACGAATGACGCAGGGTATGCGGTGTGATATCTTTCTCAATTCCGGCGGTTTGTGCATAGTGCTTGAGCACCTTCCAGAACCCCTGCCGGCTCATCGGTTTTCCGGAACAGTTCGTAAAAAGCACTTCACTCTCCTGTCCCTTCAGAAATCCGTCCCGCACCGTATGCATATACTGCTGCAATGCTTTTTTCGCCTGACTTCCAAACGGAATCACACGCTCACTGTCTGTATCCCTGCAGTTGATATATCCCATCGCCAGATTGACATCCGACATTTCCAGATGGATCAGCTCACTGACCCGGATACCGGTGGCATATAAAAGTTCCAGCATTGCCCGGTCCCGCAGTCCCTTCGGTGTCCTGTCTGATGGCTGGCGAAGAAGCAGATCTACTTCCTCCACAGACAGAATCTCCGGCATCTTCTTTTCCACCTTCGGCGGATGCAGATGATCTGCCGGGTTATTCTCTATGAGATGTTCCTGATACAGATACTGGAAAAACGCACGCATGGAAGCCACGCTTCTCGATACCGTAGATGCTGCGAAATGATTTTTCTCCAGATACAGCATGTAAGAATTCAGGCTGGTTTCTGTGATATCCTGCACCCGGGTCATCTGGTGTACCTCCTGAAAATACAGCATCATTTTCTTCAGATCTCTCTCATAGGACACCACTGTATTGCCGGACATTCTTTTTGTATTATGTAAATAGGATATAAATAATTTTATCTCTGTTTCCATATCTTCCCGTGTCCTCATTATGTGATAATAGCGCAAAAACCTCACCTGTTTTTGCCGCATAGACCTATTATAGCCGTGTTTTTACAGAAAAGCAAATCCTTATTTTCCTGATTTTTTCTTCTTTTTCCAATATTTATCTGAAACTACAACATATCGAAATCCGGTATTTTATGTCTACCATATCTTGTAAAATTTTTCTTTTTAAACATGTTCCAGCAGCCATCTCATCCAGACCGGATGGACATACGCTTCCAGGACAACACCCGCCAGACACAGAAAAATTACCGCTGTTCCTGTAAGAAGATAGATTTTTATAACTTTTACAGGTTTCTTCCAGATATTTCCCCGTTCCTTATAAATTTTTGTCATCAGCAGTGCAACCGCGGGAAAATATACAATCATCTGTGGAAATAACGAACCTGCAAAGATCCAGAACCCCCGGATTCCCTGTTCCAGAATCAGAAGGCTTCCCGCCGCTCCGGCAAGAAACCCCATCCAGGCAGCTGCTACCACAACGATAAAGCGCGCCGCACCCGTAAGTCCTGTAAGTAGAAAAAACGCAACGGCAAACATCCGGTTTTCCAAGAGATACCAAAAATACTCCGCGGATTTTCCCTTTTTATTCTTAATCTGTGTCAGTGCATACAGCTCCAGCATCTGATTCTGCCCGTTTCGCCAGGGATATGCAAGGTTGGCAAACAGAATTCCGCCAAGCAAACCAAGAGCAAAACACCCGGCAAGGAAGCCAAGCACCATCCACATCTCCCGCTCCCAGATTTTTTTCATTTTCTACCCCTCCTATGTATCCTATGATAGAAAAGACCTATTTAGTATGATAAAATACAGGTATCTTATCATGACAGGAGGAACTTTTATGAATCAGACATCTCAGCAGCCGGGTCTGAAAGAAAAACAGTCCCACGGTACCCGCCTGTTTCCCTGTGCTTATTACCATTTCAGCAATCTCAGTTACCGTCTCCGCGTCCGCCATCACTGGCACGAAGAGGTTGAGGTTGTTTATCTTCAGCATGGTTCCTACAAACTGGATATCAATATGGAGCCTTACGGAACCGATCAGGAATGTTTTCTGTTTCTTAACAGCGGCGAGCTTCATTCCCTCCGCTCTGTGAGCGTGGAATTTGATGAGCAGGCGATCGTTTTTTCGCCCTCTATGCTGCTGTTTCACAATTATGACTCGATCGATGAATTGATCTTACTGCCGCTGGCACAGAACAAACTGACATTTCCCCGTTTTCTTGATCAGACCAGTCCTTTTTTCCCTGCATTCCGCAGCTGTTATCAGCAGATCAGCCGGATTTTCTCAAAAAATAATGAGACACTCATCACCGGAGAACAGATTCTCACCGATAACGTCATCGCTCAGTTACAGATCAAAGCCGGAATCTTACAGCTGATCGGGATCCTGATGGAAGCCGGTCTGATGCGCCAGTCACCGGGATCAGAGAGCCAGAAAATTACAGCTATCAAAACTATACTTTCCTATATTACGGAGCACTACCAGGAAAAGTTGTATGTGCAGGATCTGGCATCTCAGATCAATATGAATGAACAGTATTTTTGTCGCTTTTTCAAGCGTTCCATCGGAAAGACACCGATCGATTATATCAACGATTACCGTTTAAATAAAGTCATCCGCCTGTTGGAAACCGGCGATGCCCCGGTGACAGAGGTCTGTCTGGAATGTGGTTTTAACAACATGGGGAATTTTCAGCGCCTCTTCAAGCGGAAAACCGGAACCACCCCACTGCAATACCGGAAATTATATCTGGCAAGGAAGTCAGAATAATATACTTTCCAATCAGTTTTCCGGTAGTATTTTTCTTATTTCTCTTCTATAATGTCAGTAAATGATTCGTAAGAAGCAACAGGAGGATTTTTACAATGTTAGAAAAAAAGTGGTGGCATGAGAAAGCCGCATATCAGATTTACCCGAAGAGTTTCTGCGATACCAACGGAGATGGTATCGGTGATCTGAAAGGTGTGATCAGCAAACTGGATTACCTGAAAGATCTGGGGGTGGACATCATCTGGCTCTCCCCGATCTACTGCTCCCCGCTGGCAGATCAGGGATACGATATTTCCGACTATTACGATATCGACCCGAGATTCGGAACCATGGAAGACATGGACGAACTGTTAAAAGAGGCAAAAGCCCGTGATATGTACATCGTTATGGACCTGGTTGTCAACCACTGTTCCGATGAACACGAATGGTTCAAAAAAGCCTGTGAAGATCCGGACGGTGAGTACGGAAAATATTTCTACATCGCCGATACCAAAGATTATAAACTTCCAAACAACTGGCGTTCTTACTTCGGCGGTCCTGTATGGGATCTTCTGCCGGGACATACCGACAAATATTATATGCATGTCTTCCACAAAAAACAGCCAGATCTGAACTGGGAGAATCCCAAGCTCCGGGAAGAAATATACAAAATGATCAACTGGTGGCTGGATCGCGGTGTAGCCGGCTTCCGTATCGATGCAATCATGAACATTAAAAAGCCGAATATTTATACCAGCTATCCCGCAGACCGTGATGACGGGCTGGCAGGCATCGATAACATGCTTCATGATGCGGAAGGTATCGATGACTTTCTGCATGAGATGAAAACAGAAACGTTCGAAAAACATCATGCATTTACTGTAGGTGAAGTATTTACCGATCGTCCGGATGCTCTGGAAGCATTTATCGGAAACAATGGCCACTTCTCTTCCATGTTTGATTTTGCCGAAACCATCGCCGGTAAATCCGATGACGGATGGTACAAATGCAAACCGGTTGTATGGGGTGAGGAATATAAAAAAGCTGCCTTCGGTACTCAGAAACGCCTGGGGGATATCGGATTCATCTCCAATATCATCGAAAATCATGATGAACCTCGCGGTGTCAGCCACTATATCCCGGAAGCAGACGTCAGTGACACCAGCAAGAAAATGCTTGCCGCTGTCAACGTTATGCTCCGCGGGCTGCCTTTCATCTATCAGGGACAGGAACTTGGTATGACAAATGTTGCTTTCCACTCCATAGATGAAATTGATGACTGCAGCACCCTCGATGAATACCAGGTAGCACTGGACGCCGGACTGACTCCGGAAGCCGCTTTCAAAGCTGTTGTTCCTTACAGTCGTGACAATGCCCGCACTCCATTCCAGTGGGATGCAACTGCTAACGCAGGATTTACCACAGGAACCCCGTGGCTGAAAGTGAATCCGAATTATACCGGTATCAATGCCGCCGAACAGGTGAACCGCCCGGATTCCATGTATCACTGGTATAAAGAACTGATCGCCCTCCGCAAGAATCCGGAATACAAAGATGTGGTTGTATACGGTGAAGTTGTTCCATACAAAGAAGAACAGACCAATCTGATGGCTTATTACAGAAAAGGCACTGACAGAACTCTGCTGGTAGTTGCCAATTATCAGCACGATGCTCAGGATGTTGTTCTTCCGGGAACTTACAAAAAAGTGCTGATGAACAATCTGGAAACACTGGATCTTAACGGAGATATCCTTCATATGCCAGGGTATCAGGTAGTAATTTTCGAAATGTGATGATTCCGATACGTTCTGCGCAGATCGTAATGTAAACCCGGATCCGATACTGTTACATTTTCAAAACTGACGGGAAAGCAGTTTTCTGTTTTATTCCCGTCAGTTTTTATATCAAACAGTTACCCGTCTGCCGAATAATCATCGCCCTTTATCATTCTCTTTCTGATGTGTTTGATATAATCCCACAGACCGGCCTTTTTCACAGATTTTGCAGCCACTATATCCGTTTTGCCAACCATCTTTCCATCCAGCAAATACTGTGCTTCGCCAACGATATCTCCTTTCTTTACCGGTGCTTGAAGATTCTTCATATAAACAATCTTCTTTTCTATCTGCGAAAGATTTTTCCCTTCCGTATCCAGATACCGGAATTCTCCTGTATACCGACATGCCACCTCTTTTTTTACCCCTCCTTTTACCGGCACCGGATCCGGATTTTTCCTGTTTTCATCCAGATAAAGATTACACTTTCCAAATCCATAATCAAGCAAGGCTGCCGCATCTTTAAATCGCACCTTGGCATCCGGCGCACCCATGACTACCGCAAGCAACGTCATCTCTCCCCTCCGTGCAACTGCAGATACACAGTATTTTGCCACACTGGTACTTCCGGTTTTCAGACCAATGCACCTTTCATAACTGCGAATCAGCTTGTTGGTATTGGTCAGGCAGAATTCTTTCTCTCCCTGTGCCGTTCTGTGGATAATATTTTCCATCCAGATAGAGGAATAGTTAAGAATACGGGGAAAACGAGTAATCAGTTCTCTCGAGACAATCGCAACATCAGAAGCCGTGGTATAATGTGCATCGGAATCTGTAAGTCCGCAACAGTCCACATACTGTGTATGTATCATACCAAGCTCTCTGGCTTTTTCATTCATTCTTTTCACAAATTCTTCCTCGCTTCCCGCAAGATGTTCTGCCATTACCACGGATGCATCATTCCCCGATGCAACTACGATACATTTGATCAGGGTCTCCACTGTCTGTTTTTCTCCCTCTTCCAGAAAAACCTGAGATCCCCCCATGCTTTTTGCATAGGCACTGGTTACCGCCTCTTCCTCCAACGTGATCTGTCCGTCTTCCAGTGCTTCAAAAATCAAAAGCAGAGTCATGATTTTGGTAATGCTTGCCGGACTTCGCTGTTCTTCTCCGTTTTTTTCGTATAAAACAGTTCCTGTAGATGGTTCCATAAGTACCGCTCCCGGTGCGCTGATCTCCGGCGCCGGCTGTACCGCACCCTGGATTGTCACAGGACAGATTTCAGCCGTTATCAGCATCAGAAGTAATACCCATGTGATAATTCTTTTCTTCATCATCTTTGCTCGTTTCGGATCTTTGTTTCACTATATGCCGGAACATTTGCTTTTTGCACGGGAATATGAACGGTTCTTGTTACTGTTCACTCCGTGCCCAGCAACACGCTGTGCGATGCACAGAATTTATGCTGATCGCATAAATTCGCGCGATATGTCTCGGATTTTCTGTGACCTTCGCTCACAAAAAACACCTCGCGGGATATTACCAGTGAACAGCAACCTGTTCTTTACTTTTTTTATACAATTTGCTTGAGATTTTCTTGCTACTTTCTTTCTTTTTGTGTATAATAATTATATTTATGATGTGACTTTCAAAAGTAAATTTTGCCACTCACTGCTGGACAGTTACGAGTCAAAATGCATTTCTAAACATCTTGCGGAATGCTACCTGCTGAATAGTACCGATAATTATTACAGAATGAGAAACAACGAGGAACTTTATGGATACACCTAACACACAAAACAATACCAGTCGGATGCGGGAATCACGCAAACTGGAACAAAAACGGAAACGCCAGCAACAGGTCCGGCGTCAAAAGATATTTCTTGCCTGTTCCTGTCTGATCCTGACTGCCGGAATCGGTTTATTCGTCACACTCTATCACAATCATCAAAGGGCCGCCGCCCAGGAGGCCGAACTCCGGAAACAGATAAAGCAAAAGCAGGAAGCTGAGCTGCAAAAACAGCAGAAACTGGAAAATAATACCATTCGTTTTGTCGCCGTCGGCGATAATCTGATTCATCAGGGAATCTATGAATCTGCAGATACCACACAGACCGTATGGAATTATGATCACCTGTATGAACACATCCGGGATGATATCTCTGCCGCAGACCTCGCCGCAGTCAATGAAGAAAGCATCTTTGTATCCGATCGTGCAAACATTTCTTCTTATCCCGCTTTCGGAGCCCCTGTGGAAATCGGTGATGCACTTGTTACCGCCGGATTCGATATCGTGGAACAGGCAAACAACCATGTTTTTGACAAGGGAATCACCGGTATTACCGATACGATCCGATACTGGGAAACCAGTCACCCGGAAGTTGCTCTCCTCGGTATCCATGATTCCGCAGAAAATGCCGGTGAAATCACTACCATCAGTTGTAAGGATGTTACTTTTTCCCTTCTCAACTACACAACTACAGTAAATAATGAACCTTACGATGAACTTCCAGATTATGCAGTTGATCTTCTCCGCACAGATCAGGTAATATCCGATGTCAAAAAAGCAAAGGAAATCAGTGATATGACCATCGCCTTTCTTCACACCGGAAAAGAATATTCCACTGAACCGGATACTGAGGAGAAAACATTTCTCCAGTTGCTGTTACATCAGGGTGTCGATATTGCCATCTGTGCCCATAGCCATACGCTACAGAATTTTGAGACACTGACAGATGACAGCGGACATCAGATGTTGGTCTATTACTCTCTTGGAAACTTTATTTCCACACAGAAAGACCCTGTCTGTCTCCTTGGCGGCATGGCAGATATTACCATTGTTCGGGATCCGGTCTCCGATGCTCTTTCCATCCGTAATGCTGATCTGGTCCCTCTGGTTACTCATTATAATCATGATCAGAATATCTATACCGTTTACAAGCTTTCCGATTACACCGAGGAGCTCGCTGCCTCCCATGGTGTTCATGCCGAAAGCACAGAACCTTTCACTCTGGAAACTTTACAGGAACAATATAAAAAGGTGCTGACTCAGGATTATCACACCCTGGGTTAGCACCCGTTTTTTACTCATTCTGTGACTGTTCAGTATCCTCACAGTTACCTGCGGAATAGTTACCTCATTTTTCCAATATGAAAACTGACACGTTCTTTCATCTCTTCCACTTTTCTCGGCATTCTGTTCATTTTCGCTTTGAACAGATGCAACGAAAAATCAAATGTATAGATCACAACCACGACTGCCGCCAGGTTTCTGCCGAATCGAACAGAATAGCTGTCGGATACGAAGTTTACAAATCTCTGCAGGAAGCCAAACATAAAGATTGTATAGAATCCCCACGCTATCGTACTCTCCAGACAGATCACACCTTTGTAATTAAAAGGTTTCTCCGTATAATCCCACCAAACCTGTCCAAACAGATTGCGCATAAGCACTGCCGTAATATATTCCAGCGTCGTAGCAAGAACCGCACCCGCCAGATAAAGCACCACATATTGACCTTCCAGCGGACGAAGCATGCCATACACTGACAAAGCTCCTACTGCATAGATCGGACAAAAGGGTGAAAACGCAAATCCGCGGTTAGTCAGTTTCCTGTTACAAAATGACATATAGATGGATTCCACTACCCACCCCATGAAACTATACAGGATAAACCATTGGATAAAATGATACAGATCCGTGCCATACACTGCATGTGTCCACATAGAAATTTCCCCTCATTTCTTTTTCTGCACTTATCAGCAGATTTATAGTATGCGAAAATTATATCATATGCCTTTGCAAAAGACTATACAGATTTCAATTCTTAAAGAAATTATAAGATTTTAAAAATATATACGTAAAAGAGGGATCCTGCTTGCAGTATCCCTCTTCTCATGGCTTACGCCAATGTGCACATATTAATTATATTTACGTTTTCTTGCAGCTTCAGATTTTTTCTTACGACGAACACTTGGTTTCTCGTAATGCTCTCTTTTGCGGATTTCCTGCTGAATGCCTGCTTTTGCACAGCTACGTTTAAATCTACGCAGAGCACTATCTAAAGTTTCGTTTTCTTTTACGATAACGTTTGACATAGTCTCACACCTAACCTCCCTCCAGTTGTAGATTGTGCATAATACAACTGTTTGGGTATTTTATTGCACTGGTATTTATTATAGCAGATTTTTTTATTTCGTCAACTGGTTTTTTGAAATTTTTCCGGTTTTTTTGTTGTTTTTTCCGGACTGGAATTATTTCAGCTGTCCCTCTACCAGTTCTGCTACTTTTGCGATAGCTTCCGGAATCTTATCCGGGTTCTTGCCGCCGGCCTGTGCCATATTCGGACGTCCACCACCGCCGCCTCCGACGATTGCAGCCGCTGCCTTGATCAGATTACCTGCATGTGCTCCTTTATCCATAGCACCCTGTGTTGCCATGGCAAGAAGGCTTACTTTGCCATCTTTGGCAGATGCCAGAACTACCACACCTTCACCCAGTTTTTCTTTCAGCTGATCGCCCAGGTCACGCAGTCCATTCATATCTACGCCATCAACGGCAGATGCCAGAACTTTCACACCTTTTACTTCCACAACCTGATCCATAACATTTCCCAGAGAATCCTGAGCCATCTTACTCTTCAGAGATTCATTTTCACTCTGCAGTTCTTTTACTTCTTTCTGCAGATGTATGATCTTTTCTGTGATCTCAGCAGGACTGGTCTTCAGTGTTTTTGCGATTGTATGCAGATTTTCTTCCATCTGACGATAGTATTCGATCACGTTGTTACCTGTCAGTGCTTCGATACGACGAACACCTGCCGCAACACCTGCTTCGGATACGATCTTGAACAGTGTAATATTCGCTGTATTTGCCACATGAGTACCACCACAGAGTTCTACAGAGAAATCACCCATGGATACCACACGTACCTCATCGCCGTATTTCTCACCGAACAGTGCCATAGCACCTGTTTTCTTAGCTTCTTCGATACCCATGATCTGTGTGGTTACCGGCAGTGCAGCCTGGATCTCTTTATTTACCAGAGCCTCTGTTTCTGCAATCTCTTCCGGAGTCATTGCCTGGAAGTGTGCGAAATCGAAACGCAGTCTGGTCGGATTCACCAGAGAACCTTTCTGTTCTACATGAGCGCCAAGAACGGTCTTCAGGGCTTTCTGCAGCAGATGGGTTGCGCTGTGGTTCTTACAGGTATCTTTTCTTTCCTGCTCGTCTACTTTCAGAGTTACTTCTTCTCCACCGGAGATCATACCGGATTCCATCACACCGACATGACCGTATTTGCCGCCGCGAAGTTTGATGGTATCTTCCACACGGAATACACCGTTTGCAGTGGAAATCACACCGGTGTCACCTTCCTGTCCACCCATGGTAGCGTAGAACGGTGTCTTCTCTACAAAGATGGTTCCTTTCTGACCTTCCATCAGGGAATCCACGATCTCTGTCTCTGTGGTCAGAACGGTTACTTTGGAGGTAGCTTCCAGTTTGTCATATCCGGTAAATTCGGTTGTGATATTGCGGTCGATCTCATCGTATACGGTTGCATCAGCACCCATATAGTTGCTGACTGCGCGAGTTTCTCTTGCACGTTTTCTCTGAATTTCCATCTCTTCCTTGAAGCCGTCTTCATCGATGGTATATCCTTTTTCTTCCAGGATCTCTTTGGTCAGATCCATCGGAAATCCGTAAGTATCGTACAGACGGAACGCATCAGAACCACTCAGTACGGTTTTTCCGGCTTCTTTCATCTCTGTTTCCAGATCCGCAAGAATCTTCAGACCCTGGTCAATGGTCTTGTTGAACTGACTCTCTTCGTTATGCAGAACGTTCAGGATAAAGATTTTCTTTTCTTCCAGTTCCGGATATCCGTCTTTGGATCCTTCGATGACGGTCTCACTCAGTTTCTCCAGGAACGGTCCTTCGATACCAAGAAGACGACCGTGACGGGCTGCACGACGGATCAGGCGGCGAAGCACGTATCCTCTTCCTTCGTTGGTCGGCATAACGCCATCGGAGATCAGGAAAGTAGCGGAACGCATATGGTCAGTGATCAGACGGATAGATACATCGTCGTCATGATGAACTCCATAGGTTTTTCCGGCAACTTCACAGACTTTATTTCTCAGGGCACACAGCGTATCCACATCAAAGATGGAATCTACATCCTGAACAACAACGGCCAGACGTTCCAGTCCCATACCGGTATCAATATTTTTCTGTTTCAGAGTCTCATAATGACCTTCCCCGTCATTTTCGAACTGGGTAAATACGTTATTCCATACTTCCATATAACGGTCGCAGTCACATCCTACGGTACAGCCCGGTTTGCCACAGCCGTATTTTTCTCCACGGTCATAGTAGATCTCGGAACACGGACCGCAAGGACCTGCGCCGTGCTCCCAGAAGTTGTCTTCTTTTCCGAAACGGAAGATTCTGTCAGCCGGAACACCAATTTCTTTATTCCAGATATCGAAGGCTTCATCATCCTCTTCGTATACAGACGGATACAGACGGTTCTCATCCAGCCCTACCACTTTGGTCAGAAATTCCCAGGACCATGCGATGGCTTCGTGTTTGAAGTAATCACCAAAAGAGAAGTTACCAAGCATCTCGAAGAAAGTACCGTGACGGGCTGTCTTTCCTACGTTCTCGATATCACCGGTACGGATACATTTCTGGCAGGTAGCCACACGGGTTCTCGGCGGAATCTCTGCTCCGGTAAAATACGGTTTTAATGGTGCCATACCTGCATTGATCAGCAGAAGGCTGTTATCATTCTGGGGTACGAGGGAAAAGCTGTTCATTACCAAATGACCTTTGCTCTCGAAAAAGTCCAGAAACATCTGACGAAGTTCGTTTACTCCATACTTTTTCACTGTATGTTCCTCCTCATATTTATTGCTGTCAGAAGCTCCACGATTCCGGAGTTTTCCCAGAAACATTCCGGAGCTTCCACAAATTTTCTCTATCTTTCTACTTTAGCACAATTGTGATGCCCGTGCAAGTGACACCCTTCTTATAAGCAGATTTTCATGAATTTTTTCTTACCACGTTTTACAACAAGACCCTCTTCTGTGATGTCTTCTTTTTTCACGTTGTAGCGAATGTCTGTAATTTTTTCTCCGTCTACGGATACACCTCCCTGCTCGATGGCACGACGTCCTTCAGAACGGGAAGTTACCAGACCGGCTTTACACAGCAGAGAAATCAGGTCGATGGCACCATCCTGAAAATCCTCGGCTGCCAGTGTTGTGGATGGCATATTAGCTGCATTACCCGCAGAGAACAGTGCTCTTGCGCCTTCCTGTGCTTTCTTTGCTTCTTCCTCACCATGTACCAGGGCAGTCAGTTCGTAAGCCAGGATCTCTTTTGCCTGGTTTAACTGGCTTCCTTCCCATTTATCCATTTCGTCAATCTGCTCTAACGGCAGGAAGGTGAGCATACGGATACATTTGAGGACATCGGCATCTGCCACATTTCTCCAGTACTGATAAAAATCAAACGGAGAAGTTTTGTTTGGATCCAGCCATACCGCACCGGACTGTGTTTTACCCATTTTCTTTCCTTCAGAGTTTAACAGCAGGGTGATGGTCATGGCACATGCGTTCTTTCCTAATTTACGGCGGATCAGTTCGGTACCACCCAGCATGTTACTCCACTGATCGTCTCCGCCAAACTGCAGGTTACAGCCGTATTTCTGGTACAGCATGTAGAAGTCATAGCTCTGCATCAGCATGTAGTTGAACTCCAGGAAGCTTAATCCTTTTTCCATACGCTGTTTGTAGCATTCTGCGGTAAGCATACGGTTTACGGAGAAATGCGGTCCGATCTCGCGCAGGAAATCTACATAGTTTAATCCTAACAGCCAGTCTCCATTATTTACCATCAGTGCTTTTCCGTCAGAGAAATCAATAAAACGCTCCATCTGTTTTTTAAAGCAGTCACAGTTGTGCTGAATGGTTTCCTGTGTCATCATCTGACGCATATCACTTCTTCCGGACGGATCACCAACCATGGCAGTACCTCCACCGATCAGTGCAATCGGTTTGTTTCCTGCCATCTGCAGACGTTTCATCAGGCACAGTGCCATAAAATGCCCTACATGCAGACTGTCTGCAGTCGGGTCAAACCCGATGTAAAAAGTCGCTTTTCCATTATTGACCAAATCTTTAATTTCTTCTTCGTCGGTTACCTGGGCGATCAGCCCACGGGCAACTAATTCGTCATAAATTGTCATGATAAACTTTCTCCTTTTTGTGTTTATTGAATCTGATGCCCCGGATTGCTCCGCAGCTTTGCTGCTCCCGCAATCCTGCAAACATTCGAAATCCGCTGATTTACTCCGTAAATCGCTACTTTCTCATGTTTGGCGACTTTCAAGTTCAGAAGCTTTATCGTGCAAGCACGAACAGCTTCCGAGTTTGAAAGTCTGAGCATCAAAAAAACCTGGCCTCGTCCTTTTTATAGGACGGAAGCCAGGTTCCGTGATACCACCTAATTTCGCAGAAGGTTCGCACCTCCTGCCTCTGTAAGTACAGGTAAATCTATACTCTGACCCGTATAACGGAGGTCCTTCCGTTGCAGCCTACCAGCACGATGCGTTCGGTGCAAAGCTCAAAGATGTATTCACAGAAAGTTCCCCGCGGGCCTCTCACCAACCGGCTCCTCTCTGTGCGGATGCTTGCTGCTACTGGTTCTTATCAATGCATTTTCTTATGAATCAATCATATGGATGTAGTATACAAACTTCTGCTTTTTTTGTCAAGGGGCTGATTTGCCGTCAAAGTTACTGTCCACTCCGTTTTCGGTAACTATTTCCTTACTCTGCCTTCACCGGGTCACTTACGCTTACTTCGTGGTCATACCATTTTCCTTTTGTTCCGACCAGTGCCAGATCAAAGGTTTCATCCAGTGCTTTTACCGGAACATCAAAGCCATATACTTCTTCTGTACTTCCGTCATCATAGGTGATCGTATCGGTTGTTGGCTGCAGAAGTTCTGCACCGTCTTTCTGTGCATCTGCCGCTTTTCCCACATACAGGTTTACGATATTCTTAGATACCAGGCTGATATGGATCGTCATTTTTCCGTCTTTTACTGTCAGGATACCTTTTCCGTCATTTGCTTCGTTAACATGGAACATTCCACTGTCTGTGTCAAATTCTGCTTCATAAGTACCATCTTCCAGTGTGCCGGCTGTTTCCTCTGACTCTTCGGAAACAGCTGCATCATTTCCATCCATTGCAGCTTTGGTATGTGCTACATACAGATCCTGGATGGCAGAGATCTCTCCCAGTCCTGCGATCTGAGTATCAATCTTGTCAAATGCTCCTGATGCCTCGAACTGGCTCTTCCAGGAATCCTCATCATCTCCGGCCATATCATTATTTGCATGGTCTCCGGCTACTACCATCAGCGGACGAAGCACTACTTTTTTGTATCCCGCCTCTTTGATCTTTTCGATCACTGCTTCACATGCAGTATCTTCCGGTTTCCCTTCTACGGTACCGATAAATACATTGTCATATCCCAGATCATTCATCTGGCTCTGCATCTGGCTGTAGCTGATCTTTGCAGTGTGGGAAGTTCCGTGTCCCATGAATACAAATGCGGTTCCGTCTGCTTCCGCAACTTCCAGACTGTCGTATCCGGCTGTTTTCACTGCTTCTGCCGTGATGGCTTCTGCTACTGCTTTTTTGTCATCATTGACTGCATCGTCACTGTCCCCAACTTCTCCTAACAGTGGTTCTGCGATGGTTACGGATTCAAATTTATCTTTGTAGCTTTCTACTGCTTCTGTCAGCTCGTCATACTCAGCGCCATGCATCAGATGGGTCGGCTGTACCACCAGGTTCTTTACGCCATTGTCTACGGCACGCTGCAGGGCCTGATCCATATTGTCGATCTTCTCGTCATCACGGGCCTGTACATGGTTGATGATGATCTGTGCGGTAAAGGCTCGTCTTACGGACCAGTCCGGATATGCGGTCTGCAGGGCTTTCTCGATACCTCCGATATCTGCTGTACGGCTGTCATTGAAAGAAGTACCGAAACTTACTACCAGCAGTTCGTTGTCACCGATGTCATCTCCGTTTAACGGATCGTCCTTGGATGCGTCACCGGTATCTCTTCCGAAGTAATCAGGGTCTGCATTTTCACCTTCTACCAGTTCTTTCTGTGCGTCGGTCAGAGCATCCCAGGCTTCTTTGGCTTCTTTACACTGTTCGTCAGTGTTGTCGTTTCTTTCCTGCACATAAATCTGATCGATCAGGGCTGCTACTTTATCTGCTGCCTCCTGGTCAGATGCACTGTCATCTGCGGCTTCTTCGGTGGCTTCTGCCTCTGTTTCGGTTGTTGTGGATTCGGATGTTGTTTCTTTGGTGTCGCCACAACCAGTCAGAAGTGTTGCTGTCATGGCTGCTGATAACATCAATACTACCAGTTTCTTTTTCATGTTAAATCCTCCTGTTTTCAGATATAAGTACATAAATGAATAAAAAAAAGAAAATCATAATTGATCCAACGGACCAATTATTACTGTCCTATACAAGAAAAACCTCCGCCAATTGGCGGAGGTACAGGTTACACAAGAATCAGCCAGTATGATTCTGACTTTCTTAATTTTGTACTGCCAGTCCCTCGTGGCCTGAATTCTCAGTTACCGCGCACAGTAACTGTTCTTATTCCCGTACTGCGAAAGGCAGGTCTCCCGACTGATCGCTCTGACACTTTGGCTCCCTTCCCGGTTTCCCAGTGGTTATTAGCCTCAACTCGCGAATTACGGTGACGAGTTCGTACCGGATTCTCACCGGTTTCCCTTTTCACCGGACATTTTTTCGTCCGGCACCTTACACATTTTATTCAGTTATGCTGTATTTCCTGTTTATTCTAGCACCGCTCCAATTACTTGTCAATGTTGCATCGTAACTGTTCAGTAGCCTCACAGTTACGATGCAGTATGCATTTCTAATCACCTTCGGTGATGGCATTTTGACTTGTATGTCTCTGGATTTTGGCAAAAAACAGCCAGTCTGACCAGTCACTGAATAGCAGCTGATCGGACAGGCTGTTCCTTTTATTTATCTGTCATAACTTTTCAGTACCTTCACAGTGGGTGCTGAGCAGTTACGTATCTGATATGTTTTAGTTTGCTGTAGAAGCGCTCTTTCCATCAATTGCAGCTTTACTATGTGCTACATACAGATCCTGGATAGAAGAGATCTCTCCCAGTCCTGCGATCTGAGTATCAATCTTGTCAAATGCTCCTGATGCCTCGAACTGGCTCTTCCAGGAATCCTCATCATCTCCGGCCATATCGTTATTTGCATGGTCTCCGGCTACTACCATCAGAGGACGAAGCACTACTTTTTTGTATCCTGCTTCTTTGATCTTTTCGATCACTGCTTCACATGCAGTATCTTCCGGCTCGCCTTCTACAGTTCCGATAAATACATTCTTGTATCCCAGATCGTTCATCTGGCTCTGCATCTGGCTGTAGCTGATCTTCGCAGTGTGGGAAGTTCCGTGTCCCATGAATACGAATGCGGTTCCGTCTGCCTCTGCCGCATCCAGATCATCATATCCTGCAGTTTTTACTGCCTCTGCTGTGATGGCTTCTGCTACTGCTTTTTTGTCATCATTGACTGCATCGTCACTGTCCCCGACTTCTCCCAACAGTGGCTCTGCGATAGTTACGGATTCAAATTTATCTTTGTAGCCTTCTACTGCTTCTGTCAGCTCGTCATACTCAGCGCCATGCATCAGATGGGTCGGCTGTACCACCAGGTTCTTTACGCCATTGTCTACGGCACGCTGCAGGGCCTGATCCATATTGTCGATCTTCTCATCATCACGGGCCTGTACATGGTTGATGATGATCTGTGCGGTAAAGGCTCTTCTTACGGACCAGTCCGGATATGCGGTCTGCAGGGCTTTCTCGATACCTCCGATATCTGCTGCACGGCTGCCGTTGAAGGAAGTACCGAAACTTACTACCAGCAGTTCGTTGTCACCGATGTCATCTCCGTTTAACGGATCGTCCTTGGATGCATCACCGGTATCTCTTCCGAAGTAATCAGGGTCTGCATTTTCACCTTCTACCAGTTCTTTCTGTGCGTCGGTCAGAGCATCCCAGGCTTCTTTGGCTTCTTTACACTGTTCGTCAGTGTTGTCGTTTCTTTCCTGCACATAGATCTGATCGATCAGGGCTGCTACTTTATCTGCTGCCTCCTGGTCAGATGCACTGTCGTCTGTTGCTTCTTCTGTGGCTTCTTCTGTCGGCTCTGCTTCTTCTGTGGCTTCTGCATCCTTTGTTGTTTCTGTTGTTGTGGATGCACTGTCATCCTTTGCTGTGTTTCCACATCCTGTCATCATGGACATGGTCATAGCTGCTGAAAGCATCAGCACTACAATTTTCTTTTTCATCTCATGGTTCCTCCTGTCTTTGTCCTTTTGAGATTGTGTACCACGGTGGTACAGGACGGCTCTCCGAAGAAGGTTGTCTGGGGTCCTGCCCGCATGAAACGTAAAAAACCTCCGTCCGGAGACGAAGGTAGTAGGTACTACATTTGGAATTCTTCTTATAGTTTCAGAATCAGTTTCAGGGATACCAGAACCGTTTAACGGTTATAGATGTTTCTTTCACCATAAGTGCCGGAAAAACCATTTTTATACAAGCAAACAGGTTTTTCTTTCGTACTGCCAATTCCTCGTGGCCTGAACTTTCGTTCCCGTACTGCGCAAAGGCAGGTCTCCCGGCTGATCGCTCAAGCGGTTTGACACCTTCCCGGTTTCCCAGTGGTTTTTGTCTTCCCTCGCGAATCACGGTGACGAGTTCGTACAGGATTCACACCTGTTTCCCTTTTCACCGGATTAACAGAAATCTTCTGTCATCCGACACCTTACGCTTTTCTATGTGGTCGATATTCGGTAATTTTTACCGTTATCTTTTTAACAGAATGAGTATAGCATTCTACGTGCATACTGTCAATCATTATTCCGTGATCGTTGGAAAAACTCACGAAAAAAATACACCGGATGCTGTGCTGTCTGCTCTCACACCGTTTTTCAAAATATAATTTCAAATATACTCCGTGCTCACAGAAAATCCGCTGGACACCAGCGGATTTTCCCTTATTCTCGTTCTTTATTTGTGAAACATTTCTCCTGCTGCCATCTTATCCGTAAAATGTTCTCTGCAAAACTGGATGAACGGTCCCATACAGAAAGCATAGACCAGTGTGGCCAGTCCCAGGTCTCCTCCCAGAGCAAAGCCGACCGCACAACATACCACGTCGGTACTGATTCTTACTGCGCGGAACGGAAATTTTGTTTTCTCCGTGATTGTCAGTGCCTGTGCATCGTATGGAGACACGCCAAGCTCTGAAGAGTAATACAAAGCAGAGGAAATAGAAATCAGTATCACAACAATCAACAGTAAAATCACACGCACTGCCATTGACGGATGTTCTCCCACCATTTTTACAACTGCTTTTCTGGTGGCATCTGTGACAAATCCACTGAAAAACAGATTGACAACTGTTGCAATTCCAAGTAATTTTCGGTTAAAGATAAATGCTATGATCAGCAAAACAGCACACACCACAATGTATACCGTCTGGTATGTCGCATGAAAAGCATTGGAAAATCCAAAAATAATAACGCTGAACGGATCCACTCCAAGCCCTGAAATTTTCTGGAGTCCTACGGAAGCCGCAGTCAGTGCGATTCCGATTACCGCCATTGCGATACGAACCCCCAGATTATTCTTTTTTGTTCCCATAATAAAAGATCCTCCTTCTCTTCCTCTCTCCCGAAGATCAGATTTTTCATCTGTTTTTTATAACAAAATCATTCTGAATGACCTTTTTCTTTATGCGATCCCCGGATCCACCAGCAGATTGTCTCCATCCGCCGCGGAGGTTGCCAGGTAATCACACCGCTCATTCATCTCGTGACCGTCGTGGCCTTTCACCCAGATAAATTCTACCTGGTGCGGTTCTTTCGCCTGTAACAGCCGTTTCCACAGATCCACATTTTTTACCGGTTCATTTTTTCCGCGTTTCCAGCCTTTTTTGATCCAGCCGTCGATCCAGTGCTGGTTAAAAGCATCAACCAGATACTTGGAATCGGAGTATAACTGGATCTGGCAGGGACGGTTTAGAGCTTCAAGTCCCACGATCGCCGCCATCAGTTCCATCCGGTTATTCGTTGTCTTTTTGTATCCTGCGGAAAGCTCTTTCTCGTGAAGATTTCCGTTTCGATCGGTATAATGCAAGACACAGCCGTACCCGCCCGGTCCGTCCGGGTTGCCTCTGGCTGCGCCGTCGGTATAGATTTTTACTAACATAACACTTCTCCTTTTATTTCCACACACCCGTTTCTTCAAACTGTTTCGCACTCTCCTGCGCTGCCTCGATGATCTTCGGATCATAGCCGATCATGGCAAGCAGACGGATCGCATTTCTCGTCATGGCTCTGCCGGTACGGAGTTTATAGTCAAATACCACATCCTTTTCCTGAATCTCTTCCTCAAAGTGATAATTATCATACTCTTTTTCCAGGATATAAGACAGTTCGATATCGTGCGTTGCCGCCATCGCAAGGACTTTCGGTTTTGCCAGAGAATGAAGAATCTGCGAGGATGCGGCAATTCGCTCGATCGTGTTCGTTCCGCGAAGAACCTCATCCACGATACATAGTACCGGTTCGGGCTTTTCACATTCCTCTAGGATTCGTTTCAGAGAACGGATCTCTACCATATAGTAACTCTCTCCACCTGCCAGATTGTCACGCAGTGCCATCGAGGTAAGAACTTTCAGAAAACTTCCCCGGTGCTGTTTTGCGATGCAGGTATGCACCGTCTGCGCCAGGATCGTATTGATCGCGATCGTCTTTAGGAATGTGGATTTTCCGGAGGCATTTGAGCCAGTGATCAGCACACCCCGCTGCATCCGGATACCATTTACCACCGGATCAGCGATCAGCGGGTGATACAGTTCCTCAACTTCCAGAGATGCACCCTCTGCGTTGTCTGTTTCCGTAAATTCCGGCAGACTGTAATACGGAAGGCTCTCTCGGAACGAAGCGACTGCGATCAGGGCATCCAGTTCCCCGATCGCCTGATACATGTCCTCGATGATTGCTTCATTTCCTTCCACATGCTTTAGCATCGAATAAAACTTGATAAAATCCACCTGGAAAATGATCCGCAGATAGGAAACAACGATGGCTTCCAGCCCGTCCTGTACAGAATTCGTCGAAGCCACCAAAAAAGCACCCCGGCGGAAACTTTTCATTTTCTTTCTTCCCTCTCGGATCCGGTCGAGATACGTCTGGATCACCGGATTGTCCAGTTTTTCAAACTGATCCGCCGCCCGCAGAAGGCGCAGGATGCAGACGAAGCAGTTCAGATACGGTTCGATCTTTTTGGAATCTCTTGTATGAACCACCGCACTGACACAGAGCATCAGGAGCAGCAGAAACATACAGGGAATCGGTTTTATTAACGTAGCGATGATCGCTGCGACCGAAAGTCCCGCAAGCATGGGATATTTTGCTCTTCCGGTGCGATCCACGTCTTTCAGTGCATCGATGTAATCTGCAATCGACATTTTCCAGATCTTTTTGACTTCCTTTACCCGGGTGAGTACCTGGATCCGCTCCTCTTCATGTGTCTGAAAATACGCAATCAGTCGTTCTCTCTCCTCAAGCACTTCCCGGTGCATCTGTGGCTGACGCAGCATCTGATAGAGGACATCTTCTCCGCAGGACGATAGTGTATTGTTCATGCGTATAAAAATTTCGTCCATCTGCAGATCGTTCCAGGTGATGTCATCGATCATAAACGGTTCGCCCTCATGCCGTCTGGCATAATGGGAAATGCTCTCAAGTTCCTCCTGGGTATATTCCCGATCCGGTATGGTTCCCCAGCGCTGTTTTAAGTGCCGCAGAAACCATTTGCGCTGCCGGATCTTATCCCAGATGATCATGGCAGTGCACAGGATCAGGATGCCCCCTGCCGTGAGCAGGGTTATCATCCATTCACTTTTCATTTATTATCCTCTTAAAATTACTCCGCTTTCAGGAATCCCTCAAAGATATCCAGAGTCTCTTTGGTTGTCTCTTCGGTATGCGCATTGGATAAGAACATTGCCTCGAACTGAGACGGTCCAAGATGTACCCCATGCTCCAGCATATAGCGGAAGTAACGGGCAAATTCTTCGGTATCGGAAGTCTTCGCATCTTCATAATTTTCCACATCCTGATCGGTGAAATAGATGCATCCCAGAGAACAGATATGGTTGACTTTCCACGGTTTTCCGTATTTTTTCACCAGTTCTTTCATGCCTTCATACAGCTTGTCACCCATATGGCTCATGTTGGTGTAGATTTCCGGATGATCTTTCAAGATTTTTAACTGCGTCAGTCCTGCTGCCATAGCCACCGGATTACCGCTCAGGGTTCCTGCCTGGTATACATGACCGACCGGTGCGATCACTTCCATGATCTCCCGTTTTCCGCCAAAGGCACCGACCGGCATACCGGCACCGATGATTTTTCCGTAAGTCACCAGATCCGCCTCGATACCAAAGCGTTCCTGTGCACCGCCGAATGCCAGACGGAAGCCTGTGATAACCTCGTCAAAGATCAGAACCGTACCATTTTTTGTGCAGAGTTCCCGAAGACCTTTTAAGAAGCCTTCTTTCGGAAGTACCACACCCATGTTGGCAGCTACCGGCTCTACGATCACGGCTGCGATCTGTCCTTCATTCTCTTCAAAGAGCATCTTGACGCTTTCAAGATTGTTGTATACAGCAGTCAGGGTATCCTGGGTTGCTCCCGCAGGTACACCGGCACTGTCCGGGATTCCCGCGGTCATCACACCGGAACCGGCTTTTACCAACAGGGCATCGGAATGTCCGTGATAGCATCCGGCGAATTTGACGATTTTATTTCTTCCGGTATATCCTCTGGCGGCACGGATCGCGCTCATCACGGCTTCTGTTCCGGAGTTTACCATACGGATCATCTCGATAGACGGAATATTTTCACATATAAATTCTGCCATCTCCACCTCGCTCTCGGTAGCCGCACCGAAGCTCAGACCGCTTTCTGCTTTGCGGATCACGGCGTTCCGGACTTCCGGGTTGTTATGACCAAGGATCATCGGTCCCCAGGAACTGATATAATCGATATATCTCTTGCTGTCTGCATCTACCACATACGGACCTGTGGCTCCCTCGATAAACCGCGGGGTCATTCCCACAGAGCCGTAGGCACGTACCGGGCTGTTGACGCCTCCCGGAATAACTTTCACTGCTCTTTCAAATAATTCGTCTGATCTGCTCATTATCCGATCCTCCCTTCGTCCATACATTTTGCCAGTTCTTTTGCATAATAAGTCAGATAAATCTGTGCGCCGGCGCGATAGGTGCTCACTGCCATCTCACACATGATCCTCTCTTCATCGATCCAGCCTTTCTGTGCAGCTGCTTTCACCATCGCGTATTCTCCGCTGACGCTGTAGGCTGCTACCGGAACATTCGTCACTTCTTTTACTTTTGTGATCATATCCAGATAAGACATCGCCGGTTTTACCATGATGATATCGGCTCCCTCATCCACATCGAGAAGGGCTTCTTTCACACCTTCGCGGCTGTTGTGCGGATCCATCTGATAACTCTTTCTGTCTCCGAATGCCGGAGCAGAATCTGCCGCCTCACGGAACGGACCGTAGAAAGCAGATGCGTATTTTACCGCATAGGACATGATCGGGGTCTCTTTGTGACCGTTTTTGTCTAACATGTTGCGGATTGCCAGCACACGACCGTCCATCATATCGGAAGGTGCTACCATGTCCGCACCTGCCTGCACATGGGACAGAGCTGTCTTTGCCAGCAGATCCAGGGTGCTGTCATTTTCCACTTCATGACCGCAGAGCATGCCGCAGTGACCATGACTGGTGTACTCGCACAGGCACACATCGGTAATATAATACAGTTCCGGGAATTTTTCTTTTCCCACCTGCAGAGCGCGCTGTACGATACCGTCCTGGGCGTATGCCTGGCTTGCGATCTCGTCTTTATGATCCGGGATACCAAAAAGCATTACGCTTCCCACGCCTGCTTTTGCCAGACGCTCCAGTTCATATGGCAGACGATCCAGTGTGTAACGGAACTGTCCCGGCATCGACGGGATCTCGTCCTCTCTTCCGGTACCTTCCTGCACAAACATCGGGTAGATCAGGGAAGATTTGTCCATCCGGGTCTCCCGTATCATCTTTCTGATCGTCTCTCCTCCACGGAGCCGTCTCGGTCTCTTTATCATATCCATGTTCATTTTCCTCTTTCTTCTGTCGGTTTGTTTTTGTTGTTTTTTATTTCTGCATTTTTAATTCTATTACCAGATCCACCAGACTGTCAATAGACGCTTCCTTTGCAACTGCCGTTTTCATCCCATAGCGCAGTGCCTCCGCCTCTGTCTGTTTTCCGATACAGGCTGCCAGAACTTTCGTATCATCCAGTCCCGGTGTAGCTGCCACAAAGCCTTTTACTGTCGATGCACTGGTAAATACCGCACAGTCGATCTTTCCGCTCTCAAACTGTCCTTTTTCATCGATCAGTTCCTGACTCTCATAAAAGGTATCATAGATTGCCACATCGTCTACCGTAAGATCTTCTCTCTTTGCCAGTTCTTCGGTCACTTCTTTATTTCCAATCGCCGCTCTCGCCAGTAAAATCTTCGCTCCCGGCTCACACTCTTTCGCCATTTTCGCTCCAAGCGATGCCCCGTCAAAGACTTCCGGCATCAGATCCGGATACAGATGATGTTCTTTTAACGCTTTTGCGGTTCCTCTTCCGATGGTAGCGATCTTTACCGATCCCAGTGCACGGATATCTTTTCCGGCATCCATCAGCAGTTCAAAGAAAATTCTCACACCGCTCGGACTGGTAAATGCAAGCCACTGATAGGTGTCAAGTTTTTCAAATGCCTTGTAAATGTTCGTTCTGTCTTCCACCGGTTTTACACCGATTGCCGGAAGTTCCAGCACTTCCGCTCCCTGTTCCCGGAGTTTCTTTGCCATGCCGGAAACCAGTTCTTTCGGCCGGGTTACCAACACTTTGTAACCGGCAAGCGGCAGTTTTTCATACCAGCCGAACGTATCTGCCACCTGGCAGACCTGTCCGACCACGATGATCGCCGGTGTCTGAATCTTCGCCGCATCGGATGCCTGTTTTAAGGTGGCTACCGTTGCCACCACCCGTTTTTGTCCCGCGGTGGTTCCCTGCTGCAGCACTGCCGCCGGAGTTTCCGGATCCATACCGGCTTCCAGAAGCCCTTTGCAGATATCTTCCATTGCAGTGATTCCCATCAGAAATACCAGTGTTCCCCGAGTTCTTACGAGCGCTTCAAAATCAATATTATAGTTTTCCCCTTCCCGTTTGTGACCGGTGATCACATGGACAGAAGAACAAAAATCTCTGTGTGTGACCGGGATTCCGTTATATGCCGGAACCGCGATGCAGGAAGTCACACCCGGCACGACCTCATATGGGATATCATGTTCACACAGAAGTTCCAGTTCCTCGCCGCCGCGTCCAAAAAGGAACGGATCACCGCCCTTTAAGCGCACGACACGTTTTCCCTCCTGGGCTTTCTCCAGAAGAACCTGATTAATATTTTCCTGTTTCATCGTGTGGTGTCCGGCGCGTTTGCCCACATTGATCTTCTCTGCGGACGCCGGCACAATCGCCAGCACGCCGTCGCCTACCAGACTGTCATATACCACAACCTCGGCTTTTGCGAGGATTTCTCTTCCCTTTATTGTAAAAAGTCCTACATCTCCCGGACCAGCACCTACCAGCCAGACTTTTCCCTGTGTACTCATCCTTCTGCCTCCCTGATCAGTTTCTTTGCCAGAGCCACGCCAAGTGTCTCCGGGTCTTCTAAGGATCCGCGCATCGTTCCGATCGTATGCTTTCCGGTACTCTCCTGATAATACAGACCGCGCAGGAAGATCTCATCTCCCTCGATCACCGCATGCGCCGCCACCGGCGAAGAACAGCCGCCGTCAAGATAGCGGACAAAGGCACGTTCACAGAGTGCCGCAATAGTTCCTTCCCGGTCTGAAAAATGCTCCAGATACGAATAGTCTTCTCCCTGCCGTCCCTGAACTGCAAGAATCCCCTGTCCTGCTGCCGGGATCACTTCGTCCGGCTCATAATACCTGGAGATCCGGTTTTTCAGTCCCAGTCTCTTTAATCCTGCCGCCGCAAGGATCAATCCGCCGTACTCTCCGTCATCCAGTTTTTTCAGTCTTGTCAGGACATTTCCACGGACACTCTGAAACATCGCTTCCGGATACATCTTCTGTAACTGCAGAATTCGTCTCTGACTGGAGCATCCGATTGGTTTTGTAAGATCCAGTGTATCTGCCCCTTCCGGAAGTACCAGCACATCTCTCGGATCCTCTCTTTTTGAAAATGCCACGATCGGCAGTTCTTCCGGAACTTCCATCGGCATATCTTTTAAGCTATGCACAGACAGATCACTTCGCCTGTCTATCAGTGCCTTATCCAGTTCTTTTACAAACAATCCTTTGCCGCCCACTTTATCCAGTGTCCGATCCAGGATCTTATCACCGGTTGTCTTCATCGTCAGCAGACGGATCTCTTTTTGGGGACATTCTTTTTTCAGGTAATCCATCAGCATCTCACTCTGGATCACCGCCAGACGGCTCTCCCGGCTTCCGATACAGATCGTATGATTTACCACTGCCTCGATCTGTTTTCGAAGTTCGGCAGTTCCTTTATGGTCTTTTCCCGAACCATTGATGCCGATCACATACGGGTCTTTGCGGATCACTCCCGGGAAATGAAAATCACATTTTTCCTGGTTACTTGCCACATTGACAAGCGCGCCCAGACATTTTGCCACACTGTAGATCCCGTCATTTAATTTCGGATCATTCGTAGCCACCAGTACCATCCAGGCATCGTAAATATCCTCTCTCTGATACTCCCTGTGGAAAATCGTAAGTTTCTTCTCATTTTCCAGTTCTTCCAGCTCTCCGGTCACTTCCGGAGCTACCACGACAATCTGTGGTGCAAACGGAAGTAAGGTCTTTACCCGTCTTGTGGCGATAGCTCCTCCACCGATCACCACGATCTTTTTCTCACTGATATCCACAAATAAAGGAAAAAAAGCGTTATTCTTCATATACTTTTTCCAGTCCTTCCACACAATCTATAAATGCATCGGTCTCCAGGGTATCCCGCAGTCCAAAAATCATCTTCGTCACTACTTTTCCCGCCGCCGTATCGATCGATGCTTCTAGGTCTTTTCGCTCCTGTTCGCTAAGAGGCAGTTTTCCAAGAATCTTATGTAACCGGAGGTTCAGATCCGTCACCGCATCCTCTTTGATCTCCTGGATCCGCGGAATCAGTGCCCGTCCCTGATACCAGACATAAAAATCATCGATTTCTTCCTGAATGATCGCTTCCGCCTGTTCCATCGACTGCAGGGTTGCCGCACTCGGTCCGCTCAGTTTGAAATCATCGATCGTATACAGCTCTGCTCCTTCGATCTCACCGATTCCCGGCTCCATATCCCTCGGAACAGCAAGATCGATAAAAATGATCTGTTTTTTCAGATCCAGTCCTTCTATCTGCTCTTTCGTCAGTGTACAGTTCGGACTTGCCGTCGCACTGACAACCAGATCACAGCCCGGAAGAAAATCCAGACGTTCTCCGTAATTGATTCTGGAGCATCCCATCGGGATCGTCACCACACCACTTCGATACTGACGGACCGTGACTGTCACATCCGCTCCGGTCCGTCTCAGGGACTGTGCAGCCAGTTTACCCATCTCTCCGTTTCCGATAACCATGCAGCGTGCCTCTGCAAACGGAAAATTCCGTTCTTTTAACATTTCAATCGCCTGATCCATCGCGGTCTGATTGGCTCTGGAGAAAATAACGTTCGTCTTTACTTTCTTTCCCGCCGTCACCGCTTTTCGAAACAGGACTTCCAGTACATTATCTGTCACAAAAGCATCTCTCGCCAGTGTCAGCGCATCTTTGACCTGTGTGATGATCTGGTCTTCCGCCAGGATCATGGATTTTAACCCACTGGTCAGATGAAACAGATGATCCACTGCCTCTTCTTCCTTTCGCTCCACAAAATACTCTCCGTACTGGGTTGGATCCACTTCTTTGATTTTACAAAGCTCTTCTAACAAAGTTCCGTCCCAGTCCGCTTTCGTGCTCGCCCACAGTTCCATACGGTTGCAGGTGGACAGGATGACACAACCCTGGATCCCCGAGATTTTCTTCAGTCGTTCCATCGCCGCTGTCGCATTTTTCTTTGTAAAGGAAAACATGGCGCGGATATCTACATTTGCTTTATTATAATCAATTCCGATCATCGATATACTCATATCTTTTGTTCCTCCCTGACAGCATTTTACAGTTTTATAAAAATGCATTACGAGTTATCATACCACATCTTTCGCTTTTGGAAAACAGTCACACGAATTTTTGTACAGACAATTGACAAAAAGTAGTCAATAAGGGTACACTACACACAGAGGAATTATTACTATTGATGAAAGGAACAAAACCTTATGTCTACAACAAAAAAAGCCATTCTGGTGGTCAGTTTCGGTACCAGTTTTCCGGATACCTGCAAAAAGACCATCGATGTGATTGAACAGCGTATCGGTGAACATTTCTCCGATTATAAGATTTATCGTGCCTGGACCAGTAAAATGATCATGGCAAAACTTCTGGCACGAGACAATATCAAAATCAACAATGTAACCGAAGCCATGGAGCAGATGATCGCAGACGGCATCACAGAAGTGATCGTACAGCCTACCCATGTGATCAACGGTATCGAAAATGATCTGATGAAAGAAGATGCTCTTGCCTTCAAAAATCATTTTAAGCGCATTACCTTTGGCGATCCGCTTCTCACCACACAGCAGGATCATGTAGAGATCGTCAATGCCATCTGCCAGGAGTTCTCCGACCTCCCGTCAGACTGTGCCCTGATCCTTATGGGACACGGAACCAGCCATTATGCTAATGATGTCTACGCGGCACTGGATTACCGTTTCAAAGACCTGGGACATGACAACATCCATCTGGCTACCGTAGAAGGTTACCCGACGCTGGAAAATGTCATCCGTCTGGTCAAAGAACAGGGAGCAAAAAAAGTGATCCTCACACCGTTTATGATCGTAGCGGGCGATCATGCGCGAAACGATATGTCCGGTGAAGACGAAGATTCCTGGAAAAATCAGTTCCAGGCAGCAGGATATGAAGTGGAATGTTGCCTGAAAGGGCTCGGCGAGTATCCGGCAGTACAGAATATGCTGATCCGCCACGTCACCGAAGTCTGCTAGAGCGTGGCTGAAAAGAAGCGATATGCAAACTCCTACCATTGCATACCGCTTCTTTTTTACTGTATTCCCTGTTGTCTCTTGATCCTGTCGGCCAATTTCCCAGAGAGATTTAATATTATGTATTCAGTTCATATAATATCTTATCCCCGTTTTGTAGACCACGCAGAACAATCCCACACGCTGGTCGCCAGTCCTTCATAGAATTCCGGTTCGTGGCAGACCATCAGGATACTGCCTTTGTAGTCTTTGAGTGCACGTTTTAACTCTGCCTTTGCATCCGCATCCAGATGGTTGGTCGGCTCGTCGAGAACCAGAAGATTTGTCTCCCGGTTAATGAGTTTACACAGCCGCACTTTCGCCTGTTCTCCACCACTCAGCACACGCACCTGGCTCTCGATATGTTTGGTCGTCAGACCGCATTTTGCCAGAGCGGAACGTACTTCGTACTGCGTATAGGAAGGAAATTCTTCCCAGATCTCTTCGATACAGGTCTTTGTATTATCCTGTGAGGATTCCTGTTCAAAATATCCGATGTACAGATAATCTCCCAGCTGGGCAAATCCATCCAGCGGTTTGATCATTCCCAGAATACTCTTTAACAGCGTTGTCTTACCGATACCATTGGCTCCGGTCAGTACGACTTTCTCCCCACGCTCCATCTCCAGATTCAGTGGCGAAGACAATGGTTCGTCATATCCGATCACCAGATCTTTCGTACAAAACAACTGTTTTCCGGCAGTTCTCGCTTCTTTAAACAAAAACTGTGGTTTCGGGCGCTCCTGCATCAACTCGATTTTTTCCATCTTATCCAGTTTTTTCTGGCGGGACATCGCCATATTTCTGGTCGACACTCTGGCTTTGTTTCTCGCCACGAAGTCTTTCAGTTCACTGATCTCCTGCTGCTGTCTCTTATAGGCCGCCTCCAACTGCGCTTTCTTCACCGCATAGACCTCTTCAAAATGATGATAATCCCCCACATAGCGATCCAGCTTCTGATTTTCCATATGATAAATGATATTTACCACACTGTTCAAAAACGGAATATCATGGGAGATTAGGATAAATGCGTTCTCGTACTCGTTCAGATACCGTTTCAGCCACTCGATATGCTGCACATCGAGATAGTTGGTCGGCTCGTCCAAAAGCAGGATGTCCGGTTTTTCCAGCAGGAGTTTTCCGAGAAGGATCTTGGTACGCTGTCCACCGGACAGTTCCGTCACATCACTCTCCAGTCCCAGATCCAGCAGTCCCAGCGCCCGTGCTACCTCTTCGACTTTCGCGTCAATGATGTAAAAATCGTGCATCGTCAGAAGATCCTGGATCGTTCCCAGTTCTTCCATCATCTGTTCCATCTCTTCCGGGGAAGCCTCTCCCATCTGATCGCAGATGGTGTTCATCTTCTCTTCCAGTTCATACAGCCAGGAAAACGCAGAAGACAGCACTTCCCGGATGGTCATTCCCTTTTTCAGTTCCGCATGCTGATCCAGATAACCCACACGCACATTTTTTGCCCACTCAATTTTTCCCTCGTCCGGCATCATCCGGTCGGTGACAATCTTAAAAAACGTGGATTTTCCTTCTCCATTGGCTCCTACCAGTCCGATATGCTCCCCCTTCAATAAGCGGAAAGACACATCCTGAAAAATGGCTCTGTCACCGAATCCATGGGACAGGTGTTCTACGTTTAATATACTCATAAATGTTTATTCTCCTGTTCATTAGCATAAAAAGTGCCCCGCCATCTTGCGCAGCGGGACACCCTCTTAACAACTGCAAAATAAATTATATCCGATGATCATCAGGGCTGCTGCAATCAATACCGTCCACACACAAGTGGGAATCAGCAGCTGGATCAGCATACCCACGCCGACCCAAAAAAATACAAACCCCAGGACTCTCGTGATTACTCACCCTGCTTTTTCTCTTCTTGATTCAGTATATGCTCGATATCGTCAGAGGTATTCGCATCGTCCTTGTCTTTTCCTGTAAATTTATCTGCCAAATCCGGAACCATGTCGAGGATCTTGGTGATGGCATCCTGATTCTTTACATTGACCAGTTTGGTTCCGTTTTTATTGATGACCAGAACAGCTGACGGAGAAATCTTTCCGCCCATACCGCCGGCTCCGTTGTTTTTATTGCCTTCTGCAAATGCTCCGGCTCCCACACCAAAAGATACATCTACCAGCGGTAAAATAATCGTATCGCCTACGGTGATCGCATCTCCGACAACGGTTTTTGTAGTGATAAAGCTGTCCATTCCTTTAAAAAGTGCTTCTACTGTATTCTGAAAACTGTTTTCTGCCATAGCAAAAACCTCCTTTTATCTGATCTTTTTCAAAGTCTTTCGTACATCCGGATTGCGGTAGATCTTCCATGCCTGCCACAGCAAACAGGCTGCCACGATCCGTCCTCTCATCCGAAGGTTGCCCTCCAGAATCTTCTCCTCAAATCTAGGATACACTGCCACGCCTTTCCCGTACAGCGGATAGGCGATCGCCACTGCACCGAGTATCTGTCCGGTCAGTGCCGGATCCTCACATCCGAAGGTAATGGATCCCCTGATCTTTCGGGGCAGTACATGGCGAATCAGTTTTCTTCCCTTTTCTGTCAGAAAATGGAGCGCCGCCTGTGTACTCTCTTCTTTCCACAGCGTTCGCCATTGCTTTATTTTATCACAGAATCCCCGGAATGTTAACCGGATATTTGTAAGCTTTTTCTTTAGTTTTCCCGGAAATCCAAGAATCGAACCGATGATTTTTTTGCATCTGTTCCAAAACCGTGACAGTTTTTCGGAGATTGTTTCTTTTTTCGGAGTATTCTCCGTCTTTTCCGGCTCTGTCTTTGTAAGTTCTGTTTCTTTCGGCTTGTCCGTGTCCTGTTTTTCTGTTATTGTCGCGTCCGTTTTCCTTGTTTCGGACTCTGTTGTTTTTGCTTCTTTCGCTTCTGGCTCAGTCGTCTTCAATCTCTCTGATTCTATCTGTTTTTCTTCCACTCTCTGCTCTTTCTCAGCCGTCCGCGCCTTTTCTTCTATCTGTAGCGGCTTTTCTTTCTCTTTTCTCTCCACAGCCGCCTTCTGTGCCTGTGCAGCCTTCTGCGCCGCCTGTTTTCTCTGTTCCTTACGTCTCTGTGCTTTTTTCCTTCTTCTCTTCTTTTTCCATCTTTTCAGAGCCGCTCCGGCTTTCTTCAGTGGCACACAAAAAAAATAACACTCCCAGTCCAGTTCTTTCTCCCGGTACTGTATCCGCAGATGAATCAGATGCAGCAGCCAGGAAACCCGGATTTTTCCGTTTGCCTCACTCCATCCGGGGGATGGTTTTTCTCCTTCCAGCTGATATCTTACCGGAACAAACAGCACCGAAAGTACAATCGCCAGAAGCAGTCCCAGGATAACCAGCAGGAGGATTCCCAGAATCTTTAAAATTGTCAGTATTACGTGCATGCTTCATCCTCCTGCTGTCCGCTGAGATAGTGGCGGATGTCTCCGTTTTTCTGCTTTCTGTATGTAGCCTCGGCAAGCTGCCGGACCAGTTCCAGCGCCTCTCCATAACCGCATGCGATTCCGATGATCTCCGGGCATCTTCGATAAACAGTTTTCTGTAATAACTGGTTTGCCTCTGTGATCTCCAGCTGGTTTTCCGGATTCTGCGCCAGGGTGATCAGATAAACCTCATACTGTGGTCTTCGATGCTCCACACGCCAGCGGATCCGCGTTGCCTTTTTCTTTGCCTGTTCTCCGTAATATAAGTTCTTAGACCATTTCAGCATCCTGTCTTCAAAAACACCCCTTTCTTATGCGGAAAAGGGAGGGATCTTTTATCCCTCCCCATTTTTCACCATGTATCCGTTTTAAAAATACTTGCGGTTTCCCCAGAGATTGGATTTTCGCAAATCCAGATACTCATTGTATGCCATCTCAAGAATCTGGCGTTCATTGGAAAATTTCAGCAGATGGTAAGCCTCGTGAAATTTGTAATAACCGGAATCCACAAAATACTCTTCCCGTTGCGGTTTGCTGTGATAGCTGTTCGCCGACATCAAAAACCAGTGCACGTCCTTTTCCACCACATCATCCTGAATACTGAAGCTGTACTGGCTTTTTCCCACGTATTTTACAATGGAAGCCTGTACACCTGCTTCTTCTTTTACCTCGCGGAGAGCCGTCTCGTGATATTCCTCTCCTTCTTCCACAGTTCCCTTTGGCAGAACCCATCCTTCATACCTGTTTTTATAGCTTTTGTATAAAGTCAGGATTTTTCCCCGATATATTACCACTCCGCCACAGCTCGTTGCCTCAATCATTTGCAAATCCTCCTGTAATGCGTTGTGTATCTTTTTGCTGCTGTACTTAACGATCGTTTCGCAGCATTTTCACTGCCTCAAGTATACCTCTTTTCTGAAAACTCTGCAACCTTTTAGTTATTGTAATACGCATCAAAGATTTTCTGTGCGATCGGCACTGCCACTTCGCTTCCGGAACCGGATTCCTCTGCGATCACGCTGACGACGATATCCGGATCTTCCACATTGGAAAATCCTACAAACCATGCATGCGGTGTCGTGCTGCTGGCATCTCCGTGCTCTGCGGTTCCGGTCTTTCCTGCTGCTGTGTAACCTCTTCCGGAAAGTGCAGATCCGGTTCCTTTTTCCACAACACCGGTCATCAGTTCTGTCAGTTTGGATGCTTCCTGTGCGGTCATCAGTTTTTTATAAATCTTTGGTGTATAGGATTTTACTGTCGTTCCGGTATAGCTCTCGATCTTTTCCACCAGATATGGTGTCATCAGGTTACCGCCGTTTGCCACAGCGCTTGTAAGCATCGCCATATACATCGGAGATACCAGGGTATCGCCCTGTCCGATCGCTGTCTGCATCGTCAGTGCATCTGCGCTGTTCGCTTCCAGACCAAAATTACATTTGCGATAGGGAAGATCAATAGGAAGCTGACTGTTGAATAACAGCCCTTTTACCGTATCCACATACTCGCTCCGATCCAGATCTACTCCGATCTGTGCAAATGCCGAGTTACAGGAATGGGCAAATGCACTTGCAAAATCCTCATGTCCATGAACCGTATTGTGATAACAGTGGATCGTATAACCGCCATTTTCCACCTCACCGACACAGTCAAAGGAGAAGTTGTCAAACGTATTGTTCTGTCTCCAGTAGGCAAGTGCCGTGACGATCTTAAAGGTAGATCCCGGCGGGTACTGTCCCTGTGTTGCACGGTTTACCAGAATCGAACTGCCAGCATCCGCATTGATCTGATCCCAGTCATCTGAGATCGTATTCGGGTTAAAGTCCGGTTTGCTGACCATTGCAAGGATCTTACCGGTATCCGGCTCCATCACCACAACCGCACCTTTTCGATCGCCGAGCGCATCGAACGCTGTCTGCTGCAGCTTTGTATCCAGTGTCGTATAGACATTATCCCCGACATTTTTCTCATTCTGAAACTCTTTCTGCACCTGTTCCGCCACATTCGCATGGGAGGTCAGAAGCTGTGAGTTCATTACCTGTTCCAGACCGCTGGTACCCTTATCCGAATATCCTACCACATGGGCAAATACATTCTTATAAGGATACTGCCGGTACTCATTTCCCTCTGAATCTTTTTCCGTACTGGCAAGAATATCTCCGTCCGAAGCCAGGATCTTCCCTTTGGTTACCCGCTCCTGATACGTTCCCTGTCGTTTGCTGTTGTACGGACTGTTGGCGTACTCATCCCGCAGTTCCACATTAAAGTAAACCAGATAACCGATCAGGGCAAGGAAAATTCCCACAAAGCAGTAGGCAATGATTGTGTATTCCTTACCAGTTGAGGCTTTTTTCTGTTTGCTCCTGGATTTTTTCTTCGAGTGTTTTCTCCCGGTATCCAGATCCTCCTGAAACTCCATTTCCTCCAGGCGGGTTCTGTTTTGGTGGTTTCTTTGATTTTTTACGTTTCTCTTTTCTCTTTCTTTCAAGTTCTTCACCTTCGTCTTCTCTGAGAATATACAGTCCCTGGATGATGGCAAACATCAGAATCGTACAGATCACCGAGCTTCCGCCATAACTTACCAGTGGAAGGGTAATTCCTGTCATAGGAATAAATTTGCTGGTTCCGCCGACTGTCAGAAATACCTGGAACGCATATTCCGCGCCCAGTCCCATCGCGATCAGCTTATAAAATGGTTTGCTCATCCGCATGGAAACATTGACAATCATAAGATAGCAGCTCATGCAGACCAGAAGCATGCAGATTGCAAAGATCGCTCCCAGTTCCTCACAGATCGCTGCAAATATAAAATCCTTGTCCACAACAGGGATGATATTCGGCATTCCTTTTCCAAGTCCCATACCGAACCATCCGCCGGCACTGATACCGAACAGTCCCTGTGCAACCTGATATCCCCCTCCGACTTTATCATATACCGCAATCGGATCCTGCCATACAATCACACGCTGCCGTACATGATTAAACAGAAAATACGCCGCAACCGCAGCCACTGCACCACCGGCAAGTCCCGCCAGTGCATACCGGGCTTTCTTTGTTGCCACATACAGCATGACAATATATGCCACGAAGAATACGACCGCACTTCCCAGGTCCTTTGACACCACTAGGATCAGCACATGAGCCGCCGCCACAATAGTCGTGATCACGACCCGTTTAAAGCTGGTATCTTCTCTCAGCATACCTGCCACAAAGAATACAAAGGTGATCTTTACCAGTTCCGAAAACTGGAAGGTAACACCACCGATCTCAATCGATAACTTGGCTCCGCCGGAGATTGCTGCCATGGCGAGTACCACCATCAAAAGAGCAAGTCCCACGATTCCATACAGCCAGGTCAGATCCTTTAAGATCTTTACCTTTCTGACGATCACCGGTACGATAAACGAAAGCACCATACCGATCACCACGATTTCAAACTGCTTGACTGCCTTGTCAAAACTCAGTCTGCTCAGGATCAGAAAACCGATACTCAAAAGCATACACATATTATTGACAATCAGCAGATTTCCTTTTCTGTAGATCACGCGGTACAGGATCTGTACCACGACAATAAACAGGAACACCGCTCCGTACATCATCAGTATCTTCATATCATTGTTCTGTAAAAACAGAACCGTATATGCTACCAGATTCATAAACAGCATCAGTACGATCTGTCTGCGCAGCATATTTCTCTGATCTTCAATATCCCGTTTCCGAAATACGGTAAAACAGGAAAATGTATAGATCATCATCAGAAGAATGATGAGATATTTGGATACTTCTGTGATTACATTTTCCACTGCATCTCCTCCACTTTCTGTCTATTCCACGCCCCGCTGGAAATGTCCTTTGGTTGTCTCTTCTGTCTGCATCCATCCGTCCGGCTTCTGCCCTCTCAGATAAACCTCCACAAACGCCCGGACAATCTTCTCTGTTTCTTTCTCCGTTTCTGTCGTAAAGGACAGACGATATGCTTCCACGCCCAGTTTTTCTGCCTTTTCCTTTTCTTTCAGCAGGGAAGTCGGCAGCGCGTTGTAGATTGTATTGTAACAGAACTCACAGCTGCATACACCGTGAAATTCTTTCTGATACCGGTCTTTGAGCGTATACTGTGCACAGGCATGATTGCAACGATCCATCGTTTTCTGGACACACTGTACGGAAACCATCATCGGCGTATATCCGTACACGATCAGTTCACTGTTTTTATTGTTTCTGTGCGCCAGTTCTTTCGCATTCAGTTCCAGCGGAACTGTATCGCCAAGAATTCCTTTTTCTATCCAGAACGATTCCGCCCGGTTATTCATGGTATAAATATTGGCGTCCAGAACGATCCGGGAAGTAAGTCCCATAGCATCCAGGATCCCGTAACTTTCCATATTCCGCACCATGAAACCGCCAAGCCCTTTCTGTACCAGTTCGGTAAATGTTTCTTTCCTTCCGTCCAGTTCCCGGTCACGGACGATCCGCGGCAGTGTCAGAAACAGTTCTTTTCCCGCTGTCTGAAGTCTGTTTATCCACGCTTCCACATCCTGTGCAAAGTCTTTCACCGGGAAAATTCCGCAGTCCGCATAGATTCGGCGGATTCCGTCTGTCTGTGCCACAGCCGCAAGCTGTTCGTTTGTTTGTACTGCTGCGCTGAGCGTTCCCGGAGCTGTCTGTTTTTTGACATCCGGAACATCTTTCGGATCACGTTCCTTCGCTTTTCTCTGTTTCCACGGACGAAGCATCTCTTTTTGAAGTGCTTCGAGTGCCTGTCGTCTCAGATGGTTTAACTGCTGCATCGGGAGAAAAATATCATCTCCCATGAAAATATCCAGCTTCTCAAAAGCAAATCCGGATCCTCCGGTTTTTTCCATCTGTCTACGGATCCTGTCCTCTCCCAACGGACAGTTCGTCGCAGCCTGCACGGTTTCTCCTTCCACCGTCACACTGACATCCCCCGCCTGTACTTCCAGAATTGCCGGACATCCGGTATATACGGTCAGCGTTCCCTGTACCGGAACCGGTGTCTTTTTCTCCATATATTCTTTCCGTATTCTGGAAAATAATTCCTCATTTCGAATCGTGCCGCCGCTTTTTTCATTTTCCAGTGCCATCATCGATCTTCCGTTTCGCTGCTTATAATAGCTTTGATGAAATCCGTCCCGGTTATAGATATCCCACAGGATCTTCCGATCTTCTTCTGTAACCACCGGTCGTTTTTCCCCTGCAAGATAGCGGTCCAGATATTTCCGGTAAACAGATACCACACCCGCGGTATATTCCGGTTTCTTCATTCTTCCTTCGATCTTCAGTGAATAAACACCCGCCTCGATGATCTCCGGCAGGATCTCCACCGTGCACATATCTTTCGGGCTGAGCACATACGCGGTCTGCTCATTGTTCAGGCGTTTTCCGTCCCTGTATACCTGATACGGCAGACGGCAGGGCTGTGCACATCTTCCCCGGTTGCCGCTTCTTCCGCCGATCATACTGCTCATCAGACACTGACCGGAATAGCAGTAACAGAGTGCCCCGTGAACAAAGCTCTCAATCTCCATATGTGTCGCATCGTAAATCTTTTTAATTTCTTCCAGTAACAGCTCCCTCGCAGTCACCACACGGGTTGCCCCGGCTTTCTTTAAAAGTTTTGCACTCTCCACACCGGTGATCGTCATCTGCGTGCTTGCATGGATGTGCAGCTTTGGAAAATATGTTTTAATAAATTCCATCACCCCGAGATCCTGAACGATGACTGCGTCCAGTCCCGCCTCGTAGAGTGGTGCCAGATACGCATATAGTTCTTCTTCCAGTTCCCGGTTTTTTAACAGCGTATTGATGGTCAGATACAGCTGCTTTCCCTTCAGATGTGCCAGATCGATCGCCCGGATCAACTGTTCCTGATCCAGATTGTCCGCATACGCGCGGGCACCGAACTTCTGACCTCCCAGATAGACAGCATCCGCCCCGGCTTCAAATGCAGCTTCCAAAGCCTCATAGGAACCGGCGGGCGCCAGTAATTCTACCTTCATATACTCCTCCTTACAAAAAAGGCTATCGCAGATGCTGCGACAGTCTTCTTTTTTATTTCAGCAGATTTTCCATATCTTCTTCCAGTTTCTTCATCTGCTGTTCCAGTTCTTCTTTTTCCTTCTTCAGATTCTCAACCTCGATCTGTGCTTCGATCAGATCGTGTTTCAGATCATACATTTCCTTATCTTTCAGCTGGGAATCCTCTTCAAAAACTTCTGCCTGATGCTTTGCCTTGAAATAATCATCTGCAATGTTCAGGCTGAGCAGCGTGTTTTTTGTTTCCACCGGCTGTCGGTTGTATCCCGGCAGTTCGGAAAGCTGGGCAAGTTTATGGTTCATATAAGAAGCCACATTTTGCAGATATTCTTCACTTTCATATCCACTTAATGTGATGATCTTTCCTCCGATTAATACCTTAATTGTATTTTTTGCTGGCATTACGGCATTTCCTCCATTTTATGTATGCTCTGCAAAAACAGTGTGCGATTTTGCAGACAGTCCACAATTTTTTGAAACATTACCAAAATGTTCCGCTGTCAGGACTCTCTTCTATTATAAACAAAATCCCCCAAAAAACAACCCCTTAGATTCCCAAATGATGATATGCCAGCTCCGTAGCCACCCGTCCTCTCGGCGTGCGGTTTAAAAATCCGTACTGAATCAGGTACGGTTCATACACATCTTCGATGGTTCCTGCATCTTCTCCGATGGCTGCCGCCAGGGTATCCAGCCCTACCGGTCCGCCGTTAAACTTCTGAATGATCATCTCCAGTATCTTGCGGTCCGTCTGATCCAGACCATACCGGTCAACTTCCAGAAGTTCCAGTGCAAAATCAGCTACTTCTTTCGTGATCTTTCCATCGTATTTGACCTGTGCAAAATCACGCACCCGCTTTAACAGACGGTTTGCCAGACGCGGGGTCCCTCTCGAACGCTTTGCCATCTCCCTAGCACCGTCCGCATCAATCTCCACACCCAGTACCTTTGCCGAGTGCTGGATGATCGTCTGTAATTCTTCCTCTGTGTAAAATTCCAGATGATGAATCACTCCGAAACGATCCCGCAGCGGCGCTGTCAGAAGTCCCGCTCTAGTGGTTGCCCCGACCAGTGTAAAATGCGGCAGATCCAGCCGGATCGAACGCGCAGTTGCACCTTTTCCGATCATGATATCTATCGCATAATCTTCCATTGCCGGATAGAGTACCTCCTCCACCTGACGGTTCAGACGGTGGATCTCATCCACAAAAAGGACATCCCCTTCCTGCAAATTGTTTAAGATGGCTGCCATCTCGCCCGGTTTTTCGATCGCCGGACCGGAGGTTACTTTCATATGCACACCCATCTCATTGGCGATAATCCCTGCCAGTGTGGTCTTTCCAAGTCCCGGCGGGCCATAGAACAATACGTGATCCAGCGCATCGTTCCGCTGTTTCGCAGCTTCTATATAAATCTTCAGATTTTTCTTTGCTTTCTCCTGACCGATATAATCATCCAGACACTGGGGACGAAGGCTGCCCTCGATGCGGATGTCTTCTTCCATCATATCGGTTGTGATAATACGTCTTTCCATACTCTATTTTTTCTCCATATACATAGCCTACAGCATCTTCTTCAACGCGGCTTTCAGCAGGGTTTCCACATCCATCGTCTCCGCACCCTCTACTTTTTTCACCGCGCGCAGTGCATCGGTGTTCGGATAGCCAAGTGCTACCAGTGCCTGTACTGCTTCCTGCAGCTGGCTGTCTCCTGCCGTCTCCGTTGTGTCTGCGGCTGCCTGGTTGGCTAATTTCTGTTCGAAGGCATCTTCCAGATCCAGTTTGTCTTTCAGTTCCAGAATCAGTTTCTGCGCTGTCTTTTTACCGATTCCCGGTGCTTTGGCGATAGCTGCCGCATCGTCTGCCAGAACCGCAAACCGCAGATCATCCGCTGACAGTGCCGAAAGAATCCCAAGCCCTGCCTTCGGTCCGATGCCGTTGACACCTAATAACAGTTTGAACACCCTCAGATCGTCTCTTGTCGCAAAGCCATATAACTGCATGGCATCTTCTTTTACATTCAGATATGTATATACTTTTACTTCCTGACCAATCGGAATTGCGCCAGAAAAAACGGAACCGGGTACGAAGATTCGATAGCCGATTCCGTGATTATCTACAATAATGCACTGGTCGTCCGCTTCCTCCAGTATGCCTTTCACGTATCCTATCATACTAAACTCCTTTTTTCGGGAACTGTCCCAAACAACAGTTCCCTTAATCTACGTTCTATCATACCACAAGGTGGACGGCCTTTCAATTTTTAATTTGCAGATACCAGGTTTCCAAAGCGAAACGCTTTTCGTGTTTGCATGAGAAAGCTTTTTGCCTTGGAAACCGCCAGACATGAGAAAGTAGCGATTTACGAAATAAATCAGCGGATTTCGAATGGCTGGAGGATTGTGGGAGCAGCTTTGCTGCGGAACAATCCGTAAGTATCAAATAATACAGTGTCTCGGACAGTTTTCTTTACACAGTCCGCAATTGGTGCATTTCTCATAATCGATATGTGCCACATTGTCTGTAACCGTAATCGCCTGTACCGGGCAGTTCTTTTCGCATTTTTTGCAGCCGATACAACCTTTGTCACAGGCGTTCATCGTAGCCTTGCCTTTATCCTGAGAGCTGCAGCTTACTTTTACTGTCTGCTCATACGGGATCAGCTCGATCAGGTGATGTGGACAGACAGCCACACACTGACCGCAGGCTTTACATTTTTCTTTATCTATATGGGCGATGCCATTGATGACACGGATTGCATTAAAGTTACATGCCTTTACGCAGGTTCCGTAACCGAGACATCCATGGTGACATTTTTTCTCTCCGCCACCCGGGATAAATGCCATGACCGCGCAGTCTTCCACGCCGTCATACACATAATTGTTTCTGGCACTTTCACAGTCACCCGCACATTTTACAAATGCTGTCATGCGGCGTCCCTCTGTGATCTCCTCTCCCATGATGGCTGCGATGGCTTTTGCCACTTCGTTACCACCTACCGGACATCCATTTACCGGTGCTTTTCCGGCTGCGATTGCAGCTGCCAGTCCATCGCATCCCGGATATCCACAGCCACCGCAGTTATTGCCCGGAAGCTGTTCTCTGACGGCGATCTCTTTTTCATTAACTTCCACTGCAAATTTCTTTCCGGCTACCCCAAGGAGCAGTCCGATCACCAGTCCTGTGCCGCCTACCAAAGCCGCAGCAATAAGTATTCCTGTAATCATAAAACTCCCTCCTTAAATCATTCCGGAAAATCCGAAGAACGCAATGGACATCAAACCTGCGGTCAGAAGTACGATCGGCATTCCCCGGAAAGGTTTCGGTATATCGTTATATTCGATTTTCTCACGAAGTCCTGCCATCAGCACGATGGAAATGGTAAATCCGACTGCGGTTGCAAAACCGTTGACCGTACCTTCCATGATTCCGTAATTATTCTGTACATTTAACAGTGCCACACCAAGTACTGCACAGTTGGTGGTGATCAGAGGAAGATACACCCCCAGACTCTTATACAGTGCCGGCATCGTCTTTTTCAGGAACATCTCAACCAGCTGTACCAGAGCAGCGATCACCAGAATAAATACGATAGTCTGCATATATTCCATCCCCGTTGTCACCAGCACAAATTTATAAATCAGACTGGTACAGAAAGAAGAAATCGTCAAAACGAAGATTACCGCCGCACCCATACCTGCTGCCGTGTCCATTTTCTTCGATACACCGAGGAAAGGACACAGACCGAGGAACTGGCTTAAGACTACGTTATTTACCAGCGCCGAACCGACGGCGATCATTAACAATGTTCTCATGACTGGGTTCCTCCTTTCTCAGCGCTCTTTTTACTTGCACACATATGATTGCTGCAGCCTGCACAGAGACTCTCGTCACATGCTTTCGGAGCTGCTGCAGGATCTTTTTTCATTTTCACACGGTTCTGCAGTGCCACCAGCATCGCCAGCACAAAGAAAGCTCCCGGTGCCAGAATAAAAATAGTAGCTCCGCCGTTGAAAATCGTCATGCCAAAGATCTTACCGGAACCGATCAGCTCTCGGACGATACCGATACTGGTAAGTCCCACGGTAAATCCAAGTCCCATTCCGATTCCGTCAAACAGAGAACTGATCGGACCGTTCTTGGACGCATATGCTTCCGCACGTCCCAGAATGATACAGTTTACTACGATCAATGGAATATAGATTCCCAGAGAATCGTAAAGACTCGGGATAAATCCCTGTAATAAGAACTGTACGATAGTTACAAACGATGCAACGACTACGATATAAGCCGGCATACGCACACTGTCCGGAATCATTTTCCGAAGCATCGAGATCATCAGGTTGGACAGGGCAAGAATTACCATTGTCGTCATACCCATACCAAAACCATTTTTTGCAGATGTGGTAACTGCCAGTGTAGGACACATACCAAGCATCAGCACAAAGGTGGGATTCTCCTTGATGATACCATTATACAAACGTTCCAGAGGTGAATTTGCTTTCATCACTGATCTCCCCCTTCCATCACACGAAATGCACAAAGACCGGCGTTGACACCGTTTGTCATGGCATTGGTCGTAACTGTGGCACCACTGATGGCATTGATCTCGTCATCCTGTGTTGCGCCGTTTTTTGTATACTGTAATTGTTCTACCTGTTTTCCGACAAACTGATCTTTGAATGCAGGAGTATCCGCATTCATACCAAGTCCGGCGGTCTCCCCGATCGACAGGATCGAGATGCCGTTCAGCGTACCGTCGTTTTGTACACCCATGGAAAACTGGATATCTCCGCCATATCCTTCCGAAGTCACAACGGTAAATGCATAACCGAGCATCTCTCCGCTCTGATCTTCTGCACGCATGATTTCTTCTATGGACTGCGCTTTATAACCTTCCTGATCCAGCTGATCTCGGATCGTCTGTATCAAAGTATCATCCATCTTTACCTCTTCAAAAGCTGCAGCATCTGTAAATACCTGTTCATAAGCCTCTGCTTTCGCCTGCGCTTCCTGTCTGGCAATCGGATCTTTTGTGATCTCATATACACCACCAAGGGCCACGCCCGCCACCAGAGTGATCAGTGTAAGGGCAAGGGCATCTTTGATAATCTTATTTTTCATGCTTCACCCCTCCTTTTCCAAATGCTGTCGGTACAGTCAGCCGTTCGATAACCGGAATCAGCAGGTTGCCGAAGATGATGGCATAGGATACGCCCTCTGCGGAGGCTCCGAAGATACGAAACAGTCCTGTCAGACATCCCAGGATCACGCCATATACCAGCTGTCCTCGTTTGGTGATCGGTGTCGTTACATAATCGGTGGCCATAAACCATGCGCCAAGCATCAGTCCACCACCCAGAAGCTGTTCTAACAGATAATAACCGTCTGCTCCATGTCCGCCGAACAAAATTACGAAAATAGCAAAACTTCCGATATATGTACACGGGATTCTCCAGTCAATAACTTTGAGGACCAATAAGAATACCGCTCCGATCAGAATCGCCAGTGCAGAAGTCTCACCGATAGTTCCCTGCGTATTACCAAGAAACAGGCTTAACAGATCTACTTTTTCTCCTGCTTTTACTGCTGCCAGAGGTGTGGCACCGGATACGGTATCCACCAGTTTAACAAGACCGCCACCTGCAGTAAAGTTGGTCATCTGACCGGTAAAAGATAACAGCAGGAAACATCTTGCCGCCAGTGCCGGGTTCATAATATTCTGTCCCAGACCACCAAACAGCTGTTTTACGATCAGAATGGCAAAAACACCACCGATCACCGGAATCCACCAGGGAGCAGATGCCGGAAGGTTCAGACCCAGTAACAGCCCCGTGATCACTGCGCTTCCATCCCGGATTGTCAACGGTTTATGCATCAGCGTTTCATAGATTCCCTCTGTCGCCACACAGGTTGCCACTGACAGACAGACCAGCAGCAGTGCCTTCCATCCAAAGAAACACACACCTGCCACTGTTGCCGGCATCAGAGCCACGATTACCATTTTCATAAGATAATCTGTGGTCACTTTTGAACGGATATGCGGCGATGAGGATACATGTAATAACTCTCCCATATTTCACATCTCCCTCTTATTTTTTCTTTCTATTGGCCATAACCATTTTTCTCATGGAACGGATCTCCTGTACCAGCGGTCGTTTTGCCGGACAGACATAGCTGCAACAGCCACATTCGCAGCACTCCATACCATTATACTTGACAAAGGCTTCTTCTTTTCTGTGTTCCGCAAAGGTTGCAAGCTTCGTCGGAAGCAGATGCTCCGGACATTCACTGACACACCTTCCACAGTTGATGCAGGCGGTAGCCCGGGAACGGCTGACCTCATCTTTTGTCAGTACCAAGAGCGCGGATGTGGTTTTGGTTACCGGTACATGATAATCAAACATGGCAAATCCCATCATCGGACCACCGGAGATCACTTTCTCCACTGTGCCCTTCAGACCACCTGCCGCATCCAGAAGTTCCTGAAAATCCATACCCACCGGTGCCCGGAAGTTCGATGGCGTATTCACACCGTCTCCGGTAACGGTAACAATCCGCTGCATCAACGGTTTTCCTTCCGCTACCGCCTCATAGACAGACACTACCGTATCCACGTTATCCACGATACATCCCGCATCTGCCGGAAGCATGGAAGAATTGATTGTCTCTCCGGTCACTGCATAGATCAGCATACGCTCTGCACCCTGTGGATATTTTGTCTTTAATGGCTGTACTTCGATATTTGCTTCGCCTTCTACCAGCTCCTGCAGTTTTGCGATGCCCTCCGGTTTGTTGTCCTCAATACAGATATATCCTTTTGCACCATCAAAAAGCTGCAGCATCACTTTCAGTCCGCCGACCAGTTTTTCCGGCTGTTCCAGCATGATCCGGTAGTCGGAAGTCAGATATGGCTCACATTCTGCACCATTGACCAGAATGTATTTGATCTTTTCCGGTTCTTTCGGTGAAAGTTTTACATGAGTAGGGAATCCTGCACCACCCATACCTACGATACCCGCTTTCTGAATCTTCCCACGGATCTCGTCTTTGGATAATTGTGTGATATCTTTTGTTTCTTCAAACGCTACTGATTCGTACACTTCATCGTTTTCCACTATAATCGCATCACAGTAGCCTCCGGTTGCTGTCAAACGTTTTTCAATTCCCTTTACCACGCCGGATACCGATGCATAAACCGGAGCGGATACAAAGCCCCCTGCCTCTGCGATCATCTGTCCCACCAGAACCCGATCACCTTTTTTTACAATCGGTTTTGCAGGTGCCCCGATATGTTGGGATACAAGATAGGCCAGTTCTTTTCCCGGACGGATATCCTGGATCACCCGGTCTCTCGACAGATCCTTTCCGTCATACGGGTGGATACCTCCTCTAAATGTTCCAGACCCCATACACTAGTCCTCCCTTTTCATTTTTTTGCGCGCCTTCATCAGCTTTTACGCACTTTTTTGTCCTGTTTACGTTTCTTTTTCAGAGCCAGTCTCCGGCGCCGTTCAAAACTGCTGACCATATTCGGATAAGCGCGGAGATGTCTTCTTGAGATGTAACGGATGCTCTTTTTCACATCCCCATATTTCTGTACAAATTCTTCGTATTTGCCCAGAATGTTTTCCTTTGTTTCCAGAAGTTTGCTGTCGTTCGCACTGTAACGTTCCACCATCTCGCTGAATACTTTCTTACGTTCTTCTATCAGATCGTTCCACTTGCCAATCGGAAGTTCCATCCGGTAAACTTCCGCTTTCGCACGGGCTTCCTCTGCCACCTCATACAGTTTGGTATCCCGCAGATTCTCCTGGAATTCGTCCCAGACAACATCCAGTTTCTTCATCTTGCTTCGCAGATCGAAAGCTGCTGCTGCGGAAAATGCAAAATCCACGGTATATCCCGCCAGCCATACATAGACCAGTACGATTCCTGTTTTTCTCGGAACCATTTCCACCAGATCCCCTACAACCGGCTGAAATACATAAAACAGAATCAATGTGAAAAATCCCCATGCTACAGAACTGCCCAAGCAGATCTTTCCCTGAAAGTTAAACTTTTTGTCGCTGTAATCCCACCAGTTGGTGTGAAAAATAGCTTCCATCAGCACACCTGTCACATATTCCAGAATCGTGGCAACTGCCACCCCTGCAAAATAGAGTTCCAGAATGTTTCCTGCTACCGGACGTAAGATCACGTAGACGGTCACCGCCCCAACTCCATAGATTGTTACAAACGGTCCGGACACAAATCCCCTGTTTACCCATTTTTTGCTTTTGGCTGATACGTAACAGCTTTCCCAGATCCATCCCATAAAGCTGTATACAATAAACCAACTGAGAATATGATACAGATCAACTCCCAGAATCTCAAAACTCAATCCCTCTTCCTCCTTCTTTTTATTTATGATAAAATTCTCATATCACTGTTATCATTATAGCTTATTATTTCTAAAAAAAATACTGTTTTTTTTATTTTTTTGTGTATAATATTAGAAACAGGGTATATTTTAGCCATTATTTTTGGTACATTTTGACATTTTATTAACATACTTACAGAAAGGATACTATATGCTGCAAAAAGATTATCCGGTGGTATTTCCGGATTACATACTGACACAGGAAGAACTTTCTCCGGATAAATGTCTGTTCTTTGATATTGAAACCACAGGATTATCCTGGAAGACCTCTCATCTTTATCTTCTTGGAGCTGTTTTTTATGAAAATGAAATCTGGATTCACAGGCAGTGGTTCTGCCAGAAACCCGGCGAAGAAAAAGAAGTGCTTCTTGCTTTTTCCGAACTTCTCTCCACCAGAAAACTGTTGCTCCACTACAACGGAACCACCTTTGATGTACCTTACCTGATGCACAAATACACCTTCTATCAGCTTCCTTCCCCCTGGGAGGGGACCCGGCAGATGGATCTGTACCAGCTGTTTTCCCCATTAAAAAAACTCCTGCATCTGGATCATATGCGTCAGAAAGATCTGGAACAGGCGATTGGACTTTTCCGGAAAGATTGGTACAGTGGCGGGAAACTCATTGAAGTGTATAAAAAATATCTGCTGAGCGGGGATGAAGATCTGCTTGAGATGCTTCGTCTGCATAGCAAAGAAGATGTGGATGGGATGCTGCATCTTCTGCCACTCTTTTCGATCCGTGCTTTATGGACCGGAAATTGTCAGGAATTTATCACATGCAATCACACGCCGGAGAACAATTTAATCCTTTCTGTGCAGCCGAAATATCCGTTTCCGGTCCGTTTTGAAAAGGAATTGCCACATGCTGTACTCCATGTAACTCCCGATCAGCTCCTCTTAGAGATTCATCCGGAGGCAGGATGCAAAAAATTCTTTTATCCCAATTATAAAGATTACTACTATCTCCCCATGGAAGACGAGGCGATTCATAAGAGTGTGGGGGCTTATGTAGATAAAGATCACCGTGAGAAGGCGACCGCCGACAACTGTTACAAAAAAGTAAGTGGATGCTTTTATCCCCAGTATGAGGATCTTTTCACTCCGGCTTTCCGGGATGAACGCAAGGAGAAAAACAGCTGGTTTCTTTTGCCGGGAGATTTTGATGAAGATCAGGAACAACTTCTAAAATACTTAAACCATCTGCTTTCTCATGTGCTACAATAAACATTTTTGAATGATTGATTATAATATAGAAAAAATCCGCGATTGTCACACACGCAATCACGGATTTTGTTTTGTCATATGCACAAAAACCACCCGACATACTGTTTTGCATATCGGGTGGCTTATCTTTTGCTTACATAAATTTATGATCTGTCAGATCTCTTTGCCCGGCTACAGATTACTCTTCCTCTGCTGCTTCTTCAGCTGCTGGCTCCAGAGCTTTCATGCTCAGGCTGATTTTTTTCTCTTCGCCGTTGAAATCAACAACTTTTGCTGTGATTACCTGACCTACGCTCAGAACATCTGAAGGTTTTTCCACATGTTCTCTGGAAATCTGGGATACATGCAGAAGAGCATCTACACCTGGTTCCAGTTCAACGAATGCACCGAACTCTGTCATACGTGCGATAGTTCCTTCTACTACATTTCCTACAGCATATTTTTCATCTGCATGCAGCCATGGGTTCTGATCTTCAAACTTCAGGCTCAGTGCAATCTTGTCTCCGTTGATATCTTTGATCAGAACTTTGATCGGCTCACCAACTTTGAAGATCTTCTTCGGGTTTTCTACTCTTCCCCAGGACATCTCGGAGATATGCAGCAGACCATCTGCTCCGCCCAGATCGATGAATGCACCGAAATCTGTAACGTTCTTAACAACACCGTCTACAACATCGCCAACTGCGATCTTCTCAAACAGAGCTTTCTGCTGTTCAGCTTTTGCAGCCAGTAACAGCTGTTTTCTGTCACCGATGATTCTTCTTCTTCTCGGGTTGAACTCTGTGATAACGAATTCGATTTCCTGATCTGCATATTTGCTCAGATCTTTTTCATAAGTATCGGAAACCAGGCTTGCAGGAATGAATACTCTTGCTTCGTCGATCACTACGCTCAGTCCGCCATTCAGTACCTGAGAAACTTTTGCTTTCAGAACTTCTTTGTTTTCGAAAGCTTCTTCCAGTCTCTTGTTTCCTTTTTCTGCTGCCAATCTCTTGTAAGTCAGCAGAACCTGTCCTTCACCATCGTTTACTTTCAGGACTTTTACTTCCATAGTATCACCAGGTTTTACTACAGTTGTAAGGTCGATAGAGGAATCGTTGCTGTATTCGTTCTTTGTAAGAATACCATCAGCTTTGTAACCAATATTTAAAATGATCTCGTCTTCTTTGACGTCGATTACTGTACCTTCGACTACCTCCCCATTTCTAATTGTTTTTAATGATTCTTCCAGCATTTGTTCAAAACTTAATTCTGACATGTTTTTGAACCTCCTCAATTATATTATTTGGGGTGGAAGCCCCCGCTGTAATACCTACGCAACCAATACATTGAAAAGGCTTAGTATCCAAATCAACAAGTGTCTGTATATAGTAAGTATTTTCACACTCTTTTCGACAAATCTCGTATAATTTCTGCGTATTGGAACTATGTCTGCCGCCAATGACAATCATGGTATCTGCTTCGCAGGCAATCTGCCGTGCTTCCAGCTGTCTTTCCTCGGTCGCACTACAGATCGTATTTAAAACAACTTTATCATACCTCTTTTTTTCAAGAATTTCAACTAATTCTTGAAATTTGTTGTAATTAAATGTCGTCTGACTCACCACACACAGCTTTTCACCCTCCGAAAAGGCGAGATTTTCGGCTTCTTCGTGGCTGGATATCACAGTCACCGGACCTTCACACCAGCCTTTGATGCCTTCCACCTCCGGGTGTGTGTCATTGCCAACGATAATAATATGGCGTCCTGCTTTACTTTCCCGCTCCACAATCTTATGGATCTTCCGTACAAACGGGCAGGTGGCATCCACACATTCCAGCCCTTTTTCTTCGATCACTTCGTAGATTTCTTTCGGTACGCCATGAGAACGGATCACCACAGTTCCTTCCATAAGATCTTTCAGTTCCTGTTCATTTTCCAGAACCCGGACACCTTTTTTCTCCAGATCCGTCACCACTTCTTCGTTGTGAATGATCGGTCCATAGGTGTAAATATTCTGTTTGCCCATGTTGACCTGCTCATATACTTTTTCCACCGCCCGTTTCACGCCGAAACAGAATCCCGCGGTACGGGCTACCAGAATCTTTCTTTCTTCCATATGCACCTCTTATGCCTGTTTCTTTTTCTCAAATTCTGCAATCACTGCCGCAGTCACTTCTTCGATTCCCATAAAGGACGCATCCACCAGCACTGCATCTTCTGCCTGGCGAAGCGGGGAGATCTCACGGTTCATATCACGGTTATCTCTCTCGATAATGTCAGCCTCGATCTGATCGAGTTCACCCGGCATTCCTTTTTCCTGCAGTTCCAGATATCTTCTCTTCGCACGCTCTTTCGCGCTGGCGGTCAGATAAATCTTGACTGTCGCATCCGGAAGTACCTGTGTTCCGATATCTCTTCCGTCCATGACTACATTTTCTTTTGCTGCCAGCTGTCTTTGCAGTGCTACCAGTTTTTCTCTCACTTCTTTGATCACGGAGATCTTGGATGCGGTATTTCCTACGATTTCCTGACGGATCTCTGTGGATACATTTTTTCCGTTTAACAGAACCTGCTGTACGCCGTCTTCGTAAAGGATCGTCACATCGATATCCGGGCAGGCTGCTGCTACTTTTGCCTGATCCTGTGGATCAATGTTCTGTTCCAGCACATACAGTGCCATGGCACGATACATGGCTCCGGTATCTACATAAATAAAAGACAGTTCTTTTGCTACTCTTTTTGCAATGGTACTTTTTCCTGCACCAGATGGTCCATCGATTGCGATTGCATAACTCATATGTTTTCCTCTTTCCCCGGAATATTCCGTTTTTTTTATTATTTTATCAAAACCACTTCATCCTCTGACAGTCTTATTGTCCTAAAATATCCTGCAATGTCCTTCTTACCAATCAGTTTTCTGCTTTTATCTTTCTGCCTCAGCTGCCGCCATTGCCGCCGCATGAGCCGTTGACCAGGCGATCTGCAGATTATAGCCACCGGTCAGTGCATCCAGATCCAGCACTTCTCCGGCAAAATAAAGCCCTTTTGTCTTTTTGGACTCCATCGTCTTCGGATCGACTTCTTTTACCTGAACGCCGCCTTTTGTGATGATGGCTTCCTGGAAGCCCCGGAGTCCGGTCACGGTAAATGGAAAGGCTTTCGTCTTTTCGATAAATCCGGCACGTTCCTCTCTGGTGATCTCATGCACTTTCTTTCCCGGTGCGATGCCGCCGAGATCCAGCATAACCGGAAGAAGTTTTGCCGGGAATAAAGAACCGGCCACGTTTTTAAACTGTTTGTTCTTTCCTTCTTCGAATTCCCGCAGAAGTCTTGCGTCAAGCTGCTCTGCGGTCAGTGCCGGTTTCAGATCGATCCTCGCCGTCAGATACTTCTTTTTTAAGAGTTTTCCCACCTTTGCGCTGGCTGATAACACCAGCGGACCGGTAATCCCAAAATGCGTAAACATCATTTCCCCGAAATCTTCGTAGACACATTTTTTTCCGTCATACAAAGACAGGGTTACATTTTTCAGGGACAGCCCCTGTAATCTCGGAATATATTCCTCAGCTGTCACCATCGGCACCAGAGACGGTTGCAGATCTGTTACGGTATGACCGCCCTCTTTCGCCATCCGGTATCCATCCCCGGTGGAGCCTGTCGACTGATACGAATTGCCGCCGGTGGCAACCAGTACCTGTTCGCCCCGGATCTTTTCTCCGTTTTCCAGCTGAATTCCGGTGATCCTTGCATTTCCATCCTCTTCTTTTTCTACCAGAAGCCGTTTTACCCGGCTGCCCAGATGGATCTTCACACCGGCTTTTTTCATCTGCTGTTCCAGCGCCCGGATGATATCCGAGGAATGATCGGACAGCGGAAACATCCGTCCGCCGCGCTCCATCTTTGTCTTTACGCCTGCCGTTTCAAAAAAGTCGATCACATCGTAGTTCGTGTAACCGTAGACGGCACTGTATAAAAAGCGCGGGTTGGTAATGAAGGACTCAAACAGTTCCTCTGTGGCACAGCCGTTGGTAAAGTTGCATCTGCCTTTTCCGGTAATGAAAAGTTTCTTTCCGAGCTTTTCGTTCTGTTCAAACAGATGCACTTCCATCCCATTTCGCGCCGCGTAGACAGAAGACAGCATGCCTGCCGCACCTCCGCCGATAATCAAAAATCGTTTCATGTTTTCTGGTCCTCCTGTTCCGGGTTCAACATCTTGATCGTATCGTCCGCGTGTTCCATCTCATCGTTGCTGTATACCTGATACTCGTCCCATATTTTCTCCATGGTCTCAAGGGTATGCACGACTTCTTTCTGCCGTTTCATACAGAGTGCCACCACCAGTGCGTTGACCACACTTAACGGTGCCACCAGAGAATCGACGATGGATGCCATATCACTTCTCGCGATAAGATTGCAGGATGAATACAGATTGATCGGAGAATGCACACTGTCGGTCAGTGTGATCACCTTGGCATTCCGGTTGTTGGCAAACTCAATTGCCTTTAAGGTTCGCATGGAATACCGCGGAAAACTGATGCCGATGATTGCATCCTGATCTCCGATACGGATCATCTGTTCAAAGATCTCGCTGGCGCTGCTCGTCTGGATCAGACGCACATCGTCCAGGATCATATTCAGATAAAAACTCAAAAAGCTAGCTAAGGGTGCACAGCTCCGGATACCGATAATATAGATAGTTCTCGCAGAAAGCAGTGTCTCCACCGCCATCTCAAATGCCGCATGATCGATATGTTCCATCGTCAGCTTGATGATCTCGATGTCTGACTGAAACACGGTATCCAGGATTTCTGCTTCCGGCACATGCCCGTAGGTCACTTTCATGCGCTGGATGGAATTTAACTTATTCCGCACCAGTTCTTCCAGTGCCCGGTGAAATTCCGGAAATCCTTTGTACCCCAGCTGTGTGGCAAACCGCACGGTCGTCGACTCACTGACACCCACTTCTTTCCCCAGTTTCGATGCCGTCAGGAATACCGCCTTGTCATAATTTTTCAACACATAAGCCGCCAGACGTTTCTGCCCTTTGCTGAAGGTCTTGTCATATTTTTGAATCCGCAACAATAAATTATCTGCCTGTTCCATGCTCTTCGTCCTCTGTCGTATAATTTCAGTTTTTTATTATAGCATGATTTTTTCAAAAAGTGTACTATAGTTTTACAGGCATGGAAGTTCCGACCTTTCCCGGATCTTCCATGCCTGTAGGTTTTGATTTTTATTTATTTTTGACTTCCAATGCTATAAATCTTTATCAGATTTTCACATATCTCTGATTCCTGCTGTTTGGCTTATCCGGTATCGTCATCCTGATCAGATTCATCTCAATCGCCGGTTGAAGATGATTTCTTTTGAACAGGCTCCGAAAGATATTCGGTTTTCTCCCTGATCTGATCAGATATATCATCCAAAATTTTATCAATCCGCAACCGTATGAATTCGAAAAAAATAGTAGATTCATCAGCAGCAGGGCAACAGGGAAATATCAGCCTTACTCTGAGTGCCATTCTAAGTGCCACATCGAAAAAGCGAATACAGAATGCTCAGTTTCTTTCCGAAAAAGAAAAGGCATCCTCCCGGACACCTTTTCCTTTTCCCATTTTCTCATCTTCCGAACAGGGAAAATCCTTTTTTCTTATACGGTTCTTCTGTCACAGAAGTTACCTGATAGCCTGTTTTTTCGATGGCTGCTTTCAGTTTCTCATGATCCAGAGATTCTTCGGAGATGATCTCTGTCTGTTTCTTTCCGTGAGAAGAGCTTACTTTCTTGATTGAAAATGCATTTCTCACAGCTTCGTTCACATGACTTTCGCACATACCGCACATCATGCCATCCACGCCAACGATTGTCTTTACCATTTTGTTTCCTTCTTTCTTTCAGATCTGTTCTTCACTTTTACTGAATGTTTTCCACCTGATAACCCTGGTCTTCCACCGCTTTTTTCAGAACCTCATCTGCTACTTCTGTCTCCATGGATACCACTGCGGTTCCTTTTTCATGGCTTACCTGTGCTTCGGTTACATGTTCCAGTTCTTCCAGAGTCTTTTTCACTCTTGCTTCACAGTGTCCGCACATCATACCTTTGATTGTCATTGTCTTTGTCATATTCTTTTCTCCTTTCGATGCCTCCCATTGCGGAAGGATAACTTCATTTTTTATCTTATGATCTCTGTGTGAATCTTTCACTTTAAAAAGATTCAGGCGCAGAGCATTCGATACTACACAGAAACTTGACAGGCTCATCGCCAATGCTCCGAACATCGGGTTCAGCGTCCATCCGAAAATCGGGATCCATACACCGGCTGCCAGCGGGATACCGATAATGTTATAGAAAAATGCCCAGAACAGGTTCTCATGGATATTTCTCAGAGTTGCACGGCTTAACCGGACAGCTGCCGGCACATCACTCAGGCGGCTCTTCATCAGTACCACATCTGCGGCATCGATTGCCACATCGGCTCCGGCGCCGATGGCGATTCCAATATCAGCTCTGGTCAGTGCCGGCGCATCGTTGATACCGTCTCCGACCATGGCTACTTTTCCATATTCTTTTAATTTACGGATAACTGCTTCTTTTCCATCCGGAAGGACTCCGGCGATCACCTGATCCACGCCTGCCTGTGCGCCGATCGCTTTTGCAGTCTGCTCATTGTCTCCGGTCAGCATAACGACCCGGATACCCATATTCTGCAGTTCCTGTACCGCTTTCGGGCTGTCCTCCTTGATCACATCGGCAACGGCGATCATACCGATCAATACGTCATCCTTTGCAAAAAGCAATGGCGTTTTTCCCTGTTTTGCCAGCGCCTGTGCCTGATTCTTTACATTTTCTCCTACTGCCACCTGGCTGCTGATGTATTTCATGCTTCCACCGAGCAGTCTGTGTCCCTCCAGCGTTCCTGTCAGACCATTTCCTGCCAGTGCCTGGAAATCTTCCACTTCTTTGGTGGCAATTTTTCTCTGTTCGATTTCTAACAGTACTGCCTTTGCCAGCGGATGTTCACTCTTCTTTTCCAGTGCTCCTGCCAGCTCCAGCAGTGTATTTTCCTCGTATCCCGGTTCGCATATCAGATCCGTTACTCTCGGTTCACCACTTGTGATGGTTCCCGTCTTATCCAGAGCCACGATCTGTACTCTTCCGGCTTCTTCCAGCGAAACAGCGGTTTTAAACAGGATACCATTTTTTGCTCCCATACCGTTACCAACCATGATTGCTACCGGTGTGGCAAGTCCCAGTGCACACGGGCAGCTGATAACCAGTACGGAAATACCTCTTGCGAGTGCGTAGCCGAAAGTCTGTCCGGCAAGCAGCCATACGATTGTTGTAACTACCGCGATCAGGATAACCACCGGTACAAATACACCGGAAACTTTATCTGCGATCTTCGCAATCGGCGCTTTTGTCGCAGCCGCATCGGTAACCATCTGGATGATCTGAGACAATGTGGTATCTTCCCCCACTCTCGTTGCCTCACAGCGGATAAATCCGGACTGGTTGATCGTAGCTGCCGATACCAGGTCACCCTCTTCTTTATCCACCGGGATACTCTCTCCGGTCAGCGCCGCTTCATTGACTGCACTGTGTCCTTCCAGAATCTTTCCATCCACCGGAATACTTTCACCCGGGCGGACAACAAAGATATCTCCTTTTTCCACCTGCTCGATCGGTACGGTGACTTCTTTTTCTCCTTTGACCAAAACGGCTGTCTTCGGTGCCAGATTCATAAGACCTTTCAGCGCATCCGTGGTCTTTCCTTTGGATCTCGCCTCAAGCATCTTTCCCACGGTGATCAGCGTCAGGATCATCGCTGCGGATTCAAAATAAAAATCCATCATATAATCCATAACGGCTTCCATATTGCCGTCCACCTGTGCTCTGGTCATTGCGAAAAGCACATACACACTCCATAAGAAGGATGCCATTGATCCCATCGCTACCAGCGTATCCATGTTCGGAGATCTGTGCCACAGGCTCTTGAAACCGCTGATAAAGAATTTCTGGTTGATCACCATGACGATACCTGCCAGAAGCAGCTGTACCAGTCCCATCGCGATGTGGTTGTCATTAAACCATGCCGGCAGCGGCCAGCCCCACATCATATGCCCCATGGAAAAATACATCAACACCAGTAAAAATCCGACGGATGCGATCAGTCTGCGTTTTAAGACCGGTGTTTCCTTATCTTCGAGTGCGGATGCATCGGCTCCGGACTGTTTTTTTTCTCCGGCTCCTTTTTCGGAAGCGCCGTATCCTGCCTGTTCCACCGCCGCAATAATCTGCTCCGGCGGTACATCACCTTCCACGCCCATCGAGTTCGTCAGAAGGCTGACAGAGCAGGAGGTAACTCCCGGAACTTTTCCCACTGCTTTTTCCACTCTGGCACTGCAGGCGGCGCAGCTCATTCCGGTTACGTTGTATTGTTTCATGTCTTGATTCACCCTTTCTGTAAATACTTTATATGATAACTGTTTTTTAATTTTCAGTTATTTTCTGACCTTTTGACCCTAGTATCATTATTTCATCAGTTTCTGCAACGTAGCCATCAGCTCATCCACCACTTCGTCTTTTCCCTCCCGGATATCCCGGACAACGCAGGAATGAATATGGCTGGATAACAGCTCCCGGTTAAATGCATTCATCGCTGCACTGACTGCTGCGGACTGAATCAGGATGTCATTACAGTAAGCATCCTTTTCAAGCATTCCCTTGATGCCGCGGATCTGTCCTTCGATGCGGCTCAGACGATTCATCAGTTTCTTTCGCTCATCCTGGGAGCGGGCTGTCGTCTTGCAATGACAGTAGCATCCGGTTTCTTCCTGTGCAGTATTGCTTTCCGGTTCTGCTTTTTCCGTCGCACACATCTCACATGTCTCGTTATCTGTTTTTATAGATTCGTCCTGTAATGCAGGATTCTGTTCTTTCACTCGATCACCTCATTTAGTTTTCTTGTATACCCCCTGTGGGTATTTTTAATATATACCCCCTGTGGGTATTTTGTCAAGGTACTTATTGTATATTATTTCTCATTTTTCGGGTTTTATTTTTCCATATTCTGAAGTAACTGCAAACTTTCTCTGATCACCTGCGCAAATCAAATTTAGTCCACGGAACCAATTATTGGTATACACTGCAATACAAAAAGAGCAACGGAACTCTTCTCATCAAAGTTTCCGTTGCTCCCATATTCTTTTCTTTCTGTTTTCCTTCTACCACTCCAGCTGCGCCGCACCCCAGGTCAGCCCTGCACCGAATCCGGAGAGAATGATCTTCTGTCCCGGCTGCAACATTCCCTTTTTATTCATCTCATCGAGAAGAATCGGGATGCTGGCTGCGGAGGTGTTGCCGTACTGCTCCATATTCATCGGAAACTTTTCTTCCGGCACTCCCAGCCGCTTAGCCACGGACTGAATGATCCGGCTGTTTGCCTGATGAAGAACGAACCAGTCGATGGTTTCCAGTTTCGTTCCCGTCTTTTCTGTTACCTGCCGGATACATTCCGGGACTTTTTTTACTGCAAACCGAAAGACTTCCTGTCCGCTCATCTGAATATATCCAGTTTCAGAAGCATTCTCTTTCCACGGATTCCCCATCGCTCTTCCCGGACAGGTAAGCACTTCACCGCCCGCGCCATCCGACCACTGGACAAGTCCTTCCAGCCCATGATCTGCCGCTGTTACCACCGCTGCCCCGGCGCCGTCTCCGAATAGAACACAGGTAGAACGATCCTTCCAGTCGATCAGTTTGGACAGCACTTCCACACCCACCAGCAAGACGTTTTTATAGATTCCTGCACAGATATACGCATGTGCGGTATGCAGGGCAAATAAAAATCCGGAACATGCCGCACTCAGGTCGAATGCCGCCGCTTTCGTAGCGTTGATAGCTTTCTGCACCAGACATGCGGTACTGGGAAACTGAAAATCACAGCTGCACGTTGCGACCAGGATCAGATCAATCTCCGATCCATCCATCCCTGCGTCCCTTAACGCTTCCCTTGCTGCTGCGGCTGCCATATCTGCCCCGCTTTCCTTTGTCGCGATCCGTCGATTCCGAATACCTGTCCGGGAAGCAATCCACTCATCACTGGTATCCACCAGCTTCACCAGATCATCATTGCTCACCACATGTTCCGGCAGATAACTTCCTGTTCCTATCATTTTCGTTGTCATATATATTCCTCTTCTTCGCTTTTATTTTGATTCTCAAATCATTACCTTTTCAAAGTATATGTTATCTTTATATTTTTGTCAAGATACATACGCAATAGAGCTATGGCAGAAATACGAAGCAATATATCTTCTCTGTTATCACACCATGTAACAAAATCTGTGTAACCAAAAAAAGACCGTCGACACCGCTCTGCTCTCACACAGCGACATCAACCGTCTTTTTTCTACACTTTTATGAATGTACCCGCCTCTTCGGGCTTACATAGGTGGATCCACTTCCGCCGAATCTGCCTTTGTTTTTCAGATACACATGTTTGATATACCAGAGGGTCTTTTTCTCCCCCTTCACTGCCAGCATCCGCAGCAGATATTCGATCTGTGCGCTGGTATCCGGGTGGATGAACCACAGACGATCTTTTCCCTTCATAAAATATTCCAGCGGCGAGGCATCGGTATACGTTTCCGGATGATAGGTCCGTGACGCGCTGATGCGGTCCATGATCATCTCGGCGATGTATTTTCTTGGCATCGGCATACCGGCGAGCACGTGCTCTGCCCCGATCCCATAGTCTACCCAGTATTCAAAATGATGTTTGTTTCTTCCTTTGTGATGCAGCCAGGAAGTAGACACTCCGGTTGCTTCTCTCTCTGCATTGTTGGGACTTCTGGTTCCCTGATAGTATTTTGCTCCCACCAGGAACTCGGTAGGAGAATATTTCGACAGGTCATGCAAAAGTCCCTGTTTATATAATCCCACTTTAAAACAATACTTCATAACCAGAAGTTTATGGGATGTGATCGTCTTAAAATGTCCCCATGCATTCATGTTACTTGTCTCCTGTCTTCCTAAAATGTCGTGATCAGCCTTCCGACCTTGATGCTCTGGTATCCCCTAACAGAACCAAAATCGTTCTCGGTTTTACATAAATCGATTTCTTCTCTTCCAGCAACGGTTCTTCCCCTTTCGGGTAGACACTGTCCTTCTTCGAGGAATCGATCGCCAGATACCAGTGCATCCTCTCCGGGATATCCGGCAGGGCGAATTTATGTTCATTCCAGTGCATATTGTAGATCACATAGATAAATACATCCGCTTTCCCGGTCATCTCTTTTGCGTAGCCCCCGCAGTACAAAATACCGATCTGCCGGCTGCTGCTCTCCGTGTCTGCAAACCAGGCACGTTCCGAATGATAGGAAATTTCCGGCCAGCCGAGGGATTTGTAGTCGGTCGGGCGGAGTTCCTGCGGCATATGCAGGATCGGATGATCTTTCCGAAAACGGATCAGATCTTTTACAAATCCACTCAACTGGCTGTACGATCTGCCCTTTTTCCAGTCCACCCAGCCGATTTCATTGTCCTGGCAGTACGCATTGTTATTCCCCATCTGGCTGTTTCCCAGTTCGTCACCACCGTATAACAGCGGCGTTCCCTGTGACAGAAACAACAAAAGCAATGCATTTCTCATCTGGCGTCTCCGAAGTTCCAGAATCGATGTCTTTCGTGTCGGACCTTCCACGCCACAGTTCCAGCTGTAATTATACGCACTTCCGTCCCGGTTTTCCTCACCATTTTCCATGTTATGACGGGTATCATAACTGGTCATATCCACCAGTGTAAATCCATCGTGGTTTGCCAGATAATGGATCTCGCCGTGATCCTGCGGATTTTCTCTGGTGTAATATAAGAATCCATTCACCTGATCCTCGTCACCTCGCAGGAATCGGCGCATCACACTCTGAAATCCGCTGTGACAGGCTGCCAGACGTTTTTTTCCACCCAGTTTTCTTGCAATCGCGCTCATATCATAGCCACAGCCGATCAGTTTCACATCCGCAAGTACCGCATCTCTCGCCAGCAGTTCCATCCAGACACCGTCACCCATCAAGACAAATCCATCCACCCGGTACTCCATCCGCCAGAACCGCAGCACTTCCAGCACCGTCTGCGGATCCGTCTCCACCGGAAAATAAAAATCCATTAGATACTCGATGCCAGCCTCATGAAGAGCACTGAAAAAACTTTTCAATTCTTTCTCCGGCTGATTGCTCTTACAGTACGCCGCCTTCGGAGCAAAATAATTTCCCTTCGTATATCCCCAGTAATTCAGTTTTTCTTCCTGATACCGGATCGTTTTCTCATATCCATACCGGTCTTTTTCTTTCGTTTTCAGCGGATATTCTTCAAAATCATAGGACGGCATCAACTCCAGAGAGGTAATCCCCAGTTCTTTCCAGTACGGAATCTTCTCTGCCAGTCCCTGAAAGGTTCCCTTCGCCCGCACTCCGGAGGTCTTCTGCATCGTGTAACCCCTCGGATGTACTTTGTAAATCACCATATTTTCATAAGAAACCGGTTCCGCTAGCGGTGTCACCGGATATCCTCTCAGCACTTTTGCCGCGGTCTCCGCTTTCTCTTCCGCTTTTTCACCAAAATGCGGTTCCCCCTTTACCAGTCTTGCTGCAGGATCGGTAAATGTTGTCTCTCCCTGCCGATACCGGTACTCATACTGGTACAGTCCCGGTTTTTCGACCAGCACCGCATACCGGCTGCCGGTGCGATATGTCTCATCCAGCAAAATGCGCTGTTCTTCGCTCCCATTCTTATAAAACAGAAGTTCCAGCGGTTCACCGCTTCCGGTATCTACCGCAAAATTATACCGGTTTCCTCTCCCGGTCACTCCCGGACGGGATGGATCCCCCGGACTGATCTTCCAGGGTTTTCGTTCTGTTCCCATCTTTTTCCCCCTCTATAAACGGATATCCAGCTCTACCGGACAATGATCGGATCCAAAGATTTCTGTATGGATCTTCGCATCTTCCAGCTTGTCTTTCAGGCTTTCGGACACACAGAAATAGTCGATCCGCCATCCCGCATTCTTTTCTCTCGCTTTAAACCGGTAAGACCACCAGGAATAGATGCCCTCCTGATCCGGATAAAAATAACGGAAGGTATCGATGAAACCGGATTCCAGTACTTTTGAGAATTTTTCCCGTTCCTCATCGGTAAATCCGGCATTTTTCCGGTTGGTTTTCGGGTTTTTCAGGTCAATCTCTTTGTGTGCCACGTTGAGATCACCACAGAAAATCACCGGTTTCTCTTTCTCAAGCCCCTTCAGATACGCCAGAAAATCGTCTTCCCACTGCATCCGGTAAGGCAGTCGTGCCAGTTCATTCTGGGAATTCGGTGTATACACGGTCACCATAAAGAATTCCGGGTACTCCAGTGTGATCACCCGTCCTTCCTGATCATGTTCCTCGATGTTGATTCCATATCGTACAGACAGCGGTTCCTGTTTTGTAAAGATCGCTGTACCCGAATATCCTTTTTTCACTGCATAGTTCCAGTACTGATAATAACCCGGAAGATCCAGATCGATCTGTCCCTCCTGCAACTTACTCTCCTGAATACAGAAAATATCCGCATCCAGCTCCTGAAAGCGTTCTTTAAATCCTTTCGTCACACAGGCGCGCAGCCCATTTACATTCCATGATATCAGTTTCAAACATCTGTCCTCCTGTTTTGTCAATGATTCTATTATAACACACAAAAGCTGTCCAGTGAAGCATCCGATGGTCCGTGAAAATGAAGTCCTTTTTTCCGGTACTCTTCCATATATTCCCAGATTTCCTCCGTCACCAGTTCTCCCGGATTCACTAACGGGATTCCCGGCGGATACGGGATCAGTGCCTCCGCTGCGATCTGTCCCTTTGCCTCCCGCCATGGGATCCGTTTCTTTTCTTTAAAAAATGCCTGCCGCGGCGTATCGATCATCGGCGGAATCTCCGGAACCGGACGCGTTGCAGCATGCACGCTGTCTTCCTGCTTCTTTCCCGTCTCTTTTCTGCTGATGTCTTCCAACGCCTCCGCCAGCCGCTTCATATCGCTTTCCTCGTTGGCATAGGTCACAACGGCAACCACATACCGGTCATCGGAAAGTTCCATGCCGATCTTATATTCCTCATACAGCCGGTCTGCCAGCTGATAGCCGGATAATCCCAGATCTTCCGCTGAAATTACCAATCTTACCAGATCCAGATCATAGATTGCCTCTCCCCTGGCTTCTTCTCCCACACAGAAAATCCCCGGAATCTTTTTGATCGTCTCTCGCGCCATTTGTGCCAGTTTCAGTCCCCGTGCCAGCATCTCGTCCCCGTGAAGCGCCAATTCATACCGCGCCGCATCCAGCGATGTCATCAGAAGATATGACGGACTGGTACTCTGTACCATATGCAGACAGTTCTCCAGCCCTCCAAGATCCACCCGGTCACTTCCCACATGAAGCAGTGAGCTCTGCGTCAGAGATCCCGTCACCTTATGCATGCTCTGTGCACACAGATCCGCTCCCTGCAGAATCGCTCCGAGCGGTAATGTCTCCGTGGCCGTTCCCTCTTTTTGAAAATACAGATGCCCTCCATGTGCCTCATCCACCAGAAGTACAGCGCCGTGTCTATGGCAGATTTCCGCGATCCCCCGGATATCACTGCACACACCATAATAGGTCGGACTCACCAGAAATACGGCCTTACAGTCCGGATGCTGCCGGAAACCTTCCTCCACCGTCTCCGGCGTCAGGCTTCCCCACAGTCCGGTTGCCGGATCCTGTTTCGGCATCAGATAAATGGGAACCGCTCCACTTAGCGTCAGTCCCATCAGCACAGATTTGTGGGCATTTCTTGCCACCATGATCTTCTCGCCTTCTTTTACGGAAGCAAGCACCATCGCTTCATTGCCACAGGTTGTCCCGTTGACCAGAAAATATGTCTTTTTCGCGTGAAATACTTCCGCCGCCAGTTCCTGCGCCTCCCGTATCACACCCTCCGGTTCATGCAGATCGTCCAGACCTTCCGCCTCTGTCAGATCAAACCGGAAAATCCCGTCCCCCGTCCACTGTCTCCAGCGGAGACTGATCCCTTTTTCATACCGGTGCCCCGGAATCTTAAAATATACCGGACGATCTGTTGTATAATCTACAATTGCATCCAGTAATGGGGTTTTTCTTTGTTCCATACGATTTCTCCTATCCGCGTAAAAAAGAAAGAGCCACCGCATCGTTATCTTCTGCGACAGCCCTTTCTTATATCAATCATGCATATCAGCACAATTATTCTTTATTATTTTACCAGTCTTGTCCAGCCATATTTGTCTTCTACTTTACCCCACTGGATACCTGTCAGATAATCATACAGTTTCTGAGTCAGTTCACCAATCTGGAAGTTATTGATGGTGATTTCTTCTCCTTTGTAAACCAGTGCGCCTACCGGAGAGATAACTGCTGCTGTACCGGTTCCGTATACTTCTTCCAGTCTTCCGTCTCTTCCGGCCTGCATCAGATCATCTACAGACAGATGAGTTTCATTTACTTTGTATCCCCAGTCTCTCAAGATGTGGATGATGGAATCTCTGGTTACGCCTGGAAGTACAGTTCCTTCGATCGGAGCTGTGTAGATTTCGCCGTCGATCTTGAACATGATGTTCATAGCGCCAACTTCTTCTACATATTTTCTTTCACGACCATCCAGCCACAATACCTGAGAGCAGCCATATTTTTCAGCTTTTACCTGACCGATGATAGATCCTGCATAGTTACCACCGCATTTTGTAAATCCGGTACCACCCTGTACGGCACGAACATATTCGTCTTCAACCATGATCTTAACCGGAGCCAGACCTTCTGCATAGTAAGCACCTACAGGAGAAAGGATAATTACGAACTTGTATGCTTTTGATTTGTGTACGCCCAGAGAAGACTCACATGCAAATGCGAACGGACGGATGTACAGAGAAGTTTCCGGTTCAGACGGAACCCAGTCTTCTTCTGCTTTTACCAGTGCGTTTACTGCTTCAATAAACATATCTTCCGGAATCGTTGCCATACACAGACGTTCATTGGAATTGATCATACGACGTGCGTTCATCTCCGGACGGAATAACTGGATCTGACCATCTGCTCTTCTGTATGCTTTCAGTCCCTCAAATGTTTCCTGTGCATAATGTAAAACTACAGTAGCCGGATTCATCTCAATCGGTCCGTACGGACGAATGGTTGCGTCATGCCAGCCAATTCCTTCATCATAGTCCATAGTGAACATGTAATCAGCGAAATATTTACCGAAACCAAGTTTCTTCTGATCCGGTTTTTCCTGCAGTTCTTCTCTTTTAATAAATTTGATATCCATAATATCTCTCCTCCTGCTTTTTCGAATGTATTCTTACATTCTTACATTCTGCCGGAGCCAGTCTGCTTCGACAACATAGGTTAAGTATAAAACTACATTTTTCTCCCGTCAATAGAAAATCCGTTGCTTTTTATGATTTCTTCTGTTAAAGTATACATAGATATAGCTGTTCTGTCTGCAATCTTTATGCTGATACAGAACAGCTACCATATTAAGAAAGAGTGAGGTTTTTATTATGAGTGATCTGGAAAACAGCGCATGCACCGGTTCCTGCGATTCCTGCGGATCTGACTGCAACCTTGATTTATCCAACCCGAACGCAACCGTAACCCTGACCCTGGACGATGACAGTGAACTGGTCTGTGCCGTACTGACCATCTTCCCTGCCGGCGAGCACAAATATATCGCTCTGCTGCCGTTAGATGAAAACGGAGAAAACCAGGACGGTGAAGTATTCTTATACCGTTTCTTCCAGGAAGAAGGACAGCAGCCGACTCTGGAAAACATCGAAGACGATGACGAATACGAGATCGCTGCTGATGCTTTCGATGAACTGTTAGACAACGCCGAATACGACGAAGTGGTAGACGGAAAAGAACTGTAAAAGTATCTGAATCAAACTTTAAAAACACAAAATCCCGTACAGCAACCGAAAACTGTTGTTCAGTTTCCAACCCCTGTACGGGATTTTTGTATATAGTAGAAAAAGAATCCTGTTTTTCCTTCAAACGAAACTCTCTTTCAAATAATCAATCGTCATTATCTTCTACTTTCTCACCATAAATATAATAATGCACCCACTCGCCAAGATTTACCGCATGGTCCCCGATCCGCTCCATGTATTTTGCGATCATCAAAATATCCAGTTCGCTGCCGGTGTGGTTGGCATTTTTTATGATTTCTTCCATCAATTCCGCCTTCACTTCTTCAAACAGACGGTCTACCTGATCATCCGTGGCGATGACTTCGGATGCCAGTTTATCGTCTTTTTGAACGAACGCATTGACACTGTCATTGACCATCTTTGAAGCGATCTTGCCCATATCAAAAATCTTCGGGTGTACTTCCAGCTGGAAACCGGTCAGATGTTTGGATACATCTGCGATATCTGCGGTCTGATCCCCGATCCGCTCCATATCCGCGATCATACGAAGTGCAGAAGAGATACTTCTCAGATCCCCGGATACCGGCTGCTGGCGCAGCAGCAGATTCATACACATTGCCTCGATATCCCGCTCTTTCTGATCGATCTTCCGTTCAATCGTATGTACGCTGTCCGCGATCTGCTCATCCTTTTCCCGGAGTGCCTTCATCACCAGCGACATCGCCTCCTCGCAGAGGTCACCCATCTCAATCAATTCTCCATTCAGCTTAAGCAGCTGCTCCTGATATGCCTGTCTTGCCATCAGCCAAACCTCCCTGTGATATAATCGTCTGTCCGTTTATCCTTCGGTTTCGAAAATATAGTTTCCGTATCATTCATCTCCACCATCTCTCCCAGAAGGAAAAATGCTGTCTTGTCTGAGATTCTGGCTGCCTGCTGCATATTGTGCGTAACCATAACGATCGTATACTGTTTTTTCAGTTCCAGTGCCAGGTCTTCGATCTTTGTCGTGGAGATCGGATCCAGCGCACTCGTCGGCTCATCCATCAGAAGAACTTCCGGCTGTACTGCCAGTGCTCTCGCGATACAGAGTCTCTGCTGCTGTCCGCCTGACATACCGAGCGCGCTCTTTTTCAGGCGGTCTTTTGTCTCGTCCCAGATCGCTGCTTTTTTCGGAGAATCTTCCACGATTGCATCCAGTTCACTCTTTTTGCGGATTCCGTGGGTTCTCGGTCCGTAGGCAACATTGTCATAGATGCTCATCGGAAACGGATTTGGCTTCTGAAATACCATACCTACCCGCTTTCTGAGCAGATTGACATTTTTCATCTGATTGATCGGTTCCCCATCCAGCAGCAGTGTTCCTGTGATCTTGCAGCCCTCCACCAGATCATTCATCCGGTTTAAGGATTTTAACAGCGTCGATTTTCCACAACCAGAAGGTCCGATAAAGGCAGTAATCTCTTTTTCCGGGATATGCATGGAAATTTTTTTCAATGCCTGAAAATCCCCGTAGAACAAATCCAGATCTTTTATCGTAAATTTATCTTTCTCCATTTTCTTACCTCTTTGTCAGTTTTTTTGCGATCCAGCCGGATCCAGCGTTAATAAGAAGTACCACGATCAGAAGTACCACTGCGGTTGCATACGCCTGTTTCATGTACAGTCCCTCGGACAACAGTGCATACATATGAACTGCCAGTGTTCTTCCCGAACTCATCAGTCCCGGTACTTTTGCGATGGTTCCCGCGGTGTACATCAGTGCCGCCGTCTCTCCTACGACACGACCGATACCAAGGATGACACCCGATACGATACCAGGAACCGCAGACGGAAGAATGATACGGAAAATGGTCCGCAGTCTTCCGGCTCCCAGTCCGAAACTTCCCTCACGGAACGAATCCGGAACTGCCTTCAGCGCTTCTTCTGTCGTTCGAAGAATCAGAGGCAGGATCATAATTGCAAGGGTAAGTGCACCTCCCAGGAAGGTATACCCCCATTTGAATGTGGTTGCAAATAACAGATAACCGAACAGACCATACACGATTGACGGAATACCGGAAAGTGTTTCCGCGGTGATCCGTACCAGTTTTACCAGTTTGCTTCCTCGTTTTGCATATTCCACCAGATAGATGGCTGCACCGATACCTACCGGAACAGCAAATAACAGAACCAGAAGTACCATCAGAACCGTGTTGATGATCGCCGGCATCATGGATACATTTTCTGTGTTATATTCCCAGGCAAACATCTCCGGAGAGAGATTCGGGATTCCGCGGATCAGAATATACCCTACGATACAGACCGTGATTCCCACGGTAAGAAATGTGGCGATCCACATCAGAAGCCGCAGCACCAGAGAAAATGGCTGTGATTTATAGCTTTCCAGCTGTCCTTTTAATTTTTCCATCACTGTCTGTTCCCCCTTTGCAGTGCGCTGCAGCACAGATTAATGATCAGGATCAGGACAAATAACACGACCGCCGTTGCAATCAGTGCTTCTCTGTGAAGATCCGTTGCATATCCCATCTCCATAACGATGTTGGAAGTAAGGGTTCGAACGCCCATACCCAGGCTTTTCGGTATGATCGGCTGATTACCGGCAACCATGATCACCGCCATCGTCTCACCGATCGCACGGCCGATGCCGAGAACCACACCGGCAAGAATACCGGATTTTGCTCCCGGAAGTACCGCAAAAAATACGCTTCGCTCCCGTGTGGCACCAAGTGCCAGAGCACCTTCATAATAAGAATCCGGAACGGCACGGATACTGCTTTCCGCCACACCGATCACCGTCGGCAGGATCATGATTCCCAGCAATACCGATGCGGTCAGGACACTTTTTCCGCTTCCTCCCATAACCTTCTGCATGATCGGAACGATCACTACCAGTCCAAAGAAACCGTATACGATGGACGGGATTCCTGCCATCAGCTCCACTGCCGGCTTCAGAATCTTATATAATCTCTCGTTACAGAATTTTGCCAGGTATACCGATGTAAAAAATGCGATCGGCACACCGATAATAATAGCTCCGGCAGTTACATAGATACTTCCTATGATCATCGGCAGGATACCGAAAATGTTGTTCATAGGTTTCCATTTTTCTCCCAGCAGAAAGTTCAGCGGTCCGATCTTTCCAATCGCCGGAAGTCCGTTTGCAAACATAAAGATGCAGATCAGGACTACCGCCGCGATCGATACACACGCGGTCAGGAGAAAAACACATTTCATAATGAATTCTCTTACTTCCTTCATGTTACTCCTTCTTGCAGAGAAAAACTGTTCCGTCTTTCTTTTTTCATGAAATACGGAACAGTCTTTTCTGGTTTTCATCATTATTTACTGTACGTCAGACCAGTCCTGCGTTTCTCCTGTGAAGATGGACATTACCTGATCGCTGGTCAGTTCGTCTACCGGGTTCTGTTTGTTTACGATGACTGCGATTCCGTCCAGTGCGATAGAAGTTCCGGTTACACCCTGAGAAGTTTCCGTATCTTTCAGTTCTCTGGATGCCATTCCGATATCACAGATTCCGTCGATGGCAGAGGTAACACCTGTGGTGGAATCGTTCTGCTGCACTTCGATCTCTACATCCGGATTCAGTTCTTTGTAGGCTTCTGCCAGTTTTTCCATAACCGGTGTTACGGAAGAGGAACCTGCAACGGTTACTTTACCGGAAAGACCTGCTGCCTCGTAGGCACCTTCGTTGCCCTGGCTGATATAGCCGTTATCTTCTACCACTTTCTGTCCGTCTTCGCTCATGATATATTTTACAAAGTCAGCTGCTACTTCGCTCAATCCGTCTTTTGTTACGATGTTAAATGGACGGGAGATTTTGTAAGAGCCATCTTTTACGGTATCTACTGAAGGTTCTGCGCCGTCGATCTTTAATGCTTTTACGGTGTCATCCAGAGATCCCAGAGATACATAACCAATAGCGTATTCATTTCCTGCTACGGTTGTCATCATAACAGAAGTGCTGTTTGTGATCTCTGCGGTATCTGTTGTGTTATCAATTTTATTTCCATCCGCATCTTTGGTTTCGATACCGAACAGCTCGATGAATGCTCCTCTTGTACCGGATCCCTCTTCTCTGGAGATCGGGCTGATCAGTCCGGAGAAATCTCCGCTTTTGGTTTCTGCTGCAGGAGTATCGGTTGCTGCTGCGTCAGTGCTTCCGGATTCCTGTGTTGTATCTGTACTGGTTGCTGTATCGCTGCTTCCGCATCCGGTAAAGATCATTGCGGAAATTGCAACTGCTGTTCCCATTACTGCCCATGTTTTTTTCATAATAAATGTCCTCCTTGTCAACCCCTTTGGGTTCGTCTTTTTCTTTATTTATCTGACAAGCAGAGTATAAAAAATCCATGTTAAAACCAAAAGTATGCTTTCGTAAAATAAGCGTTAAATAAAATCGCTCTTTGTAAAATAATTTTATATTACCAATTATTGATATGCAATGCAACGCAAAAAAAGGATGTGCAGGTTTCCCTACACATCCTTGTCTTTATCGTCACCGATATCTTCATATTTCAGTTCTTCTGCATATTCCAGCCGACCCAGATATGCCGTGTGGATAAAAAATCCGGGTAACAGCAGACTGGTAATCACACTCATTACCGCGTCCCTGATCGGGCGGCCATCCCACAGCAGTACCAGATAATTCACCATGCCGGACAGAAATCCCATACCGAACAGTAACAGTCCCATATTCATCAGGAAACGGAGCCGCCTTGGGTTCTCCCGGAAGATAATTCCCAGAAATCCCACAATAAACAGGCAGATTCCGTAACCACCGTAAACGATGCACAGGACATTTGCCCGATGTATCTGTGCCGGTACATTTGGCACGTATCTCAGTCCCAGCCACATATATTGTATAAAATATATGCTTATATCCATTGCGCCTTCCATCATGATCAGGAACGACGCCAGAAAAAGCCAGTTTCTCGCTTTCATTTTTTCAATCCCTTATTTTCCGGTGGTACTTCCGAATCCACCATTTCTCACTCCATCCGCGTCATCATCCTCTGTGATTCCATACTGCATGAAGATTCCCTGTACCATGCCTTCCCCCTGACCGAGTTCCAGCGTTTTTCCCTCTTTGCTGTCATTGGTCAGTTTCATGAACATATGTCCTTCATTGTCAGAATAGAAATAATCACTGTCAATAATTCCCACGGTATTATTTAACTGCAGGCGGTATTTAAATCCCAGACCGCTTCTCGGATACAGGCACAGAACCCAGTCCTCTGCCATCTCCACCCGGACACCGGTAGGAATCTTTACTGTCTCTCCCGGAGCCAGTGTAAAGCTGACCGGTGCAAAGAAATCATATCCGGCACTTCCCGTTGTAGCACGCTTCGGCAGTTTGATTCCTTCATAGATTTCACGGATCTTTTCTTCCGGCTGTTCCCCGAAGGTATCCACCCAATCTTTTTCGAACTGTTCCCAGCTTACTTTATGAAATTTTGCGATTCTTTTCATGTTCTTCTCCTTATGCGTGTAATACTACCTGACCTACTTCTCTGGACTTCGGCACATCGATCACCCGCTGATTCGGGCTTCCTTTCCATGGAAGACTCACATCTTTGCGTTCCAGATCAAATTTACCGTCTACCACTACATCCAGATAAGAAATGATCGGCAGATCCAGAATATCTTCCCACAGATATCCGGTATACAGCCAGATATTCTTTTTCGGATATTTCTCTTTGATTTCTCTTGCAAAGGCAGTGATCTCATCCACATTGCTCTCATAAAGCGGATCTCCGCCGCTGAAAGTGATTCCCTCGATATATGATTTGTCCAGCTGTTCGAAGATCTCCTGTTTCGCAGCTTCGTCAAACAGTACGCCGCCTTCCGGATCCCAGGTGATTGGATTCTGACATCCCTTACAGTGATGGCTGCATCCTGCGACCCACAGAACTACCCGCAGTCCGTCACCGTTCAGCATATCGTCTTTTGTTATATTATGATATCTCATAACCCCTTGTTTTCCTTTCTCATTCTTCTTCAAGCAGATCGCGAATCTTGGCTCTGACCACGTCAAAAGCCACATCGTTCATACCGCTGTTTACTACGATATCCGCGCGGTTTCGCATCGGCTCCACATAGAGATAATGCATCGGTTTTACCGTTGTCAGATACTGATCCACAATATTGTCCAGATCTCTTCCGCGCTCTTTCACATCTCTGGTGATCCGGCGCAGGATCCGTTCATCGGCATCCGCATCCACATAGATCTTGATATCCAGCAGCTCCCGCACTCTCGGATCGGTCAGAAGAAGAATCCCCTCTACCAGAATGATCCGTTTCGGTTCCACATGGATCGTCTCATGGGAGCGGTTGTGCTGGCTGTAATCATACACCGGACACTCGATGCTCTCTCCCGCTTTCAGTTTTTTCAGATGTTCTACCAGAAGATCTGTCTCCAGAGAATCCGGATGATCGTAATTTACTTTTTTTCTCTCTTCGAAAGGAATGTCATCCTGGCACCGGTAATAATTATCATGATAAATAACCGTCACATCGTCCGGAAATGCTTTTTTCAGACGATTGGTAAATGTTGATTTTCCTGAACCGGTTCCTCCGGTTATTCCTATGATCGTACATTTCATACGTATTGTTCCACCTTTGTGTTTATTTCTCTGAACAGTGTAGCACACCATGGCTTTCCGTGCAAGGAAAAGAGCCGGGAAGTCCGTGTCGGTATACCCTCCTCTTTAAATATGTTTTTTCAGGAATTCCAGCACGATATGTAATACGGTATCGTTGTTGAATCCGAGGAATCCGTGGTTTGCATCGTTAAGTTTATAGAATTCCACTTCTTTTCCCAGTTCTTTCATATAGTTATATAACTGGCAGCTCTGACTGAACGGTACCAGCATATCTCTGCCTCCGTGGATGATCAGTGTCGACGGTGTCGCTTTGGCCTCTGACAGGTAAGATAACGGGCTGGCTTCCATCGCAAGATCTACATGCTCCAGCACATTTTTATAACCGATCTCATAGCCTTCCGGGCTTTCCGGATCGTAATGGTTCTGAGAGCTCTCAAAATAATTCATCAGTGGAAATACGGTCGGTCCGTAGCTGTCCACGATACAGTTTACCTTTGCGGAATATTCGCCGTACAGATCGGTATCCGGCGCATCATCTCCGGTAAATCCGACCATCAGCGCCGTATGGGCACCGGAAGAATCTCCTGCCACTGCCATATGTTCCGGATCGATATGGTATTCCTCCGCATGTTTTTTCAGGAAACGGATCGCTGTCTTGGCATCCTGCATCTGTGCCGGGAACGGTGCGATATCGGACGGACGGTACTGGATCACAGCTACCACATAGCCTTTCTGTGCCAGACGCAGATGTCTCGGGATATTGTTCCACAGCCACTGCTCATGAAATGCGGATCCCTGCACATATGCCACACATGGCCATTTTGCAGTATCTGCGTTCTCTCTCGGCTTCGGCTCCAGAATGATCAGTTTCAGTTCCCGCTCTTCTGTTTTTCTCTTCTTTTGTTCCGCAGCGTTTTGCATAGACGATATCCGTGTGAATATCGACATCATACCCCCAGTCATCTGCCAGATTTTCCAGTACATGGCATCCCTCCGGCACTTCTTCATCCCGCGGAAACTTTGCCGGATCCGGGGTTGGAAGTGGTGATAGTAAAGTCCTCTCCTGCATAATCTTTTTTACATCGTACATCACATATTCTCCTTTTTTACGCAAATACACCGAAACCTGGAAATACGTTTTTGTCTCCTGATTTTCGGTGTATTTTTTGTCTCATTTTTTTATATTATAACAGATTTTTCTATGTTCGGCAGTCTTTTTTCCCTTATTTTTTGTATTTTTCCACTTCTTTTCCCGACATTTATCGACATCCGTCCTCAATATTCCGGATAAATCCAACATATGTCGCCGCAAAATAGACAGCATAGATGCCGAAAAACAGCAGAAACGAAAGTCCGAAATACTGGAATACCGGGGTACTGACACCCGTATAAAAGTTAAATGCGCTTCCCACATAGCCTGCAACGATTCCGCTGACCGCCGCGGAAAACAGTGCCGGGCACAGATAATAACCAAACAACTGGTAAAATACGGTTTTATGGATCGCGCGTCTGCCAAGTCCGATCTTCGCAAGCACCTGATAGCGGTAACGGTATTTTGCGGAATCACTCAGCTGCTGCACGGAAAGTACCGTCAGGGCAATACATAAGAATACCAGTCCGATGTACATGCAGGGAAAGGTGATACAGGTCATCATATAGCGAATCTCCGGGATCGCATAATCCCGTACCAGATTGACTGCTGAATAACTGACGATCGTGTCTGTTCCGTAGCAGAGCATCCCGTCACCCGGCGATGCCTCATCGTCATCGTCGTCCCCGTCTGTCAGATCATCCAGTTTGCTCTGCAGATCGGCAGGTACTTTTCCACGGACAGCCACCGCCAGTTCGGAATAATATGCATTCATCCCGCTGATTCTCTCATCCGGCACCACCAGAATGTAATCCCCACCGTTATGTCCGTCCTGAGAAAATGGCTCTGTGCGAACCTCCTTACAGGTCAGCTTCTCTCCCTGATCAAAGACACCGATCTCATCGGTAAAGTCGCCGGTTTCGTTATAGATCCGCGCTTTGATCTGAAGAATATATTCGTCTTCTCCAAGCGTCACTTTTGAATACCCAAGCATCTGCCGCAGGTAATTATAGTCGCTGAGCGCCATAAACGTATCATACGGAGCATATTCTTCCCCATTCTTTCCGGCAATTTTCTTTTCATCCGGTGTTCCGTCTGCCTTCTTATATTCATCTCCAAAATACCGCAGATGTGTGTACAGCCAGGTATTGACCGCATCGGTGTGATTCTCCCAGATCCGGTAAGTCCGGGAATCCTTGATCTTCGTCTCGTTCCGGATCACTTCCAATTCCGATGAAAAATCATACGCCGGATCCTGATGATATACCTGGATATCAAACGGAAACTTAATGCCAAGCACCTGTTTTTGCCAGTCGGTAAACATCAGCGCCACCGAACATCCTAAAAAGGCAACCGTAAAAAGCACCGTCAGCGTTCCCATCGTAAAACGCATCGTCTTTAACTTCGATGCAAACTGCCGCATTAGAAACAGATTCTGTCCCCGGTAGATCCGGCGGCCTTTTTTCTTCACATAACAGATGATCCATGCCGAAAGTCCGCTGTAGAACAAATACATCGACAGGAAAAGTCCGATCAAAAAGATATAAGCCCCTCCTACCGACCGGATATTACCACTCAGAATCCAGACACCAAACGCGAGGATACAGCCGACAGACAGTGGGAACAGCCATTTTCTGATGGATTCGTGTTTTTCTTCCATCTCTTCATTTTTCTGATCCTCGCGCATCAGATCATGAATATTCATCTTGCGGAAACGTCTCTTGCACCGCAACAGTGCCAGCAGATAACAGCCCGCATAACAGCTCACCGTCATTATCAGACAGTAACGGTTAAATTCCAGATGTGGTCTTTTTTCCAGCTGTACCACACTGTACAGCACCACCATCAGTATCTGCTGCAACAGCATCCCAAGTCCCAGTCCCAGCACAAATGCTCCGGTTCCAAGAAGAACATTTTCTCTCATATAAAGTCTGGATACCTGCTTTTTCTTCATCCCGATCAGCAGATAAATCCCGAACTCCCGGCTTCGTTTTTCCAGCATGAAGCGTACCATATAATTGATCAGCCACGCCACGATCAGCACGATAAAAAAGGTCGCGATCCCGATCATCGCAGCCATCATCCCGGCAAGTTCATACATTTTCTGGATGTCTCTGGAAAAAATAATGCTGTTAAATGCAAACATCAGCGCCACGATAAAGGTCATCGTCAGCACATAGACCAGATAATCTCTGGCGGAGCGTCTGACATTTCGAAAGGCAAGTTTACCGAACATCTTTCAGTCCACCTCCCGTCAGGGCAAGCACATCCAAAATCTTGTTCAGAAACGTCCGGCGATCTTCGCTGCCTCTTACCAGTTCATGGAAGATCTTTCCGTCTTTCAGAAACAGAATCCGTCCGCAATAGCTCGCAGAAAATGCATCGTGCGTTACCATCAGGATCGTAGAACCCAGCTCGTTGTTCATTTTCTGAAAGGTTTCCAGCAATGTCTGCGCTGCCCGGGAGTCGAGTGCGCCGGTCGGTTCATCCGCAAGGATCAGCTGCGGGTGATGGATCAGGGCTCTGGCACAGGCGCAACGCTGTTTTTGTCCTCCGGATACCTGATAGGGAAACTTATCCCGGATCTCATCGATCTGTAACAGTTTCAGGATCTCATCGCATTTTTTGCGGATCTCTTTCCTGTTCTGGCTGTGCAGAGTCATCGCCAGCACGATATTTTCTTCGATCGTAAGCGTATCCAGAAGATTGTAGTCCTGAAAGACAAACCCCAGATTCTCTTTTCGAAACTCCGCCAGAGCGTCTTCGTTCAGTTCCGTGATATCCACATTTCCATAATAAATATGTCCTGACGTTACATGATCGATCGTGGAGATCATGTTCAAAAGCGTGGTCTTGCCGGATCCGGACGCGCCCATGATGCCGGTAAATTCGCCCTTTTGCACCGTAAAACTCACCCGGTCTACCGCTTTTGTCACATTGTTATCGGTTCCATAATATTTTTCCACATCACAGACCCGGATCGTTCCGTTTGAAAACAGAACCTGTGGTGTCCGTGTGATCTCTTTTTGCTGTTTTCTTCTCATCTTGTCATCCTCCTGGTTGCCCGCCGACACATTGCCATTTTAAAATTACTCTACAATGTACCTGCTGTTCCCTTGTTCTTCGTCTTTTACTGTACACGTTACAACCAGAAAGTGGTATCGTTTTCCCTTTCGTCTCTCTTACAATTTTGAAAGATAAGTGGATCGTTACTTTAAAAGATACGCGCTGACAGGGAATGTCAGAATCATCCGGGTTTCTTCCCCACACTCCGATTCTGCGCGAATCTCGATCCCAAGCTTTTCGCACAGACGGCTGCACAGATACAGCCCCATCCCCGTGGATCTGCCTCCCATTCTTCCGTTGGTTCCGGTAAATCCTTTTTCAAAAATCCTCGGTATTTCTTCCTGCGGGATTCCCACACCGGTATCTTCCACGATCAACTGTACACCGTGATCGTATGTTTTCGTGTAGATATGGATCTGCGTGCCTTCTTTTTTGTATTTCACACTGTTTAACACCAACTGATTCAGGATAAATAAGATCCATTTTTTATCCGTATAGACCGGATCCGGACATTCCACCCGGGCACTGATACCGCTGCTGATCAGATACTGTTTGTTTTTCATCAAGATTTCGGATGTTGCGCTTTGCAGATCTGTCTTTTCGATCATGTAATCTTTATAGACATTTTCCATCCGGGCATAATAAAGTACCATGTCTACATCATTTTCGATCTTCTTGTTTTCCAGCATAATCTGTCTGGTCACCGGATCTTTGTGATTTTCACACATCAGCTGGATCCCGGTGATCGGCGCTTTGATCTCATGAACCCAACTTTCGATATATTCCCGGTATTCTTTCTGCGTATCCTCGATCTTTCGGATCCGCTCGATCACCGACTTGTTCGACTTTAAGATCAGCTCTCGGTACAGACAGTCTTCCAGACGCGAGGACGGCGGAAGCAATTCTCCCAACAGATAGCGTTGATCCGCCTGTTCGAGAATATGTTCCGCCTCCGTAAAATACTGTTTTCTCCTGACATACCCCACACCTGTCCATAAGATCAGGATCAGGCACCAGCAAAACAGGATCAGGGAAACGGCATTTTTATTATATCCGGTGATGTAAAAGAAAAATGTCAGCAGGATCATGCACAGCAAATGTAGCAGATAGGTCATAATTTTGTCTTTGATATAGTCCGAAAGTCTCATATCCGATACCCCATCCCACGCCTGGTTTCTATGAAGTCTTCCACACCGATCTCCAGTAATTTTCCCCGAATTCTGGTCATATTGACGCTGAGCGTATTATCATCGATAAATGCCTCATTATCCCACAGATACTCGATGATCTCCACCCGCGGAACGATCTCTCCCGGCCGCTGATATAAAAAATGCAGGATCTTCAGTTCATTTTTCGTAAGTTCTTCCCGCTTTCCCGCATGCTCGATCGTTCCCGCCGACAGATTCAACACCACGCCTTTATGTTCCAGCTGCAACAGATCCTTTGCGGCATCTACGGCATCCTTTTTTGCTGTTCTCTTCAGCACATTCGCGATTCTCGCCAGAAGGATCGGCGCATTAAACGGCTTGGTGATATAATCATCCGCTCCTTTTAAGATCCCGGTCAGCTCATCCATCGAATCTGTTCGGCTGGTCAGAAAGATCACAGGAATCTCCGAGTACTCCCGGATCTTCGTACAGATGGCAAATCCGGACTCCTCCGGAAGATTCAGATCCAGCAAAACCAGATCCGGCATCGGCTCCATCCGCGTGATCTGCCCTGCCACATCCGAAAAGGATTCTATTGTGGTCACCTCATACATGGCATTTTGCAGCAGCTGTTTTAATTCTTTTCGGATATTCTCTTCGTCTTCCACAATGATAATCTGCATGGTTTTCTCCTTATTTTCCCTTATACGCAAGGATGTGCTGCAGTAGCGATTGAAAACCGCTGCCACAACACATCCCTCAATAATTTTTTATTTCTTTATACGGATCGTCTTGATCTCAAATGCATGGAAGTCTAACGGAAGCACTCCATTTTCCACCGGAATCTCTTCCTTGCAGTTTTCCAGCATGTCGCAAAGATAAACTTTTTCTCCCTGTAACAGATCCGATAAGGTAACCTCTGCGGTAACCGCAGCTTTCTTGGATTCATACAGACGAAGAATGATATCTCCGCTTCCGTCTTCAGCCGGTTTCATGGTATCCAGGATAACATTACCTTTATCAATTGTCAATGCGCTGAATGTCGGTGCTGCACCGCCGGCAACTACCGGTTTCACATTCAGTTCGTATCCCTGTCTTACCACATCACTCTCTGCAAAATTTCCTTCCCATGCAGTAAATGCATAAGTGAAATGATGTACTCTGTTGTCCGCACACATTTCCGGGCAGGTCGCTGCACGAAGCAGTGTCAGTTCCAGTGCATTTCCGTTCATGCTGATTCCATATTTGGAGTCATTCAGCACTGCCGCACCATGTGCGCCGTCAGCAAGTGCACTGTAACGATGGTTGCATACTTCAAACCGGTCTTTGTCATATGCTCTGGAACGGTGAGCCGGACGCTCTACGAATCCGAACTGCATCTCATTGATACCGTTTTCTGCATATACATTTACCGGGAATCCCGCTTTTAACAGACGGTGCATTTCTTTCCAGTCAATCTCTGTCTCGAACTCGATTCTTCTGCTGTCTGCTGCCAGACGAATATACTGGGTAAAGGTGGAGTTGCTGATCTCTCCGGTTACTTTCAGCACGCCTTCCAGACCATCTGCTTCCATGGAAACTGTAACATTTTTTGCTGCCTCAATTTCCTGATCGATATAGTTGGAATCGATATCCCAGGCATCAAACAGACGCGGTACATCTTTGTACAGATGGAAACGGTTCATCGCATCTGCAGCGAATTCTCTTCCGGACTCTTTCAGTACGAAAGAAATAACCTCGCCTTTTTCGTTTACGACTGCTTTTATCTGACTGTTTTCCATGGTAAATCCGCCGTCACATGACGCAACGGTAACCGCTTTTTCTTCTACCTGACCTTCTGCAGGAACCAGGGAAACCGCACCACAGGATGGTACTTCTACCGAAGCCTTTACAACATCTCCGATCTTCTGTACCGGTACTGCGATTCCATCCACGGTTTTTGCTCCGTTCGCAAATGCATCCGGTAGTTCTACCAGCATCTTTCTCGGGAAGCTCAATGAGTTAAATACGGTTACCGCCTGATCCTCTTTCTGATCGGTCAATGCGTTCAGTGCGTCTTTTTGCAGTTCGTCCGCACCATCCAGGATCTCATGGAATGCATTTTCTGCTTCCACATAAACTTTCGCGATACTGGATCCCGGAAGAATATCATGGAACTGATGTAACAGAAGTTCTTTCCATAACGCATCTGCCTTGGAAAGATTGTACGTCATGCCTTTGTTCATTGCCAGAACACTCCACAGTTCCATCTCACGCAGTGCCAGTTCACATTTTCTGTTATTCTGTTTTACCATAGCCTGAGAAGTGTACGTTCCTCTGTGAGCACTGAAATACAGTTCTCCTACATAGGTATTTGCCGGGCCGCCCTGTGCTTCCATATCATGGAAGAATTCCAGCGGACTTGCCATTTTTACTTTCACGCCGCCTTCGATATCTTCCTGGCGTTTTGCAGATTCGATAAAATCTCTTGCCGGACCGCCGCCACCATCTCCGTATCCAAACGGGAGCAGGAATGCATCCAGATCCTGTACCTGTACACGGTTCTTCCAGATGTTATTCACTTCGCTCGGATGTGTCCGGTAGGTATAACTTGTCGGTAAGAAAGAATCAATCTCACTGCCATCCATACCCTGCCAGGTAAAGTAATGATACGGGAACTGTTCTCCCTCGTTATAAGACCAGAAAATCTTCTGCGTTACCAGATAATTCACGCCACAGCCTTTCAGGATCTGCGGCAGTGCTGCGGTATATCCAAACGTATCCGGAAGCCATAACACTTCACTGTCCACGCCCAGTTCTTCTTTATAATAGCGTTTTCCATGAACCAGCTGACGAATCAGTGCTTCACCACTTGCCATATTCGTATCCGGTTCTACCCACATCGCACCATCTGCGATCCACTGACCGCCTTTGATAGCTTCTTTGATCCGCGCATACAGATCCGGATAATATTTCCGGCACATCTCATATGCTGCCGGCTGGCTCTGTACATATTTATATTCCGGATACTGCTCGATCAGACGCAGCTGTGCGGCAAAGGTACGCTCTGTTTTCCGATGCGTCTCCTCCATCGGCCATAACCAAGCCAGATCCAGATGTGCATTACCAACCGCATAAAATACCGGCATCGTAGAACCGTTCTTTGCTTCCATCAGCGATTTCAATGCTTCTCTCGCCTCTTTATAAGATGCAATACGTGCTTCTCTCGGCTGCTCAAAATCCACGATCAGTGTAAACTTCTCCAGCGCTTTTGCAATCTTTGCGGCACGCAGCGTCGTGGAATCCATCGTTTCCAGAAGACGTCCCAGGGTATCTACATCCATAAACAGCTGGTATGCATCTTCATTCCAGATACCATACGTGGATGTTCCTAGAACACATCTTGCTCCTTCTTTCTTCGGATCCGTAAATGCCCCCGGTAACACCGGTCCTGTCGCACAACCACCCGTCGGTGCTTCCGGATAAAAATGACCCGCATACGTTTCCATCAGGATCTCATAAGTGTCTCCCTCTTTTCCGCAGACAGCCAGACAGTTATCCTCGATAAACTGATGTGCCTCATCTACCCAAGCCGCACGATAATTACCAAATGATTTTCCATTGACAAACACGGTCGACTCCCCGCCGGCATCCAGGTCCATAACTATTCTCTTACCCTCTGCCCCTTTCGGAAGAACTACCGTCCCTTTAAACCAACAATACTCCCAGGTCTTACCCCAAGTAAACCCAGGCTCCACTGCTGTAAACTCCTTCTGCAGCGCCTCCTCCGGAGAAATATGATCCATCGTCCGAAAAGCCTCCCAACGAATCTCCCCCAGCGGTTCATAAAAATCATCCTGCAGAGTCCGCACCCAATGTCTGACTCTGTCCTTCCATTCCGAATGCATTAGTTTCATGCTACCTCTCCTTTTCTCGTAATAAACCCATTTCCATACATTTTTCCAGATATCCCCATCATACTATTAAAACGCTAAGATATCAATTTCTTTTTGTAAGAATTGCTAATTTTTTATCTATTTTTCAAAAGTTCTTTATCCCTTTCACAACACCATATCTATTTTCCCTCTTATCCCCTCCACTTTTTCCACAACTAACCATCTATTCCTCCGAGTCCAACCACCTCCCCCCTAAAATTTCCAGTTCTCATCCAACCACCAGAAACCGGGGGACTCACATAGAAAAACAGACACCCTTATGCTGATGCCCTTAGCACAGATGAGATCCAGCATTTACGAAAACTTAGGCTCGAGCGCTCTCGCGAGAGTCTTAGTTGTAGTTAATGCTTAGCTCAGCTGTGCGTTACCAGCGGGTGTCTGTTTTTCTATGTGAGTTCCCCGGTTTCGTCCGTCTTGAAAGAACTCATCAAATGTTTATTTTCCTTCCCTGAACTTACTAATCGCCTCATAATTCTTAGCAATATCCACATTCGGATCCAGCGTAGTCTCCGGTCCGCGTTTGAATACCGGTTTCAGCAGAATCGGCGCAATAATGGTCGTCAGGATAACCACAATAACAACCGGTCCCATAACCGCCGTCGACATCAGTCCCAGGCTCTCACCCTTGCTTGCCACGATCAGCGCAACCTCACCTCGTGAGATCATACCCACACCGATACGAAGTGCCTGATAATTCTTATAATGGCAAAGCTTTGCACCCAGACCACATCCGACAACCTTGGTCAGGATCGCAACAATCGTCAGAACAACAGCAAACGCAACAATCGTGCTGTTCATCTCCGGAAGACTTACCTTCAGACCGATACTTGCAAAGAAGATCGGGGACAGATATGTATAAGAAAGTACATCAAATCGGGATGCGATATACGGCTCTCTCTGCGTCATAGAAATGATCAGACCTGCAAAGTAAGCACCCGTGATATCTGCAACACCGAAAAACTGCTCTGCCGCATATGACATGAACAGGCAGAATACAAACGAAACAATAACGTGTCTCTGTAAACCTACGCCTTCTCCCGCACTCCATTTGCTGAAGAATTTGTAGAAAATAAATCCTGCGATTGCAACAAAGATGAAGAAACCAACGATCTTCAGTAATACGATGGAAATCTTGACCGATTCATCTGCCATACTTGTGATCAATGTCAGTGCGATGATACCAAGAATATCATCGATAACTGCCGCACCCAGGATTGCATTACCGGAACGTGTTTTTAACTTTCCAAGTTCTTTCAGAGTCTCAACCGTGATACTTACGGATGTTGCTGTCAGGATAACACCAATAAATACATTCTGTAAAAACAGACTGCTGGATGCATCCGATTCGAGCATACCCGGACGGTTAAAAAATGCTGCTACGGCATAACCGCCAACCAGCGGAACCAGTACACCGATCAGTGCGATGATCAGTGCGGATTTTCCACTCTTTTTCAGTTCCTGTACATCCGTCTCCATACCGGCACAGAACATCAGGACGATAACACCGACTTCGGCTGTATCACTGATAAAGTCAGTAGGTGTGATGATTCCCAGGATACCAGGGCCGAGGATGACACCTGCAAGCAGTGCACCTACCACCTGCGGCATACTGAATTTTCTGGTCAGAAGACCAAGAACTTTTGTTGATAACAGGATCAGACACAGATCCAGCAAAAATTTATACGTTTCCATTTTATTAAACATCCTTTCTATTATAAATATAAAATTTTATTCATAACAGAAACGATCCTTTTTTCGCCCGTCCATATCCTGCATATAGCGGATCACATAAACCATCCGCTCCAGATACTTCCGGCTGAACCTCTCAATCTGCCCTTTTCCAGAAAGCAGAATCCCGAGAAGCATCAGAAATTCACCCAGCGCCAAGTAATACAACAGCTGTTCGCCGTCCTGCGACTGTCGGTTTTCTTCTTTGCCCGGATTGAAAGGTCCGTTTTCATTTTCTTCTTTCCTACAGTCCACCAGTCTCATATGTTCCGAAAAGGAAGTGAGCACCGTCTCATCTTCCGAAAGCACCAGCAGAGAGTTTCTGGATGGCACCCTGACCTGAAAGGATCCCATAAGAAAGATAACCGCTAAACTATATATAATGATTTTTCTGATTTTGTCATTTTTCTTCATGTCATTTCATCATACTCCATTACGGTTCCACATCACTGTTTTTAAAACAGTCCTCTTACATCTTTAAATGTAACAAATACAAGCAGTCCCATTAGCAAAAGCAGTCCTGCAAAATGCACCATACCTTCTGCTTCCCGGTTCACCGGCTTTCCTCTCACTGCTTCGATCAGCAAAAATACCAGACGTCCGCCATCCAGTGCCGGAAGCGGAAGCAGATTAGCAACGCCAAGGTTCGCAGAGATCAGGATCATCATATTAATCATGGTCAGCCAGGTCATCAGCGCACCCTCACTCTTGCTTTCCTGATAAGCGTCTCCGATCACATTTACCACACCAACCGGACCGGACAGGCTGTCCATTCCCAGTTTTCCGGTAATCAGAAGTTTAAATCCTTCCAGTGTGCTGTTGATCCAGTAGCGCACTTCCAGGACACTGTATTTGATCACGCCGAGAGCACTTGTTTTCTCCCGACCAAGATTATAGGAAAATCCCTGTTCCACATAGTTGACTGCCTGCGGAGTCACCTCCACATCGTAGTCCAGTCCGTCACGCAGATAGGTCAGCGTCACTGTCTGATCCGACAGCGGATGATCCTCAAAATACTGGCTCAGCGCCTCTCCGGAAGCAACCTCATTGCCATCCACGGCACTGATATAATCGCCTGCCTGAAGACCCGCATCTGCCAGCGCACCACCGATCGTTACCGACTGGATCTGCGCCTGATTTTCATCCGGATTATAACTGAATCCAAGCATGTAGCGGTCTTCCGTTGTCGGATGATACGTCAGAGTTTCCTTTTTCCCGTCCCTTTTTACCGTGACGGTGATATCTTTATCTTCCAGACCTTCCAGTGTCAGATAGGAATACAGATCCCTTGCCAGGTAAATTTTCTTTCCGTCAAACGAAGTGATCAGGTCGCCTTCTTTCAGACCTGCCGCCTCTTCCGGTGTTCCTTCTTTTACCTGTGTGACTACCGGAGGATCATATCCGATAATACCTATAATAATCATTGCGCCGAAAAATGCAAGAATAAAATTAAAAATCGGTCCTGCGGCAATGACGGAAAACCGTCTCCAGACAGATTTGCTGTTAAAGGTTCCTTCCCCTTCATCCTCTCCGTCTTCTCCTTTCATCATACAGGAACCGCCGAAAGGAATCAGTTTCAGCGAATATCTTGTCGTTCCCCGCTGTGTCGACAGTATCCTCGGTCCCATTCCCACAGAAAATTCTTCCACCACGATGCCATTTGTCTTTGCCAGTAAAAAATGTCCGAACTCATGTACGATAATTACGATACCAAGGATCAGAACAGCGATTATAATACTCAAACACTCCACCTGCTTTCCATCCATTCATAGGTCTTTGCTTCGGTCTCCAGAATCTCTTCCAGACCTGGATGCTCGATCACCTGATGGCGGTCCATCGCCTCCCGGATGCTCCGGTAGATATCCAGAAAACCGATCTGTCCATGCAGGAATTTTGCAACGGCACGTTCATTTGCGGCATTGAAAACCGTCGGCATGCTGCCGCCTCTCCGGGATGCTTCCATCGCCATCGGCAGTCCTAAAAACGTCTCCATATCCGGTTCTTCAAAGGTAATCTCGGTCAGCGTCTTAAAGTCCAGCCGTTCTCCCGGAAGATACCGTCTGTGTGGATAATACAGCGCATACTGGATCGGCAGTTTCATATCCGGTGTGCCAAGCTGTGCCATCACCGCACCGTCCACAAACTCTACCATCGAATGAATGATACTCTTGGGCTGTACCACGACCTGGATATGATCCAGATCCACATCAAAGAGCCATTTTGCTTCCATCACTTCCAGACCTTTGTTGACAAGCGTTGCCGAGTCAATCGTAATCTTCTGTCCCATCGCCCAGTTCGGATGCTTCAGCGCATCCTCCACTTTGACATGTTCCAGATCTTCCCGCTTCTTTCCACGGAACGGTCCGCCGGACGCTGTGATCAGCAGTTTGTGGATCTCTCTCTTATCCTCTCCGTGAATTGCCTGAAAAATCGCACTGTGCTCACTGTCCACCGGAAGGATCTGTACACCCTTTTCTCTTGCCATCGGCATGATCAGATGTCCCGCTGTCACCAGCGTTTCTTTATTTGCCAGTGCGATATCTTTTCCCGCCTGGATTGCCGCGATAGTCGGACGGATTCCGATCATTCCCACAATCGCGGTCACCAGAATCTGGCTTTCTTCCATCTGTGCCAGTTCCAGCAGACCGTCCATCCCGCTGACGACTTTTACTTCCAGATCGCTGACTCTTCCCGCCAGAATCTTTGCCTGTTCTTCATCCCAGACAGCTGCCAGCGACGGATGAAATTCGCGGATCTGTTTTTCCAGCAGGGTGATATTGCTTCCCGCACTCAGTCCCGCTACGCGGATGTCTTTATTCTCTCTTACGACTTCCAGAGTCTGCGTTCCAATCGAACCGGTTGACCCTAAAATTGCAATTGTTTTTTCCATAGTATGTTCTCTCCTCCACGTTCTATGCTTCTTTTCGCGGATTTTATTTCCTTATTTTATTGCATTTCCTGTCTGTGTCTGCTTCACCTTACATCAGGGTGATCGCCAGCGCATAGATGACAGGTGCGGTAAAGATCACGCTGTCAAACCGATCCAGGATACCGCCGTGACCCGGAATCAGTGTTCCGTAATCCTTGATATTTTCCTGTCTCTTGATCGCGGATGCAGCCAGATCACCCACCATGGATACCAGTGCACCAACGCCGCAGATGATCGCATAGATCAACGGTGTATGTGCCGGATTCGGATTATACGATCCTGTCGCTACCGCATAGATAGCTCCCAGAAGTGCCGCACCGACAACGCCGCCGACAGCTCCCTCAATGGATTTTTTCGGGCTTAACACCGGTGCCATCTTGTGTTTTCCGATCAGGACACCCACACAGTACGCGCATGTATCGCATCCCCAGGAGCATAAAAAGATCAGCCATACCAGAAAAGCGCCACCCGGCAGTACACGGGTCTGATAAATATAAGAAAGCATCACGCCCACATACACCATACCGAAAAATGCAGTCATAATCTGTTTATTCTGATATTTTGGATAGGTAAATACAAAAATACTCATCATCACCAGTACACCAAGAATCACTGCTGGCAGATGATAACTTACCGGCAGATAGGCAACTGCCAGATAATAGATCACAATCTCCAGGTAGCTGGCAATCTCCAGTCCGTTTGTCTTTCCTTCATGGACGCCCGCTGCCCGATACAACTCCTGCATACCGATACAGGAAACTCCGATCAGAGTCACCAGAAGTACCGGTCCGGAACAGATAATCGTGGCAAGTGCCAGGATCACAAGGACGATTCCACTGATCAGTCTTGTCTTAAACATCCTACTCCTCCTTTACACCGCCGTATCTGCGGTCTCTCTCATTGTATTTTTCAATCGCTTTTACCAGTTCGTCCCTCTTGAAATCCGGCCACGGCACATCGGTAAAATAAAATTCTGTATACGCCAGCTGCCACAACAGATAATTCGACAACCGCAGTTCTCCGCTGGTACGGATCATCAGATCCGGATCCGGAATACCTGCCGTATCCAGATAATTCGATATCGTCTCTTCCTCCACCGGTGTCTCCAGTTTTCCTGCTTTCTGATCTTCTAGCATCCGGTTCACTGCTCTTGTGATCTCATCTCTGCTTCCATAATTCAATGCAATCTGAAAATGCAGTTCCGTAAAATCTTTGGAAAAATTCTCCAGCTTTGCGATACTCTCCTGAATATCCGGATCAAACGCGCTGACATCTCCGATCACTTTTACCCGCATATTGTTTTTCTGGGAAATCTTGATACATTTTTTCAGATAGTTGCGAAACAGCTTCATCAGCCCGTCCACTTCTTCTTTGGATCGTTTCCAGTTTTCCGTAGAAAATGCATAGACCGTCAGATATTTTACGCCCAGTTCTTTTGCCACTTCGCAGATGTCTTCCAGATTCTCGCATCCCTTTACATGACCGTAACTTCTCGGCATCCCTCTTTTTTTCGCCCAGCGACCGTTACCGTCAAGAATGATGGCAATATGATTTGGTACTCTCATACGATTCTCCTTTGTCATTGAAAAAGGGGCACCATACAATGGATCGTGTTCCATATGTTGATGCCCCTCAGCTTTTATTAAACAGTTAAGATTTCTTTTGATTTTACTTCGACTGCTTCATCTACTTTTTTGATAAACTTATCTGTCATTTTCTGAACAGAATCTTCCAGCTCAGCAATCTCGTCCTCAGACACATCTGTTTTTCCCAGCTTCTTCAGCATATCATTTGCATCGCGACGGATATTACGGATGGCTACTTTTGCAGCTTCTCCTTTTTTCTTAACTTCTTTTACCAGATCTTTTCTTCGTTCCTCGGTAAGTTCCGGGAAGATCAGGCGGATCACTTTACCGTCGTTCGTCGGGTTGATTCCCAGATCTGACATATTGATTGCTTTTTCAATTTCTTTTACCAGTGATCCTTCCCAAGGCTGGATCTGGATCATACGCGCTTCCGGTACAGAGATATTTGCTACCTGCTGCAGCGGTGTCGGTGTTCCGTAATATTCCACCATGATACGGTCAAGTACGTGAGGATTGGCTCTTCCTGCACGGATTGTTCCAAATTCACTGTCCAGGTTGGCCAGTGTTTTATCCATCTTATCCTGATATTTTACGATTCTCTCATCCATGTATATTTCCTCCTGGTCTCTCTTTCTATTCCGTTTTTAATCTACCAGAACTTTTGTTCCGTCGATCTCGCCTTTTGCAGCACGAATAATGCTGTTTTCTTCATTCAGTCCGAATACCATCATCGGCATCTTGTTTTCCATACACAGAATGGATGCTGTCAGGTCAACGACTGCCAGTTTCTGGTCAATGACTTCCTGAATATGCACGCTGTCGTATTTCTTTGCGTTCGGGTTTGTCTTCGGATCACTGTCATAAACACCGTCTACTGCTTTTGCAAGAAGAATGGTCTCTGCTTCGATCTCGATAGCACGAAGTACCGTAGTAGTATCGGTTGAGAAATAAGGATGTCCGGTTCCGCCTGCAAAGAACGCTACTTTCTTTTCTGCGAAACATGCATTTGCCTCATCTTTGGAAAACAGTTTTGTCATAGCTCCACAGGCAAATGGGGTAAAGATCTCAGTCTTCATTCCTACGGAACGGAAAATCTCAGATACATAGATACAGTTCATAACGGTTGCCAGCATACCAATCTGATCTGCTTTGGTACGGTCGATCGTCTCGCTGCTTCTTCCTCTCCAGAAGTTTCCGCCGCCGATTACCACACCGATTTCCACGCCTTCATCTACCAGTACCTTTACCTGTTTTGCAACTTCGGTTACGGTAGGTTCATCAAATCCTGTATGTTTGGCACCTGCCAGTGCTTCTCCGCTTAATTTTAACAATACTCTCTTCATATTCTCAGCTCCTCATCTGTTTTAGTCCTGTGTCAGTCCACTGACATAATCCTGTACTGCACTCGCATCAAATTCTACAGTTTCCTGCGTAGTGCCCTGTGCTCTTTCCACTTTCGCATAGATAGAATATCCGATCCATCCCACGAAAACCACACAGACAAGGGTAATTCCTACCATTTCCAGACGATGCAGGAATTTTTCTTTTTTCATCATCTTCTGGCGATTGGCTTTATTTTTTTTATAATTATCTACTTTCGCCTGACTCATAAGTGTGCTCCTTTGCTTTCTGTTTTGCCGCTGTCACTGAAACTTTGGACAGACGCGCATTTCATAACATCAATTATAGCATATCACACGTTAAAAGCAAAGAAAGTTTTCTGCAAATTCATAATTATATCACAACAATAATTCCACCATCGTTCGCATACATGGAACTGACTCCCGCGGTGTCGAGAATGATCACATCTTTCACCTGCATGCGCTCGAGGAGTGCTTCCTTAACCATCTGCGCTCTCTCCGGGCAGTTGCAGTGGGAGATGGCGAGCACTTTATCACTGCTGTGCGGCTCTCTCTCTTTCACATAATCCACCATTTTCACCAGGGCTTTGTTGATTCCACGCGCCTGATCCAGCTGGCAGATGCTTCCCTCCGGTGTGGATCCCATCACCGGCTTAATCTTCAGGGCAGACGCCACCAGCGCCTTTACTCTACTCAGACGTCCGTTCTTTCGCAGTGTCTCCAGATTCTCCAGTACAAAATAAGTATGCTGGGATTCGATATAGGCATCTACCGTCTCCACAACCTGTTCAAACTCCATACCGGTTTCCTCACATTCCTGAATCTTCAGGGCAATCAGTGTTTCCCCTACCGAAGCACTTTTTGAGTTAAATACATGGATCTTCTTTTCCGGATGTTCTTCCAGTACCAGATTTTTTCCGAGTTCCGCACTGTTATAGGAACCGCTCAGTTCAGAGGAAAGGGTAACCGCATACAGATGTTCCGCATCTGTCTCAAATCCTTTCTGATAAACCTCCGGTGACGGGCACGCAGATTTCGGGCACTCCGGATATGCTGCCACCTTTCTTAAAAAATCCGCCTGGTCAAACGTTTCATCATCCACGATGGTATCCGCTCCCACTTCGAGAGTCAGCGCCGCCGATGCAAAACGTTCGTCCTGTTTCATCTCGGGTGTCAGCTCTCCACAACTATCTACAATCACTTTAAATTTCATCACTGTCTGCCTCCGCCATTTATATTCTCTGCTGCTTTCTGCAGCTTGTATATGTCATCATGTCTTTTTCTCATCATCACAGGATTGCATCTTTTGTTTTTCAACTTTATTATACCCTGTAATCGCGCCTACCTGACATAGTTTTCAATACTACATTTTACTATAGCATATCTTCCAGCAAATGAAAAGAGATTTTCTATGTTCTTTTTGTGTCTTTTGGTTTATAATACTGGTATCTGTTTTTTGAAAATACACTTGGAGGTTTTATGGATTATTTACTGAACAGTTCCATGGAAGTTCTGGATGAAGATTACCAGCCGAAAGACACGGACATCGTGGTGTCTCTGGTTACCACTGAGGAATGCGAAGAGCGTTACCGTTCTCTTCCTTATTATCATGTACTCGCAAGAAATATGCAAAATCATAACATCCGCTACTGCAAAGCGGAGATGTTTAAAGACTGTATCCTGGGAACCCTTCTGATTCCCGATAAAAAAAGTATCTCTGAGACGATTTTGTCCATTTCTTTCTATATGAATAAGAATCTACTGGTTCTGGTGGATGATTCAAAACACATTCAGGATATTCTTACACTTCTGGAAGAGGGGGAACTTCTGAACTGTAAGACCATCGCTGAATTTCTGTGTCAGCTGATCGGTACTCTGACGCTGGAGGATGCGGTATTTTTGCAGGAGCTGGAACAGCGCATGAGTGATCTCGAAGAAGGGATCTTAAAGCATACGGTCTCCGACTCTTCCACGCAGCTGATGCATATCCGCAAACGTCTGTTGATCCTGCATTCCTATTATCAGCAGCTGTCTGATTTCTGTGAGGATCTCGAGGAAAATTCCAATCACTTTTTTCAGGCGGAAGAATGTCAGATTTTTTCGCTGTATGCGTCCCGGATCGAGCGGCTTTATGACCATTCGCAAATGCTCCGGGAATATGCTCTGCAGATCCGGGAGATGGAACAGTCGCAGACCGACGCCAGACAGAACCGGACCATGCGGATTCTTACTGTTGTGACTACGATCTTTTTCCCGCTCTCTCTGATCACCGGCTGGTACGGCATGAATTTTTCTCATATGCCGGAACTTTCCGCTCCTCATGCTTACGGGATCCTGATCGGTATCTGTGCCGTGATTGTTCTGATCGAGATCTGGATTTTTCATAAAAATGACTGGTTTTCCTGAATTTTCTGATGGAAATGTGTCTTTATTATCATTTTGGGAGGATATTATTTGTTAGCACTTCGAATTTTAGATCTGAAAGATTTTACAGCAAAATTATTTATTGGAGAAATGTTTCAGCATTTTTCTTTTGTGGAAGCTTCTTTTACCACATTTGTCACTTATACCCTCGACGGACAGCTGCATAAGGAGTTTTTCGATTCCGAACAGTGTCCCGACCGGACATACTGCCTGTGGGAAGATGTGCAGGCACAGTGTTTTTCGATGATCCGCGGAAAACGTACACCACTGAACTTTAAAATTGTGTTTCAGCTTTCTGCTTCTAATGTAGAAAAACTTCTGATGCAGAGCTGTGTTCCGTTAAAGGCAGAAGATATCTACGGACTGTATCTGAACTGCCAGTTCGATGGAAAACAATTGCTTTGCACCACCGGTACTTCTCTGAAAATCTTCACCCTGGACAAACAGCTTGACCGGGTGTGGGATGAGATGATCCGGAAGTTTTTCCGAAAAAATCAGATAGCTTTTGAAGAATAGCAAAACGGGAAACTCTTTTCATCGAGTTTCCCGTTTTGTTCGTTTTCTGTTTGTTCTATTTTATCTTATCTGCTATTTCTGTATTTTTATTTCAGAATAGATCCCTGCAGGTTGCCGTCCTGTCCGGATGCTCCCGGCTGGGTCTGTCCCTGCTGACCGTCCTGTGTAGTTGTTGAAGTATCTGCTTTGTCCAGTGTGATGGTCAGTGTTTTTTCTACATAGCTTCCGTTATCAGCGATCTTTACAACCAGATCTACGGTTTCTCCTGCTGCATAATACTCCAGACAGCTCTTCAGATCATCCATGGATTCGATCGTCGTATCGTCAAATTTTGTGATAACGCTTCCGGCTGTGATTCCGGCTTTCTCAGCGGCGCTGCCCTGTTCTATTTCTGCTACATAAACACCCTGCGGGATACCATAAGCTTCTGCGATAGAACTGTCTACGGTCTGACCTTTGATACCAAGTGCTGCTGCCTGATCAGAACTTACTTTTGTTCTTGTCTGACGGTTCATCAGATCTTCAAAGATCGGAGAAGCGGTGCTTACCGGGATCGCATATCCCATACCTTCTACTTCTGTGGAAGCCAGTTTTGCGGAGTTGATACCGATAACCTGACCCTGCATATTCAGAAGTGCTCCACCACTGTTACCAGGGTTGATGGCTGCATCTGTCTGGATAAATCCATTTTCAGAATTGGAATCTTCCAGCTGACGGTTTACTGCACTTACAATACCGGTTGTTACAGACTGACCGTAACCCAGTGCATTACCGATGGCTACCACCTGTTCTCCTACCTGCAGCTGATTGGAATCACCGATCTCTGCGATCTTGATCTTAGACATTGTGTCATCCGAAATATCAGAAAGTTTGACTGCGATAACAGCCAGATCGTTATCGGAATCAGTTCCTTTTACGGTTGCCTCACAGGCATTATCATCAGCGAAACATACAGACAACGTATCTGCTCCTTCTACTACATGGTTATTGGTGGCGATCAGAAGTTCGCTGTCATTTTGTCCGATGATGATACCGGAACCCTGGCTTTCCACTTCCTGTTCCTGTGTGCCGCCACCTCTTGAGAACATGCTGAAATAATTCTGTACTTCCTGTACGGATTTGTTAGTGATTGCAACAATCGATGGCATCGCACTCTGAACGATAGAAGTAACATCCATACTTCCTGAGGAAGTGCTACTTGCTGTGCTCGTTGATGCTGTTGCGGTCTGCAGTTTCGTCGTTGTTGTCTGCTGGCTGCTGTCACTTTCTGTCTGTGTTGCCTTTGCTTTTGCTGTCGCACCGGTTGCATAAGTAACTCCGGTAAATACACCCCCGGCTACGCCTCCGAAGAGTACCGCGCTCAGTGCTACCGCACCGATTTTCTTTGCCCATTTTGCAGCATTTTTATTATTCTTTCCATGCGGTTTCTTTGGCTCCATCGGTGTATTGTTCTGCGGTTCATTTCCCTGCTGATTCCAGTTGTAACTTCCATATTCTTCCATAAGTCATTCCTCCTGTTTATGTAAATGTGTTGATTTCTTTTTTGTTTGTTTCTTTTTTGTTTATGGCTATAGTATAGAAAAGGTTTGTGGTCAATTTGTTATCAAAATATGTTTATTTTGTGAAATAGTTCAAACTATGCTATAATACTTTTCAGTGGACAGGCACAGGTGTTGTCTGTTTATCAGAAAGAAGAATACTAAATGTACTCTCGGAATTTTTCAGTGCTTGATTTTGTGAGATGATTTTTTGTCAGTTGTGCCCAAATTTCTGAGGCGTACGCGGTGCGTACGTTGATGAAATTCGGGTGCAACTGGCAGAAAATCAGCCACAAAAGCAAGTACCGAAAGACTCCGAGAGTACATCGAACTCACAGGAGGTTTTTATTATGCAGAAAATCACAAGTTTTACCATCGACCACATAAAGCTCCAGCCGGGTGTATACGTATCCCGCAAAGACCCGGTTGGCGATTCCCTGATCACCACATTCGATATCCGTATGACATCCCCGAACGAAGAACCGGTGATGAACACCGCTGAGGTACACACCATCGAACATCTGGGAGCCACCTTCTTAAGAAATCACCCGGACTTCGGCTCCAAAACCATCTACTTCGGACCAATGGGCTGCCGCACCGGCTTCTATCTCCTTCTGGCAGGCAACTACACTTCCAGAGACATCGTCCCGCTGATGACCGAGATGTTCACCTTCATCCGCGACTACCACGACGAGGTCCCAGGCGCCTCTCCAAAAGACTGCGGTAACTACCTCGACATGAACCTGTCCATGGCAAACTACCTGGCAAACCGCTTCCTGACCGAAGTATTAACCGACATCAAAGAAGACCGCCTGGTATACCCGGAATAAATACTTTCATTGCTATCCGGCAGTGAACATTGTTGCAAAATATCAGATACTATAAAAAGGAAGATAGCAGTACATCTTAATGTACACAACTATCTTCCTTTTTATATCTTTATATCCAAAATTATTTAGAACTCTTTCTTATCACTTATTAATGAAGATTTCTCCTTTTTCGAAAAAAAACTCTTTTCTCCTATTTTTTTGAATAAAATACGCGTTCAAGACACAGCCCCTCTGCCGGCGCCGTAACGCCCGCAAACTTCCGCTCCATCCTCTCAAGCAGCTCCGGCATACTGTCCGCATCCCTCCTATGCTGCCCCACCTCAATCAAAGTTCCGGTTAAGATTCTGACCATATACTGAAGAAACCCATTTCCCGTATACACAATCCGTATCTCATGCTCCGACTCTTCAATCACTATATCCGTAATCGTCCGCACCGTGGATTTCTTCATCTTCGGATTGCCACAAAACGATTTAAAATCATGGGTTCCCACCAGATCCTGTGCTGCCCGGCGCATCGCCTCTACATCCAGAGTTTCCCCCAGATGATACCGAAACTTCCGGTCAAACACCGATTTCTGCTCATCCGTTCCAATCCGGTAAGAATAACATTTTCCTTCCGCCCAGAGCCTTGCATGAAACCGTTCCGATACCTGTTCCACGGACTTTACACAGATATCTTCCGGCAGATACTGATTCATATATTGCAAAATCTCCTTCGGATCCCATTTCTTTGCCAGATGCACACTGGCTGTCTGATTCTTCGCATGAACCCCGGCATCCGTCCGCCCTGCTCCGTCGATCTCAATCTCTTTTTCTGTCATTCTGGATAATACCTGTTCCAGCTTTCCCTGAATCGTCTGCGTGGTTTTCTTCTGTCTCTGCCATCCTTCGTAACGGGTTCCTTCATATTCTATCGTCAGCAAATAATTCATAGATTTCTTACTCTTTCCAGTTTTTTACTTCATCGAACTCTGCCAGAATTTCCTGAGATGGTTCCTTCGTACAGAGACTGAAGATCACAATGCAGAGAATACTCAGCGCAAATCCTGCCACCAGTGAATACAGCCCGGTCGCAGTTCCAAGCGTCTGTCCATGTACCAACGGCAGATAATCCCATATCAGAACCGCACCGCCACCGGACACAATCCCCGCTACTGCTCCGGCAAAATTCGTTCTTCTCCAGAACAGGGACATCACTACGATCGGTCCGAACGCCGAACCAAGACCTGCCCATGCGTTGGATACCAGTCCCATAATACTGTTGTTTGGATCCCAGGCAATCAAAAATGCCAGCAATGCAACAACCAGTACTGTAAAACGGCTCACCTTCAGCACTTTTTTCTCATCGGATTCCGGTTTCAGAATATCCTTATAAATATCTTTAGACACGGATGAAGCCGTCACCAGAAGCTGTGAATCCGCTGTGGACATAATCGCTGCCAGGATACCGCACAGGAAGATTCCTCCGACAAATGGCAGATTCGTATCTTTCGTAAACATTTTTGTGATCATCTCGATAAAGACGCTTTCTGTGGAAGCATTTCCCTCCGTTCCAAGAATCGTCGGAAACAGATAGACACGACCGATAATACCGATCGCTACAGCTGCTGCCAGAGAAATCGTTACCCATATAATAGCAATTACTCTCGATTTTCTCAACTCTTTCTGATTCTTTACCGCCATAAATCGAGTCAGAATATGCGGCATTCCACAATATCCCAGCCCCCAGGCCAGCTGTGAGATAATCTCCACTGCGGTATAAGACCGGTCACCATTCCGAAACAGACTCAGATATGCCGAAGCACCGCCCACAACACCGCTCTGGTCAAGAATCGGTTTTACCTGATCCGCTCCTACCATAAAGTATGCAGCAATCGGAACCACCAGCAGTCCTACTAACATCAGACTTCCCTGAATAAAATCGGTCACACAAACCGCCATAAAACCGCCCATAAACGTATAGATCAGGATAACCGCAGCACCGATGGCCAGGGCCACATGATAATCCACACCGAATACAGAGTTAAATAATTTTCCACCGGCAGACAGTGCAGACGCTGTATATACCAGGAAAAAGATAACGATCACAATCGATGATACCAGAAGCAGTACCCTTTTTTTATCACGGAACCGGTTTTCAAAGTATGCCGGCAGTGTCAGGGAGTTATTTGCCTTGATCGTATATTTTCTCAACCGTGAAGAAATAAACACCCAGTTACAGACTGTTCCGAGGAACAGTCCGATCGCGATCCAGGACTGCCCTGTACCCAGTGCATATACGGTTCCCGGAAGTCCCATCAACAGCCAGCCGCTCATATCCGACGCCTGTGCCGACAGCGCAGCCACCCAGCCGCTCAGCCCTCTTCCGCCAAGAAAATAATCTTCTGAATTGTTCGTATTTTTCATGTAGATCGCACCGATCACAATCATCAGCACCAGATATGCCGCAAATGCGATCAGGATTACTATGGTATCTGTGTTACTCATTCCTTTTTCTCATCCTTCCTTTATGTAATTATGATACCGGATTGTTCCGTACTTCGTACTTTCACAGTCCGTAAAAATATTCGTAATCCATTATCCCGAAAACTTCCTGTCTTGTCAATCATTTTTTGCTTTATTTTTTTATCATATTACCATATTAAAGCGCATCGTATAAAAAAGATACCCGGATACCGATGTATTCTCTCCATATCCGGGTATCTTTTTCCTTTATTTTGCTGCGATTGCTTCAATCTCGATCAGACCGCCCTTCGGAAGTCTTGCAACTTCCACACAGGAACGAGCCGGTGCAGCATCTTTGAAGTATTCTGCGTAGATGGCATTGACTGTTGCAAAGTCATCCATATTGTCCAGAAATACCATGGTACGAACAACGTCTTCATATCCAACGCCTGCTGCTTCCAGAACAGCTCCCAGGTTTTTCAGTGCTTGATGCGTCTGTGCCTCGATACCTTCCGGCAGAGTTCCGTTCTCCGGATCCAGTCCCAGCTGACCGGAAGTAAATACCATATTTCCAGCTTCTACAGCATGTACATAAGGTCCTACTGCTGCAGGTGCTTTTTCAGCAAAAATTGTTTTCTTCATGTTTGTATCCTCCATTATCATTTTTCTACATCTGCTTCTTATTATAACATGATGTTCGAGTTCGTCAATGTTGAACCGCTGGGGACGGAGAAATATGGCATTAAGCCATATTTCTCCGTCCCCAGTATTTGCTTGCTCTTTTCTGCACAATAGAATATAATGTTTTTAATATATCTTTGTATAAAAAGACGAAAGGGGAACGATATGAAACACGAAAAAGACTGGTATAAGGATCTGGTGATCTATCAGATCTATCCGAGAAGCTTCAAAGACGGCAATCATGACGGAATCGGCGATCTGAAAGGAATGATTGAAAAACTTGATTATCTGCAGGAACTTGGCATCAATGCGGTATGGATGTCACCGGTGTTCGCTTCACCAAATGTGGATAATGGATATGACATTTCCGATTACACCTCCATCATGGAAGAATTCGGAACCATGGAGGACTGGGATGCTTTCCGGGACGGGGCTCATGCGCGGGGGATCGCGATTATCATGGATCTGGTGTTGAATCACTCTTCTGACAGGCATATCTGGTTTCAGGAATCCAGAAAATCCCGCAACAATCCCTACAGTGATTATTATATCTGGAGAGATCCTGCTCCTGATGGTGGTGCACCGAATGGCTGGATGTCTGTGTTTGGCGGCAGTGCCTGGGAATATGCAGCGGAGCGTGGGCAGTATTACCTGCATTTTTTTGCAAAAGAACAGCCGGATCTCAATTGGGACAATCCTGAGACAAAAGAAAAAATCTTTGATATTATCCGCTTCTGGAACGATAAAGGCGTGGATGGCTACCGCATCGATGCCATCAGTTATCTGGACAAAGGACTGGATGGCCGTGCCAATCCAAACGAACAGTTTGGTACTGTCGCCTGTGTGAACCTGGAAGGAACACATCGTTATATCCGGGAAATGGTTGCAAAGACCATGACACCCGATCACCTGATGAGTGTCGGAGAAGTCAACATCAATAACGACCAGGATGCCATCAACTACTCGAGCGCTGCCAGCGAAGAATTTAATATGGCAATTCCGTTTGTACCACCAATCGTAGAGATCCGGACCTGGTCACCGGAGAAAATGAAGCGTGATCTTCATCACAACTACGAACTTCTGAAAGCAGACGGCTGGTGGGCAAGATTTTTAAGTAACCACGATAAACCACGCCAGGTTTCCCTCTATGGAAATGATACGACTTACCGGGAAGCATCCGCAAAAATGCTGGCAGCTTACCTTCATACGCTCCCGGGAACTCCCTTTGTTTATCAGGGCGAGGAACTGGGTATGACAAATGTTGCATATCCTTCCATCGAAGACTATGACGATATCGATACCCGAAATGCCTACCATACCATGATTGAAGAGGAAATCACACCACAGGAAGCTCTCGCAGAAGCCCAGCGCATCAGCCGAGATAATGCCCGGACACCGATGCAGTGGGATGACAGCGCATACGGTGGATTTTCCGACCATACACCATGGCTCGGTGTCAATCCCAACTATAAAGAAATCAACGCCGCCAGCCAAATGGCAGATGATTCTTCCGTCTTTCGTTTTTATCAGAAACTGATCACACTCCGAAAAGAGCATCCTGTCATGGCACACGGTGACCTGCACCTTTGCTGTCCGGAGGAAGGACCGGTGATTGCCTATACGAGAAGTTATCAGGAGGAAACATTGCTCGCTGTACATAATTTTTCGCAGGATGTTCAGAAATTCCAGTACGCCGGAACCGGTTTACAGTTGGATACTTCAGTACTTTTATCTAATTATCCGGAACATGATATTTGTCCGGAAGATGAAATTTTAACACTGAAACCATACGAAACTGTGATCTTCCGCTTATCGTAAGACAGCATTGTGTCAACCACCACACATGCATAACAGAAAAGTCTGAACCATTAACTTGTTACTCTTGTTTTTCTGATATTTACCGATTAGAATAGATATAGCAGGTGCAGACAACTAAAAATTGCACCTTTTAGAAGGAGGGTTTTTCTTATGAAACTTCAAAATTATTTCCAGGATCCTTCTTCTTTACATATCGGAACAGAACCGCTTCGTGCCTACTATGTTCCTTGTAAAGAGGAAGCGGAAGCCAACGACGCAGATATGCTGAATGCTTCCCGTGCCATCGTGTTAAACGGCGATGACTGGAAGTTCAAATTTTATGCAAGCTATCACCAGGTTCCGGAAGGATGCATCGAAAAAACTGCCGATACTACCGGCTACGATACCATTCCGGTTCCAAGCTGCTGGCAGATTCTTGGGTATGATCATAATCAGTATACCAATGTCCGCTATCCGATTCCTTTCGATCCGCCATATGTACCGGATAACAACCCGGCTGGTGTGTATGTGAAAGAATTTTCACTGACCGAAGAGGAAGCGGCACAGAAAATTTATCTGAACTTTGACGGCGTGGACTCCTGCTACTATGTATGGGTCAACGGAACTTTTGTCGGTTATAGCCAGATTTCTCATTCCGGAAGCGAATTTGACATCACAGACAAAGTAACCACAGGCAATAACCGCCTGACCGTTCTCGTTTTAAAATGGTGTGACGGAACGTATCTGGAAGATCAGGATAAACTGCGTTTTACCGGTATCTTCCGTGACGTTTATTTGCTGGTTCGTCCGGCGGATCATATCCGTGATTATTTTGTCCACACACCGGTAAGCGAGGATCTCACCAAAGCTGAGATTCTGGTAGACCTTGACCTTTGCGGAACTCCTGCCATCACAGCAAAACTGTATGCACCGGACGGAGAATTCCTGACTGCTGCCACTCCTACCGATGGAAAAGTACAGTTTAGTGTAAATACTCCGGATCTGTGGAACGCAGAACATCCGGCACTGTATACGCTGGTTCTTTCCACACCGGAAGAAGTGATCGCTCAGAAAGTCGGTCTTCGCCGGATCGACATCAAAGGAAATGTCATCTATATCAACGGTGTCAACTTCAAGATCAAAGGTACCAACCGTCACGACAGCAATCCATTTACCGGCGCTGCAGTCACAAGAGAACAGCTTCTGACCGATCTGAAACTGATGAAAGAGCATAACATCAATGCGATCCGTACCAGCCATTATCCAAATGCTCCATGGGCAACACAGATGTATGACAAATACGGTTTCTATGTGATGGATGAAGCCGATCTGGAATCCCACGGATGCACCACACTCTATGGAAGTAAGAGTGAACATGTCGACATGGGCGAAGTGCAGTACGAAGAAAGCTATGGTTATCTGATGCGTGACCCTTCCTATGAGACTGCTGTCGTAGACCGTATCCAACATCTGGTTCACCGGGACAAAAACTGCTCCAGCGTTTTCTCCTGGTCCATGGGAAATGAAAGTGCTTACGGTCCGAACCTAGAAAAGGCTGCCGCATGGATCAAATCCTATGATCCGGATCGTGTTCTGAACTATGAAAACAGTATCTGGCAGCAGACCAATACCGATTATGTGAATGATGTACATGATCTGGATGTCTTCTCCCGGATGTACGCACCGGTAGAATTTATCGACGAGTTCTGCTCCAAAGAAGGCAAAAAACCATTTATCGAAGTAGAATACTGCCACGCTATGGGTAACGGTCCTGGAGACCTGGAGGCTTATTTTGAACGTCTCTACAAATATCCGGGTTATATCGGCGGTTTCGTATGGGAATGGTGCGACCACTCCGTATATATGGGCAAAACCATCGAAGGCAAAGATAAATTCTTCTACGGCGGCGACTGGAACGAAGAAGTCCACGACGGAAACTTCTGTATGGATGGGCTGGTATACCCGGATCGTACTCCGCACACCGGTCTTCTGGAACATAAAAATGTAGCCCGCCCGATTCGTGCCACTCTGCTGGACGTTTCTAAAGGGCTGGTAGAACTGGATAACAAACTGGATTATACAAACATCAAAGACGGATTTACGATCACTTATGATGTGCAGAAAGACGGCGTAACCACACTTTCCGGTACTCTGGATCCAGTTGACTGCCCGGCGAAAGAAAAAGTGACGATCACATTGCCATTCGCTGTAACTGCAGAGGGCAACACCATCGTTACCCTGCATTATCTGCAAAAAGAAGACGCTCTGCTGACTCCTGCAGGATATGAAGCCGGTCACGATCAGCTGATCTTCTCCACCGATGCCGCAAGTGCCATTGCAGCCGTTGTCAAGTTCTCCGGCGCTCAGACCGCATCTGCTGCATCTGCTGCATCTGCTGCATCTGCTGTAGCTGTAGAAGATCTGGAAAATGAACTGGTGATCAGTGGTACTGCCTTCCGTTATGTCTATGACAAATGGAAAGGAACTTTCACCGCTCTTGTAAAAGATCAGAAAAATCTGATCGCACAGCCGATCCAGTTAAATATCTGGCGTGCGCCGCTGGATAATGACCGTCGGATCCGCTGGGAATGGGAAGCTGCCGGTTACGACAGAGCCCGCACCAAAGTATATGCTACCGAATGGACACAGGATGAGGAAGCTGTAACCGTTACTTCCACCTATTCTCTGGCTGCTGTATATCTGCAGAGAATCATCGAGGGAACCATTACCTGGAAAGTTGCCAAAGACGGTACTCTGACCGTCACCGTAGACGGTGAGCGCAAACCGGTTCATGTACCGCTTGCAAAAACTCCGCTGCCAAAGATGCCTTTCCTGCCTCGTTTCGGTCTGCGTCTGTTCCTGGAACCGACCTTCGCCGATGTTACTTATTTCGGCTATGGACCGATTGAAAGTTATCCGGACAAACATCACGATGCAAAACTGGGACTTTATACCTCTGATGTAGACAGTCTCCATGAAGATTATCTGCGTCCACAGGAAAACGGAAGCCACTGGAACTGCTCCGGACTGGCTCTGACCTCTTCCGATCACCGTTCCCTGCTGGTATCCGGTGCACAGAACTTCAGCTTTAGTGCTTCCCGTTACACACAGGAAGAACTGACCACCAAAGCACACAGCTTCGAACTGGAAAAATCTCCGTACACCGTGCTGTGTCTGGATGGTTATATGTCAGGCTGCGGTTCCAACAGCTGTGGTCCTGCTCTGGCAAAAGAGTATCGGGTAGATCAGGACAAACTGTCCTTTACCTTTACTCTGAATTTCTAAGATTTTTATAAAACAGATCCCTATTGATCTGACTGATACCGGGGCACGAGATGTGGAAATACACTCGCTGACCCGGTGTTTTTCTTTGACCTTGACCAAATCTGTTTTTTCCGTTAAACTAAAAGACAGGCATAACTGTAGCATTGATAAAACAGTTAGCAAAGACAGAAACAGCATAGTAAGGAATTGGTGAACGAATGAAACAAACATTACAACAACCCCATCTGCATACAGCCGGTAATGGCGAAATTGAAACCTGTGATATCTGCCACCACCATCATCTGCATCTTCCAATGAAAGCTCCGGAGGATGAAACTTTGTATCGTCTGGCAGATCTCTACAAAGTATTCGGTGATCCTACCAGAATCCGTATTTTGTATGCATTATCCGGCGGTGAACTTTGCGTCTGCGACATCGCAGAGCTTCTGGGTATGACACAGAGTGCCATCTCCCATCAGCTGCGTGTGTTAAAACAGTCCGCACTGGTCAAATTCCGGAGAGATGGAAAAACCGTATATTATTCACTGGCTGATGCGCATGTAGCAACCATTCTCGCACAGGGACTGGATCATGTGCAGGAGTAACAGAGGCTTACTTCTATGAAATCATTGACTGACATCTATTTCAGAATCCAAAAGAGAGAGCAGACAGAACTCCATAAAGGTTCCATCTGCTCTCTCTTTTCTTCTGTATCTCAATATTTTTATTTTTGATGATATCCATCCAGAAACTCTGCCAGTTTCTTTGTCGCTTTCTCCAAATCTGCGACTCTCGGCAGATATACCACACGGAAATGATCCGGTTTATCCCAGTTGAATCCGCCACCATGTACAATCAGGATTCTCTTCTCTCTCAGCAGATCCAGTGCAAATTTTTCGTCGTCGTAGATGTTAAATTTCTCCACATCCAGTTTCGGGAAAATGTAGAATGCGGCTTTCGGTTTCTTCGCCGATACTCCCGGAATATCATTCAACAGTTTATAGATCACTTCTCTCTGTTCATAGATTCTTCCGCCCGGCTGCAGATACTCTTCTACGCTCTGATATCCGCCAAGCGCCGTCTGAATGATCGACTGTGCTGGTACATTCGAACAAAGGCGCATATTGGAAAGCATCTTGATTCCCTCGATATAACCTGCTGCTGCTTTTTTATTTCCGCTTAATACCATCCAGCCCACACGGAAACCTGCGATCATATGGGATTTGGACAGTCCGCTGAAGGTCACGCAGAACACATTTTTCGGCGCGATCGATGCGATGGAAATATGTTTCAGTCCATCCATCACCAGACGGTCATAGATCTCATCGGAGAAGATGATCAGTCCGAACTCTTCTGCGATCTTCACGATCTCTTCCAGAATTTCTTTCGAATACAAAGCTCCGGTCGGGTTGTTCGGGTTGATGATAACGATTGCTTTTGTTCTGTCTGTGATCTTACTTCTGATATCCGCAATATCCGGATTCCAGTCAGACTCTTCGTCACAGATGTAATGCACCACTTTACCGCCTGCCAGTGTAGCTGTTGCCGTCCACAACGGATAATCCGGTGCCGGGATGAGGATCTCGTCACCGTCATTTAACAGTGCCTGCATACTCAGGTTGATCAGCTCACTGACGCCGTTACCGGTGTAAATATCGTCCATCGTCACATCCGGGATTTGCTTTAACTGACAGTACTGCATAACCGCTTTTCTTGCGGAAAACAGTCCCTTCGAATCCGAGTATCCCTGGCAGTCCCATAAGGACTGTCTCATATCCAGAATCACTTCTTCCGGTGCATTAAAACCAAATGGAGCCGGATTACCGATATTCAATTTCAGAATACTGAGACCATCCGCTTCCATTCTGGCCGCCTCGTCCACCACGGGCCCTCTTACATCGTATAATACGTTATCCAGTTTGGAAGATTTATCAAAAGTCTTCATTAGTATCTGCCTCCATTCGTTTTCATTTTTTTACTTTATCACACTAATTCAGTGGATTACATATTTTTTTTATTGTAACGCACAATGGTGCGCTTGTCAAATTTCCATTTATTTCAGAATCTTCTTCAGTTCATCCATAAAGGTATTGACATCTTTAAATTCTCTGTATACCGAAGCAAAACGCACATAGGCAACTGCTTCCAGGTCTTTGAGTTTATCCATCACGATCTCTCCGATCACAGAACTCGGAATCTCCCGTTCCTCCAGATTGAAGATCTCGGTTTCCACCTCGTCCACCAGCTTGTGGATCTGTTCTGCAGATACCGGACGTTTGTGGCAGGCACGCAGTACACCCGCCTCAATCTTTGACCGGTCAAACTGCTCTCTGTTCTGGTCTTTTTTGATCACGATCAGCGGAATCGTCTCTACTTTCTCATAAGTGGTAAATCGTTTTCCGCACGCATCACACATTCTTCTTCTCCGGATGGCAGTATTGTCATCCACCGGGCGGGAATCCACAACCCGGGTATTATCCTGATTACAAAACGGACACTTCATATTTTATCCTTCTCTTTCCGCAAACTGACTTTGATTGTCCGGTATTCTCTCGTGTCCCCTTATTCCCGTTCAATTTTCTCACAGTTTTCTTATTTTCCCAGTAACTGTTCCGTGTCTTCACAGTTACTTTTCCTACAACCGGCATCTCTCCTGCGTCCCCTCACGCAGCGGATGCTCTATCTCTTCTCATCATAATATAATCGCAAACTCATCGTCAAGACAATTGTCCACAAAACATATAATTATTATAAAAGAAAGATAAGATTCAGGATTTTTATGCGAATTATTGATCTGAAACAAAAAGAAGTCATCAATACCTGCAACTGTAAAACCCTTGGCTGCCCTGTGGATGTGGAATTTGATCCGTGTAACGGGCAGATTACCGCCCTCATCATTCCCGGTCCCGGAAAATTCTGCTGTTTTCTCGGAAGGGACAGCGAATTCTGCATCCCCTGGGAATGTATCTGTCAGATCGGGGAAGATATTATTCTGGTGGAAATCGATGAGAAAAAATGCCTGAAGAAACTGTAGCTGTTTTTCTGACAGCTACAACATTTTTCTCCAGACATAATTTCTGTCATATTGCTGTTCTCTCAGTCTCGTCCGGCTGTACCGACATCCAGCAGCAACAGGTCTTCTTCTTTCACATACAGCACCTTGGGCACTCCATCCGAAGGATCCCAGTCGGTTTTCGCTGTTTTCCATTGCAGCCACTCACAGGAATCGTCTTTTCGAAAAGAGACATTCCACTCAAAAGGATCTTCCATGATCCGGTATTCACCCACCGGAAACTCGCTGTAATTGCCTTCCACCGGTTTTTCTCCTGTAAAATAATGGGCGCGGATTCCGATCGTCTGCGCCTGCAGGGCTTCTTTGGATACCCGAAGGGCGACGCCCCACTCTGCTGCCCAGAGCCAGTTTCCGTCTTTGTGGCTTTCCATGGCTTCCACCGCACAGATATTTTTACAACCGGATAAAAGTGCCGCCGTCTTCGTCTTCGGATTCCGGAAAAATTCTTTTACCGGTTCGATCACTTCCATCCGTCCCTGGTTGATACAGCTGACCGTATCACACAGCCGGTAGACCTCATCTCTGCTGTGTGATACGAAAAGTACAGGCTTCTGTACCTCCTGCAAAAGTTCCAGCATCTGCTGTTCCATTTTCCATTTCAGATAGCTGTCCAGCGCAGCAAACGGTTCGTCCAGAAGCAGCACTTCCGGCTCCGAAGCCAGCATACGTGCCATCGCCACACGCTGTTTTTGTCCGCCGGAGAGCTGACCCGGCATGTGATTTTCCAGTCCGCCAAGCTGAAATCCTGTGATATACTCTCTGACTTTCTTCGGATCCGGCTTTCTTCCCATCCCCGCCTGAATGTTCTGTACCACATTCATGTTGGGAAACAATGCGTAATCTTGAAACATATATCCGACTTTTCGTTTCTGTGGCGGCAGATTGATCCGTTTTTCCGAGTCAAACAATACCCGGTCATTCAGTACGATTCTTCCCTCATCCGGGCGTTCGATCCCTGCGATACATTTTAACGTCATACTTTTTCCACATCCGGATGCTCCCAGGATGGCAAATACACCGCCATCCATCGAAAAATCCACATCCAGCAGAAAATTTCCCAGTTTCTTTTTTATCTTTACCTGCAGCATCGTTCGTCTCCCTTACCAACGTTTTTTATGTTTGTTCCCGCCGGATCCGATCAGATTCATCACCAGTACCACAACAAACGCAATGCTCATAATAATGAGTACCCAGAAACCGGCGGTTCCATAATCACCGTCCTGAATAACCATGGCGATCTTCTGGGAAATCGTTCCCGTCTTTCCCGGAATATTTCCCGCGAGCATCGAAGTCGCTCCGTACTCTCCCATGGCTCTCGCAAAGGTCAGGATTGTTCCGGAAAGGATACCCGGTCCGGCAGACGGAATTACCACTTTCCAGAAAATTGTCATTTCCGACATGCCGAGTGTCCTCGCCGCATAGACAAGATTGGCATCTATCTGTTCAAATGCCGCCCTCGCGTTCCGGTACATTAGCGGAAAAGCGATCACGGTCGCCGCCAGGATACATCCCAGCCAGGTCTGCACGACTTTGATTCCAAAATTGCCATACAATGCCGCACCAAACGGCCGCCGCAGACTGAAGATCAGCAGCAGGAAAAATCCAGCTACCGTCGGTGGCAGTACCATCGGAAGGGTCAGAATCCCGTCCATCACCGCTTTTGTCTTCGGATCTGCTTTTACCACCTGTCTTGCCGCATAGATTCCTCCAAAAAAAGAAAGAATGGTAGCCACCACTCCAGTCTTTAATGAGATCAGCAGGGGACTCCAGTCCAGTCCCTTCATAAATTCCATCATCTGTTCTATTTGTGTCTCCATCCTTCATTCTCCTCGTCGGAAAAACAGATCCCGGCGGTATATATGCATTTTTTATATTACTATTAGTCCTCTACATCCGTATCGAAGTAGTATTTCCGGAAAATGGTCTTTGCATCATCGGTGATCAGAAAATCTATGAATTCCTTGGCTGTTGTGGATTCCAGTTCTTCTGCTTCCGGATTCTGTACCTGTGCCACCGGATAGATAACATCACCGGTCAGATCATACGGGATAATCTGCAGGATCTCCAGACGGTCTTCCAGTCCGTAAGTATCCGAATAATATACCGTTCCTACTTCGTTAGAGCCTTCTGCTACTGCGAAAGTAACCGCACCAACATTTGCACACTCATTGATTTCCACACCGCCCAGTGCTTCGGAAACAGTTGCGGTCGGGATGGTAGATACATCATCAACGGCATCCAGTATACCTGCATTTACCATTGCCTGACGGGTGTATTTTCCGACCGGTACAGAGCCGTCTGCCAGTGCGATACTGCTTGCTTTGCTCATATCTTCCAGGCTGGTTACTTCGGTGTTGCTTCCTTTATAAGTTACCAGGCATACCTGGTTATTTACTACATTATGACGGGTTCCGTCCACAACCAGACCATCGGTCTCATCCAGCTGATCCATCTGTTTTACAGCTGCTGAGAAAAATACGTCGCAGGCTGCACCTTCTTCGATCTGTGTCAGCAGAGTTCCTGAACTGTCATAGCTTCCCTGCACATTTACATTTGGATGTGTTTCCTGGAACTTCGCGATCAGCTCTTCCATAACCTGATTCAGACTCTTTGCAGCAAATACGGTAATGGTAGTTTCTTCGCTTGCATCGTCTGCTGTTGTGTCAGTGCTTTCGTCATCTGCTGTTGCTTCTGTCTGTGTCTCTTCTTTTGTTGTATCCGCTGCGCTGTCGCTCTTAGAGCCGCATCCTGTGAACATGGACACTACCATAGCTGCTGCCAGTAACATACTTACGCTTTTTTTCTTCATTGTTTTTTCTCTTTAATCCTGTTTTTTCTGCGCGGATCTGTATCAGCTGTGCTGCGATGCTGATGGCAATCTCCGCCGGTGTTTCACTTCCAATCTCGATTCCGATAGGTGCGTACACCCGGTCCAGTTCTTCACTGGTGAAGCCTTCGTTTAATAATTTTTCTCTGACATACTGGGTTTTTCTTTTACTTCCCACTACGCCGATATAAGAAGCAGGTGTCCGCAAGGCAAACCGTTCCACATCGGCATCACAGCGATGCCCTCTCGTGACTACCACCAGATAATCCTCCGGTTTTACTTCCAGAATCTGCGAAAGTGCTGTAAAATCTACGGTCTTTGTCTCCTGCACTCCCGGAAACAAAGCGGGATCGGTATATTCTTCCCGGTCATCCATGACCATACACCAGAAGCCCAGATGGCTGAGCACCGGAACCAGTTCCTGCGCCAGATGACCGCCTCCAAAAACATAAACTTTTCCATCGTAACAGAATTCTTCTGCATAAAGTTTCTGTCCGTTTTCCTCTAGGATCCGGCAGTGTCCTCTGCCTTCTGTGATCTCTTTTCGGATCTGTGGCAGTCCTTCGGAAAATGGAAGAACCAGCCAGTAAGGTTTTCCCTCGTCCGCTGTCACCAGCGCCTCTTTGAAAAATGCTCCAACCGCCGGATCTTTCACACGGACACTGTAAAACAGGACTTTCACATTGCCCCCGCAGACCATTCCCAATCCACCGTTTTCTCCGGTTCCAAGATCAAAGTCTTCCACAAAATGTGCATCGGTTCCCGTCAGTTCCATGGCTTTTTTCACCGCCTGGTACTCCAGGTTACCGCCTCCGATGGTTCCGTAGATTCTTCCGGTCTTATCCACCGCCATATAAGCACCTGTAGTTCGCGGAATGGAACCATTTCCTTCTACAATGGTCACCAGAACCGTATCGGTCTTCTGGTTCCATCGATCCAGTAATAACTGATATAGTGTTTTCATTGATTGTATTTCCTTTTATGATTCTTTTTTTACTCTTTTCATAGTTATCTGAAATTTCCATTTTTTATACGCTCATTTTTTTCATGAATCACTTTTCCGTGAAGTTCCTGTTATTCCATTTCCATGATTTCGAGATTGTCACCCTTTCGGATGGTTCCGCCTTCCAGCACAACAGCAAATACGCCTTCTCTCGGCATGATACATTCTCCCATGCGTTTATAGATTTCGCAGTGGCTGTGACACTCTTTCCCGATTTGCGTCATCTCCAGGATGGCATCCCCGCATCGAAAACGGGTTCCTACCGGAAGACTGCCGAAATCATAACCGCTGACGATCAGATTTTCTCCGAAAGCACCAAGCCCGATGTCGGCACCTTTTTTGCGAAATTCTTCGATTTTTTCATAGGACAGCAGACTCACTTGTCTGTGCCAGTGCCCCGCATGGGCATCTCCCTGGATACCCCAGTCCTTTACCAGCACTGCCTCTTCGATTTCATGTTTCGCTGTACCTCGTTTTTCACTGATACAGATTCCTTTGATTACTCCCAAAGTTGTTCCTTTCTATCCACCAATTTTTACCATCTCATGTGTCTCCGTCATCTCTGACGGACGTTCAAAACAGTGTGCCGCAGGCTTCCGAAAAATAGCCTCTTCCATTACTGTTCGAAGATTTTCTTTTTCTCCTTCTCGAAGCACATGGCGAAGATCTACGCCCTGATCGTAACACAGACACAGTTTCAGATACCCTTCCGCCGTTAATCTGACACGGTTACAGGTGTCACAGAATTTTCCATGTATGGCGCTGATAAATCCAACCGGAACTTTCAGATCTGAAAATCGGTAATACACCGCCGGTCCGCTTCCCATCCTGGAAAGTTCTTCCGAATCAACAAGCTTTTCTGCTGTTCCAAATGTTTTTTCCAGCATTTCTCGCAGTTCTTCATTGCTTCTTCCCACATATTGTTTGCCATATCCAACCGGCATCATTTCGATAAAACGAAGCGGAAGGTTCTCATTCTGTGCATAACGCACCAATGGAACCGGGTCCAGTTCTTTTCGATTGACTGCATTCAGCTTCACCGGTAATCCGGCATCTTTTGCCGCCCGGATCCCCGCAAGAACTGCCGGAAGTTCCCGTTTCCCGGTAATCTGACAGAATTCTTCCGGATCCAGTGTATCCAGGCTGATATTCACTCCATCTACACCGGCTTCTTTCAGCTGTTTTGCATAGTTTCCAAGCAGAACACCATTTGTCGTCATCGTGATGGTTTCCACTCCCGGAATTTTCCGGATTCCAAGTATCAGATCCGCACAGCCTTTTCGCACCAGAGGTTCTCCGCCGGTGATGCGGATATGCGTGATGCCAAGACTCACGCTCACCTTTACGATCTCCCAGATTTCCTCAAACGTCAGAATATTTTTCATTCCTACATCCTGCACCCCTTCCGGCATGCAGTAGCGGCACCGCAGATTACATCGATCCGTGACCGATATCCGCAGGTAATTAATTCTTCTTCCATACTGATCCAGCATGTTTCTTCTACCAGCCTTTTCCAAAACCGCAGTTCGGGTACGTACAGACCGGACAGTTCAGGCACAGACCGCCCTCACCCAGTGCTGCCAGTTCTTCGGCTGTAATCTCATCATCTGCTAAAAGGCGCGGCAGTGCCAGATCGAAAATCGTCCGTTTTGCATACATCACACATCCCGGAAGTCCTACGATCGGGATCCGTTCCTGATAATAGGACAGCAGGAACATCGCTCCCGGAAGCACCGGTGCACCGTAAGAAACGATCCGCGCCCCTGTATTTTTGATTGCCAGCGGAGTCCTGTCATCCGGATCCACACTCATGCCACCGGTACAAAGTACCAGCTCAGCTCCCTGTTCGATCGCCTGCAGACAACCTTTTGTGATTGCTTCGTGATCATCGTCATACACTTCATGGAAAATCATTTCACAGTCATATTCTTTCAGTTTTTCTACCAGTACCGGGGTGAATTTGTCCTCAATTCTTCCGTGATAAACTTCACTTCCGGTGGTCAGGATCGCCACCTTTTTCTTATGCAGCGGCTTCAAAGTCAGAATCGGACCGTCCTGACAGACTGCTTTGGCGCGTTCCATCTTCTCTTTCTCGATCACCAGCGGGATAATTCTGGTTCCCGCCAGCTTGTCCCCTTTTTTGACACAGGTATTTCCATGGCGGGTTGCGATCATCATCTCTCCGAGACCATTTACTTTTTTCAGTTTTTCCCGGTCTACTTTCAAAAGTCCACCCTGCTCGGCGATCAGTTCGATTTTTCCTTCTTTTACTTCGGACGGATGCATATGATCATTTTTGCACATCTCGTAGAGGATCTGTGCCGCCTCATTTTCATGAAGCATATGTTCATCCTTTTCCCAGATATAAATATGTTCTTTTCCCACGCTCAGAAGTACCGGGATATCCTCCTCGGTAATGATATGACCTTTCCGGAATACCGCGTCTTTCGTCACCCCGGGAATGATCTGTGTGATATCATGACACAGAACCTGCCCAATGGCGTCTTCGGTTTTCATTAATTTCATACGTGTTCTCCTCCCCTACTCCAGTGCTCCGCAGATTACTTCCAATACACTTCCTGCGATGCAGCGGGCTTTGTCAGAAATCGTAAAACAATTCGCCAGTTCTTCTTTTCTCGGATCAATATCCGCAATCTTAAATCCTTTTGTCACCGGATAATTGTCCCGGATCAGCCCGCGGAGAAGTCCGTTGATCGTTGCGGGTACTTCCGTCGTTCCCGCTTCTCCCTCGATCACAGCCAGCACCTGCCCGGCTTCCACGATATCTCCAATCTTACTTCTGTTTTTCAGGATTCCTGCTGCCGGGGCGTGAATCACACGTTCCGCGCCGTATCCGCCGATGATCCCCGGAATCCCGGTATTTGGATACGCACTGCCCTGCCGGATAATTCTTCCAAGATTATGTCCGCGCTTCGTCTCGATCACCACATCCACATCTTCGCCCGCGGTAAACCCAGGACCAAGTCCGATGGTAAGCGGTGCCATATCTTTTTTCGTTCCGAGGTTCTTCTTTGCAAGGATCGCATCCACCACAACCTTCGGTTTCAAAAGCCGGATGCTTTCCCCCTCCGGATCCACCAACACCGGCACTTTTTCCTCATCCCATGCCTGATGCAGCTGTCCTGTGTTTTCTATCCTGACAGCCTCTACATTCTCCACACAGGCACTTCCACTGTAGACAGCTTCACTCAATGCCACCTGTCTTCGAATCGCCGCCGGGTGATCCGTTTCCAGAACCAGAAGATGAAATCCGCTCTTTTTCAGTCGATGAATCGTCCCGGTCGCCAGATCCCCCGCTCCCCGGACTATGATCAGATCACTTTTTTTCATCGGATATTCCTTTCTTTTTCGTTATTCTCATTCAAGAATAACGTTCACATAAATATAACTTTACAATACTCGTTTTTATTTGTCAATTCTGTTAATGTACACTTTTTTCGCTCTGTTTTTCTCAAATACGTTACTTTTTTGCAATATTTCTGATGTGATACTTTGCAGCATACATAGATTTTGTTCCTATCGTTCTCATATTTTTCTCTTGGTTTATTTCTCTCGCAATATTTTCCGCCTATTTCTGGAAATATTTCACAAAAGCTTTTTTAGCGTTCTGGTTTAGTTCATCCATAAACATTTCATATCGCCGCAGAAAATCCTTTCCTTCCCCGGTAAGCATGGTTCGTCCGCCTCTGCTGCCGCCCCGGCTTCCTTCCATCAGGGTAAAACCAAGGTCTTCCTCCGCGTGTTTCATAATGCGCCATCCCTTGGAATACGCCATCCCCATGCACCGGCAGGCTTCTGACAGAGAGCCCGTCTCTTCCACATGACGCATCAGCTCCGCCACTCCGGGACCAAATGCTCCTTCTTTTCGAAACACCCGCACTTTCATATGATAGTGCAGTTCATTTTCTTCCATTTGTTACTCCTTTTTTCATACGTTCCCGTATTTCCCGGAACTTATTTTGTATACTCCGCAATTATTGGATCTATAGTTATTTTATCCATAGTTCAAATTATTCTGCCATTATCCGCTCCGGCAAAACATTTTCATTTGCATACATACTGTGAATTTTCATTTTACTATAACTCCAGTACATATTCCGCTTCCCAGCGATAGCCTGCTTTCTTGAGTGCCGTGAGAACCTCATCTCTCGCCTCCGGTGCTGTCTTCCAGGAAAGACCACAACCTGCCGTAATCTCCCTTGGAATCGGAATCAGACGTCCCGGTAAGTTTTGCTCCAAACAAAATTTTTCTGCCGCCATCGCCTGCGTTGTGCTCTCGAAAGTCAGAATCCATGTTTTCTTTTTGATTCTCATTTTTTATTCAGCCGTCCTGTTTTTTGTTATCCTCTTTTCGCATAGATGTAACCTTTACAGCAATTTAGTCAGCTCCCACAAAGCCCCTGCCGTCCGATCCATCTCATCTTCCGTATTCCTATGCGACACAGAGATTCGCACCGCCCCCTGTTCTGTTGTTCCCAGAGTCTGGTGCATCAGCGGCGCGCAATGTGCTCCTGCCCGAACCGCTATTCCATGTTCTTCATACAGCCAGTCCGCAACATACGCCGAATCTTCCTCTCCCATATTAAAAGAAAGAATCCCCACGCGCCGGTTTCCGTCCGGAGTTCCATAAAATCGAATCCCAGGAATCTCCCAAATCTGTTCTTCCAGTCGTCTTAACAGCTGTCGCTCTCGCTGCAAAATCTCCTCTGTTCCCTTTTTCTTCAGATAATCCAACGCACCACCAAGTCCGGCGATTCCATGGACATTCAAAGTTCCAGCTTCCAGATGCTCCGGCATCGCCTTCGGATGTTCCCGGTCAAAGCTGTGGATACCGCTTCCTCCAACCTTCAACGGGCAAATCTCCACTCCCGGACGCACGTAAAGTCCACCGGTTCCCTGGGGACCTAAAAGCCCCTTATGCCCGGTAAAGCAAAAGATATCTATTCCCTGTTTCTGTACATCCACCGGTAAAATTCCCGCCGTCTGCGACCCGTCTACCACCAAAAGCAAATCTCTGCTCTCTGTTACTTCCCGGATTCTTTCCAGGTCGGTAATATTTCCGGTCAGATTGGAAGCATGTGTAATTACGATACCTTTTGTATTCTCCTTGACAAGCTCCGAAAGTTTTTCATACTCCAACACACCATTTTCATCTGCTGAAAGAATACTGACTTCCACACCCTCCTCCTGCAAACGGTAAAGAGGTCGAAGAACCGAATTATGTTCGCAGACTGTAGTGATCACATGATCCCCCTTGTGGAACAGCCCAAAAATCGCAGTGTTCAGTGCCTCTGTAGCGTTCGAGGTAAATGCGATCTGCTCTCCTTTTTCTGCATGAAAAAGCTCTGCCAGCTGCTCTCTTACCTGATAAACACACCGTCCCGCCTGCAATGTGGCCTCATGTGCGCCCCGTCCCGGATTCCCCATGGTATGAAAGGCACGAACCACAGCTTCTTCCACCTCTTTCGGCTTTTGCAGCGATGTTGCCGCGTTATCCAGATAAATCATGGCTTGATGATCCGGTCGGCTTTTGTCATCCGCTCTGCAATATCATACATATTGGTGACTTCACCTACCTGTAATTTTCCGGATAACCCATAAAAATTCAGACAGGTACCACAGGTGCGAATCTCCACACCCTGCTCTTCCAGCATTTTCAGATCTTCCAGCGACTGAGAGCCCTCACAGGTCAGGAATGCTCCCCCATTATAAAAGAGCATCTGATCCGGCAGCTCGTCCTGCTGTGTCAGCGCATAAATAAATCCCTTCAACAACGTAGCACCCAGTTCGTCATTTCCCTCACCCATCGTTTTCGAAGAAATCACCACCAGCCGATTCTTCTTCGCCGATGCACATGCTACATAATTTTCTTCTTCCACTGGTGCCTCTTCCGTTGCTTCTGCCTCTCCAACCGTCAGCGTCACCTGATATTCCTGTTCTTTCAGTTTCTGCGAAACACAGCCATAGCCTTTCTGGTTTGCCATCTTGGTCAGGTTCTGCACAGCGATCTCATTGTCGACCAACACCTCCACCGTTCCGGCACCCTGCAGTTCTTTGATGGCTTCCTTTGCTTTCACTAACGGGATCGGGCAGATATCTCCGAGTGCATTTACTGTTTTTTTCATTTTCGGTTCCTCCTGTGTATTTTTTCATATTGATGATAGATACTATTAGCTATCTATTAATTTATAACGGACGGGTATCCTTGTCAATGATCTCCCAATGCTATGAACTCCACGACCGGCAAGTTGAATGCTGCCAATATGCTGTTCGTAGTAACATGAGAATCGTGTGGTTTTGTCTTTTTCCTGTCATTTGCTCTTTATTTGCGCCCTTCAACCAGAATCTCCACTTCCTGTCTCTCCATCACTTTCCCGACAATCTCTGCCGGAAGTCCGGCCTCCCGCAGTTTTCCGCGCAGTTCTTCCGCTACCTCTCCCGGCACTGCAAACAGCAGTCCGCCTGAAGTTTGCGGATCGTACAATACTTCTTCCATCCCGAACGACACATTCTCAAACCACACATACTGTTCCAGATGATTCCTGTTTTTCTGTCCTGCTGCGGTCAGGAGGAATTCTTCTGCACATGCTTCCGCTCCGGCAAATACCGGGAGCCGGTCTGCGTAGATTTTGCAGGAATGTCTGCCGTCCATCATTTCGTGCAGATGCCCAAGGAATCCAAATCCGGTAACATCGGTGCAGGCGTGTACCGGATATTTTCGTCCGATCTCAGACGCTTTGCGGTTCAGTGTTGTCATGGAATCAATCACCTGCTCCATCGCTCCTTCCGGTGCCTGGCTGACACGATTTGCGGCACATAGAATGCCTACACCCAGTCGTTTCGTCAGAATCAGGCAATCGCCCGGTTTTGCGCCGTTGTTTTCCCATATTTTTTCCGGATCTACCACGCCGGTCACGGACAGACCGTATTTGACATCGCTGTCAGCGATCGAATGACCGCCTGCAAGGCTTCCACCCGCTTCCTGTACTTTTTCAGCGCCGCCCTGTAAGATTTTCCCGAGAATATTCAGGTCCATGGATTCCGGAAAGCAAACAATATTCAGTGCTGTCTTTACTTCTCCTCCCATGGCATAGATATCACTCAGGGCATTCGTTGCCGCTATTTTCCCAAATATGTACGGATCCTCTACCATCGGTGGGAAAAAATCCAATGTCTGTACCACCGCCTGGTGCTCATTTAGGCGATATACCGCCGCGTCATCCTTGCTGTCGTAACCAACCAGCAAATTTTCATCTTTTTTCCCCTTCGGAAGCCGCTCCAGGATGTGTTCCAGCACTCCGGCTCCCAGTTTCGCGGTACAACCGCCGCTTTTGCAGAATACAATTTCTTTTTCGCTCATATTCTCTCCGATCATCCAATTATTTTTCAATTTTTCTACATTTATCGTTCAAACCAAAGTCTGTTAAAATTTACTCTGACTCCAAAACTTGTCTTTAACAAGTACAAGTTCTCCACAAAATAAGGAAAATTGCATCTTTATTTTCACTTCCGTGCACATTCCCCATCTTCTCCCAGAAGAATATCCAGCCCGTGTCCCAGTGAACTCAGTATGTAGGTAAGACTCTCCGCTACAGCCTTCGGGCTTCCCGGAAGGTTGACGATCAGGGTCTGTTTGCGGATTGCGCTGGCTGCGCGGCTTAACATTGCTCTCGGTGTGATCGTCAGACTGTATGCCCGAATCGCCTCTGCAATCCCCGGCGCCACCCTGTCTGCTACTGCAAGCGTGGCTTCCGGTGTCACATCGCGCATGGAAAATCCGGTACCACCGGTTGTCAGAACCAATGCACAATGTTCCTCATCTGCCAGTCTGCAAAGTTCTTTTTCAATAGCTGCCTGCTCGTCCGGAAGAATCCGATAAGAAACTACTTCATACTGATCGTCCGGAAGTAATTCCTGAATCTTCGGACCACTTAGATCTTCCCGTTCTCCACGGGAGCCTTTATCGCTCAGCGTAACAATTCCCACTTTATATTTTCGTTTTTCCATTCTGTTCACCTGTTACTATTCCCTTCCCCTTTTTCTTCATGTGTTCTGTTCATTTATTTTTTTCTGACGTAACGTAATCTTTTTCATTTTTTCTTATATGTTATTCATTTTCGTTTCTGTAATGTCCGCTCTTTCCGCCCATCTTTTCCACCAGATGAATCTCGGAAATCACCATGCCGCGATCCATCGCCTTACACATATCGTAGATCGTCAGAAGAGCCACGCTGACTCCCGTCATAGCTTCCATCTCCACACCGGTTTTTCCCACACAGGATGTCCGGCAGGTTGCCGTGATCTGACGGGTTTTCTCATCGAATACAAATTCAATCTCACAGTCTGTCAGTGCAATAATATGGCACAACGGAATCAACTCCGCGTTCTTTTTCGCCCCCATGATTCCGGCAATTCTCGCGATACCGAGAACATCTCCCTTTTTTGCCGTGTGATTTGTGATTGCCTGAAAAACCTCCTCGTTGACCGTAATCGTCCCCTGCGCCACCGCTACCCGGTAAGTGTCTGCCTTTTCATGCACATCCACCATCACGGCATTTCCTTTTTCATCAAAATGTGTAAATCCACTCATGATTTTCTCCTTTGTTTACCCCTGCCAATTCTAATAATCAGACGTCTTCTGTATGAAGTGAAGTTCCTAACATCTGCTTTTCAGGGCTTCTATTATATCTTTAATTTTAATAATTAATTTCTGAATTTTCTACTATCTCAAACAGTCTTTCTCATAATAAAGAATCCGTAATACCTGCTAAGTAACAAGTAACATGCTTTCATTTTCAGCATAATTTGAATCAATTGTAATTTTCAAATCTATACTATACTGCCGCCTTAAAACTTTACAGTTGCTCCCCCCGCTCGACAGTTACGTAATTTTGTCAAAACCACATTCTCCACGCCCCATCCACGCAACATTTCTCCGATCCGTTCTCCTCCCTCTCTCCGCGTATCATCGTCGCACTGATTCAACACAGCCACATATTTTCTCCCTCCGACATCTTTCCGAAGCCCTTCCTCAGATGCCAGAATCTTCGCCATATCCTCACAGCTCAGCAGATGATCCTCATCCGCCTCCAACAGCTTTTCCGCCTCTTCCAGCCGAAAACAACATTCCTTTAACGGTTGCTCCAACGCCGAAAGTCCCAGAACTGCAATCACAACCTCTGTCTCCGGCAAAATGACCGGTTCGTGCGTGGCGGGTACTTTACAGGGCAGTCGTTTTGATCCGTCTGCTTCGATCAGGACGAGATCCGCAAGTGCCATCGCCTGTCTCATCCAGTCGGGATCCGGCATTTTTAGTTTCTGTGGCTGCTTCACTTCCACCTCTCCGATCACCGCCCAATCTCCCGCGCCCCAGATACGTTCCAGATCTTCCGGTGTCCGTGCCAGTTTTTCCGGCTCCGGTTGGAAAATATGCGTGGTTGTCGTTACCAGTACCTTTTTCCCCTGCTTGGTTCCCCAGGCTGCCATAATTTCGATCAGCGAACTTTTCCCGCCTGCCCCTACAAAAGAAAAACAATGTCTATCTTTCGTAAGAGTCGAAAATAACAGATGCGACTCGACCTTTTCACTTTGTTTCTTCTCCAGATTATATTTATAAAATTTCTGTATCAATTCTTTTTCCATTTTTACCAACAGAACGACAGCTTTTCAAACTTTTCTTCCAGTTCACTCCTGCTGCCCTTCCCATTGTAATCAACCTCCAAAAACAGCTTTCCTTAAGTTTACCAAACTCCCACAAAAAAGAAAAGCCACTATCCCCTACCGGAGATAATTTCTCATCACCCGCAGGGCGTTTTTCTCCAGACGGCTGACCTGTGCCTGGGAAATGCCGATCTCCTGTGCTACTTCCATCTGCGTCTTGCCCTCATAAAACCGCAGTTTCACAATATGACGTTCTCTGTCATTTAACCGGTTCATCGCATCCTGCAATGCCAGATTTTCCACCCAGTTTTCTTCTTTGTTTTTCTTATCACTCACCTGATCCATCACATACAGGGTATCTCCACCCTCGGTATACACCGGTTCGTACAGGCTCATCGGACTCTGGATCGCATCCAGGGCATAAACGATCTCCTCTTTTTCCATCCCGATTTCCGATGCAATCTCCATAATCGTCGGTTCTCGGAGATTGTTTTTCAGATAATTTTCCCGGGCATAGATCGCTTTGTAAGCCGTGTCCCGCAGTGACCGGCTGACCCGGATCGTACTGTTGTCCCGCAGGTATCTCCGGATTTCCCCAATAATCATAGGTACCGCATACGTGGAAAATTTCACCTGCAAAGTCGTATCAAAGTTATCAATCGCCTTCATCAGCCCGATGCAGCCGATCTGAAACAGATCATCCGCATTTTCATTGCTTCCGGAAAATCTCTTGATCACGCTTAACACCAGTCTGAGATTTCCTTTGATGTACAGTTCCCTTGCCTCTTTGTCCCCTTTTTTTATCTTTTCAAAGAGCAATTCTTTTTCCTCATTGGTCAGTACCGGAAGCCTGGATGTATTCACGCCGCAGATCTCTACCTTGTTCAATGCCATAATAAGAATCCTCCTAATTGTATTTGTTTTTACAACTAAAATGATTCTCAGCTGGCAAACTGTCTATTCATTTCCGACAAAAATAAAAAAAGTTTTACTCCTTGACAGTTCTTCTTATTTCCGTCTTTTCGAACCGTAACTTTTTGTGCTATACTGTTTTTATTATGTTTCAGAAAGATGAGGAAATCCACTATGACAGATAACAAAACTTCACATACAGACGAAGGTTTACAGGATAACGAACAGATCGAACAGGCAATTCTGGCATTGCAGCAGCAGCCGTCCCAGGAAATGCTTGCCCACGCGCTCACCGTACTCCGCAGACGGATGCTTGCTCACGGACAGCTGATCGTTGCAGTCGAACCACCGGTTGGCGACAACCAGATGCGCCTTCAGGCGATCCAGACCGATGACGGTAAAAAATGGTGGGCAGCCTTTACCAGTTTTGATGAAGAAATCAAAGGCGGTGGCAGCGTAATGTCCACTTTCCTCACCGATATTGAAAAACTGTTTACTTCTGCTCTTTCAGTAGAAGAAATAGACGGCGTGATCATCAATCCGTGGAACCGGACGCTAATGCTCGACAAAAATCTGATCCGGATCGTCCAGGGATGATCCACACACTTTTTCAGATGCATCATTCTCACGATACAGAATCCCAGGATCTGCAATTTCCTGAAAGATAACAAAGCCCCTGTCCGGACAATCTTGATCGTATTGTCCGGACAGGGGCTTTGTATTTACCTATGTAATTTATCTGTCACACACTCTTATGCTGTCAGCAGTTCCAGAACTGCACCCATCAGTGCCGGGCTCAGGTTCATGGTTGCCAGTGTTCCGATGCCGTCTTTGCCCATCTTTTCCACAACTGCCTGAATAGCAGACTTCAGATTGTAAGGAATCTGAGCTTTATCAAGCATTGCATAGCAGCGTCCGGCCAGATCGTTTTCTGCAAGAGATATACCGTCTGCAAATGTGATCACGATTTCTTTTCCTACTGCTGTTTCCGGTACTTCTACGGTCAGTGCTGCAATTGCTTTGTCATAGGAAACTTTTACAGCTACTTCTTCACCGTCTGCGGTCACTTTGCAGCATGCTTTTTCTACGCCCATGAATACTACCTTCCAGCTTCTGCTTTCCGGAATCACAGATACATTGCCCAGTGCTTTGCCGATGGTGAAAGTATCTTCTTCTCCGCCGGTAAATGTCAGCTGTGTAGCTACCCAGTTTTCTTCTTTATCTACAGGTGTATCTCCCTGGTCTTCCCACAGAGTGAAGGTTCCGTCTTCTGCCGGGAATACACGAACTTCCATAGCTTTCGGGTTATCGGTGCTGCTGTCATAATCAGCCATATCTTTCATCGGAACGATAGCTCCTGCTTTCATCAGAACAGGCATATCTTCTACACCTCTCCACAGATCGATCATACGGCCACCCTGGTATACCATACCCGTGAAGAAATCAACCCACATGCCTTCCGGCAGCCAGGTTGTTACTTTCGCTGCACGAACTTCCGGATCCTGTTTCTCTGTGATCGGGGACACCAGCAGTTCAGAACCAAAGTAATATTCGTTCGGTACCTGATAAGCCTCGTCACAATCCGGCTCCAGATAATACATCGGCTGGATCAGTGGCAGATCATCGTAATTTGCTCTGTGGTTCATGGTGTACAGATATGGAACCATTCCATGACGCAGACGCAGGTAATCTTCCATAACACCCTGTGTGATCTTGTCAAATTTCCATGGTTCTTTTCCGTTGAACGGATTGTCGGTGCTGTGCAGACGGTTAATCGGAGAGAATACTCCGTATTCTACCCATCTTGCCATCAGTTCATCGTCACGGATACCCATCATATGGCCACCGATATCATGGCTCCACCATCCATATCCAACGTTGCTTGCTGTATTGGTAAAATATGGCTGGAACTGTAAGCTTTCCCATGAGATTACACTGTCACCTGAGAATCCTACCGGATATCTGTGACTTCCCACACCTGCATATCTGGAGAAAGTCAGCGGACGATTACCCTTCCAGCTGCTGTCCAAATAATGATAATGGTTCAGCATCCACAGCGGATCCAGTCCCGGCACTTTGGTAACAGTTCCCTGCTGCCAGTCAAGCCACCAGAAATCCACGCCTTCTTCTTCCAGCGGATGATGCAGATCTTTCAGGTACACTTCCATGAAATGTGGATCTGCAGGATCAAACTGTACTGCAATCTCACTTTCAGGATCGATTCCCATCTTTTCTGCCACGCGCGGATACAGTTCCTCATATGCACGGATTCCGTCAGCCGGATGCACATTCAGTGTAATCTTCATATTGTGCTCATGCAGCCAGGACATAAATCCTTTTGGATCCGGGAAGAAGTTTTTGTTCCAGGTATATCCTGTCCAGCCACTTCCGTACTTTGGATCTACATCGTCAACGATATGCCAGTCCATATCAACAACAGCTACAGAGAACGGCAGTTTTTCGTCTTCAAAACGTTCTACCAGTTCTTTATATTCCTCCTCTGTATAACGATGATAACGGCTCCACCAGTTACCAAATGCATATCTTGGCAGCAGCGGCTGTTTTCCACACAGATAATAGAAATCTTTCAGACTTTCCAGATAACGATGTCCATATCCGAAGAAATACAGATCCTCGCCATCTCCCTGTCTCGGACTTACCCATCCGTCTTCTGTCAGTGCCATCGAATGACTGTCATCCACAACAGCAAAGCCTTTTCTTGAGATGATACCATGCTCCATTTTGACTTTACCGCTGTATTTTTCGTTCATCGGTGTGTCACCCTTCAAATAAGCATCATCACTCAGTTTCATAGCACCGTCGCATCCGTCTAGTGTACGGGCTGTTCCAAGAAGATCACTCGGTTCGTCTCCGTAATTCCAGTTTCTTCCCCAGCCGCCACCGCCACCTATGACTTTGATAGACAGACCGTTTGCTGCAAATGGTTTTCTGTTGTAATGAATCTCCAGAGAATCTGTATAAATAACCAGCTCCTCTTCATCCTCAACGACCTTGAATTCCGGTACCGGGAAATCACGGTTCAGTACGGACTGTGTTGCACGGTCCTCGAATACACCTTCGCTGTTGTATTCCAGACGTACCAGTGCAGATGTCAGCATCGTGATTCGATAGCAGTCGCCCTGAATGATCGCTTCTTTTTTGCTCACCGGATGTGATTCCAGTTTGTATCCTTCCATTCCCATTTTGTAAAAAACCTCCTTTTACTTATATTGTTCATTTTTTATTACAAACCGCCTGATCAGACCGTCACCCAACAATCTGATCCAGCGTTTCTGTACATGTATAATTTTTATACATCATCTCTCGTGATATTCTGCAGCCATTTGTAACTCTTGTAATGTTTGTATACAAACGGCATCTTGACGAACTCGTCCAGACAAAGCAGGAAATATACCCACATTGGCGGCAGCTTCAACACGAAAGCGCTGATAAAGCCAAGTGGTACCGAAAATACCCACATGTCTATTGTATCACAAATAAATCCAAAACGCGAGTCCCCACCGGAACGAAATACACCACAAATTACGGTTGTATTCATCGCCTGACCGATACTATAGTACGCGTTAATAAAGATCATGACCGTCAGATAACCTGTTGCGGTAGGTGTCAGATCCACCATACGCATCATCAGCGGCTTGAACAATAAAATAACAACGCCTCCAAGCACCGAACTTGCAAATGATAGCCGGATCTTTCTTTCCCCAGTACTGCGCTGCCAGCATTGTCGATCCCGAAGAGATTCCGGCATACACCAGCTGCAGAACGAACATCACCTGGTTGGCAAGAGACACCGCTGATAAAGCATCCTGTCCCACATAGCCTACCATAACGACATCCGCAGAGCTAACCGCTGTACTGATCAGGTTCTGTACCGCGATCGGCAGGATCAGAGCAAACAGGGAACGGTAAATCCGTTTTGCTTTGTTTGTGTCTTTTCCATAAAAAGTCCCCCAATTTCTATGGTTTTACTGTACTGATTGTACTATAGAAGTCGGGGGAATTCCTCTATTAAAATTACAAAAAAGTGTACTATTTTGACTTTTTAACTATATGTTTTATGTTAACGAAGAAGTGATCTTCTCAGCCAGCGCTTCCAGGGATGCTTCCTGTGCTTCTTTTACCGCGGAACGGATCGTAACACCTTCCTCCAGAAGTTCGATATTTTTCATACCGGCAAAGATTTCGCGCATCTGTTTTCCGGCAACCGGTGCCCAGGTTCCGTTTTCCATGATGGCTACGGTACGGTTCTGCAGGCTGTGTGCTTTCAGTTCCGACAAGACCGTTTCCATTTTGGTAAAGATACCGCCGTTATAACTCGGTGCTGCAAATACGAGATGGCTGCAACGGAAAGATTCGGATACGATCACGGAAGGATCGGTCACAGATACATCGTACATCGCGATGTTCTTTACCCCTTTGTCTGCCAGTTTGGATGCCAGGATCTCTGCTGCATTTTCCGTATTGCCATAGATGGATGCATAGGCGATCATCACTGCCTGATCTTCCGGTTTGTAGCTGCTCCAGGTGTCGTATTTTTCAATAAACCATCCAAGATTTTCTCTCCAGATCGGTCCGTGGAGCGGGCAGATCATTTTGATTTCCAGTGTTGCTGCCTTTTTCAGAAGGTTCTGCACCTGTACACCGTATTTTCCGACGATATTGATAAAATATCTTCTGGCGTCATCCAGCCAGTCTCTCTCGAAGTTCACTTCGTCTGCGAACAGATTTCCGTTGATCGCTCCGAAGGTTCCGAAACCATCCGCGGAAAACAGGATCTTGTCTACGGTATCATAAGAAACCATTGCTTCCGGCCAGTGTACCATCGGTGCCATCACAAAGGCAAAGGTATGTTTTCCGGTACATAAGGTATCCATTTCTTTTACGATCACGGTACGGTCTTCCACCGGAAAATCAAAGAACTGTTTTAACATCGGAACCGTCTTTGCGTTGCATACCAGTTTCACATCCGGATATCTTCTTACCACATCTCCGATGATCGCACAGTGATCCGGCTCCATATGGTTGACGATCAGATAATCCAGTGTTCTTCCGTCCAGAACATATTCCAGGTTTTCAAAAAACAGTCCGCTGATAGATGCGTCTACGGTGTCTAACAGAACCGTTTTTTCATCCAGCAGAACATATGAGTTATAGGAAACTCCTCTTGGAATCGGGTATACATTTTCAAATAATGCCAGTCTGCGGTCGCTTCCGCCGATCCAGTATAAGTCATCCGTTACTTTTTTCACACAATGCATGTCGTAACTCCTCACTTTCACTTTTGTTTTTCGTAACTGTTCAGTATCTTCACAGTTACATATTTTCTCCATTATACTGTTTTCTGATATCTCTTTCAAGCAATCCGCAAAAATTTCACGTTTTATTCATAGCGGACAATCTCTTTTTTCAGCCGCACCATGATCCGTTTTTCCAGTCTCGAGATATACGACTGGGAGATTCCGAGAAGATCTGCCACTTCTTTTTGCGTCTTCTCTCTTCCATCTGGCTGATTCAGACCAAAACGTAGGCAGATGATCATCTTTTCTCTGGCATTTAACTTATTGATGGCTTTCACCAGAAGTTTACACTCCACCTCATGTTCCAGATCCCGGTAGATCACATCTTCCTCCGTTCCCAGGATATCGGAAAGCAGCAGTTCATTGCCATCCCAGTCCACATTCAGCGGTTCGTCGATCGATACTTCCATGCGGGTCCGGCTGTTTCGTCTCAGATACATCAGAATTTCGTTTTCGATACAGCGGGATGCATACGTCGCAAGTTTAATCTTCTTTTCCGGATTGAAGGTATTGATTGCCTTGATCAGTCCGATGGTTCCGATCGAGATCAGATCTTCCATTCCCACACCGGTGTTATCAAACTTCTGTGCGATATAGACGACAAGGCGCAGATTGTGTTCAATCAGACTTGCCCTCGCCTGCTGGCTGTCTTCTTTTGTCAGACTCTCTATCACTGCGGATTCCTGCTGGGGAGATAACGGATTTGGCAGGACATCTGCTCCGCCGATATAATAGATTTCTCCCGGCTTTCTCCACATCACACGGGAAAAACCCGGTAACATACGCATACGAAAATGACTGGGTAATGCTGCCTGCATCATAGAATTTCCTCCTAACTGTCTATCAGATTTGGATGTAAAATCATCTGACAGTCCCCGAAATAAGAACTGTCCTCTCCTGAAAAAGCGACCACCGGATGGCGGATCACTTTCTGTACTTCCTCATTCTCCAGGTACATGGCATCCAATGTGACAGCGACCAGTAACCCGGATGAACAGCCAAGGCTGGAAAAGACCAGAAAATGCGGATGCAGTCTCTGAAAGGACACATCCTGTCCGCTTTCTGCCTTTCCCATCTGAAATTCTCGTAATTTTTCCATCGTATCTGCGTCGCAGAGCTTTTCGAGCGTTTCTTTTCGGATGATGCTCACCGGTCTTTGCAGTACCGAATCATACAGGCCGTTGCCCGTATCAAAAAATGCATCCACCTCTGTCCTGTGCTCTTCCATCTGCAATTTCACCCGACAGTGGATCTTTCCCTTTTTTCTCCACCGCGTATACAGGGAAAATACAGCAGCATACGCAAGGTAACAGACGGTTCCCGCGAGCAGCACTTCCGACATTCTGTCCAGTCCAAGGAAGCGCTTCAGGACTTCCATCATGCCTCCCATGAGAAATCCTGCTATGTACAGCCCCGCGACTCCTCCGCAGAGTCCTTTTATCGTCCGCAGTCCGCATCCGAACCTTACCATGATCGTGTTGATTGCCACATATGCCAGTATCGTATTCACCGGAAAGCTGACAGGTAAGAGGATCAGCAGACAGTACCCAAACGCTCCGAAAGCCGCCCCTCCAAGAGAAGCAAATACTCCCGCCTTTCCTCTGCACAGTTTTTTTACCAGTCTCAGTAAGAGAAAATCCATCACCAGATTCGTAACAAACAGTACGTCCGGATAGATCGTATAAGACAAAAAGCACCCCCTGTCCCACCTGGAATACTTACTGGAAAACAAGTATTATTATATGGAACCGGGAGTGCTTATTTTGTCAAAAACGAGGTGTCGAACGACAGTTTCGCTCGACACCCCATTCCTGGTTTTTCGCTTTTTCGAAATTTTTATACATATCCCTTCCGAATCAGCGGTATATTTTCCTGCTTTTTGTATTTATTTGTAGAGAATTACTCTTGTTTCATATGGCTGCAGAGCACCTGCTACATGGTTTTTGTAGTTTGTGATCAGCTCTTCGCCTTCTTTTCCTTCGAACAGATCACAAGGTACTTCTTTGTTTGTGAAGTTACAAGCTACCACCAGTTTCTCATCGCCCAGTGTTCTCTCATATGCATAGATATCATCGTTGTCTTCCAGCAGTCCGTGGAATACACCTTCTACGATTACTTCATACTGATGACGCAGCTGGATCAGTTTCTGATAGTAGTAGAATACACTGTCCTTGTCTTCGAGTGCTGCTTTTGCATTGATCTGCATATAGTTTTTGTTTACGCTGATCCACGGTGTTCCTGTGGTAAATCCGGCATTTGCGCTGTCATCCCACTGCATCGGAGTTCTCGCATTGTCACGGCTGACCATCTTCAGACAGTTCAGCATCTCTTCTTCTGTCATCAGACCGCTCTCGGTATACTCTTTGTATGCGTTGATGGCTTCGATATCTTTGTAATCATCGATGGATTTGAAATATGCATTGGTCATACCGATTTCTTCACCCTGATAGATATACGGAGAACCTTTCAGCATATGCAGACAGGTTGCGATCATCTTTGCGGATACCTCGCGGTACATCGGGCTGTCATCACCGAATCTGGATACCGCACGCGGCTGATCATGGTTATCCCAGTACAGACTGTTCCATGCTTTTCCTTCCAGGTCATTCTGCCATTTGTTCATGACCGCGCGGACTTTTTTCATTTCCGGTTTCTTAGTGGTCCATTTGCCGTATTTTCCGTCTGTTGTTCCCATGTGTTCGAACTGGAATACCATGTTCAGTTCGCTTCCATCCAGATTTGCATATTTCTTTGCTTCCTCTGTGGTAACACCTGGTGTTTCACCGACGGTGATCAGATCAAATTTGGAAAGTACACGCTGGTTCATTTCCTGCAGATATTCGTGTACATGAGGTCCGTTGCATACATATGGTGACATATCGCCGTGCAGTCCATCACGGATTTCTCCGTCCGGATATGCAGGATCTTTGGAGATCATGCTGATAACGTCCATACGGAAACCATCTACACCTTTTTCACACCACCAGGTCATCATGTTAAATACTTCGTCACGTACTACCGGGTTCTCCCAGTTCAGATCCGGCTGTTTTTTGGAGAAGCAGTGCAGATAATACATTCCTGTCTCTTCGTCAAATTCCCAGACAGAACCTCCGAAGCATGCTCCCCAGTTATTAGGCTCTTTGCCGTCTTTCGGATCTTTCCAGATATAGTAATCACGATACGGATTGTCTTTTGATTTTTTGCTTTCCAGGAACCATCTGTGTTCATCGGAGCTGTGGTTTACTACCAGATCCATCACCAGTTTGATGCCTCGTTTGTGCATCTCAGCGATCATCCGGTCAAAGTCTTCCATTGTTCCGAAATCGGTCATGATATCCTGATAATCGGAGATATCATATCCATTGTCATCATTCGGGGATTTGTAGATCGGTGACAGCCAGATCACATCCACGCCCAGTTCTTTCAGATAATCCAGATGTTCGGTAATACCATTCAGATCGCCGATACCGTCTCCGTTGCTGTCGGCGAAACTTCTTGGATAAATCTGATAAATAACACTACTTTTCCACCATGCTTTGCTCATATGTTTGTCCTCTTTTCTTTCTTCCGAAAATTTTCTGTATTTTCAGACTCGTTTTCATATATATTCAATATACTATATTTCATTTCCCATTTCTTGTAATATATTGCTATTTTTTTATACTATATTCACTTTCTGTTGTCCTGTTTTTGACACCTTTGTAATATCTTTCTGTATGTTTTTCTCTTTTTTCATAAGAAATACACAAAGCAGAATAATCGTTACTGTGATCCATGCGGTGACTCTTTCTTTTTTGAAAGTCCTGTGATATCTTTAGATTATAAACATAACATTTTCAGATAATACTCAAATATATTTTAATTAAAGGACTGTATTTACATGAATAGCTTATCTTATCACGAAAGTCACTCTCATGGTCCTCTCGGTCTTCCGTTTCAGGCATTCTCTCAGGAAGATCCTTACGGGCAATACTTTGTGCCATATCACTGGCATGAGGAAGTGGAATTTTTATATGTCACAAAAGGAAGTCTGGTGCTGCGTACCCAGAACCGTACCCGGCTGCTTCAGGAAGGGCATATCTATTTTATTAATCCCGGCACACTGCACGGACTGTTTGGAAACAGTCCGTTTTCCCATCATTATGCTCTGGTTTTCCGGCTGGATATGCTGAATTTTCTCCAGGCAGATTCCTGCCAGACCTCTTATCTGGTACCTCTTTGCACCGGAAAATATCTGTTTCCCGATGGCGAGGATCTCCCTTCGGAGCTCACTGATCCGATTGGTTCACTGATCAAAAAGGCAGCCGACGAGTACCGAAACTGCGATACCTCGCTGACTGCTGCTCTCTCGATCAAAATCACACTGTTACAGATTCTGGAACTGCTGTTTGCCAGCCAGTCCTTTATCCCCGGTACCCAGACAGGAGAGCCTTCCGGCGATGGGAATCCGTTAAAAGCTGTATTTTCTTATATTGAATCTCACTACGGAGAAAAAATATCTCTGGAAGACCTTGCCGGCACAATTCATATGAACCGGAATTATTTCTGCCGTTTCTTTAAAGAAAAGGTAGGAAAAACACCGTTTTCCTACCTGAATGAATACCGGGTCAACCAGGCGGCCTCCCAGCTGCTCTCCACCCGGCTTCCCATCACTGAGATTGCATTAAACGCCGGTTTCGAAAATATGAGTTATTTTATCCGTCAGTTCAGGCGTTGCAAAGGCTGTACCCCTTCCGCCTACCGGAATACCAAAGACCCCAAGTCTCTGCCGATTCCGTTCTGACATTCTGTACTTGTTTTTTGTCAGGCAGTCACCTGTTTTTTTGTGCGGGTTACCCACTGGAACACAATCACAAATAACACGCCTTTCACAATGGAAGTCGATGACAGTGCCCACCAGATACCGTTCAGTCCCAGGGAAGTTCCTCCGAGAATAATCGCCAGCGGGATCCGGGCACTGGTAAAGATGATGCTGATCACACTGCAAAGATGTGTCTTTCCCAGTCCGGAGAGTGCTCCCACCGTCGTCGTCTCGATACATAAAAAGGCTTCGCTGAATCCTACAATAATCAGATAATCAATCGCTGTGGCAATTGCTTTCGGCTCATGGAAGAAAATATTGGCGATCGGACGCGGCACACATACAAACAGCACCGTGATGAACAGTCCCCAGATGCCAACCGTCCACTGCGACGCCCGATAGCCCTTCTTTACACGTCCCATCTCTCCCGCACCATAGTTCTGTGCGATAAATGCATTTAACGCGGTGGCAAATCCGTCCGCCGTATTCCACGAGATCGATTCGATCTGTCCGCCCACTCGCTGTGTGGCGATTGCTTCCGCACCAAAAGCGGATACCATACGGGTGATCACCATCGAGATCACACAGTATGCCATTCCCTGCAGTGCCGTGGGAATTCCGATCTTACAGATCCCTCGCAGATATTCTGCCGGGATTTTTTCAAATACCGAGATGCCCTTTAATACATTTTCTTTTTTCTGTTTCACAATTCCCAGAATCATGATACTCATAACGATAAACTGTGCCGTTACCGTGGCGATTGCTCCGCCTGCCGCGCCCAGTTTCGGCAGTGGTCCCGGCCCGAGAATCAGGAGCGGATCCAGAATCATATTTGTCGCTAATCCGATCAGATTCGCATAAAACGGCGTTTTCGAATCTCCCTGTGCCGTATAGATACCCGTCAGAGTCACCGATAAGAACGAAAAGACGATCAGCCCGCAGGCGATCTTCGTATAAATAAACGCCGACGCATACGCCTCCGGATCTTCCAGTTTGAAAAATCTGATCATCTGCTTTGTAAAAATCAGCGCAACGATCGCATACAGAATTCCCATAATAGCTGCCAGCTGAACCGCAGCCTGTGCATACCCATGAGCCTTTTTCTTATCTCCTCTTCCGACGCACTGTGCCACCTGTACCTGTCCGCCCATCCTTGCCATGGACGCAAATCCCTGCGACAGCCAGATAAACATGCCTCCCACGCCGATACCCGCCACTGCCTTTGAACCGAGCAGTCCGATCCACGCCATATCGGTAATGTTATATAAAGTCCCCAGAAACGAAGACGCCATGATCGGTATCGCCAGTTTGGTCAGCGTCTTCAGAATAGGACCCTTCGTCAAATTTCCTTCCATATAATATAATTCTCCTTACATCATATTTTCCTTTTTGTGCTTCATCCGCTTTTTGCCCGGACAGTATCTTGACGAACTGTCACCGGCATCGTAAATTTTTCATACCTGTTCAGTATCCTCACAGGTACTGTCTGCAGAATAGTTACAGTTTTTTGTTCTCTCTGATTTTATACTTCCCATGGTGTCGGATTTTTCTTTAAAAGTTCCGGAAACGGGATCATCGCCGGCTGTTTTTTCTGATGTTCGCCGATTATTTTCTCCATCCACACCATGTGATACCAGGTATCAAACTTATACCCGCACTGATAAAATTCTCCCACCAGCCGGTATCCCAGATGATGATGAAAATCCATGCTGTTGCGGTCAAGATGTTCATCCGGCACTTCCGGCACACTGATGCAGGCATTCAGATTTGTAATATTTTGCTTTTTCAACACCTGCTCCAGTGCCGCATACATCTTCTTTCCAAGCCCTCTCTTTTTTTGATCTTCCCGGATATAGATCGTCGTCTCTACCGCCCAGTCGCAAGCAGATCGCTCATTGAACGTCCCTGCATACGCATACCCCAGAAGCTCCCCGTTTTCTTCCAGTACCAGATATGGGTATTTCGTCAGAATATGACGGATCCGTCCGGCAAAATCTTCCTCCGGCGGTACTTCATATTCGAATGTGATCGCTGTTTTCTCCACATACGGCGCATAGATTTTCAGAAGCACTTTTGCATCCTCCGGCTTTGCCACCCGGATCGTCAGTTCTTCTTTCATGCTATCCCTCTCCTTTTTCAAACATATGTTTTATCTTACCATTCCACCGCCCGATATGCAATGTGAATCCGTATTTCAGTCGTTTTTTATTTAACAAAATTTATAATAACCGATAGAATTTTTTTATCATACCGCAAATAATACGAATTAGTACTTGTTATATTTTTGTTATATAATTAACACATACATGATACCCAGAGTCAAAAAGTCGTAAGTCTGCCGCAAGCTTGCCTGCATGAAGATTTCTGACCTTGGGACTCGCCGAAAACATGAGTAAGCAGCCATTTCCCAAAGAAAAATGCGCGGATCACGAATGTTTTTGAGGATTGTAAGAGTACGAAGTACGGAATAATCCGGTATCAAATGGGTCAAAACACTTTTTGCCCCATCACCTACAAAAATCTCAGGGAGGTTTCTTTATGAAAGGCAATTATCAGCATATCTTCACCCCATTGACAGTGAAAAATATGACTATCAAAAACCGTATCACCATGATGCCAATGGGTACCAACTATGGTGAACAGAACGGTGAAATGAGTTTTCTTCATATTAACTATTATGAGCAGCGTGCCAAAGGCGGTACCGGTCTGATCATCGTGGAAAACGCCAGTGTAGACTCTCCGCAGGGCTCCAACGGTACCACTCAGCTGCGTATCGATCATGACAATTATCTGCCTCGTCTGTTCAAGTTCTGCGAAAATATCCATCGATACGGTACCTGTGTGGCTATTCAGATCAACCATGCCGGTGCTTCGGCAGTATCATCCCGTATCAACATGCAGCCGGTATCTGCCTCTGATGTACCGACCAAAGCCGGCGGCGATATCCCGCGCCCTCTGACCAAAGACGAGATCCTGGATATCGTAAAAAAATACGGACAGGCCGCAAAACGTGCACAGATTGCAGGTTTTGACGCTGTAGAGATCCATGCAGGTCATTCTTACCTGATCAGCCAGTTCCTCTCTCCTACCACCAACAAACGTACTGACGAATTCGGTGGTTCCGTAGAAAACAGAACACGTTTCTGCCGTATGGTCATCGAAGAAGTCAGAAAACAGGTAGGACCTTTCTTTCCGATCATGCTGCGTCTGAGTGCAGATGAGATGGTAGAAGGTGGAAACACACTGGAAGATACTCTGAAATATCTGGAATATGTACAGGAAGAAGTGGATATCTTCGACGTATCCTGTGGTCTGAACAGCTCCATCCAGTATCAGATCGATGCCAATTATATGAAAGACGGATGGCGTTCCTACATGCCAAGAGCTGTCAAAGAAAAATTCGGCAAACCATGTATCTCCATGGGAAATATCCGTGATCCGAAAGTTGCGGAAAAGATCCTGGCTGACGGCGATGCTGATCTGATCGGTATGGGCCGTGGACTGATCGCGGATCCGGAATGGGTAAATAAAGTTGCAACCGGTCACGAATGTGATATCCGCAAATGTATCTCCTGTAACATCGGATGTGCCGGAAACCGTATCGGCTTCAACCGTCCGATCCGTTGTACGGTCAACCCGTCCGTACTCGAAGGCGATACCTACAGATCCCAAAAAGTCAATAAAAACTGTAACGTAGTTGTGATCGGTGGAGGTACCGCAGGTCTGGAAGCTGCCTGTACAGCTGCTGAGGTAGGATGTAACACTTTCCTTCTGGAAGAAAAAGAGACTCTGGGCGGTCTGGCTGCTGAGATCTCCAAGATCCCGGCAAAGAAACGTCTGGCTGATTTCCCGCACTATCTGGAACACCGTGCAGTCGGTCTGGATAACCTCTATATCTTTACCGGAACCCAGGCAACGCCGGAAAATATCCGCAAATTCCATCCGAACCTGATCGTCAACGCGACCGGCTCCGGCCCTCTGCTTCCTCCGATCAATGGTCTGATGGATAATATTGACAAAGAAGGCGGAAATGTTTATTCTATCTTAGGTATGATCAGTCATATCAACGATTTTCCGCAGGATCTGGAAGGCAAAAAAGTCGCTGTTATCGGTGGCGGTGCCGTAGGTCTTGATGTTGTGGAATTCTTTGCGGCACGTAAAGCGGATATCTCTATCGTTGAAATGATGGATCAGATCGGCCGTGATTTGGATCCGGTAACCAAAAACGATACCAGATGCATGATGAAAAAACATGACGTACATCAGCTGACGAAAACTGCCCTTTTGGAAGTAAAAGCAGATTCCTTCCTGGTAAAAGGCAGCGAAGGTGAATACGAACTGCCATTTGACTATGGTTTCGTATGTCTTGGTATGAGAGCCAAAGGACAGCTGTATCCACAGCTTCTGGAAGCATTCGCTGATGACGATGTAGAAGTGATCAACATCGGTGACAGCCAGAGAGCCCGCCGTATCATCGACGGAACCATGGAAGGAAGAAATATTCTTTATCATCTGACCCAAAGAGGTTATCTGGATTAATTGTTATCATATATCGGCGGATTTTTCTCCACCGATATTGATGAAATAAATAAAGCGTAATCATGCTGCTCCATTTACCATTCTTGTCAGTGGAGTAGCATGATTACAGGAAAGGACAAAAAATCATGGCAGAAAGAATCACAGGACACACAGAACTTATCGGACTGATGGCATACCCGATCCGTCACTCCAGTTCACCGGCAATGCAGAACGAAGCATTTGCAAAATTAGGTTACGACTATGCATATCTGGCATTCGAAGTTGGTGCCGACGAAATCGAAGATGCAGTAAAAGCCATCCGTACTCTGAAAATGAGAGGATCCAACGTATCCATGCCAAACAAAACACTGGTAGGACAGTATCTTGACGAACTGTCACCGGCTGCTGAGCTTTGCGGCGCTGTCAATACCATTGTCAATGACAACGGCCATCTGACCGGTCATATCACAGACGGTATCGGTTTTATGCAGGCTCTGAAGGACAACAACATTGACGTCATTGGCAAAAAAATGACCATCGTAGGTGCCGGCGGCGCTGCTACAGCTATTGAGATCCAGGCAGCGCTGGACGGGGTTGCAGAAATCGTAATCTTCAACCGCAAAGATGAATTCTGGGAGCGTGCAGTATCTACTGTAGAAAAGATCAATACCAGAACTTCTTCTCATGCAGTTCTCTACGATCTGGCAGAACTTGACAAACTGAAAGAGGAAATGAACGACAGCTACCTGTTCGTCAACGCTACCGGTGTTGGTATGAAACCGCTGGAAGGACAGTCCGTAGTACCGGACAAATCTTACTTCCGTCCGGAGCTGATCGTTGTTGATGTTCCTTATTCTCCACTGGAGACAAAGATGCGTTCCATGGCTAAAGAAGTTGGATGCAAGACCATGAACGGTCTGGGCATGATGCTGTTCCAGGGATCTGCTGCTTTCGAGCTGTGGACCGGCGAACCGATGCCTATCGAACACATGAAAGAAGTTCTGAACATCAAATACGACTAAAATGTAAAAACGGTTTTCGAGAAAGGAAAACACTATGAATACTGTAAAAGTAAGAAACATTACCATCGGCGAAGGCAGACCGAAGATCTGTGTTCCGATCGTTGGTAAAACCCGCGAGGAAATTCTCAAAGAAGCCGCTACCTTCTCCGCACTGCCTGTAGATGTTGCAGAGTGGCGTGTAGACTGGTACGATGATGTCTTCAATACAGAGGAAGTTCTGACCACCGCAAAGCAGTTGAACGAAGCTTTGGGTGAGATTCCTGTACTCTTCACCTTCCGAACCTCCAAGGAAGGCGGAGAAAAAGAAATTTCACCGGAACAGTATGCACAGTTAAACAAAGCCGTGGCGGAAAGCGGCTATGTGGATCTGGTGGATGTGGAAGCATTTACCGGGGATGAGATTGTGACCTCCATCATTTCTCATGCCCATGCAAATGGCGTAAAAGTCATCGCTTCCAACCATGACTTTGCAAAAACTCCTGAGAAAGACGAGATTGTTCGTCGTCTCAGAAAGATGCAGACTCTCGGTGCAGACATTCCGAAGATTGCTCTGATGCCGACCTGCAAAAAAGACGTTCTGACACTTTTAGAAGCCACTCTGGAAATGTCAGAACAGTACGCAGACCGCCCGATCATCACCATGTCTATGGCCGGAACGGGTGTTGTAAGCCGTCTGACCGGTGAGACCTTTGGTTCCGCACTGACCTTCGGTGCCGCTTCCAAAGCTTCTGCACCGGGACAGATCGGTGTCCATGAATTGAAACAGGTTCTGGACATCATACACAAAAGTCTGTAATGCAGAAAATAACAACGCTTTAAAAACATAATTTCAAATTCCTACTTATTTCATAACCCTTTTATATAATAAACTATAAATGAGCAAATTTGAAAAAATGCACAATTGAATCCGTGATATGCGGACATTTAAGAAATCAAACCAGTTCAGTGTTCACATAATGCACACACCAGCCTATGGAATTTGTGTACTTTTCGGTATTTGCTCATTTATAGTAATAAAGATAAAAAGAGAAGACCTGCCGTAATTTCCCCTTACCACAGGCCTTCTCTTTTTGTTATCTGCTTTTTACGTTATTCTGTATTTTGCTTTACTCTTCTGTGTTCTCAATTTCTTTCTGTCCCGGTTTCCAGTTAGACAGCAGCAGGTTCAGTCCGAATCCCACACCAAGCGCCCAGGCAGAAGCCCAGGCGGTTCCCTGGGTGGCCAGAACCGCAGCCATCACACCACCGATCATCTTATCCCGGTCAGTCTTACAGTAATCCATACCGATTCTCGCACAGACAAAAGCCTGAAACAACAACGTGATCGAAGATCCCACACCGAAGATCGGCCGGAAAAAGCTTACGACCGGTATGATCATAACACTCAGAAATGTTGCCAGACGGAAGGACGCCATACCTCCCAGAAGAGATTTCATCGCTTTTTTTCCTTCCTGGTAGCGAATAGATACCGATACCGTCATACCAACCCATAACGGACCGGAAAGGGGTGGAAACGGTGCAAAAAATGCCAGCAACACATTGCGCAATCCACTGACCATATTAGAACGGCTGGAATTAAAATCAATGTACTCATCATCTCTGGACTGGCGTGCTTCCGTCACTAACGTCTCCGTGGTAACAAAATCGCCAAACGCAATCACATAACTCACCAGTGCCAGCGGCAATGCCTTGAGAAACATGGATACTGGCGGAATCCCCACACCAAAGATGCTGACTTCCGAAAACATTCTCGAAAACTCCGGAATCTTAATAAAAGTTCCGATCTCCAGTCCCGGCATATCCAGTTCTCCGACGATCAGTCCGACGATCATCGCCAGCAGATACGGAAACAGATTCCCATACCGTGCGACCATATCCAGAAATTTTGAATCTTTTCTCTTCTCCTGGTACTTATCAGAAAAACTGATCAGAAGTAAAAGTCCCACACCTGCTACGATCGCGATCGGATATTTGTGCATATTACCGCCCTCTCCGATCTGTCCCGCCATAACGGTGATTGGTGCCGCCAGCAGGATTCCTCCCTTTACCGATGCCGGAACTGCATGGACAAACTTATCTGCCAGCTTCGAGATTCCCATAAACAAAAAGACCAGTCCCACCAGCAGCTGCAGCGCAATCATTGCCTGGATACGCTCTTGCCCTATCGGAAATCCTTCCAGAAAAACAATCGTCAACGGAAGTGTCGGAGTGATCCATCCCGGAACCACCGGATCTCCCAGCAGACTGTGAAGCAGATACAGCATGGTCTCCAGAATCACACAGCTCCACGCCAGCTCATATGGAAGCCCAAGATATTGTTCCAGATAGGGAACCGCACTCAGTGCGGTTACACCGAGAATCAGTCCCTGAATAAATTCTACAGATTCTATTTTGTAATGAATAAACGGCAGTCGAACCTGAAACGGCCCGAACGGAATATAGGGCAATTCATTTTCCCTTCTTTGTCGCTTTGCATGTGCCATAAAAATTCTCCATTTCTCAATTCTTATTTTCGTTAATTTTTAGACAATTTCTGCCTAAAAAAAACCGGTCGACATTCGTTCAGGCATACATCTGGGAAGATCGACCGGAAATCATTTTACATTTTGAATTCTTATTTTCTGAAGTAACTGTTCTGTACTTTCACAGTTACTTTTTATTCTTCTTTACATACAGGGCAAGAAGGATTCCCACAATGGTAACTCCCATATTCAGAAGTAGGATCATTCTTGGAGCGGCTGCACCGCCTGTCTTCGTAATATAACTTGCCAGAGAAATAATTGTATAGTTTGCGATACTGGACGCAATCATGACCATAGAAGTCGCCGTCCCCTTATTCTCCGGGAAAAACGTTGCGGTTGTGGAGGTCGCCAGCTGGAGTACACCGCCGGCGCCTGCATAACCGATCACAAACCCGCCAATCAGACAGATCCATGGTGCCTGAATCAGAAAACACAGACCAAGCATCACGGTGGAAATCGCCGGATACAGGATCAGAATATCAATCTCTTTCAGGCCTTTTTTAATAAAGAAGGCAGTTGCCAGAACCGCAGTCGCTGTTCCCAGTGCATAGAAAGACTGGATAGCGGAGGAATCCGTCATTCCGTAAGCACGTCCCAGCTCCTGGTTACAGTTCAGCCACAGCATAAAGGTGGAAGAACTGGTAAATCCGATCAGCACAGCTGCCAGAGAAACTTTTGTCAGTTTCACTTTACTCTTCTCCTGTTTTTCACCGCTCTTCTTTTCTCTTGCCGGGAACGGAAGTAACAGGATCAGAACTCCATCTATCAGGATCGCAATTCCTGCCACCAGAAAGATGGTGCGATAGGACATATTTGCTGCCGCTACCATTCCGATAAAGAACGGCAGCAGGAACTGACTGATACACATGGAAAATTTTGTAAACAGATTCGCAATCGAAGGATTATTGACATAAATCTCCATACAGGTCGGACTTACACAGGTGTCCAGGAAGGAATTGGCGATTCCGCCCACAATGGCGAATGCATAGGCAATTCCCATCGACGGAGAAAATGCAATTCCGAAGAAAAAGATCACATAACAGATCACACCGATCATACCGCTTAACTTTCGGCCGAACTTATCCGAGATCGGTCCGGAGAACGGAAGGGATATCAGACGACCCAGTCCCAATGCTGCAATAACAGATACTACCATACTGACGTCGACAGTTCCATCACTTCCCACTGTCGCGCCCCACACTTTTGCAAACTGTGGTTTGTACTGTCCTAAAATAGACGCTCCTATTCCATGAATAAAATACGTGAAATACAATGCGAGAGATGTTATCACATAATTCTTCTTGCTGTTCTGTTTCATTTTTTACCTCATTTTATTTTGCGTTTTCCGCCTGGAACTTTTTATATTCCTCTACAGGCATATCCAGGCCGGTATATAATTTGTAGGCTGCAACTCCCTGCCACAAAAGCATACCTTTTCCGCCAATGGTCTTTGCACAGCCGGCTTCTCTTGCTTCCCGGAGGAGTCTTGTTTCTTCGGGATTGTATACAACATCGCATACTACCAGATCCGGACGAAATACGGATTTGTCCGTAATCAGAGAAACATCTTCATGAGGTTTCATCCCTGCCAGTGTTCCGTTTACCAGAATATCTGCTTTTGCGATCTCTTCTTTCAGTTTGTCCTGATCTTCGATACAGAATACCTGAACATCGCAATCCGGTACTTCTTTTTTCAGCTTTGCAGCTGTATTTTTTGCGCGATCCAGGAAAGGATCGTTCGGGTTAAAGATGGAAATAGATGCTGCTCCGTCCAGTGCACACTGCACCTGGATCGCTGTTGCGGCTCCACCGGCACCTAAAACTACCATTTTCTTTCCTTTTACATCTACACCGTGGTCTCTCAGGTTTTCAACAAATCCGATTCCGTCTGTCATATGACCGACCAGTTTTCCGTTTTCGTTGACGATTGTATTGACTGCACCGATGATTCTTGCTGCATCGGATAATTCGTCCATGTTCTGTGCTGCTGCGGTTTTGCACGGCATGGTTACGTTGCATCCTCTCATGTTAAACAGACGCATGGCATCCAGCGCTGCCGGTACCTGATCTTCTTTGATATCAAAAGCCATGTAGCAATAATCCAGATTATGATAGCGGAAGCAGAAATTGTACATATCCGGGGATCCTGAATGTCCTACCGGGCTTCCAATCAGTGCCAATAATCCTGTTGTTCCTTTGATTCTCTGTTCCATCTTCTTTTCCTCCTGTTTTGGGTCTAAATCTGAGATGCCACATCGTAGGCTTCTTTCGTTGCATCCAGTGCACGTCTTGCACGGATTGCATCACCGATTACATAGGTATCCGGTACGATAGCTTTCACCTGTTCTTCAAGAGGATTATAATTTCTGTAACCCATGGAAAGTACAACGGAATCGTAGCCTCTGGCCTCGTGATGTTCGCCGTCTGCTGTCTCATACTCTACGCCGTCTTCGAAGAATCTGCATACTTTTGCTCCGGTAATCTGACCGATACCGTATTCTTCGAAATCTTTCATCAGATATACTCTGTGCTCGTGGATCACATCTGCACCTACGGTATCTCTGAATTCAATGACTGTTACATCGTGGTTCTGTTCGCCAAGAAAGGCTGCGGTCTCACAGCCAACCATTCCGCCGCCGACTACCAGTACTTTCTTACCTGCTGCACGTTTTCCTTCCAACAGATCGGATCCGTAAATGATAGACGGATTGTCGATGCCTGCGATCGGCAGTACCAGTGTCTTAGAACCGGTTGCGATGATCACGCTGTCCGGGTTTTCCCCTTTGATGAAGTCTGCTGTCACCTCGTGGTTCAATTTTATCTCAACTCCATCTTTTTGGCAACGATGAATATAGCTGCGGATCATATTTGTGATGTCACCTTTTCCAGGCGGGTAAGCGGCAAGACGCATGTTTCCACCGAGTCTCGGGCCGGCTTCGTATAAAGTAACTTCGTGACCTCTTTCTTTTGCAACAAATGCTGCACACAGACCGGCAACACCGCCACCGATGACCATGATCTTCTTCGGTGTCTCTGCCTGTTTTAACGGCTCTGCATCATGTCCCAGGAACGGGTTGGTCAGACAGCACAGCGGTTTTCCCGCATACATGTTGGCAACACAGCCCTGCAGACAGGCGATACATGGGATCATATCTTCCAGACGTTCTTCTTTTGCTTTCTTCGGCATATGCGGATCTGCCAGACTCTGACGACCAAAAGCAACCAGGTCACAGCGTCCTTCTTTTACCATCAGTTCAGCGAACTGCGGTTCGGTATAACGTCCTACGGTGATTACCGGGATATTGACCGCACGTTTGATCTCTTCTACCAGATCTGCGGAAAATCCACCGTGAATTACGGTCGGAGCCCACATATATTCATCTTTGATATGAACGGCACGGGATACATGAATGGCATCCAGTCCGCAGGATTCCAGATAAGCTGCGATAGCTGCACTGTCATGTACATCCAGACCACCCGGTACTTCATCATCGGAGTTGATTCTCGCCAGAACAGCGATTTTTCCTTCGGTCTGTTTTTTCACTTCTTCGATGATCAGTCTGGAGAAACGCATGCGATTTTCAAAACATCCGCCGAATTCATCCACACGTTTGTTGGTACGCGGAGACATGAAGGTACTTACCAGATAACCATGAGCCATATGGATCTCTACGGCATCCACACCGGCTTCCATTGCTCTTCTGGCTGCCTCTCCATATCCTTTTACCAGTTCATACACTTCTTCGGTAGACAGTTCTCTCGGAATATCTCTTCCGCAGGCTGCCGGGATGCTGGTAGCTGCTGTGATCGGTGCACCCGCATTTTTCGCATTTCCTTCCGGACCTGCGTTCTGCAGCTGAACGGAAACTTTTGCACCTTCTGCGTGACAGGCGTCTACCACCTTTTTAAAGCTTTCGATGGTAGAATCGTCATACAGACAAGGTTTTCTCGGACCGCCTTTGGCGCCTTTGTGTACAACAGTTGCTTCGATGGTGATCAGTCCGAATCCTCCTTTTGCACGCTCTCTGTAGTAAGCAACGGACTGTTCACTCATGGTTCCGTCGGTGTTGGCAAAGTTGTTGCCCATCGGAGGAACTACAAAGCGGTTTTTCACTGTTACCGGTCCGATCTGAATCGGCTGAAACATTGCTTCAAATTTCATATCTGCTCTCCTTTTCTTAGTTCAGTACTTCCGGCCATGCCTCTCCGAGTACTTTTTTTGTATTTTCGTAAGTATGTTTTGCTGCATACTCGATACCTTTTTCCAGGTTTGCATCACTGATAACTTCTACACCGATAGCATTTGGCTCGATACCTTTTTCACGGATCATTTTTACAAATGCTGCAGTGCATCCGATACCGGTTCCCGGTGCCAGGCGGTCATGCATGGATTCATCTCTTAAGATAGTTGTTGCATACGGTCTTTCCCATACATCGTTGATCTGGATGGATACGACTTTATCTGCCGGAACATCTGCCAGTACGGAAATATCTACCGGCTGGTTTGCTCTTACCCAGTGCCAGGTATCCAGAATCAGTTTTGCATTGTCACAGTCTGCTGCTTTTACTACTGCCCATCCTTTTTTCACATCCGGGATACCGCTGTATGGCATTGGTTCTACACCGATGATATATTTTCCGGCTCTCTGGCACAGCTCACGCAGTTTCTGTGCAGTATATTCTACAGAGTAGTTTTCCATCAGACCACAGTTGATCTGTTTTACGTTAAATAATTCACACATGTGGAAGCACATCTGCTCTTTGTACTTCTGCTCATAAGAACGATGCTCTTCTGCCCACTGTACGATGTATTCTACCTCTGTGACTTTCATATCGTATTTGTCCAGAATGTTCAGGATATCCTGGTCAAATAATCCCTCATTTAAAGCATCTACGTAAGTTTCCGCACGCAGACCGATACCTTCGTATCCGGCATTCTTTGCTGCTGCAACTCTTTCTTCAAATGTACACTGATCTCCCAGTGTCCAGGAACTGATTGTGATTGGAAATCTCTTTGACATCGTATTTTTCCTCCTGAAAAACTCCTTATTTTTGTTATCTAAATTATATATCTTTGTTAAATTCAAAACAAATTGATTGTATGTGACTATTCATAGATTTTGTCAATATATCGTGGTATAATAATAGACATCAGGCGACAACATAACCTTATACTCGACACGTTTGTCTGCCTTTTTGCGGAGGATATTTTTTATAGGAGGCATTCTTTTATGAATCTTTATCATCTACGATATTTCGTTACATTGGCTCATATGGAGCACTACACCCGATCGGCGGATCTGCTGGCGATCACACAGCCCAGTCTCAGCCACGCCATCTCCTCTCTGGAATCGGAACTGGGTGTAAAATTATTTAAGAAAAACGGCCGGAATGTTACCCTTACCAAGTATGGAAAATCATTTCTTACCGATGCCGAAGAAATCCTGGAAAAGCTGGATACTTCTGTGGGCAGCCTGCAGCTGGCGGGAAAAGGAGAAGGCAGGATCGATATCGCCTTTCTCCGAACTCTGGGAAGCGATTTTGTTCCCCGGCTTTTGCGAAAGTTTCTGGACGAAAACCAGGGTAAACAGATTGATTTTTCCCTGCACTGTGACAAGGTCATTACGGACGAGATTCTGAAGGGGTTAAAAGAACAGAAATACGATATCGGCTTTTGTTCCAAGATCAATGATGAACCTCTGATCGAATTTATCCCGGTTGCCAAGCAGGATCTGGTCGTCATCGTTCCGCCGGATCATCCACTGGCTTCCAAGTCGGAGATTCATCTGGAAGAGACTCTGGAATACAAGCAGATCATCTATAAGAGCGGAAGCGGTCTGCGTCATATCATTGATCATCTGTTTGATCAGATCGGTGCTTACCCGGATGTTTCTTACGAGATAGCCGAGGACCATGTAGTTGCCGGATTCGTGGCAAATGGTTTCGGAATCGCCGTAGCACCAGATATCCCGATCATCCACTCTCTGAATCTGAAAGTTCTCCCGCTGATTTCCCCGAGCTGGCAGCGAAACTTCTATATGGCAACCCTGAAAGATGCCTACCATCCACCGGTTGTGGATGTATTCAAACAGTTCGTGATCGAACAGGCACGGAATAATCTGGATTATCGGACGATCTGATTCTGTTTCCGAAGTGAATTTTCTATATTTTACAAAACGAATCTGAACTGGTTCACCGAACTGATTCTTGCTATGTAGCACAACAAATCAAAGTTTCGTGCAAGCACGGACTCTGACTCGTAGTTATCGCGGCAATCAAAATTGGTTCACTGGACCAATTATTGATATACAATGCAACAAAGAGGCGTAAATCGTATTGCTACGACTTACGCCTCTCACTTCGTATTATCTTATAAAACTTCTTTATTTTCTCGTCTGGCTGCCATTCTTTTATTCGTTATCCATCTGGCGCAGTCTGTGGATCAGTTCTTCACAGATCTGCAGTTCACTCTTGCCATCTGTCTCGATGACGATGTCGGCTGCTGCTTCGTATTTTTCTCTACGTTTTTCCATCAGTTCCGCAATAAACGGTACTGTCTTGTTGTTTTCGATCAGCGGGCGATCATGGCTGTCTTTGACACGATCCAGAATTGTCTCCGGTTTTGCCGTCAGAAGAACGACACGACCGTTTTTCTTCATCTCAACAACGTTGCACTCTCTCATCGGTGTACCACCGCCACAGGAGATTACCACGTTGGTACGAGACTGCATCTCGATCAGAAGATTAGTCTCCAGATCACGGAAATACTGCTCTCCATATACTTCGAAGATATCGGAAATGCTCATACCCTCTCTCTCGGCGATGATCTGATCCATCTCGATCACTTCCATGGCAAATGCTGTTTTCAGGAATTCGGAAATCGTACTCTTACCTGCTCCCATAAATCCGATCAGGACGATATTGTAGTTAAACAGTTTTCTCGCCTGAATTCTCTTACTGTTCTGGGTGATGCTTCCGAATACATCTTCCACCTCTGCTTTATGACGTCTGGATTCCATCCGGCGTTCCAGCCATTCTCTCTGTTTTGCTTCCTGCTCCGGCTGCAGGATCGGGATATCATTTGCCTCTTTATATGCCATGATATCCTCTACGATACGGTTACGCATAAGCAGTGCATCCAGGATAATCTCGTCGCACTGTCCAAGACTCTCTCTTAATACTTCCAGCTGATTCATTTTTCTTACCTTCCTTATTCAAGCTTTTTCATCTCAGAATCAATCGCCATATAGGGACGTTTTCTTACATCCCATGACTTTTGATCATTCTTTTTCGTTATTATAACAGGAGTTTTTAAATATCACAATACGATTTAACGTTTTTTCACTTTAAATTGCTAAATTTTTAAAATTTATTTCGCTACTGCCTTGTTTTTCACTTTTGTGCAGTTGACAGTGTTCCGGCCGGGCTTTATAATTAATCTATATTGCTCTGTATAAGCATACTTGTAGCACATTATTTTCAGAGCACAAAGGAGAATTTTATGAAGCAAATTATTTTAACCGGCGACCGCCCAACCGGTCGTCTTCACGTAGGTCATTATGTCGGATCTCTGAAAGAAAGAGTCAGATTACAGAACTCCGGCAACTTTGACGAAATCTATATTATGATCGCCGATGCCCAGGCATTGACCGATAACGCAGAACATCCGGAAAAAGTACGTCAGAATATCATGCAGGTGGCACTGGATTACCTTGCCTGCGGTCTGGATCCGGAAAAATCCACCATCTTTATCCAGTCCATGGTTCCGGAGCTGACAGAACTGACTTTCTACTATATGAATCTGGTTACCGTATCCCGTGTACAGCGTAATCCTACCGTAAAAGCAGAGATCCAGCAGAGAAACTTCGAAGCCAGCATTCCGGTAGGTTTCTTCTGCTACCCGATCAGTCAGGCCGCTGATATCACCGCTTTCCGTGCCACATCCGTGCCGGTTGGTGAAGACCAGATGCCAATGATCGAACAGTGTAAAGAGATTGTACACAAGTTTAACAGTGTCTACGGTGAAACTCTGACCGAGCCGAAGATCATCCTGCCAAGCAACCAGGCCTGCCTGCGTCTGCCGGGTATCGATGGCAAAGCAAAGATGAGCAAATCCCTTGGCAACTGCATCTATCTGTCCGACGAACCGGAAGATATCAGAACCAAGATCATGTCCATGTTTACCGATCCGAACCACATCCGTGTACAGGATCCCGGTAAAGTAGAAGGCAACCCGGTATTCATCTATCTGGATGCATTCTGTCGTCCGGAACACTTTGAAGAATTCCTTCCGGAATACAACAACCTGGACGAACTGAAAGCTCACTACCAGCGCGGTGGTCTGGGAGACGTGAAAGTAAAGAAATTCCTGAACAACGTCATCCAGTCCGAACTGGAACCGATCCGCGAACGCAGAAAAATGTGGGAGAAAAACCTGCCGGATGTATACGACATCCTAAAAAAAGGCAGCGCCGCAGCCCGCGAAACCGCAGCAAAAACTCTGGAAGATGTACGTCATTCCATGCGTATCGACTACTTTACAGGAGATAACCTGCTGAAATAAAATCTTCAGATTCAATTTAAACCAAATTTATCAAAAAATGCTGTACCAAACTCACAAATTTCTGTGATTCGGTACAGCATTTTTTATTATCATACATATCATTCATTGATCCAGTGAACCAATTTTGATTTAAGTGAACAAAACTCGTAGCGTGTACTCCCTTTGAATATTCAATGCCCTACGAAGGGATTCCGGAATCAGATCTTCCAGTACCTTCGCCCATACAGCTTTTCTTCTACCTCCCCCTTTGAACTACCAGCTCAAAGTTGTCCTGCCCACGTTGTCCGCACCCTTTCTCCGGCTCCTGACCTGCGTCCGTCAAACGAAAACAAAAAACATATTTTAATTTTACGCCTCAAACTTAGAACTATGATTCCTGCAAGGAACCGCCAGCTTCAGCGTATCCAGTTTCATCTGGTCTGCATCTTCAATCGAGAAGAATCTCTGCTCTTCCAGCACATCAATAGCCTTGAAGATCTTATCAATATAATTTCTTCTTGTAGGATACAGTTTTTTCAGTTTCTCTTCTGAGAAATATACACAGCAGCTATCTTGGTCGTTTTTCTTAGTACCACTGCAGTAAGTCGCTACCGGCACATCCAGCTGCGGGAAGCGGAAACCACCTTTACAGTTATTGTTTTCATCCAGAACTTCCATATTATTTTCATCCACTTCGATCAGTCCCTGTGCATGTGGAGCCGGGATTCCTTCTCTTGCCCACAGATCCAGGTTGGTCAGTGCCTGACGCATGAACGCTTCCAGTGGCAGTGCGGTAATATCGGTATGCGGCAGTGCGGTAATTTTCTGAATCTGAGCGATTTCTTCGTATCCCGGACGATAAAATGCTCCGGAGAAAGAGTTGTGTGCCTGTCCTGCCAGCTCATACAGACGGAAACGGTCGCCCTGTTCATCACTGTCGGCTCTTCTCAGATTAATATGACCGGTGAAATCTTTGAAATCCCACTGGGTTACGCAGCGAAGCAGCGGAACCGGGCAGTTCTTTGTCATCTGAATCTCATCGGTCACATCAGCCGGTGATTCTTCCTGGTTCAGTGCCACCATACGGCATCCGGAATACGTCAGATAACCATCGTAAGGAACTTCTACCGGTGATACTCTGTCTGTCTCATGGAAGACATTAATATAGGTAGATAACTGCATCGAAGACTGAGAACAGCTGATCGCATATACTTTCTCTACTTCTTTTCCTGCAATCTGCGTACCCTGTTCGGATTTGAAAAGATTACCAAGTTGTGTCAGCATATCCCACAGCAGACCGTCTTCGCAGTCCGGCAGGCAGTGCTGCCACAGTAAAATATTGTGGTTTACCGGTCCCGGATTCGGGTTCGGATTCTTCCAGGAAAGTTTCTCATAACGTTTTGTATCGTACTGTTTTAATGTCTGTGTACAGATTGCACGTACGGTCACACCTACATAGATATCTCCTTCATGCAGCATTTTCTGCCATAACAGACACCACATCGGGCTGACATCCCAGCTGTTCGTGGAATTTAACAGTTCCACTACTACATTTCCGCTGAATTTTTTCGGATCTTTCGGTTTACGGATGATAAAACGGTTGGTATACGGTGCATTGGAAAATTTTACCTGTGCACGACCGTCTTTTAAGGTGTATACATCTGCCTCTCCGGAATACAGATATTCTTCCTCTTCGTAACCGTATTTTTCCAGATAAGTCGGTACCAGCTGACGGTCAGCTGCTCCCCATGGGAAGGAATTTTCTGTACGTGGAAGTAATGTTGCCTGTGGAATTCTTTTTGTCATAAATGTTCTCCTTTCTATCTTGCAGGCAGGACTTATCCCGGCCTGTTATTTTTTTCTCTTGTTGCTATGCATAGCAACGAAAAAGCGGAGACTGCCGCATCAATTCCTTGACAGCCACAGCCTCCGCTATTTTCATGAACCGCTGTGATTACGCTTCACAGTTATTTTTTACATCAGTCCGGCGAACATTCCTGTTCCGATCGGGATCAGGATAGCTGCACAGATCACGATCATGACTGCACAGAAAGCCACACTGTATTTTGCTGTTCCTTTGTATTCGATACCGATATCCGAATAAATGATTCCCATCAGCGGGCATGCGCTCAGCGTACAGATTGCAGTACCACAGATAGCGATAACGGCACATCCGAAAGCCAGAACCTGTGCCTGGTTGATTCCAGGAACGGACATCAGAGCCGGGATACAGCTGGAGCATACGATAACACCGGATACTGTATTGGAACAGAAGTTTGTTGCCAGGCTGGCAACGATCAGTCCGATGACGATAGTTACGATGATTGGCATCTTCGCAACAACCGGTCCCAGGATGTTCTGCAGACACAGAGTGATACCATAATCATCTCCACCTACAGCTCCTGCATAGAACATGATAGCACCCAGGAATACGATCATTCCCCACGGTACTTTCGCTGCTGCTTTACCGAAGTCCATAACCGGTTTTCCGTCAACTGTGATGACACACAGCAGAGCACATACTAAGGTTACAGGTGCTGCGATAGTGATACCGCTGAAGTAAGTAGCAACCGGTCCAAGGAATTCCATGGAAGCCAGGATATAGCACAGAAGGATAACTGCCATACCAGCCAGCGCGATTTTTCCTCTCCTGCTGATCGGATTTTTCTTCAGTTCTTCACGCATCGCTGCATCATCAAAGCTCTTGAACTTGGATACATCCGGTCTCATCCAGAATTTTACCATTAAGATAGCTACGATTACAGCAAACAGCAGATACAGACCTGCAAACTTGAAGTAAGTTGCTGCTGTAAAGTTTCCAAATCCCAGTCCGGCTACGATAGCAACCATAGTCAGGATGTAAGGTCTTCCCCAGATCAGAGTACCATCACACAGCTGAGATACCCAGCCGATCAGCAGACCCTGTGATTTGTAGAATCCATCTTCTTTTGTATAACCGATGGAAGTAGTTACATCTTCCAGCAGTTTGAAGAACAGTACTGCTACAACCTGCGGTGCTGTAAAGATAGAGATAATGATCATAGCCAGTGTGAACATGATCATAAACAGGGTTGGTCTTCCATGAATGAACTTTCTGGAAATGATCCATTTCACGATCCATTCAAAGGCACCACTCTCTTCCAGAACAGTAGCGACCATCAGGAACGGAATAACAGCAGCTCCTACTACGTTACCCCATAAGGTTCCGTAAGCATTGGCTCCCGCATACGTTCCGAGAAGAACTGCTACAGTCACACTCAGAAGAGATGTCCAGCTGGTTCCGCAGGTCAGCCACAGATAGATGGTTGGCAGGAACACGGACAGCATAGCGATTCCTGCTTTTGTCAGCCCGTTTGCTTCCGGCAGAAGAAAATACAGTAATACGCCTGCCAGAACAGCAATGAGAAAATGTTTCTGTTGCTTTTTCATAAGCGATCTCCTTTTGTTTAAAAATATCTTGATGATTCTTGTGCATGATCCCTTTTCCTAACTCTAAAGGATATCATTCCCTTACAGTTATTCTTTTAACACGATCGACCAAATGATTCTTTGTTCAAACCAATTATTTTTTTTGATTTTTCCAAAAACCATTCGTCACATTCACCATGATTTTATTATAAAGGATTGTTAAATTAAAAACAAATAGATGCTCTTTTTGAATTCATAGATTTTTTTTATATTTTTTGACATTTTTTCTACGATCCGTCCGATTAATAGAAAAGAACCTGTAAGTGATATGTTTTTTGGCATGTTTTCTATAGAAACGATGTCAGATACTGTTCTCTCACTTACAGACTCTTTGTTTTTTCTGCTTTTTTATTTTCTGTCTTTCTTCTTTTTGTTCTTTACGTGTTTTCTCTTTTTTTCTTACTCCCCGGTAGCTTCCCGGTAAACTTCGCTTCCCACCTCACTCCAGGATGTTTTTTCCCCGGAGATCACTTCCCCGGTCGTCTTATTCACTGCATAGAATCCGAGCAGCTGGGTATCTTTTCCTGTTTCCACCCTCTCATAGACAAACAACTCGCACTCTCCATTCTTTGATGTCCGGTCATAGACCAGACGATTGTCCCAGCTGTTACCATTCTCTTCACCGCTTTCAAAAATGGCATAAAAGTTTCCTTTTGCATTACAACTTGCAGTCACCTGGGAGACATCTCCGTCATCTGCTATCTCACCATGTTCTTTCATGTATGTATAGACTGCCTGCGCCTGAGACATCAGCGGATCTTCTGTTTCGGTATCTGCTCCGTTCTCTGCGGTTCCATCTATATTTGTATCTGCCGTATTCTCTCCGGTCGTCTGATCTTCTTCGGTTCCGCTATCGTTCTGTGTTTCCCCATCGGATGCATGCTCTGTCGAATCGTCTTCCGGCGTTTCCTCCGCAATCCCGTACGCGATGATCTCATCCGGTGTCAGCGTCCGGCGCAAAAACAGTCCTACGGATTTGTTGTAGTAATAATCCGGCGGATCCAGCCAGTTTTCATGCTTCATCTCGATCACACCATTCGGCTGTACCTCTACCTCCGCATCACTTCCAAAAATCTGAGCTACCTGCATCAGGCTATTCCCCAAAAAGAGACAGATCCAGAGAATCACCAAAAAGATCTTCTGCACAGTCTTTGCATCCTTTCCTTTTTCCGTCTGTTTTCCGATCATCCGGACCAGTTTGACCAGCCAGTACAGCGTGAGCACTGTCCACCCAAAGAAAAGGATGAAAAAGGAGACATACACGACCCAGTCTCTGTAATGATACCGCCATGACAGTAACCCATTGACACTGTAATAGACCCCGGTATACAAAATCAGAATCGCAGCCGGCATCATAATCACCGGCAAGGTAGCTTTCTGCTCCTCCCAGTCACTCACAGCAAGCACCAGTTTGTCCGGATTGCTCTCCGGTAAAAACAGGCTTTCGATTTCCTCCTGTGATAACTGCTGCGGTTTTTGTGGGATTGCATAACAACTGGTCAGCGCTTCCTGCCAGCTCTCCTGTGCATCCAGATATAGCGCTGCTGCCTGATAAAAATAAAAACTGCGAAGCTGCGCTACATTCAATTTTTCCCTTTTCACCAGCTCCAGTGCCTGCAGTGCCATCTGCGGACGGTGCAGTTCGATCTGCTGCCTTGCCATCTGAAGCAGGGTAATGGAGCGAAGTTTTTCCTTCTTTTTATATAAGGTACGGTACATGGCATAATTGTAATCATGCCGCTCCTGCACTTCCCGTTTTCTCATCCGTACGACATCGATCCGATTGCGTGCAACCAGTAACAGTGCCAGAAACACTGCCACAGAACAAAACAGCAGAACGATGGCTTTTAACATATCATTCGTATAATCGTCTCTTTTCAGTGTCAGATACAGCAGACTATAGGTAAGAATCGCTGCCAGAGCGATCAGGATACAATAGATCCGTTGTCTCCGAAGCCGCCACAACCCCAGCCGGTATCCACGGGTTGGCGGTGTGGACGGGTTGGAAAGGTCATAATAATTCATTGCGTATTCACCTCACACTATGATAATAGCTTTTATTTTTTTCTCATCTCGTTTATCTTAGCTTTTCTGTATCAGATACGCAAGACTATACGAATCGTTTACCACAGAATTCAGGTGTTTCCAGGTCAAGATACGCGATTTCTTCATCAGAAAGTTGCAACAGCAGTGCTTCCCGGTTCGCCTTCATCCTGTCTGCTTTTGACATACTCGCGATAGCGAAAATATTCAACGGATGGGAAAATATCCAGTTCATGGCAATCTGTGCTACCGTCACCCCATGTTTTTCCGCAAGGATCTCACAGCGGCGGAGGCGTTCAAAGTTATCCGGACACGCATAGCCTTTCATTGCAAAAGAATCCAGATAGTCACTGGCATGATCCGCATACTCACTTTTCATCCTGCCGGAGAAAAATCCTCTGCCCAAAGATGCATACGCGATCACCGGCATCTGATTTTTTTCATACCATGCTCTGGCCTCTTGATTTTCCGGTCCGGAGATGTTGACGCATCCACCTCCCCACGGATCTTCGATCTGTCGGGCCAGACAGAAATTCGGGCTGGAAACAGAAAACGGGATCAGGTTGTGTTTGTAGGCATATTCATTGGCCTCCTCGATCCTTGTATGTGTCCAGTTCGACGCACCAAACGCACCGATGTTTCCTTCTTCATGCATGGCATTAAACGTCTCCACAGCTACCGCCACATCGGTATCCGGATCATCCCTGTGAAGCATGTAAATATCAATATAATCGGTTTTCAACTCTTCCAGTGACTTCTTCAGGTCTTTTCGCATCTCTTTTTCGTTCACCCGTTTGTTCCACATGGCATCCGGATGGCCGCATTTGCTGAGAATGACTACCTCCTCCCGTCTGCCACTCTTTTCCAACCAGTTGCCAAAGGAATGCTCCGCTTCCATATATACCCTTGCCGTATCAAAAGCATTGATTCCATTGGTCAGAGCCGCCTCAAAAAAATCCGTTCCATCTGCCCCGTCCTGGATCGGTGAAAATGCAGTTCCTGCAAAAATTCGGGATACCTTTTTGTCCACATAAGGAATCGAAGCATATAAATTCTCCTTGTTTTTCATGTCTGTTCTTCCTTTCCCCCAATATAAAGTAACAGGTCAGAACTTTTTCTGCCCGTTTTTAATATCCCCAGTTTACCATCTGCGGCACTCAGATTCTATAGACAAAACCCTGTTTTTTACAAAAGTCATATCTTCCTCTGATTTTCTTTATACCGCCAGTACAGAATCCATACATAATGTAAGTGCATATTCATATGCATTGCCGCCCCAGTTTCTCTCATCGTATCTGTCAACCTCGGCAAGACTGTCCGCTGTATATAATATCATTCCCCAGGTCGCATCCCTGAACGCTGCACAGGCGGCAAGTGCTGAACATTCCATTTCTACTACTGAGCATCCCTCTGCCTTCCTGTATGCAACCTTTTCTTTTGTTTCACGAAAAAATCCATCGGTTGACCAGGTGATCACTTCCTGATATTTCATCCCGTGTTCCAGTATCGTCTTTTCGATCGCTTTTCTTGCCCTTTTATTAATTTCCATAAATCTCGAAGGCGCAGCATAATGGTATGAGGTTCCTTCATCACGCAAAGCTTTCTCCGGTATCAGAAAAGTTCCTTCTGCAAATTTCTCCAACGCTCCGCAACTGCCCGCGGAAATAATTTCACGCACTCCATATCCAATCAACCAGTCCAGAATCTGTGTCGCAGCCGCCGCACCCACCGGTGCCTGGCAAAGCACAATTTTTTCACCTTTATATGTTGTTATATAAACAGGATATTCTTTGGTCATACTAATAAAATACGATACAATCTGCGCTCCGGTCTTCTCCGCATATTCATCAATGTATTCGCCAAGAAAGGCAAATACACATTTTTTCGGAAGAACCAGATTCAGGTTCTCATGCACGGGGCTGATCACTGCCGTTTGTTCTGTATCAAATTCCAATATTGGTATTTCATTTTTTATAATGCTCATATGATTTCTCCTTTTCCCGATTATTTCCGAAACAGCTTTGTGCTAAGATAACATCACTAAAATCTGAAAAGCATCTGCCGGAACTGTAATTTTGGTTATTTTAACAAAGTTTTATCTGTTTTGCAAGACATCTTTATCTGCTCATCATCTACTTTCCTGTTCTTGACGAATATCCTGCAAAACCTTATAATTATCTCAATAAAGTAAGGAGGTGCAGCGCTGTATGAATGATGCCTTACCAATCGAAGATTTAAGCAAAACTTATCTTGAACACTCTATGGTTATCAATAATTTTGTTATCAAAATCGGCAGCCAGATTAAAGACAGCCTGTGTCGTGTTTTTGGCGACGGTGTACAATATGAATGGCGTGAGAATGATGATAAGATAATCATTCCTGATGTCTCCATCATCTGCAACCTGCGAGATCGTAAAAATATTTCTTTTACCGGTATTCCCCGTTTCGTAATGGAAGTTTTATCCAATTCCACGGAAGACTATGACCGACATGAGAAAATGGATATTTACTGTAAGGTGGGGGTCTCTGAATACTGGATCGTTGACTGGAGAAAAAAATCTGTGGAAATTTATCTTTTTGATTTTAGAGAAGATGGTACTGGGTATCCATATCTTTACAAAACCGTCACCGCTCAGAATAAAGACGAGCTGCAACTGGTGATGTTTCCGAATCTTAAGATAACTTTTGATGAATTATTTGATCTTGGAGAATATTAATATATAGAAAAGCAGCAGGAACTGCATGTTGCCTTGTTCCTGCTGCTTTTCACTTTCAGCTTTTTAAATTTTTATTTATCATACAGAAACTCTTCTGAAAGGGTAACGTTAAAATCTTTAGCCAGATGTCTAAAATTATCAGGTGTGATTGTCTGCAGTTTATCAGTTCTCATTGACAGCATTTTTACCAGAATCTCTGCTGACTTTTCTGCTGTATGCATGAGGCCGAATGTGAGATCAAAATCCTCTCCGGCAGCAAACATTCCATGATGTGCCCAGATGGCAAGGTCATATTTCTTCATAAGCTCACTTGTTGCAACAGCAATCTCTCTTCCACCCGGAACCATCCACGGAACTACGCCGATTCCATCAGGAAATACTACAGGACACTCAGTTGCCATTTCCCAAAGTTCTCTTGTAAAGACCTTATCCTCAAGCGGAAGGACAAATGTGAGCGCAATAATATTGGTTGTATGCGCATGATATACGACTCTGTAATTTGGATTCTGAAGCTTCTTTACTTCGAGATTCATAAGGTGGCTGGGCAGCTCGCTTGTCGGTCTTCCGCCATTCACAAGTCCCCATACGATACGATAATTTTCTCCCTTTTCATCAAGCTCTATCATGCAGATGGAATCCTCCGGCTTGATGATCACGTTTCTGAAATATTTTCCGCTTCCGGTCACAAGAAAATACTCTCCGGAAAGATTAGGCACTGTTGTCCCGATTGGCTGCCACTCCTTTGGCTCAAAATTTTCTCTTACTGACTCTACCTCATCTGCCTTTACACGATATGAGAGGTTTCCGCCGTTTCTTTCGTGCCAGCCCTGCTCCCATCCGTCATTTGCCATACGTATAAATCCTTTTACAAATTCTGCATCTAAAAATTTCATGCTATTTTCCTCACTTTTCTACTATATTTATATTATTTGTACCTGATTATCTGCAAAGCTAAAACCATACCGCACTGTACATTTTGCAGATATGACTATGCTTTTTATCTGCATACGTAACTATTCAGTACCTTCACAGTTACGTGCCAAAATGTCATCACCTTCGGTGATGGCATTTTGGCTTGTATGTCTCGGGATTTTGGCATATTCATGTCAAAACACCTCGCGGCACAGTGGCTACTGAATAGTTACCTGCATACAATATCAACCGGCACATCCAGTATCTTTGCCACCTTGCGTATGGTATCGATATGTCTGCCGACTGCTGCTGCCATGTGATGTGTAGGTCCTGCTTCGCTCCAACGGTTACAGAATTCTCTTGCTCCGATTGAAAAACGCGTTCTCATATTTGTGTCTCCGAATGTGAATATCGGGCCATCCTCGTTTACACCCTCTGCCACAACAAACTTAAATTTTCCGTTCATATCCTGGGTGATTCCAAGATAAGTTACAGCTCCGACAGGTGGATAGAACTGTGTCAGATATCCACCGCCTGTTTTTCCGTGAAATACATCTACAATCTTCATGGTCGGCTTTTTCGCCTGTGAAATATCAGCATCTCCCGAGCCTGAATGTCCGATGATACAGATATCCTCATTAAAGTCGATGGAGTACATCTCTGAAAGCTGGCCGGTACCGGCAATTGTTTTTAAGATGCTCATAGCCATAGCGACCTTCATATCTCCCTCAACTGCACAGGCTGTTCCCTGCTTTATAAGCATGGAAAACGCCGGTATCAGCATACTGTCAAGCTTTCCTGCGATTCCCCGGGCAAAACCGTCATAATGAGAGGCTATCATTCCAAGCTCTTCTTCCTTTACCCATTCTTCAAAGGCCACAACATATTTTGCCATGTCCCATACCGTCTCAACGGTAGCTGCTTTTCCGTCTTTGTCCGGTGCTATATCAAATGTCGCAAGTATATCCTCGGCCTTTGCCCTGATTGCGTTCTCGTCTGTGATATGGTCAGCGATCGCCCACATTTTCTCCCAGTCAAACTGCTTTGTGTAAAGCCCCATGCGGTTATACAGATTTGTCTCATCAATATACAGATCCATCATTCCCGGATATGGTCTTCCGATCTGCGCGATATTGGTATAGCGGAATCTTCTTCTGACCTGTGCTGCCTTGCACCACTGTGCTATCTCCGCCGCCACATAGTCATCTCCGCCTTCCACTACACCTGTGATTACTGCATGTCTCTTTCCTGCTCTTTCAAGGTCTGCAACCATCTCTCCGACTGCTCCACATGCATACAGCTCACCAAGCCATTTTGGTGTGTCCGTATTCGCATAATCCGGGGCCTTGAGCTTTTGAACGTTCACCAGAACAACCGGCACATTTAAATCTCTGATTGCCGGAAGCATATTGTAGCTTGTGGCATATGTGAGAAGCTGTAAAATCACCAGGTCCACATCCGCTGCCCTGAATCTGTCTCCCGCTTTCATGGAAAGTTCTTTTGTGGTAACCATTCCTCCATCTACCAGCTCAACAGTATCCGGAATCGTCTTTTTAAACGCCTCATACTGTGCCTCAAACTCCGGAACGAGTGTTGGAAACTGTGGCAGGTATGCACCCAGCGCTATCGAAAAAACACCAACCTTTGCTTTTGTCTCTACTAACATTTGTTTCTCCCTTCTTTTTGATAGCATTTTTGTATTTATCGTAACTATTGTTTTATTAATCCGGACAATATTCTTTTATCTCAAAAGAATCGAAAATACATTGTCTTGCAGCTTTTAAATCATAAAGTTCCTCAGCTGCAATCATCTGTGAAGCTATATTTCCTATCGCAGTGGCTTCACCCGGTCCCGCGTAAACAGTCATTCCTGTTTCCTTTGCGGTAAGCTCATTCAGGTAAGCTGCATTTGCGCCTCCCCCGACTACATGTATATGAGAGTACTTCTTTCCTGTCAGCTCTTCGATCTCCTGAGCAGTCCCTGCATAGCACTTTGCCAGACTGTTATAGATAACGGCTGCCACCTCTGCCACCGACTGTGGAATCTGCTGTCCGCTCTCACTGCAGGCTTTTTTTACTTCCTCTGTCATATTGTCCGGGGCTAAGAATCTGTCAGCGTTTGCATCCACCACGGACTTTATATTCTCTTTTGCCGCCATCTCACATATTTGGGCAAAGCTCGTATCTTGTGCGATTTCTTTCTTTACCGACTGTATCATCCACAATCCCATAATATTTTTCAGGTACCGGAATCTGTAATCATAACCGCCTTCGTTTGTCAGATTGCACTTCCTGCTGCCGGCTGAACAGTCTGCTTCTTTAAGCTCTGTTCCCATAAGTGACCATGTTCCTGAGCTGATATACAAAGCATCATCCGCCTGCGTTGGAATCGCCATAACGGCGGACGCAGTATCATGAGTCGGAGGAAGAATGACCTTGCAGTTGAATCCCACCTTTTCCTGAATGACATTTGATAAGTCTCCCAGCTCATATCCCGGACTTTTTATTTCTAAAAACAGATCCTGCGGATATCCAAGCTTCTCTATGAGCTGATAATCCCAGTCCTTTGTTTTTGCTTTTATCAACTGGGTAGTTGTTGCATTGGTATATTCCTGAGCCTTCCTTCCGGTTAAAAGGAAATGGAAGTAATCCGGTATCATAAGCATTGTCTTTGCATTTGTAAACAGTTTCCAATTTTGTTTTTTTACAGCCATCAGCTGATAAATTGTATTAAAGCTCTGCTTCTGAATACCGGTTCTTGTGTAAAGCTCTGTCTCCGATACAAACTGATACACGGCTTTGTCGATGTCCTTTGTTCTGTCATCCCTGTAGGCAACCGCATCTCCAAGCATTTTGTCGTTTTCATCCAGCAGGACAAAATCCACAGCCCATGTGTCAATTCCCATACTGTAAGGAATTTTCCCCATTTCCAGACACTTTTTCATGCCTGTAAGTATTTCCTCAAAAAGCCTGTCCACATCCCACACCTTATGACCTGCTTTTTCTGTCATGCCGTTTGGAAAGCGATAGATTTCCTCAAGCACCATCTTTCCATTTTCCATGTGTGAAAGCATATGCCTGCCACTTGAAGCACCAATATCAACAGCAAGATAATATCTTGTATCCATATGTGAGTTCCTTTCTTTTTTGTTCGCAACGGTTCTGAACAGTTACCCTTTTTCTATACTCAATATAACAAAAATAAGGACATTTTTTTAGAACCTCATTAGTTCAAAAAACTGTCCTTATTTTCCACGTTATCATTTTTTGTCTTTTCTGTTTTCTTTTCGGTATTTGTGCGGTGTCATTCCGTAACGTTTCTTAAATTGCCTGAAAAAATAGCTTTGATTTTCATACCCGACATCAAGAGCTATTTCTTCAATCGAAAGCTTTGTATCGCACAGCAGATGAACCGCCATCTGAAATCTTTTTCTTTGCAAAAGCTCCTGAAAATTGTATCCGATCTTTTGCTTTATCAGTTTACTTAAGGCGGTCATGGACTGATGCGTATCCTCTGCGATTCTCGTCAGACTGGCATTTTTACAATCGCTGTTTATATATCCGAGCACCGCCTGGACTACTGTCTCTTTATAATCCATAGAAGAGTTGTGGCTCAGATTTTCCAGATGATTCAGAAGATGCAAAAATACAATTCCCATGGAATATTGGTTTATGATATCTTCGTTCGCATATCCGTGCAGCATGGATTCCACCATGTTTTCCATAAGGTTTTCCACCTGCTCATTTTCCTGCAGGCGAAACAGAAGGTAATGCGAAACCGGATCCTTTTGTCTGAATACGCTTGTCACAAACCGGGCAAGAACATTCTCCTCACCAAGCATAGATAAAGGTACCTCAAAAAATTCAGGCAGTGCGATAAAATTGATACCTATATCCTGATAATCCGCTCTTTTTATCGAATGCACAACCTGCTGGTTCAGCATCAGAACATCACCCTTATGAAGCACCAATTCCTTTCCCTCTATGCAATGCGTGATACTGCCCTGCGCCACATACATAATCTCTACATAATTGTGCCTGTGTTCCGGGAAATCAACAAAACGGCTATGCGGACGCACAGTAATAAGCTGACCCCTTTTAAGCAGCAGTTCCCTGTCTATTTCCTCTATCTTTTCCTTTGCATACAATTGTTTTTCAATATCACCCTGACCATCCAGATATTTCTGTTCTTCTTCAGATACCTCCATCAGTTCATCTAACAGCTTCTGTTTCATGTAACATCCTCTTCATACGCTTCAATTATTAATCCTGCTGCATACTGCTCAATGCCGCCCCTGTTGCCGCTTCTTCTTCACATTCTGCCAATGCCAGTTTCACGCCAAACATTTCTTCTACAATTTCACAGAGAACCGGATTCTTTCGCAATCCGTTTCCGGATCCGATCATGCGTTTTATCTGTATTCCGGTTCCGTTCTGAATCGTCTGATACATCTGATAGAGTTCCCTGCTCATTCCCTCGAGAGTCCCGTAAACAAACGCTGCCGGTGTGAAATTGTCCGTACTGAGATTGGTAATACTTCCGGTTTGCTCCGGATGTACTCTGGTTCCGTCAAATGTTGTTTCTATCTGAAGTTTTTGCCTGTTTTCCCTTCCGGTGCAGGATGCTTTCCCGTCTCCTGCCAGTTTCTCCAGGGTTTTGTACAGAGGTTTCTCCTGTCCGGTTGCCTCTTTCACAAATTCTCTGAAGAATTTTTCCAGCAGTGCATACGCTTTTCCTCCGCACAGAGAAGCTCCTGCAAGCAGGTAAGTACCATGTAAGAAAGGTCTTGCTTCGATTCCCTCCGCTGTAAAATACTGATCTGAGAGTACTGAGATCTGTCCGCCGGTTCCCATATTTACCAGCAATGTATTATTCTCATTTCCCGCTGCTCCGAGAAAACTTGCCTGATTATCGCCGATCGCGGTGGTCACGATTCTCTCTCTGTAACTTCCCAGTGCTTCGATTCCGGTGCAGACTTGCGGAAGCCACTGTTCTTCCACGCCCATTTTGGCAAGTTTTCCTGTCATAAAAACATTTTTCGGTACGTCAAAAAAGCCAAAACTTGCAGCATTGCCTGCATGTACCAGTGCTTTTTTTCTCCCGGTCAGCCGCATCCCGAAGTAATCCATAATTGTACAGAAGCTTACTGCCGTATCTGGGATCAGATGGTATCTGAGATTATAAATATGTGTAACCATTCCATAACCGGAGGGAGCCTGCACGCTGCATGTCTGCCGGATCTCTTCTGTCAGCGAACCATTATCTTTCCCACTGAGGCTTCCTCTCGCATCCTGCCAGGTATACAGTGGACTGACGCATTTTCCTTCTTTGTCGATATAGACGATCCCATGCATCTGCCCGGTAAGTCCGATTTTTTCCACTTCCGGATATTCGTCCAGAAAATCATCCAGCATCTGTCTGCTCTTCTTTACAATCTTTTCTGCATCCTGGATCCTTTCCCAGTCCTTTGTCGTTGTAAGAAAGCTCCCGTTTTCAATTGTTTTTGCTTTAAGAATCCGAGGTTTTTGTGTTCCGTTTTTTTCCAGAACCACACCGCTTATGGTTGTTGTTCCGATATCTATTCCTACTGTTTGCATAAATCTTCCTCTCTATCTTTTAGTACAAATGAGTTTTCTTCTCCACAAGCTTATCTCCCTCATATCTTAATTTCAGCGAGAAAAATCTTTCTTCCCCGGAAAGAAGCATATCCAGAAACACTCTGTCGCCTTCCCAGGTCGGAAGTTTTGGCACAACTGTTTTATCTACCCAGCAAAGTTCTCCCTCATCGCATTCGATTAGTTCTCCTGTGTATCCATCCGCTGTGAACACACACATCAGTTCCGCTTCGCAGGTATCGCTGATAAATGTCACCACACCACGGAACCGATACGAGGTAAGTGTAAGCCCGGTCTCTTCCTTCACCTCACGCACCAGACATTCCTCCGGGCTTTCCTGATATTCCACATGACCGCCGACACCGATCCATTTTCCCTCGTTGATATCATTCTTCTTTTTTACTCTGTGAAGCATCAGGTATTTGCCTTCGTTTTCTATGTAACATAACGTTGTCGTTGTCATTTTCTCATTCTCCCGTATTTTTCCATTCCATATTTTAAAGTATACTAATCTTTCTTTGCAAGTTCTTCCAGCACCCACGCGAAGGCCCGGGCGGTCCTCATATCCGGTTCTTTAAAATGGCCTCCGTGATTCCATTCCAGTGTACACGGTATTCCTTCTTCTTTCAGCCAGGTAAACGTCTCTCTGATGCAGTTTCCCACCTGCGCCATCACCGGATTCCTTGTTTTTTCTTCTTTATCGCCAAGACTCAGGTAAATACAGTCACTTCCTACCCGCCGGCTCTTCATATCTTCCAGGAATCCCGGAAACCAGACCGAGGGAGATGTTGCTGCGACACCTTTGAAGCGATCTGTCTGCATGGCTGCCCACAGGGCAAATAATCCTGCCATCGAATATCCACCGATACAGTATTTGCGGTCGTTGTCCGTACACAATTGCAATACTTCTTCCAGTGTATTTTCCGCACCGTCTCCAAAATCTTCCGTTCCAAATACAGCCGGGGCATTCCATGGTGAAAGATCGTGATTCCAGTTTTCCACTTTTACTGCCACAAACGCAAACTCCTGATCCGTCAGTCTGTGGATCTCCCGGATCTCGTTTTCTATTCCCGGCAGATCATGATCTCCCACCATCTGAAGCAAAGTGATCGGTGAATGACTGTTCCCATAATTATATGTAATCATTGCTCTTCCCACACCTCATTTTCCTGTCTTTCGTATTGTTTTCATTATACAGTTTTCGTTTCCGGTTCTCAATGCAAAATATTATGAACTTTTTCTTTTTTCTTGAATCTTACAACAAATAGTGGTATCATACATCGTTGGCGCTTTTTTGCGCTGCGAAGCCAAACATATCATACAGATTGGAGGACCTATGACAAAAGAAAATACTTCTGCCCCTGCAGCAGAAAATAAAATGGGAACTATGCCCATCGGTAAACTTTTATTTAATATGTCGTTACCGATGATGATTTCCATGCTCGTGCAGGCACTTTACAACATCGTTGACAGTATCTTCGTGGCGAAGCTTTCCGAGAATGCCCTTACTGCTGTTTCTCTTGCCTTTCCTTTACAGACATTACTGATTGCTGTTGCAACCGGTACCGGTGTCGGTATGAATGCTCTGCTCTCCAGATCACTGGGGGAACATAAGTTTAAAGAAGCCAATAAGATCGGTGTCAATGCAGCTTTTCTGTATTTTTTAAGTTATCTTGTATTTTTGATTCTGGGATTTACCGTTGTAAAACCATTTTATGCCAGCCAGATCAAAGGTGCGGATGCTGAGATCATGGAGATGGGCATCGAATATCTTCGTACCGTTATGATTTTCTCTTTCGGTTTACTTGCACAGATTTACTTTGAACGCCTTCTAACCTCCACCGGAAAAACACTTTTCAGCATGACTTCCCAGTTATGCGGAGCTCTTACCAATATCATTCTGGATCCGATCATGATCTTCGGTCTGCTGGGATGTCCGGCCATGGGCGTTACCGGTGCCGCTGTAGCAACCGTCATCGGCCAGTGTGTCGCTGCTGTTGTTGCGTTTACCTGCAATCACAAGTTTAACACAGAGATTAAGATCCGTTTTCAGGGATTCCGTCCGGATATCAAAATCATCGGAACGATCTACGCGATCGGCGTTCCTTCGATCATCATGCAGTCTATCGGCTCTGTGATGACGTACTCTATGAACCGGATCCTGATTGCTTTCTCATCCACAGCAACCGCTGTGTTCGGTGTATATTTCAAGCTTCAGAGTTTCTTCTTCATGCCGGTGTTCGGTCTGAACAATGGTATCACGCCGATCATCGCCTTCAACTACGGGGCTCAGAACAGAAAACGTATGATCAAAACGATCAAACTCAGCCTGATCACTGCTTTCTGTCTGACCTTTGTCGGATTCTTATCTTTTGAGCTGATTCCACAGGTTCTTCTTGGAATGTTCAATGCTTCCGAAGATATGCTCGCCATCGGTATACCTGCACTGCGTATCATCGGAGTTCATTATCTGATCGCCTGGTTCTGTATCATCTGCGGAACAGTATTTCAGGCTCTCGGAAAAGCAGTATACAGCATGATCGTATCGATCCTTCGTCAGCTCGTGGTCCTGATCCCGGTAGCCTACCTTCTTTCCCGGATCGGAGGACTGCATGTGGTATGGTGGTGCTTCCCGATTGCAGAGGTTGCATCTCTTGTTGTTTCACTGACTTTCCTGTTCAGTGTCAACCGACAGATTATTTCTAAAATACCGGATGGCAGTGACATTCTGTAAAATACATGCATTTACTATACTTGTAAAAAATATCCCCTTTCACAAAAATTTTTCTTTCGTGAAAGGGGATATTTTTATCCTATCCGGATACTATATCGAAGAATTTGTGCAAATGCTCAAGGCTTGTTTTGAAATAGCATAAATTCATTGGTGTCAGGCACCTTTACACCGGAAACCTTCTGCAAAGAACGTAATGGATGCTTTAGATAAGGCAATTGAGATCACTGCGGATTGTCCGTACAGAAGAACTTTTCATTCTGATCAAGGGTGGGCTTACCAAATGAAAGCATATTCTCATAGACTAAAAGAAGAACGTATATTTCAAAGTATGTCAAGAAAGGGAAACTGCCTGGATAACTCTGTAATGGAAAACTTCTTTGGACTGCTCAAGCAAGAAATTTACTATGGTGTTGTTTACTATAGCTACGAGGAATTAAAATCTAAGATAGAACGTTTTATAAAATACTACAATGAAAAACGAATAAAAGAGAAGTTAAGATGGATGAGCCCTGTTCAATACAGGCTTCATATCCTAGCTACATAAAGAAAAACGAGACGACCGAAATCGTCTCGCAAAAATCTAACTTTTTGGGGTCACCTCATTTTCCAGAGAAGGAAGCGCGTTTTATTAAGTTTAAATCAGCCGATAACGCTTTCGAGATACTCGCGGCTTGCTTTGATGCTTGCGAAAGGCGAAAGAGGAGTGTTGTACTCTTCTTCGGTCTGACGGGCGCAGCAGTCAAGTTCAACAATAATGTAAGGAGCATAGTCAAGCTCAGTTACAGTTTTAACGATTTCGGGGATATCCATGATACCGGTGCCAACGGTGCAGATATCGGTCGGATTTGTACGGCCGAAAATCTTTTCGCAGTAGTTCTCTCTGGTCAGATCGGTAACACCCTCAATCAGGTTGATCGGATCAGCAGATTTACCCATATCTTTCTGATGGATCAGTTTTGCACGGGAACCGAGCTTTTTAATCAGTTCAACAGCCTTCTGTCCGCCGCGGGTTGCCCAGAAAGTATCGACTTCGAAGAAAACCAGTTCGGGATCGGTCAGTTCAACCAGCCATTCATAAGCGGTTTTGCCTTCAACCTGATAAAATTCCTGACAGTGGTTGTGATAATAGAAAGCCATGCCGTGTGCTTTTGCCAGAGCAGCCATTTCATTGCAGGCTGCGGCAACTGTTTTGATCTCTTCCATTGTGGTCATGATACCCATCGGCAGGATAATAGCTTCCGAATGCATCTTGACGTTGTCTTCTACAATCTTAACCATATCTTCATGGGTAGAGGTAAAAGGATCAAAATGTACGTGGCTTGCAATAGCAGTCAGACCAAGCTCTTTTACTTTATTTCCGATTTCTTCGGGGCTGTTGCCGGGAACATCTACATACTCAACATACTTATAGCCTGCTTTTGCAACATTCTCCAGAGTTTTGAGGTAGTCATTTGCCAACTCGGTCATAACCGAGAAAAGCTGTACGCCAACTTTCAGTTTCATAATAAATCGTCCTTTCTTTTGGTATAAAACCATGTTGTTTTTTATTGTACCAAGTCGCTAGCGCGACGTCTAGCCCTAAGTACATCAAACCACTACTTTTTTTTAGAGAAAAACCAAAGAAAGTACTTTATTTCCTATTGATTTTCACCATTTCCGGAACATCCGTGTTTCTCTTCACCACAGTGATGCTCGCCACAGGAGTGACCATGTTCGTGTGTGGTACAGTGTACTTCCGGATTATAGTCAAGGTTTCCTTTCAAATAAGCCTCTATCGCTTTATCTGCATTTCCTTTTACGCCTCCATATAACCGGATTCCTGCCTCTTTCAGTGCTGTCTGTGCTCCAACCTTTCTTTGAATGATTATTTTTCTGACGGATTCTTCGGATCTTTTACAGAGTCTGTTACAGCAAAATACATTCTTTCCATCACATAACTGATAGTCGCCCTCTGAAATATGTAACTTTTTTCCATTTACCACACTGTCTGCCAGTTTATAACGTGCGGATTCATAGATCTCAGTCACTGTTGTCCTTGAGATTCCCATTCGCTCTGCACACTGTTCATGTGTATATTTTTCCAGGTCAACCAGTCGAATCACTTCGTATTCATCTACGGTCATAGTAATCTCTTCTCTCACAGAGATTCCTTCCGGTTTAAAACTGTCATATGCAGGTTCTGTACAGATTTTTCTGCATCTTCTTGGTCGCGCCATAATTTCTCCTTTTTTATTTCCGTCATATGTCGATAATTATCATAATCCTGTTTCCGTATAGAATCAACTAACTAAGAAATTTATTAGTTACTTTGTTTATTTTCTTTACAGGTTTTGTTCAAACAGTTTATACTCTGTTGTTTTTCTCATGATGCACATACCTCCTTTCCTCCGTATTCTTCTGCATCACCTCCCAGACAGCGGTTATGCCCGTTGTCAGTACATCTACTTTTTGTTTGGATTTCTTACGATGATTTTCCATTCTGTTCGGCGTGTTGGCTTCCATTTGTATATGGCGGTGTCAACGTTACAATTGACCTCTATCAGAAATCTTTCTGAATACTGGCAGCTTCTTCGGGGGCACACCAGCCGTTGCCGGAGTATCTTCGGTTTCCACATACTACTCTCTGATACAGCGGTGGAATCCTGTGTTACCTTTAAGCCCCGAAAGGCACCCATACAGCTCATTCAATTTTCAAGGTTTAATAATCAAAAGTTTTGTAAGTATACATTTTTGTACCTATTTCGATTTAATGCCATTATATCCCCGTTACTGCTAATGTCAATAGCACTTCATGCGTTTTAGGTTCTTTTTTGAACTCTTTTTTATTGAATTTCTGCCAATTCGTGTTACAATATGGACAAATAGTTATTCACTTCTTGATTTTACTATCTTCACTGGATGTTTATCAGGACTAATGCAGAGGTGACTTTATGAATTTTAATCTGAAACTAAAAAAAATCCGGACATTCCGGAAAATGACGCAAAAAGAACTGTCAGAGAAGATCGGACTGACCGATCAGCATAGGATTGTACAATATGAAAAAGGCGTTCGTGTTCCCAAAAAAGATTTGGTCGATAAAATGGCACAGGCTCTTGATGTTAATCCTTATACCCTCTATGATACCGCTGGACGTGACGCTTCCGAAATGATGGAACTGCTTTTCTGGCTGGATGAATTTAATCCATCTGCCCTGCATCTGTTTCTTCCTCGGAAATTTCCCGGTGAAAAATGCAATGAAGTAGCAGACACGTCCGTTTACTATCACGACAATGATAGCTGGCCTGCCCATTCTCCTGTCTGTATGTGGTTTGATTATGGGGTTCTGAATGATTTTCTGAAAGAATGGGTGGTTCGAATGAATGAGCTGAAATCCGGTGTAATTACCAGAGATGAGTATTTTGAATGGAAAATTAACTGGCCGCAGACCTGTGATGATTGTGGAAAGTTTGAACCTAAGAAACAATGGCGAAAAAACTTTTAAAACTACAAACCGGAAATTTAAAATGGATTTCCGTATATTTTAACCCATAAAGTAGATACAAAATCCCAGATGTACAGGTGAACAGACATGAAAAATATCCATAGCATTGAATTTTATACTGGAAGCAAGGAAGAATTGCTTCCAGGTTTTGAAAAAGATTTTCCCTATATCGCTTCGAGGGCAGAACTTGACAAATATATAGGGTGTTATGTACCGTGGCACTGGCACAGGACAGTGGAACTTTTTTATATGGAAAGCGGCAGCATTGAATATGATACGCCAGGAGGAAAAATATTGTTTCCGGCCGGAAGCGGCGGCATGATAAATCCCAATGTACTCCATATGACAAAAGCAATATCGCAGAAAGAAAAGAATATACAACTACTTCATATTTTCGACGTTTCCTTACTTGCCGGAGAACAGGGAAGCAGGATTGAACAAAAATATATTTCACCTGTCATAACAGCCTCGCAGCTTGAGATAATCCCGCTTTTTCCGGGCAATGCAGAAGAAGAAAGGATTTTGAAACTGCTTGCTGCCTCATTTCGTTTATCCAGTGATGAATTTGGATATGAAATAAAACTACGGGAAGCCCTAACGGAAATATGGCTCATGCTTTTTGAACTTTCTCGTTCTATGCGTGAAAAGAAAGGGGAACATAACAAAAGCAACGATAAAATAAAGCTGATGATGATATACATTCATGAACACTACAGAGAAAAAATATCTATTCCGGAACTTGCTGCGGCAGCATATTTAAGCGAAAGGGAATGTTATAGAGTGTTCCATGACTGTCTGCACATGACACCTGTTGAGTATATAACAACTTACCGTTTACAAGTTGCCTGTCAGATGTTGGCAAAGGGGCAGGAAGCTGTTACTGTTATCAGTCATGAGTGTGGTTTAGGGAGCAGCAGTTATTTTGGAAAGGTTTTTCGGGAATATGCATATTGTTCACCTACAGAATATAGAAAAAAATGGCAGAATAGTGATAGGTAATGGCGGAAAAGAAATATTTTTCCTATGTCTTTTGCATTATAATGATACCTGTAAAGTAAATCAGCAATTTACAGGAGTAAATATTTCATTATAAAGGGACCGGGCGTTTTATTTTCCAGCCCGCCCTTTTGAAAGGAGTTAAAAATGGAGTTGAACATTCAGACCGCAGAATTGGCATTAAGGGAAGCGTCAGACTCCAATCCGGGAGCATGGGCAGATCATTCCCGGTTTGTAGCCGAAGCCTGTAAGAACATTGCATCACATTGTAAAGATTTATCTTCTGAACAGGCATATATTTTCGGGTTGTTGCATGATATTGGACGCTATGCCGGAGTGAGTTCGGAAAGGCATCTGATAGACGGCTATCGGTACTGTATAGAGCGCGGATGGGAAAAAGCCGCACAGATATGTATATCCCACGCATTTATGATTCAGGATATTGACACATCTATCGGTGTATTTGATGTCAGTGATGAGGATTACCTGTTTATGAAAGAATTTATTGCAAATGCGGTATATGATGATTATGACCGTCTTGTACAGTTATGTGACGCATTGGCTATGCCGACGGGGTTCTGTCTTTTAGAAAAGAGATTTGTAGACGTGACAATACGGTACGGTGTTCACACGGCGACAATAGACAGGTGGAAAAAGATTTTAGAGATTAAAGAACAGTTTGAAAATCAGATCGGCTGTTCAATCTATTCTCTGCTTCCAGGTATTGTGGAAAACAGTTTTCGTTAAGGGGGGATATTATGTATTACGAATCCAGTGATTTTTTGGAAACTGCGGACAGCGATACATTAAAGCAGATTGCCCGCACAAGGGAATTAACACGGGAATATTATTTTTCTGATTATGGAGATGTAGAAAAACGCACTTCCATTCTTCGGGAACTGTTGGGTGGAATAGGGGAAAATGTGGTAATCGACACGCCTTTTCACTGTGATTATGGGAAAAATATATTTTTGGGAAATGATGTGATAATCAATATGAATTGTACCTTTGTGGATAACAAAACGATCCGAATTGGTGACAGGGTATTGATCGCGTCAAATGTGCAGATGTATACATCTTCGCACCCTGTATTGCCACAGGAAAGGCTTGTGCCGAATTGGCAGGAACGCAAGACAACATTTTTCAGAACCTATGCACGTCCGATAGAGATAAAAAACAATGTCTGGATTGGCGGCGGCTGTATTCTTCTTCCCGGAGTCACTATAGGAGAAAACAGCGTGATAGGGGCTGGAAGCGTAGTTACCCGCCCTATCCCTCCTAATTGTGTTGCAGTAGGGAATCCATGCAGGGTAATACGTTATTTTGATGCGGATAGGGAAAGGTAGCAGCATGAAGTATGTCCTATTATAGCACGCAGCAAAAGAAAATACCTCATGAATCTCTCTTATCCGCTAATTCTCTCCGATAGTATCTGTAAAATAAACTCCCCGTCGTACAAACAGCCACAAAATCCGCAATCGGCTCAGCCAAAAATACACCGATGGTTGGATTCGCAACAATATCACATTGCTGTTTAATCCTATTTTTTTACTTCTTTTCCTGCATTGTTCCTGCATTTTTAAAGATTTTTCAAAATCAGCGAAATACCGGACAGTACCAGCAATACCGATGTAATCTTCTTAACATTTTTTCCATCCATATGATTGCTGCATTTGATTCCCAAAAACAGCCCCAAAAGTGCAAACGGAATCAGTTTCAAGACGGACAGAACCGTATCAAACGTAAGTAATCCAAGTGCACTGTATAAAATAATGCGAAATGTGTTGTCCACAATAAAGACCGCGCTGATATTTGCCTTAAATGAGCTGTCCTCGTCCGTCACGCGATTGACGTAAGCGGCCAGCAAAGCGCCCACACCAAAGAGCCCGCACAAAACCCCGGCTACCACACCGATGATCGCCAGCACCAGCCGGGAGGAAGGTACACGTTTTTTGCTGTACTCTCTGGAAAGCATCTCCGCACCCAGTGCGACTACTACCACTCCAAATACCAGCTTGATCGCTCTGGCATCCACATTTTTCAGCAGAAATGCTCCGGGAATACTGCCTGCCAGTACCAGGACTGCCAACGGGATATACACTTTCGGATCCAGATTTTTTCGGTTTTCCCAGGTAAGAATCACATTGGCCGGATAACCCAACAGCAGATCAATTGGAGAAATATTGGCATTTACCGATCCAAAACTGAGAATTGCTGTAAATACCAGCGTGTTGGCAAAGCCACACAAACCTTTGATAAAATAAGCGACGACTACCGCAAGCATCCATAAATACATCCTATTATCTCTTTCAGGCTTTTTTGAAATATTTTTTTATTTTTCGGAAAAAATTACTTTTCGTCAACGACCTGGAAAATAAAAAATTTTAAATAATACGACTCATCTGCCGCCCACAGGATCGGATGATCCGGGGACTGCGTGCGGAATTCTACCTGGCGGAGGCGTTTGTGGGCACTTCTTGCTGCTTCCCGGACGGTTTTTGCAAGGAGTTCCTGCGTCATGAAATGGGAACAGGAACAGGTGGCAAGGTAGCCGCCGTCTTTGACCAGTTTCAGTCCCTTGATATTAATCTCGCGATAGCCTTTGATGGCATTTTTAGTTGCCTGACGGGATTTGGTAAATGCAGGAGGATCCAGGATCACGACATCGTATTTCTCTCCCGCTTCCGCCAGGCGCGGAAGTTCATCAAAGACATTCGCACAACGGAAGATGACCCGGTCTTCCAGTCCGTTTCTTTTCGCATTTTCCGTTGCCTGGGAGACTGCATAATCAGAGATATCCAGTCCGGTTACCTCTGTGGCTCCGGCGATTCCGGCGTTCAGGGCGAACGTTCCCATATGGGTAAAGCAGTCCAGCACCCGTTTTCCCTTGCAGATGCGCTGCATCGCCAGACGGTTGTATTTCTGATCCAGGAAAAATCCGGTTTTCTGACCATTCTCCACATCTACCAGATAATGTACTCCGTTTTCCACGATCTCCACTTCCGTCTTATACGGCTCGCCGATCCATCCTTTCACTTTCGGAAGCCCCTCTTTTTTCCGCTCATTGGCATCGCTTCTCTCGAAGACACCGCGGATGATCACGCCATCTTCCGCCAGTACTTCTTTTAACAGTTTCACGATGGTTTCCTTGAACGCTTCCATGCCGAGTGCCAGACACTCCACCACCAGCACATCTTCATATTTATCTACGGTCAGTCCCGGAAGGAAATCCGCCTCGCCGAAGATCAGACGGCAGGAAGAAGTATCCACGGTGGTCTTCCGGTATTCCCATGCATTTTTTACACGCATTCTTAAAAATGCTTCGTTGATCTCCTGATGAACGTCTCTGGTCATCATACGAACCCGGATCTTGGAATTCTGATTGATAAATCCGCGTCCCATCGGGTAGCCGTCAAAATCGTGCACCAGCACGATGGAACCGTTGGTAAATCCTCCGGTAATACTCTCGATCTCATTATCAAATACCCAGGCACCGCCCGCTTTCAGGGTACGCCCTTCGCCTTTTTTCAGTGTAACTACTGCGTAACTCATATTGTCTTTTCCTCTCTTTGTCTCTGTATTCTCTGTCTGCTGACTCTCACTGTTATTCCTGAAAATTTTACTATGCATTGCTTTTTGTGCTCGGTTTTACAGGATTTCTTCAATCTTCGCCTTCTGGTTCCGGAAGCCTTTTTTCCAGATCATTACATAATATTTTCCTTCAATCGAATCTCTCGATGCTACAAACGGTTCCTCCCGAAAAATATCTGTCCGGTATCCTTTTGCTTCCCACTCTTTCGCATAGTCCTGTGCTCGTTTTCTCTGCTCCCGGAACTGTTTTTCTTCTTTTCCGGAGAATTTTCGTTCCGGATAGGCTTTTGCCGCCTGCCGTACCTGCTGCAACAGGACTTGCGCCACTTTTTTGTGTTTGCTTCTGTGAAGCTGCATGGCGATATATCTTGTCAGTATTTTCACCGGAAACATCGCATACAGACGCACCAGCCGTAACAGCTGTTTATCGCCGACTTCTTTCAGAAGTTCTTCCATCACAGCCAGCGCCTGTCCGGTCGGACGCCACGCATCGTCCCGTTCTACAAGATATTCTTTGCTGATTGCCGGATAACAGGTGTAATTCAACGGTGGAAAATCCGCCAGCGCCGCAAGCTTCTGTTCGCGCCTGTTGCAATATCTGTCACCCAGATACTCCCGTTTATCCCGGAGAATGGCAAAGGTGTACTCCAGCTGACGCAGGTATTCATACCCTTTTACCCAAAAATGACCGATTTCGCCATAATTGTACAAAGAAACTTCTTCTTTTAATCCTGTAAACAGTAACGTACAGACAGATTCTCCCTGATGGACTGTCAGAACATATTTTTTCTTTCTGCCTTCCGTTGTCTCCCGAAATGTTTCTGTTCCCTCATATTCCCGCAGTTCTGCCTCGATCTCACCGTCATACTCTCGCTGATATTCCCCGGTCATACGACCGTTTTCCAGAACAAGAAAACTCTCCACAGCATCATTCATCAGATACACCAGACGGTATCGATTTCCTTTATTTTTCTCTTCCTCATCTTCCAGAAGTTCAAATTCTCCCTGATCCAGCAACAGTTTTAATTTTTCAAAAGGATCTGATAACAACATACTGTCCTCTTTTTTCACAATCTTATCTCCTTGCAGATTCATTCATTTTTACTCATTCCCGCTCATTATAGCATATTTTTCACTTTCTGCCTTCAGAAAGTGAAAAAAGCGTGGAAAAGAACCTTGTTTGTTCCTTTTCACGCTTTTTTATTCACTTCTTACTGAAATGCAGCAATCAGTTCTTTGGCATCATCGTATCCCTGGTTTTCCAGTTCTTTCTGATACCACTCATCGATTCCGTCTACGGCATTCTTGAAGGAATCGATATCCATATCTTCCTTCTTTGTAATGGTTACACCATTTTCATTCTGCCAGCGGCTCATAATCTCGTCATCTCCGGCGCGGTTGATCTCACGTTCATAGTCGGTAGCGAGTTTTCCGCACTCATCGATGACTTCCTGCTGTTCCGGTGTCAGGCTGTTGTAGATGTCTGCGTTGATGCAGAAGAACAGGCAGTCATAGTTGGCGTTCCACAGAGAACAATATGGCTGTACTTCCTGCACACTGGCTGCATCGATGGCCGGCAGCGGATTCTCCTGTCCTTCTACGGTTTTCTGCTGCAGGGCCGTATAAGTTTCGGACCAGTTCATGTTGGTCGCATCTGCGCCCCATCTCTTATAACACTCCATCAGCAGGTTACTTCCTGCCACACGAATCTTCAGGTTTTTCATATCTTCTACGGATCTGACTTCCTGTCTGCTGTTGGTCAGCTGGCGGAAGCCATTTTCTGCAATTCCCATACAATGCAGTCCATATTCATCCAGGATTGCTTTCAGTTTTTCTCCTGCCTCTCCGTCAAGCTTTGCATCGGCATCTTCTACAGAATCAAACAGGAACGGTAAGGATACCACATTAAATCTCGGGTCAAAAGCAGAATAGATCAGGTTGCTGTGCATGGAAATCTGTACCGGATCTCCATCGATCAGAGCCTGAATACCTTCCGACTGGTTTCCGTTGGTCAGCTGATCTGCTGCATAAACATTGACTTTAATTTTACCGCCTGTCGCTTTTTCTACCAGTTCACCGAATTTTCTTCCGCCTTCTGCCCAGGTACTGGTTTCTGTGGTAGAGCAGGTGAAGTTCCAGGTCTGCTCTGTCCAACCCAGATCACTGTGATCTTCCACATCATACGTTCCGGCAGAAGCACTTCCCGCATTGCTGGTAAATGCAGCGATCAGATCTGCGGCATCCTCATATCCCTGATCTTCCAGCTCTTTCTGATACCACTCATCGATACCATCTACTGCTTCCTTGAAGGAGTCGATATCCATCTCTTCATTCTTTGTGATCGTCACGCCATTTTCTTCCTGCCAGCGAGTCATGATCTCATCATCTCCGGCACGGTTGATCTCACGTTCATAATCTACCGCTTTCTGTCCGGCTTCATCAACAACGGCCTGCTGTTCCGGTGTCAGGCTGTCGTAGATATCTCCGTTGATACAGAAGAACAGACAGTCATAGTTGGCATCCCACAGTGAACAGTACGGCTGTACTTCCTGTACACTTGCTGCATCGATTGCCGGCAGCGGATTTTCCTGGCCCTCTACGGTCTTCTGCTGCAGTGCGGTGTAGGTTTCGGACCAGTTCATGTTGGTCGCATCTGCGCCCCATCTCTTGTAGCATTCCATCAGCAGGTTACTTCCTGCCACACGGATCTTCAGGTTCTTCATATCTTCGACGGATTTTACTTCCTGTCTGCTGTTGGTCAGCTGACGGAATCCGTTTTCTGCAATACCCATGCAGTGCAGATTGTATTCATCCAGGATTGCTTTCAGTTTTTCTCCTGCTTCTCCGTCGAGTTTCGCATCTGCATCTTCTACAGAATCAAACAGGAACGGTAAAGATACTACGTTAAATCTCGGATCAAATGCAGAGTAGATCAGGTTGCTGTGCATGGAAATCTGTACCGGATCTCCGTTCATCAGTGCCTGAATACCTTCGGACTGGTTTCCGTTTGTCAGCTGATCGGCTGCATAAACATTGACTTTGATCTTACCGCCGGTTGCCTTCTCCATCAGTTCTCCGAATTTTCTTCCACCTTCTGCCCAGGTACTGGTTTCTGTGGTGGAACAGGTGAAGTTCCAGGTCTGCTCTTCCCAGCCAAGATCACTGTAATCTGCGATATCATTATAGGAATCTTCGGAACCACCGGTGCTGTCTTGTGCATCGTCTGCACTGTCAGAAGAAGCCGTTACCGTTCCGCTGTAAGCACCATTTTCTCCGGCCAGTGCTTTCGGCAGGAAGGTCGAAATTCCGGGAATATAGGTGATCAGTAACAGTACAACCACAGACGCTCCGATCATCGGCATAACAGCCTTGGAAATCTGCTGAATGGTAACTTCCATTCCTTTTTTCAATTTGACAGAAATCGCAACAAACAGGTTGACACCTACCGGAGGAGTTACCTGTCCGATGGCCAGGTTGACCGTTGCCACGATACCAAATGCTACGACATCGTATCCCAGTGCCTTACATACCGGCAGCATGATCGGGATAAAGATGTACATGGCAGAGTTTGCATCAATAAAGCATCCTGCGATCAGGAAGATCACATTGACGATCAGAAGGAATACAAACTGGTTATGCGCTACGCTTCCAAGCAGATCGGAAGCTGCCTGTGCGATACCGAATTTGGTACATACGAAGGAGAACAGGGAGGCACTTGCCACGATCAGCATGATACCACCGGTGGTCTTCGCAGAATCTACCATCAGATCCCACAGATCTTTGATCTTGATATCTTTATAGATAAATAATCCTACAAACAGACCGTATACAACGGATACGGCTGCTGCCTCGGTCGGTGTGAAAATACTTCCGTAGATACCGCCAAGGATGATAACCGGCATCAGGAAGCCCCAGAATGCATCTTTGAACGCATCCCATCTCTCTTTGGCACTTGCTTTTTTCTGTGTCGGCTGGATGTTGTGTTTTCTTGCCTCCAGCATAACAACGATCACCAGAGCCACACCCATCAGGATACCAGGAACGATACCTGCGGTAAACATATCTGCGATGGATACGCCTGTGATAGACGCATATACGACAAATGCGATACTCGGCGGAATGACGATCGCGATCGAACTCGAAGTCGCCATCAGTGCCGTGGAAAACGGTGCGGAAAATCCGCCACGCTCGATCATCGCCGGGATCAGTACCATACCCAGTGCGGCAACGGTTGCCGGACCGGAACCGGAGATTGCTCCAAAGAAGCAGGCTACGATAACACACACGATTGCGATACCACCTCTGGTGTGTCCCACGCAGGTATCAACGAAACGGATCAGTCGTTTGGAAATACCGGCTTTTGCCATGATGTTACCGGACAATACGAAGAACGGGATTGCCAGCAACAGGAATTTGCTGATACCGGAATACATGTTGGTTGCCACGATCGTCAGTGAAGTACCGGAGTACAGGATCGCACAGATCGATGATAATCCCAGGCAGATACCGATCGGGATTCCAAGGATCAGGAATACAAAAAACGAAACAAATAATACCGCACTGATCATTTTTCCTGTCCCTCCTTATCTTTTTTGCTCTTTACACAATAGTCAACAAAATATTCAATCATATGAAGTGCCATGCAGGCTGCTCCGATCGGCACGAAAGACCAGAAGATCCATTCCGGCCAGTTCAGTACGAACGTTCTCTTTCCGTTCTCTAACTGAGTGATAACCTTGTCCAGACCATATTTAAACAGCACTACAGTAAATGCAACACTCAGAACTGTGTTGATCACCATCAGTACCTTCTGTCCTTTCGCGGACAGTCTGTCCGGAACCAGTGACAGATTAACCAGCTCCCCGTCACGTGCGGCCAAAGCAGCAGCCATCAGCGTGATCAGTACAAATACCGCAACGACAAGTTCTTCGGTAAATGACCAGGACTGGTGAAGGAGCTTACGGGATAATACATTGCCCACAGTAAGCACCACAATCAGGATCGTAGCCAGGACAAGAATCAGCTTTTCCACCATAGCTACGCCGTTCATGATTTTTTTGTACGTTTTCATTACGCATCCTCCCTTGTTTTTTTGACTAGCCGTATCGTGTCCGGTTTCTTTTTTCTTTCAGGTGATTTTTTGCATAACGAGAAAAATACGCTTCGCGAATTTTTCTCGTTGCATTGCATATCAATAATTGATCCAGTAGATCAATTTTGATTATTGCGGCGGTCGCTTGCGGCATCTACCTTATACGCCGCAGTGCGCATCCTCGCGGATTTTTTTACTTTACAGGGAAGCAATTTCCTGTAAAGTAAAAAAATCCGCCCCGAACTCGGGACGGATAAAAATATTCCGCAACCACCCTGTTTCCTCCTTGAAACAAGCACGAATACAACGCACCAGCATACGCGGTTTCTGTAACGGGAAACGCCCGTGAAAGCCTATTCGATCCTTCTTTCGACTTTCCTTCTCAGAGATGATCTTCAAAGCAGGAAGGTTACTGTCTCTCACCACCGGCAGCTCTCTGAAAACGCTTACACTGTTTCTACTTCTTCTCTTCACTGAATTTCTTTCTTATATTACCACGTTAAAGTGATTCTATCGCATTTTCGTTTGTGCGTCAATATATTTTATATATATTCTTTTTTATTTTTTTATTTTGCACAAAATATATGTTTATCTTTTATGCAACATTTCCCTTGCCAATGCAAATGCTTCCCGCACCCGATAGTGATACAGCAGGACACTCTTACACGGTGCTGCGATACCACAGACTCTCTGATATCCATACCTTTTTGCCAGCAGGACACCCCGGTATACATGGAAATTGTTGGTGATAATACCCACCTCATCATGCTGATAATCCATATATTTTCGGCTGAACCGGAGATTCTGTCTGGTCGTTGTGGATTTCGCTTCCATCAATAACCTCTCTTTGCTGATTCCTGCATTTACCAGATACCGGCACATGCACTCCGCCTCCGAGATTTCTTCCAGTTTTCCCTGTCCTCCGGACAAAATCGCAATCGTCTCCGGATTCGCACGCAGATACTCTTTTGCGGTATCCAGCCGGTCTTTTAATGCTCTGCTCGGCTTCGTTCCCTTCACCTGGCATCCCAGCACGATGATATAATCGAGATTTTCCACACCCTGCGCCTTCATCCCGGTTCCGATCTGATATTCCAGATAAAAAAACATTCCAAGACCAGCCAGGATACAGACTCTCAGGATAACAACTACGGCTCCCGGCACAAAAAACGGAATACCGGCAATCTTACATCCGATCCGACATCCGCCCCAGGCAGCCAGCAACAGCCCCGCCACCAGCCAGATCCACAACCCGGACACCCGGTAACCGGCGTATCGGACACCTGCTATGTAATACAAAATAAATATCATTCCCAACAGGATCGTAATAACTCCCATACGTTCCTCCTATCTTTCTTATACACAGCCACCGTTCTCACGGTAACTGCCAGTTTTTTCGTATAAATACGAACTTTCACCTATAATCGGGTAGGATGTAAATAATTATTTTATTTACATCCTACCACACCACCTGGCATACGGTTCCGTACCAAGGCGGTTCTTTAGTTTACATAAACTACTAGATAATAGTCAAACATGGAGGTATATCCTAACTTGGCTATTATTTTATTCGAAAAGATTTGGTTCAAGACTTTCACCCATTAGAAACGTGCGCCGCAAGGCGCACACGAAAAAGAGCGGGTAGTTTCTCTGCTCCCCGCTCTTTTGCATTTTCCTTATCTTCCGCAACAGAATTTGTATTTCTTTCCGCTTCCACATGGACACGGATCGTTTCTTCCAACTTTTGCACCTTTGATGATCGTGCCGGATTTCTTCTGTTCCATGTACAGAGTTTTCTTCTTCTCCGGTGTGAAGATCTCATCCCACATCGGCAGCTCATACAGCCAGTCTGCTTTTGCGTCTACCATGTTCTTGTAAAGCAGCTCTTTATCAAATCCCAGATTGACTTCGGTATCTTCTTCCATCTCTTCGATCGGGTTCTGAACCTTTAAACTGTCATTAATACCATCCAAGAAACCTGTCATTGTCATAACATTGACTTTATATTTATCAGCCAGTTCCTTAACAGTTCCACGTACTACTTCATCCGGATTGGAAAGCAGCTGTTCGTAGATCCCTTTTTCAATTACAAAATATTCTGCCCAGAATTTCTGCAGTTTCGCTTTATCTGCCTGCTGAGAGTATGCAACATCTCTCCACTGTTTTAATAATCCCATGATTACTGTACCTTCCTTCAATTCAATTGGTAAATTATACTCCACGGATCTGCTACTGCTCATATAATTTTCTTTCAGTAGTCCAGACACTTCCGTGTGACTCTCTTTAGTATAAACGAAATACCGCAGATTTTCAAGCACAAATCACGTTTTCTCATGCTCCAGACCACACAAAAAAGTGAGTACCGAAATCTTCTTTACGATTCGATACTCACCTTACATTGCCGGCTCTATCATTGCATAACCTCTCTTTCTTAAATTATAAGGTAAATCATAAACTTTCTGGTGGTCTGTACCTCCTGCTTTTTTAAATTTTTAAATGGGGTAAATCCTTACTTTCTCATTGGACTGTACCTGACTTTCTTAAAATTTGTTTTTTAGGTGTACCTTTACGTTTTCGGTGGTCCGTACCTTCCTTTCTTGAAAATTACATCTGGAGGGATGCTGCCTTTGAACTTTACGTTAAGTTTCTGGTGGTCTGTACCTCTCTTTCAAGTTCCTTTATTATTGTGTTTCGTTCTTTTCTTTTGTTGAGTATATAGTAACTCTTCTTCCTTATTTTGTCAATAGTTTTTTATAATTTATTTTATTCTTTTAAATTTTCAGAATCTTTTATCATTCAAGTACACTTTTCTCACTTATCCAAAAGAACTTTCCAGCCACTTCCCCTTGCCTTACTCTTCCTCCCCCCACCACTACCCAGAAAGGGAGCGCAGGCAAGACGGGGACGGACAACCTTATGCTGGTGCTTTTAGCAAAGATGAGATCCAGCATTTACGAAGACTTTCGCGAGGGTCAGCCGACCCTCGTGAACATAGTCGTAGTTAATGCTTAGCTCAGCTTTGCGTTACCAGCGGTTGTCCGTCCCCGTCCTGCCTGCGCTCCCTTTCGTCCGAATAGCCGATAATCCGAGCATCCAACAAATCCGAGTAACACTCCTTACTTCTGGAAAGCCTTCACCCTCTCCTGAATCGTAACATTAAAATTCTCCACTCGTCTCTCATAAGTCTCCTCCATAAACTTCGACGTCAGCAGAAAATCCGCCGTAGCCAGATTATTCGCAACCGGAATATCATAAACCACCGCGATACGAAGCAGCGCCCGCACATCCGGGTCGTGTGGCTGTGCCTCTAACGGATCCCATAAAAACACCAGAAAATCGATACCGCCCTCAACGATCCGGGAACCGATCTGCTGATCTCCACCAAGAGGACCACTGCAGTACCCCTTCACCGGAAGACCCGTCTTCTCCGCGATCAGCTTCGCCGTAGTACCCGTGCCACACAGAAAATGATTCTTCAGTACATCCTTGTTCCGGTCACACCACTCCACCAGCTCTTTCTTCTTACCGTCATGAGCAACCAGCGCAATGTGCTTCGTCTTCTCCATCGTAAAACCGATAAACTTCTCATTTGTCATAAACATTCCTCCTTCATTCTTTATAGATTTCCTTAATGATAATCTCTCAAAAAACGACTCGAAAGCGTCGTTCCCGTTCCATACAGACACTGATACAGATTCTCTAGAATCGCCGGTGTCTCATCCAGTGCCTTCTGATAAAGCTCCATCAGCCGTGTTGTTGACTCCCTGCATGAAGGATTTGCCTTTTCCCGCATCACCTGACCTTCCAGGATATCATAACATCCCAGTACATGCATGCCGCCAAGCACGATCTTTTCCTTGATCGGATTCCTGCAGGTCAGAAGCTTATCATACATCTTCTGTCCCTCCAGCGCCCGGTGAATCTGCTTCGGTGTCACCGATGGGAACATCCGCGCGATCACCCTGCAGTTTTCCTCCGAATCATCCAGGACACTCGCCGGAAGATACACCCTCGGCTCCTTTCCCGTCTCCAGCATCAGATACCGGTCAAGTTCTGTCTCGATCTCCGCGTGAGAGATCCCCGTCTGCTTCTCAAACCTTCCCACATATCCGTGGCAGGTGCTGTCCAGCATAAAATGGCAGGCAAATCCAAACAGATACGATGCCAGCTGCGGTGACGGGCTGATCTCAAACTCCCGGATTCCTTGCTGGAAGAATCCAAACGCCGGTTCTTTGTGCATCCGCGGTCCGATCTTATTGATCCGGCTCTGCGGCAGGCGAACCGGTTTGTAATAAAAGAAAATATCCGGTCCGTGCTGACCGATCCGGTACAGTCCCTTTCCCTTTCGGATCACCGCTTTGATATGTTCCGGTAATTTCTTGTATACATCTTTTCCAAACTTGTCATGCGTATATGTTGTCGGCATATCTATCGTCCCCTTTTTTCAGTTCGGGAAATACTCCCGTTTTCTATTATCCCCTATCGTTGTTCAAAAGTTATGAATTGCAGGTTAAATTCCTGTAAACCTGCTGTGCAATTCCATTCACACAAATTATTATAATTCTTTTCGCTGCCGGAAACAAGAAAATTTATTCTGAAAAAATCTGAAACTTTTGTGTTTCTTTCTGAATATCTTCTCATTTTCCGGTCATACTATAAATAGCCGGTGGGGAGATGACACAAAGGCGTGACGCTTTTCATTGGCCCGAAAGAAAAACTGCGCCGGATCCCCCCTCCGGCCTGGAATAACGAAAGAAGAGATGAAATACTTATCCTCCCCTTTATAAGCTGTCGCCCTGTGCGGCAGCTTTTTTATTGCTTCAGTCAATATCCAGCTTTTCCGCAATCTGTGCTTTCATTCTCTCATACTGTTCCTGATTGATTTTGATCTGGTTCCCCTGTTTTTTGATCAATCCCTGTTCAGAAAGTTTTTTCACCGCCCGGTTGACGCTTTTCAGACAAAAGCCTGTCTTGTCAGCCAGACTTTTCTGCCCTTCTCTGACCCACAACACACCGCCCTGTCCGTACTGCTCAAAATAATCCACAAACAGCAGCGCCAGCCGGTCCGCTCCCTGCATCAGCAGAAGGCTCCGCTCATTTCGCGCCTGCTCTAACAGATATTCACCAACCAGCTTTGCCTCATATTTGAGGGCATGAATATCCGCATACATCCATTTTTCAAACACTGCCCTTGGAATCTTTACGATCGTGCACCGCGTAACCGTCCGCAGCGACGTCTTATACTCCTCCAGATCCATCAGAAATTCCATTCCGCCAAAAGCATACACATTTTTAAACTGCATGTAATCATACGCCACTCCGAACACCCGATAGTCTGTGGCTACCACGATCCCCTGTGCCACCAGATAGATCGTATCCGCCGGATCATTTTCCCGGACAAACGTCACTCCTTTTTCCAGTGTCTCCACCGTGAACGCATCCAGAAGCCACAAAGGAGCAGTCTGAAAATACCGTTCAAACTGCTCCCTTCTGTCTTTTTTTACATCTTTTAAAAACGGTAGCCTCTGGTACAAATATGCTTTTTCCATACTCTACCTCTCTTTTTTATACCAGTTCTTTTAAAATCGAAGTTCCGATCGTTCCCTCCGGCATCTGTACCCCGAAGTTTTCTGCGATCGTGGCACCAATGATTGCAAAGGTATCCTGATTTGGCAGTTTGCCGCCCTCTTTCATCTGTTTTGCATAGGCGATAAACGGCACATACTCTCTGGTATGATCGGTTCCGGTGTAGGTCGGATCGTTGCCATGGTCAGCGGTCAGGATCACCAGATCGTCCTCCCGCATGGTTTCCATCAGCTTTCCAAGTCCTTTGTCGAACTTTTCGATCTCTCTTCCGTAACCCTCCGGGTTTCTGCGATGTCCCCACAGAGCATCAAAGTCTACCAGGTTAACAAAACACAGTCCGTGGAAATCCTCTTTGCAGATGTCTACCGTCTGCTCCATACCGTGTAGCGAACTTTCGGAGTGGTAGGTCTTTGTGATTCCTTCGCCACAGAAAATATCATTGATCTTTCCTACGCCGATCACATCGTAGCCTGCATCTTTCAGTGCATTTAATGCGGTGGCGTTGGACGGTTTCAGGGCGTAATCGTGGCGGTTGCTGGTGCGTTTGAACTCACCTTTTTTCTTTCCGATATACGGTCTTGCGATGACGCGTCCCACTCTCCACTCATCTTTCAGTGTCAGTTCTCTCGCGATCTCGCAGCAGCGATACAGATTCGCCAGATCAAACGTCTCTTCATTTCCACAGATCTGTAACACGGAATCCGCGGATGTATACACGATCATCGCTCCGGTGTTGATCTCTTCTTCTCCCAGTTCTTCGATGATCTCCGTGCCACTCGCACTCTTGTTTCCGATGACACGCTTACCACAGCGCTTTTCCAGTTCGCCGATCAGTTCCTGTGGAAATCCGGTTTCCGTGAAGGTTTTGAACGGTTTTGTCGTGTTGATTCCCATCATTTCCCAGTGTCCGGTCATCGTATCTTTGCCGTTGCTGGTTTCGCCGATGCGAAGGTAACGTCCGATCGGGTTCTCCACGCCTTCCATCTTGCCGCCTTTGTGAAGGTTCAACATTCCGAGTTTTTTCAGGTTCGGGATATCCAGTGTTCCCATGGTATCCAGGATATGTCCGAAGGTATCCACGCCCTTATCGCCAAACCGTTCCGCATCCGGCATCGCACCGATACCCAGAGAGTCCAGTACGATTACAAATATTCTTTTATATGCTTCCATCTTAAGTCCCTCCTGTTCCTGCCATTTTTTTCATTATATCCCGTTTATGCAAGATTTGCCGGTCCGAATCCCTGTGGAAGAAGTTCTTCCAGCGTATACACATCGTATTGTTCTTTGCTCACTGCAAGGATCACTTTGAAGGTTTTCGGATCGCAGAATTCCATCATGACCTGTCTGCACACGCCACACGGTGCTGCGTATTCGGTCAGCACGCCGTCTTTTCCGCCGACGATACAGATCGCATCAAACTCCCGTACGCCTTCGCTTATCGCCTTGAAAAATGCGGTACGCTCCGCACAGTTGGTCGGTGTATACGCTGCATTTTCAATGTTGCAGCCGGTGTAATACAGACCGTCTTTTGCCAGCAGTGCTGCTCCCACGTGAAAATGAGAATACGGTACATAGGAGTATTGCAGCTGTTCGATCGCAAGATCAATCATTTCTTCTATCTGCTTTTTTTCCATCTTGTTTCCTCTTTTCCGTCTAAAATCTTAATATCCTGTTGCTTCTTCCTTTTTGATCAGTTTGATGATACGGCTCGTTCCGAGACGGTCCGCGCCGAGTTCCAGGAATTTTTCCGCATCGTCCATGCTGGAGATGCCGCCTGCTGCCTTGATCTTCACGCCCTCGCCCACATGTTTCGCAAACAGTTCAATATCGGCAAAAGTCGCACCGCCGGTGGAGAATCCGGTGGAAGTCTTGATATAATCGGCACCTGCGCGCGTTACGATCTCACACATTTTGATCTTCTCTTCGTCTGTCAGCAGACAGGTTTCGATGATTACTTTCAGGACTTTCTCCCCGCATACTTCTTTTAAGGTGCGGATCTCGTTTTCGATCGCATCGTATTTTTTGTCTTTCAGCCATCCGATGTTGATGACCATATCGATCTCATCGGCACCGTTTTCCAGCGCATCTTTTGTTTCAAATGCTTTGGTAGCTGTGGTCATATAGCCGTTCGGAAATCCGATAACGGTACAGATGGCTACTTTTCCCTGTACATACTCACTCGCCTGTTTTATATAGCTTGGCGGAATACACACGGATGCGGTCTGGTATTTTGCACCGTCATCACAGATCTGACGGATTTCTTCCCAGGTGGCTCCCTGTAATAACAGGGTATGGTCTACATGTTTTAAGATCTCATTTGTCTGCATAACTTATTCTTCCTCTCTGAATCCAGAATGAAATTATTTGTTCTGGTCTGCTTTGATCATGTTACGGATTGCCTGTACGGCTACCTGGATCGCTTTTTCGGTATCGTGTACCACCGGGTTTTCCAGTCCCAGTTTTTCTCTTTCCTGATTGGCTACGACCAGGAAACAGGAGCCAGCGCGGACTCTCAGGTGGCTTGCCACGATAAAGAGTGCTGCGGATTCCATCTCGGAAGCGAGGCAGCCCATGCGTTTCCATGCCTCCCATTTGTTCATCAGTTCGTAGCTGACCGGTTTTGTCTCCGGCTCATGCTGACCGTAAAAAGCGTCTTTGCACTGTACCACACCGGTATGATACTGGCAGCCTTCTGCTTTTGCAGCTTCCACCAGTGCATTGGTCACGGACAGATCTGCCACTGCCGGGAACTCGATCGGTGCGTACTCTTTGCTAGTTCCTTCCATACGGATCGCTCCGGTGGCAACGATCACATCACCGCTCTTTACTTCTGTCTGCATACCGCCACACGTACCGATACGGATAAAGGTGTCTGCACCGCAGCGATACAGTTCTTCCATTGCGATGGATGCGGACGGTCCGCCGATACCGGTGGAGGTCACACTTACTTTTACCCCATCAAGAGTTCCTGTATACGTTACATATTCTCTGTTGTCCGCTACAAGAACCGGATCATCAAAATATTTTGCAATCTTTGCACAGCGTTTCGGGTCACCCGGCAGGATCACATAGCGTCCCACTTCTCCTTTTGCTACCTGAATATGATACTGTCTGCTTGCATCTTCTGAATAATTTTTCATGTTTATACCCTCTCTCTGTTTCTTTTTGCAGCTGTCCGGCGTTATCCCAATGTTTGCCGGACAGTTGATGTATTTTTTATTTTTATCTCTGTCCCTTATCGTACGGGATACCTTCCGCTTTCGGTGCTCTGGATTTTCTAGAGATAAATGCCAGAACAACCAGAGAAATAATATACGGAAGCATGTTATATAAACTGCTTGGCAGTTTCAGTGCCACTAACGGGGCAAATCCTGTATACACGTTGGACAGTGCACGGAAGAATCCGAATAACAGGGCTGCCAGTCCGATATTGACCGGTTTCCACTGACCGAAAATCATAACGGCAAGTGCAAGGAAACCAAAACCTGCCACACCATTCTCAAATTTCCATTCGCTGACACCGGCGGTGATATAGACCAGACCGCCAAGTCCGCCGAGTGCTCCGGAGATCAGGACACCGGCGTAGCGCATTTTGTATACGGAGATACCTACGGAATCTGCTGCCTGCGGATGTTCGCCACATGCACAGAGGCGCAGTCCGAATCTTGTTTTGTACAGTACAATATGTGCTGCGATCAGAACGAGTACGACGATCAGCATAAACCAGTTAAATTCAAAATCTCCGATATTTACCAGAAATACCTGTTTTGCTTTCCGGTATACGATCGTGGAGGATACGTTGTCCGGGTTCTCTGCCACGTTGATGGCTCTTACGATGACAACGGCTGCCGCTGTTCCCATCAGGTTCAGTGCAGTACCTACCAGTGTCTGGTCGGCATTGAAGTTAATAGCTGCCACACCAAGAAGCAGGGAAAACAGTACACCCATCAGAAGGCTTGCCAGAACGACTAGTAAAAACATCACGATCGCCGGTACGCCTGCCGGAACGAATTTCATCGCCAGGGCTCCGCCGAGTGCTCCCATAACCATGATTCCTTCCAGCCCGATGTTGATGACACCACTGTGTTCCGAAAAGCAGCCGCCAAGGGCTACCAGCGCCAGTACAGAGGCGAAAATTAATGTATATTGAATCAGTAACAACATCAGCGGGTACCTCCTTTCTCTTCTTTCTTATCCAGATAACGGTTCAGCCAGCGTTTGAAGAAAAATACAAACGCGCACAGATAAATGATAAAGGCTGAGATCAGATCAGAAATCTGTGTACAGTATAACGTGGTATCCACATAGGTTCCACCGCTGGTGATATGCTGGATAAAGTAAGAAGCAAACAGGGTTCCGATCGGATGCAGGCCGCCAAGGAACGCAGCTGCGATTCCGTTAAATCCCATTGCCGGTACGCTGGTCTGCTGTACCATCCACTGCTCGATACCGCTTAAGTAGAAGACGCCTGCGCCAAATCCTGCCAGACCGCCTGCGATCATCATGGTCACGATGATATTTCTCTTTTCTTTCATACCACAGTATTTTGCTGCCTGTCTGTTGCTTCCGGTTGCCTTTAATTCATAACCGAATTTTGTTTTGGACAGGATCACCCATACCAGGATTGCCATCAGGATGGCTAACGGTACACCGATGGTCATGTATTTGTTATGAAACAACTGATCCAGACCCAGTTTCGGGAGCATGGCTTTCTGATTGAAGTTAAACAGCAGTTTGGTATACGGTGTGGAAGTATCTTTTACCGTTGTCAGCAGCATGTTCACGCCGTACAGAGAGATCCAGTTCAGCATGATACAGGAGATAACTTCGTTTACATTTAAGTACGCTTTCAGTGCACCGGAGATTCCTCCGACGATAGCTGCCACGATCACACCTGCCAGAAGGCATACATACCACGGCATCTCAAATTTCAGTGCCATGTACAGACATCCGCCCGCACCTACGACATACTGTCCGGCTGCACCGATGTTAAATAAGCCCGCTTTGTAGGCAAATAATACGGACAGCGCACACATTAACAGGGCAGATGCCTTGATCAGTGTCGTACCGAAATACTTCGTTGCCGCCGCTGCATTCGGATAGTAGAAAAAGTTCTTCATAATTGCCACGATTGCTTTTCCTGCGCCCGCCGGATTGATGATCAGCAGTACGATATAACCGATCAGAAGACCGATTGCGATACAGATCAGGGAGGCAAGCACCGTCTGAAAAGCATTATTTCTCAACAGCTTCTGTTTTTTATCCATTTTCTTTTGTCCCCTTTCTCTTTGAGCCTGCCATATACAGTCCCAGTTCTTCTACGGAAACTTTCTTCGGATCAAATTCTCCTACGATTTCCCCTTCGTACATTACCAGAATCCGGTCAGATACGTTCATGACCTCATCCAGTTCCAGGCTGACTAACAGTACTCCTTTTCCGGCATCTCTTTCTGCTACCAGCTGTTTGTGGATATATTCGATGGCTCCTACATCCAGACCACGGGTCGGCTGTACGGCGATCAGAAATTCCGGATTCTTGTCGATCTCTCTTGCGATGATCGCTTTCTGCTGATTACCACCGGACATGGAACGAACGGTTGTGATCGCACCCTGACCGGAACGGATATCATACTGTTTGATCAGGCGGTTTGCATAGGAACGGATCGCTTTTCTTTTCAGGAATCCAAATTTATTCGTAAATTCCGGCTCAAAATACCGTTCCAGAATGATATTGTCTTCCAGTGAGTAATCCAGCACCAGACCGTGTTTGTGACGGTCTTCCGGGATATGGCTCATACCGGAGGTGATACGGTTTCGGATGGACATATTTGTAATGTCCTGTCCGTTCATCGTGATGGTTCCTTCTTTTAAAGGCTCCAGTCCAGACAGACCGTACACCAACTCTGTCTGCCCGTTGCCGTCGATGCCGGCGATGCAGACGATCTCACCTCTCCGCACATCGAAGGATACGTGATTGACTGCGCTATTTTTGTGGCGTTTGGATGCCACGGTCATATTTTTGACGCTCAACACCACTTCTTTCGGCTGTGCTGGTTTCTTCTTTACCACGAAGTTTACGTCACGACCTACCATCATCGCAGATAATTTTTCCGGTGTGGTGTCTTTGATATCTACGGTTCCGATGTATTTTCCTTTTCGAAGGACGCTGCAGCGGTCGGCAACTGCCATGATCTCTGCCAGTTTATGGGTGATAAACAGAATACTCTTTCCTTCTGCTGCCAGGTTTTTCATGATGGTCATCAGTTCCTGGATCTCCTGCGGTGTCAGCACAGCGGTCGGCTCGTCGAAGATCAGAACTTCGTTGTCACGGTAAAGCATCTTTAATATCTCGGTTCTCTGCTGCATACCTACGGTGATATCTTCGATCTTTGCGTCCGGGTCTACTTCCAGACCATATTTTTCAGAAAGTGCCAGGACTTTCTTTCTCGCCTCGTCTTTTTTCAAGAAACCGCCTTTTGTCGTGGTTTCCACACCCAGCATGATGTTATCCAGGACAGTAAAACATTCCACCAGTTTAAAATGCTGGTGTACCATACCGATGCCCAGTGTGTTGGCATCGTTCGGATCCTGTATGTCTACTTTTTTTCCGTTTTTGTGGATTTCTCCTTCTTCCGGCTGATATAAGCCAAACAGTACGCTCATCAGGGTGGATTTTCCTGCACCGTTTTCTCCCAGGAGTGCGTGGATCTCACCTTTTTTCAGCTGCAGCGTGATATTATCATTTGCCACGATGCCAGGGAACCGTTTGGTTATGTTCAGCATTTCAATGACGTATTCGCTCATAGTTTTCTCCTTTTTCTATCTTCCTTTTATTTGATGCTGCCGTAGTCGGTTGCCTGGATCTCCGTCTCCGGGAAGCTGGTGGTGTCACCGGATACGGTCAGTTCGCAATCGTACATTCTCTGTACCAGATCTCTGTAATCATCTACGGTAAAGTTGTCATCCCACTGGGTGGTTGTTTCCGGAAGCTGTACATAGTTTTCTTCCGGGTTTGCGGATTCCAGACCGAGGTTTTCCATCTCTCCGGCATATGCATCCCAGGTACCGCCTTTGATCGCGCTCAGCACGTTGTCAATGGTTACCTGCAGACCTTTCATCGCAGATGTCACGGTCAAACCGTCTTCATACTCATCAATGGTTGCGGACTGGTCAAGGTCTACACCGATGATCTTGCCGCCGGTCTTGACTGCCGCTTCCGCTGCGGATGTATAGATACCACCGCCACAGGCAAATACGATTTCCACGCCTTTGGAACCAAACCAGGTATCCATATAAGCGGTGATGTCCGCATCGCCGTAGAACTGACCGCCACATACATATTCCACCTGTACTTCATCGGTGATGCCAAGTTCTTTTGCTGCCTGATCAGCACCCTGTACATAGCCGTAACCGTAACGGTTTACTGCCGGAACTGCCATACCGCCGAGGAATCCAAGATGACGGTAGCCAAGTTTTACTGCCGCGTAACCTGCCATGTAACCGGAAAGTTCTTCCTGGTAAGTACAGCAGAATACATTTTCTGAATGATAATAATCTTTTACATTATAGTGATCCGGGTTGTAATCGTATCCCTGACCGATTCCTTTTTCACAGATATCTCCGGCACTTACGTCGAGTGCCAGGAATTTGATGTCCGGGTACAGGTCGGACTCGTCAATGACAGTCGGTGCAAATACATAACCGGACAGCACGATCACATTCGCTCCGTCGGCAACTGCCTGATCCACACTGGCGGTTCTCGCCTCATCAGAGTCGCTCTGCGGTTTGTAATAGTTAAATTCGATATCGTTTTCTTCGCCCCATGCTTTACAGGCTTCGTAGGTCATCTGGTTAAAACTCTGGTCGGTGATATCACCGGAGTCGGTAATCATCGCAACCTTCATCACATCGTTTGCTGTATCCCCCTGTCCGTCATTTCCGCTGCCACAGCCTGCCAGCATGGACATCGACAGGATACCTGCCAGCAGGAATGCTGCTGCTCTTTTCTTCATGTTTCTTTCTCCCTTCTTTTTCCGGTCATCCGGTAAATCGTTTTTCTCTTTGCAAGTTGCTTACGTCTCACTCATTTCTGTATGCTCAGTATATGCACATTTTACACTTTCGGATAGGACATGTGTCCTTTTTTCTTTTACTTTTCTGTAATTTGTCGCTTTGTAATAATTTGCGCATATCCTTTTTGTGCATATCATCTATAATAGCATTGGCTGCTGCATCCATTCGGGAAAATCTGTTGTTTCATCTGTCTGCAATATTCTGCTTCACTCCCTGCTGTTTTCAGAATTGTCAGAGATTTGTGAAGATTCTGAATATCTGCTTTCATATCCTCACTGTGATTGCCACGCCCCACCAGTTTCAGGTGCGTGATGCCGGCTTCCTGTAACCGGTACAGCGCACACAGACCGCATCCACTCGCGCCACACAGATCATCTTCCATTTCTAAATATTCCGGTTCGGAAGAAACCGCGGATTTCCCTTCTTCTCGGAATGTTTCCAGCCGTTTCTTCCATCCGGGATCTTCTGCTTTCTGCGGTCGCAGCCAGTAGGGTGTGCGACACAGATGTCCCAGTTCATCGCAGTGCAGGGAATGGCAGAAACTTCCGGAAAACTGACACAGTTCGTTCAGCACAAACGCTTCAAATTCCGTCCTGCTTCGTTTTCCTCCTGCTTCCTTCTCTGCCGCGATCATGGATGCCATATCTTCTATCGTATTCTTTCGGTGAAAAATCATACGTTTCAGATCCAGATTCTGAAAAGTTTCCACCATTTTGCGGTTATTTTCTCCCGTCTCTCCACTCAGATGGATCTGACAGTCCACCCCCTGCTGCCGCAGATATACCATCAGTGCTGGATCCGCCAGAATAAAACTCTGAAAGCCAAGATCCATACAGCTTCGGATAATCTCCTCGATCATCGGATACTGTTCGGGGATGTAATACAGGGAATTAAAGGTCAGATGCACCGGGCGCTGATAGTCTTCCCGCATGGCAGCCAGAATCTCCAGTTCACTGTACGCTCCCAACTGTACCTGATAACAGAGCACTTCCCGGCGGTTCAATGCCAGCGTGGTTCCGTACCGTTTCGTCCACGCATACGGCACATACCCACAGAAAAATTCATCCGCTCCCGCCTCACAAAATGCCGGATAATCGTCGATACATCCGAGTCCTGCCACAATTTTCATACGCACGCCCTCCTACAGTCCGATCACCAGACGGTCGATGCCTGCCTGTTGATATGCTTTCAGCTTTTCCGGATTTTTTACAAGTTCCGCATCCAGCCCGAACAGAGAATTGTACCTTCCTGCCATATGCAGATGTTCCGGGTAAAGATACGCATACTGTTCACAGTATCCCGGACAGTGCTCCGGCAACCTCTGTTTTCCCCGCTCGCCCTCAGTACAGCTCGCATACAACGGGCAGTACTGGGAAGTATTGGTCTGGTAATATGGCAGATGCAGGCTGTTCTTTCCCTGTGGAAATACCTGCGGATACCCACAGCTTTCCCACTCATAGCGGGTGATCCCGTATGTATCCTTTAAAAACGTCCGATAAAAATCCGCCTGCAGATTACTTTCTCCCAGTCCGCGGGTACTGCCTTTTTTATAGCGCATCCGCGGATCCTTTTTCTGCTTGTTCAGAAGGACTCCGAGACAGGGTTCCAGATGCTTCCCGCTCTCTTTCACCAGTGCTGTCATTCCCCAGTCATTGACGAGAATTTCCACCCTGGTCTGCCGTTTTTCACACCAGTTGTCCACTTTTTTTAAGAGTTTTCCCCGCTCTTCCACCTGAAACTCCCGCATACAGGGGAATACCAGGGTGATTTCCACATTTTCCACAATTGCCTTTTCCATCAGGGCAAACAGCTGCTCTTCTTTCGGAAATAACAGATGGCAGAATGCATTGCCGATATACAGGCGATCGGGGATTGTTTTATACTCTTCCCAGCCGTCGATTCCATTTTCTTTCCAGTACTGCTCGGCAAATCTTTCTATTGGATTTCGTTGATACAGGTCATACCATGTGTTCCGGTCAAGTTCCAGAGCGAGTTCCATGCCCTGTACCACCGGCTGGATCCGTGCACCGGAAAACCAGATGGCTTTCTGCTCTTCCATGCTCTCCGCATGGATCTCGTCCTGATCCGCCGGATAGTTGCAGACGATCTGCGCCATCTCTCCGTCCGTTCCCTCAAGCCGTGCCCGGATATATCCGGTGTATTTCCGGAAAAGTTTCTGTACTGCCTGTACATAATCTTGCTGGAACACCTCGACGGTATAACTTACATACCACTGCTCCTGCCTTTTTTCCATGAAATGATAACTTTCTAACTCCACTTCCCGGTACATGCTTTCAGATAAATCATAGAATCCGATCCGTATATGCCGCGGTCTTTCCACCTGTTCTCTTACCCGAAAGCAAAAGCTTTCTGTGGAAATCTCCGTGATCCTCACTTCTTTGTCATCGACAAATCCTGCCAGAAGTCCGAATGGAATCATCTCCACACTCTGCATCCCGCATCACCTCCCCGTCTTTGCGCCAGATATTTTTCCTTCCTCGTAACACGAAAAACCCCTTAGTAACGTTCCTTTTGTTCCGTTACTAAGGGGTTTCCTTCACATCTATTCGCTAATACCTCTGTTTGTTTTAAGCAAAGAATTTGTCATAGATGCCATAACCAAAGATAAATAAGATCATCAGCGGCAGGATGTAAGACAGATACACACGCATCCACTCCTGCATCTTGAAACCTTTTCCTGTGTTGGCTTCTGCTTTGAAGTTTTTCCAGCCCCATCCGTAACGGCTGGTACAAAACAGCAGATATACCAGAGATCCCAATGGCAGTAAAATGTTACTTACCAGAAAATCTTCCAGGTCTAATACTGCACCGCCAAAGATGGAAAATCCATCCCAGCTCCATACATTATATCCCAGAACACATGGCAATGACAAGAGGATAATCCCAAACAGATTCACAAGACTGCTCTTTTTTCTGCTCCATCCGGTCAGTTCCATCACACAGGATATAATATTTTCAAAAACTGCCAGTACTGTAGAGAATGCCGCAAAGGTCATAAAAATAAAGAACAAACTTCCCCACAGTCTTCCCATCGGAATATGGTTGAAGATATTCGGCAGGGTAATAAAGATCAGGCTCGGTCCGGATGTCGGACTTACTCCGAAGGTAAAGCATGCCGGAAAAATGATCAGACCGGATACGATTGCCACAAATGTATCCAGAATCGCAATATTTGCAGATTCCCCAAGCAGTGATCTTTCCTTTCCGATATAGCTTCCGAAGATCGCCATAGCTCCGATACCAAGGCTCAGGGTAAAGAATGCCTGATTCATCGCCGTTACAATGGTATAGCCGATGCCCAGTTCTTTCATTCTTCCAAAGTCCGGAATCAGATAAAACTTCAGACCTTCTGCCGCTCCGTCCATCATGATACTGTTGATCGCCAGCACTACCATGATGGCAAGCAGTGCAATCATCATTACTTTTGTGATTTTCTCCAGACCATTCTGCAGCCCTCTGGAACATACAAAGATACCAATGGCCACTACAACGATCATCCAGAACGCCATAACAAGCGGCTGCGACAACATCTCATTAAATACTCCGCCGACCTGATCTGCATCAAGTCCTGCAAACTTACCGGTTGCTGTCAGATAAAAATAGTGCAGCATCCATCCTGATACAGTTGTATAAAACATCATCAGCAGATAACAGCCAATCACGGTGATGTAGCCGTGAATATGCCATTTCTGCCCCGGTTTTTCCAATGCCTGATAAGCTTTTACCGGACTTTTCTGGCTGGCTCTGCCAACGGCAAACTCCATAGTCATAACCGGCAGTCCCAGAATCACCAGAAAGATCAGGTAACACAGTACAAACGCACCGCCGCCGCCTTTTCCTGCAATATAAGGAAATTTCCAGACATTACCGATTCCGATGGCACATCCGGCAGATATCAGGATAAATCCCATACGCGACTTTAATTTTTCTCGTTCCTTCATTCATCTTTCTCCCTCATATAGATTTTTACAAAATACGTAACTGTTCAGTACCTTCACAGTTACGAGCCAAAATGCATTTAAACCTTCGGTGATGACATTTTGGCTTGTATGTCTCGGGATTTTGACATATTCATGTCAAAACACCTCGCGGGACAGTGGCTACTGAATAGTTACCAAAATACTAACAGGGCATACAACAACAGCCCGGACAGAGCATATTCATGCACAGGCACTGGCAGCACCAGTTTCCCATACCTTCTCCCGGTTTCTGATAGCCGTATCCGGTACTCATATTCTGATACCACTGTCCCTGAGACTGCAGCTGCTGATAAAGTCTCTGATACATCAGGTTGCCCGGTTCCATCTCCATCGCTGTTCTGGCATCCTCCATAGCACTTGCTGTATTTCCCGCTCCGGCACTTGCAATGGCATGATAATAATACCATTCTCCATTTTTTTCCTGCATCCTTTCCAGGACATTTAAAGCCTCCCGGTAATGACCGGCATTGATGTAGTTCACCGCCGCACGCATCTCCATGGAACGCTGATCATCCTGTGTCTGATACCCTCCGGACTGATAACCACCGTACCAGGAGTTTTGAGAAGTTCCCTGTTCCCGTTCCCTCACGATCTGATCATAAGCCTGCTGTACCTGTTTGAACATCTCTTCCGCCTGCTCTTTATTGGGATTATTGATATTCGCATCCGGATGATATTTTCTGCTTAGCTTCCGGTATGCTTTTTTGATTTCGTCCATGCTTGCATCTCGCGATACACCAAGGACGCTGTATGGATCCAACATTCCTTATTTTCTCCTCGTCTCTTTTTCCCGGGACTTTATTCTGTCATATTTTGTCCAGATACCAGAATACAATATATTTCGCAAAATGTCCACATATTCTATGATCGGAAGTTTTTCAAATTGGCGAGAAGCTTCAGCCGCTTCCATCATCAGAATCTGTCTGGCCCGGTCACCAAAGTCTTTTTCCTGTGCGATCGGCTTCCATGGGTTATAGTTTCCTTTTTTTCTGTCTTTTTCAAGATCCTCATAGGCATCCATCCGGTAGATGAATCTTCCCATGGCACAACCGATCTTTCGCATTGTATCTGCCCAGACATCTTCTTTCCAGACATAGATTTCACCAAGCATCTCTCCCGTATCTGCTGCTGCCCTGTCAAGATCCGTACTCGCTTCCTGCTCACATGCTTTCAGCTTTTGCAGATAGGTTTCGATTGCTCTCGCCTGCCGCGGATATTTTTCCTTTAAACGTTTTACGTCTTTTTTTAATGCTGATGCAAGTATAAGAGGAACCGGTTTTTTCTCGTCCTCCCAGTCGTCTAACAGATTATAATAACTCAACAGTACATTCATATCCGCCGCATAGGCAGTCCACTGGTTTCTCAGACAGAGATGCTTTTTGAACGGATGCATGGCACAGAAGTGCTCTTCCCGCTTTGTTTCCGTCTCATACAGGCCGGTCAGCAAAATTCCGAGAAAGGTCACATCATACGTCAGAGTAACCCTGGAAGTTTGTCCGTGACCTTCTTTTAGATCCTGGCAGACTCCGCAGTAAAATCCATGATAGATCCGGTAGTCTTTGATCTTCATTTCTTCCATATTGGTTGTAACGTAGCCAAACATCCTTCCTCACCTCTTTTCTTTGTTTGTCTGTTTATGATCTGTTCATCCACTTCATAAAATTAATCAGGTGCGTTTGATAAAATTACAGTTGCAATTTGGACAGTGAATCGATATTTTTCCTTTTCCTTTTGGTACCCGGACTTTTTGTCCGCAGGTCGGACATTTGTAAATTCGATGGGTGCTGTCTCTGTGACTTCCGGTCAGTTTGTTCCATTTTGTTCTTACTTTTTCACGTGCCTGGATATAATGCTGATTTTCCTGGTATCTCGCAGAGATATCTTTGGAAAGAATACGATAGTAATCATAGATCAATACGAGCAGAATCAGCAGGGAAAAGATTGAACTTCTCACAAAGAAGGATACGAGCAGAAGTCCGAACAGCAGATACATCAGAAATCTTCCCAGTTCATCTATTCTTCCGTACCTGCCCTGCATAAATCGATATAGTTTGTCTCTCCAGTTATTCATTGTTTTCTCCCCGTTCTTTTTTTACTGTCACCACATTCTCAGCTCTTTCTCACATATCTGTGCAGCTTTCTGCTTTTTCCCATGCTTCCCTGGCAAATGCAACTGCATTCTGTATATCTGCATCGTCCGGGTGCAGCAACGCTTTATCAAAGTTTCGGATCAGCATCTGTGCTTTTTCTCTCTGCTCCGGATTCTCTTCCATGACTTCATAACGTTTTCGTACCTGCATCGGCATCTTTCCCATGCAGAGAAAAGCCCCCAGACAGCTGTTGTCTTTCGGAATCCACTGTTTTACATTTTCCACAATTCTGTCATAGTATTCCTGACTCTGCCCGAATCCGCAGGTTCCAAACAGTGCGATCTGACTGTTATGTACTTTTTTCAGAAGTTCCTGCACTTCGATGGGGCAGTCTCCTTTTTCCACACAAAATCCCACATACAAAAGAGGGCTTTTCCCAGGTTCCGTATTGCAGTTGATTTCCTCGATATCTCCGTTACCAAGCTGTTGTAAACTCTGATAAATACAAACTGCCAGCCGCTGGGTGTTTCCCGTGTGACTGACATACATGATTTTATAATCTAACATGATATTGTTTCCCGCCTTTCCATCTGCCCGCTTTTTTAATTTTTCCGGTATTCAACATCTTTATTCCAGATGTCGTTTTGTCAACATGTTTACTGTATACTACTTTCCTGAGTATTACAAGGATCGGCATCTGAATTTTTTCTAAAATTTTTGTTATGTAAGCTGAAGGAGTATCTTTATAAAATACATGTTATGTTATTTCATTTTACTTTCCATTTTCTCTTTTCAGCAACGTTTCCAGGTCTTTTTTTGCCTGTTCATGGTTCTGAAACAGAATGCCGTGGATCCCACAGGCTCCGGCTCCTGCGATGTTGTCTTCCCGGTCATCAAAGAATACGGTTTCCCTAGGATTGAGTTGATACATCGTGCAGAGTTTTTCATAAATCTCTCGATCCGGTTTTGCCATTTTATAAACATAAGAAAACAATGTTCCGTCCATGTAGGGCAGAAATTTCATCTTGTGGCTGGACAGCTGATACGTATGCTCCGCATAGTTAGACAGGATATAAAGATGGTATCCCTGTTCTTTCAGGTTTTTTATCCAGCCTTCGACGTATGGCATCAGTTCCACCACATCACCAAGATTGTCATATACCATCTGCACTTCTTTTTCAAATCCCGGTGCATTTTTTCGAAAGCCATTCCAGATTTCTTCTGTTGAAAGTATCCCGCGGTCAGATGCTTCCCACAGCGTACTTTCAAAGATCACCTTACGCAGAGTCTCTACTGTTTTTTCTGAAAATCCAAGGTTCTTCAGATAGTTTTCCGGAGTATAAGACATCAGAACCTGCCCGACATCAAAAACGATATTTTTTATCATGTTTCTCTTTCCTCTTTTCTGTGTATTATTTTTCACTTTATTTGTTTCTGTTTTTCAGATAACGGTAGATCATCATGTAGGCATACAATAATACCGGTACGATGATCGTTGCTGCAATAGAGGCTTTGAACCAGCCAAGGGAGTTTTCACTTCCTGAGAGGGCAAAGATCATAGTGGAGGCGTAGAGAGCCAGCAAGAGGACTACGCCGAGGATAGCCAGGATGCGTTGTAGTTTTTTCATAGGAATCTCCTTTTTTGTTTTGCTTCTTTTATTATACTGGTTTCTTATCGGAAAGCAAGAGGAGTGTTCAAAACGGACGAAGTGGAAAGGCGGACACGGCGGAACAGACAGCCGCTGGTAACGCAAATCCGAGCTAAGTCCTAAGAAGAACTATAATGCCAGTTCGCGGAGAGCCGCTCACTGTCAAGTTCTTCTAAGGACTGGATCTCATCTTTGCTAAAAGCACCAGCAAAAGGCTGTCTGTTCCGCCGTGTCCGCCCTTCCACTTCTGACGCTTGGCTGATTTTCAGGTGTGATTGCGAATGATAACTATTGTTTATCTCTCTTTTCTGATTCATTTCTGAACAAATCTTAATCTTATTTTAAAAGTTATTCTGGGTTATTCCGTATGGATATTTGTGTTCGCATTTGGACTCGAATTCTTTGAGATTGTATATTTTTTTGTTTTCATCGAACTGTGCGATGGTTACACCGTCAAAGGCTCCCGGAGTGTCGCAGTAGTCGCACTGGAAATACCACTCAACGATTGCTGTGTTCTGACAGATGTAGATCTGTTTGATGTCCCATTTTTCTACAGTTCCTTTTTGGTTCCAGTCATAAAACCACTGTTGGATCTGCCGGATTCCCCGATATTCCGGACCGTAACATTCGCTGTAGATGATGTTGTCTGCAAATATATCGGTCAGGGGTTTCGCGTCTTTGTTCAGCCAGCAGGCAAAATAGTTTCTGATGATTTCTTCCATTATTTTTTTTCTCCTTCATTTACCTCGCATACATACAGGGTTTCTTCTTCTACGCGGAACTTGATTTCCAGACCGGCGAAGGGGAATCCGTAGATTCTTTCGGGATCCTGCTGATAGGCGGGGCGGGGATCCAGAGACAGGATCTGGATCAGGGGTTTTTGTTTTGATTGCGGAACTTTGTTCAGGAGTTCCGGCGGGAATTGTACCTGAAGGTGGTCGTCGCGATGAGCAGTTGCGAAGCTTCCCCGGGCTTCCGGGTGGCTGTCGGCATAGGGGATGTAGGGTTTGATGTCGTAGATCGGGGTTCCGTCCAGAAGATCAGCGCCCTGGATATGAATGACCGGGCCTTCGTGAGGATCCAGAGCAATGTCTGTCAGTTGCACACTGGAAAGTCCGATCGGATTGGGGCGAAACGGGGATCGGGTGGCAAAGACGCCGACTCTTGTGTTTCCTCCCAGTTTTGGCGGACGCACGGTTGGGGACCATTCTTTTCGGATGGACCGGGAAAATTCCCAGATCAGCCAGAGGTGGGAGTATTCTTCCAGTCCTCTCACAGCCTCCGGGTTCTGATATTCCGGATAAAAATGGATCTCGGCTTCAAGGTCTGTCAGACCGCTCTGCCTGGGGATTCCGAATTTGCTTGTAAAATCACTTTTTATATAAGCAACCGGACGCATCATGCGCCCGGTTGTCTCGTTGCCTTGTATATCAATAATCGGTCCAGTGGATCGATTTTGATTCTGGTTGTTATTCATATGTCGTTTACTCCAGATTTACTTTTCCACATTTTTTGATCAGCATTGCCAGTACGATCAGTTCCAGCACCAGTCCTACGATCAGAGCCAGCCAGCCGTTTCCAGTGAATCCGCCGACCAGATATCCGGCCAGGCAGCAGCCTGCTACCGTCATAGCATACGGAATCTGTGTGGACACATGATTAATATGGTTACACTGTGCACCTGCGGATGCCAGGATGGTGGTATCTGAGATCGGAGAAATATGGTCTCCGCATACAGCACCAGCCAGTACGGCTGCCACGTTCAGTGCCAGTAAGGACACGTTGTTGGTATTGATCACGGCTGTTACGATCGGGATCATGATACCGAAAGTTCCCCAGGATGTTCCTGTAGAGAAGGAAAGTCCGATCGCTACTGCGAAGAACAGTGCCGGAAGCAGTACACCGATGACAGCGTTTCCGCTTACCACATTTCCTACGAAGTTTCCAAGTGCCAGGTAATCCGCGGAGCAGATACCGGACAGCGTCCATGCCAGTGACAGGATCATGATTGCCGGTGTCATGGCTTTGAATCCCTGTACAAAGCTTTCGCAGAACTGGCTGAAGGTAATGATCTTACGGAGCAGATAAAAGAAGAAGATAAATACCAGGGTAAAGAAGGAACCCAGTACCAGACTCAGTGAGGAATCACAGTCTGCAAATGCTGTGGCTACTCCTGCTCCGTCAAGGATACCGCCGGTATACAGCATCGCGCTGATACAAAGAACGATCAGTACGATGATCGGCAGAATCAGGTCGATGACTTTTCCGTTGCCAATAATTTTGATTTCTTCGTCTCCGTCCGCGGTTTCTTCTTTTTTTCCTATCAGATCTGCATGGTATTTTGCCATCGCACCGTAATCAAAATTCTTACCGATCAGGATGATCATGAAAATGATGGTCAGGATCGCATACAGATTGAACGGAATGGTTCTTAAAAATAAGGAAAATCCGTCGATTGCGCAGTCATCCGGCAGGGAGGATCCTACTGCTGCCGCCCAGCTTGAGATCGGTGCGATGATACAGACCGGTGCTGCTGTGGCGTCGATGATGTAAGCCAGTTTTGCGCGGCTTACTTTGTATTTGTCTGTGACCGGGCGCATAACAGTTCCCACGGTCAGGCAGTTGAAGTAGTCGTCCACAAAGATGACTACGCCGAGGAGCATGGTTGAGAACAGTGCACCTCTCTGGGATTTGATTTTTCTGGATGCCCAGTCTCCATAGGATTGAGAAGCGCCTGATTTTGTGATCAGGGCTACGATGATTCCAAGGAATACCAGGAAGAGCAGAATGTTCACGTTGTCACCGATTTTCCAGTTCATGACTTCTATCATGGTCTGGGTGGCGGCAAGGATGTGGAATTTTGTAAAGAGCAGCGCTCCCGACAGAATTCCGATGAGTAGTGATAAATAGACTTCTTTGGTCCATAAGGCCAGGGCGATCGCCACGATGGGCGGGACTAAGGCCCAGATTGTTCCTGACATGTTTGTTTCCCCCTTCATGTTGGTTTTAATTTTTATGTTTTTCGGTTAATTATAGCATGGTAACGTAATGGTGTAAATGGGTATTGTGCAAACGGATGAAGAGCAAAGTTGTATACAAGACGGAACGGGCAAGGCGGACGCAGAGGAAGACGGAACGGGCAGGGGAAGCGAGGGACGTGGGCAGAGCAACTTTGAGCTAAGCATTAACTCCGACTATGTTCACGAGGGTCGGCTGACCCTCGCGAAAGTCTGCGTAAATGCTGGATCTCAAAGCTTGCTCTAAGCGCCCACAAAGTGTCCCTTCGCTTTCCCCTACCCGTTCCGTCTTCCTCTGCTGGGTTTGGGCTGAGACTGGATGCTACGGTTGTATGTTCCTTCAAGGTGATTGTAAGTGTAGAATGCTGTACTTTTTTTAATCTCAGGTGATAAGGCTTAGATTATTTTTATATTTTCTATGTTTTTATTTTCTTTTTTTACAACTACTAATTGATTGATACATAACAAACGATCCCATCCTTCTACAATTTCCCTCAGAAACAAAATTTCTGATAGTTTTTATTACAGGAGCCTGTTTCTGCTTTTCCTCTTCCACCCCTCTGCTCTTTAGGTTGGTTTATTTCGCGAAGAGTTTTTTAAAGCGGTTCATGGCTTCTACAGTGGATTCGTAGGTTCCGAAGGATGTCAGGCGGAAGTAGTTTTTGCCGTTTTCGCCAAATCCGGCACCCGGGGTTCCTACAACCTGGATGTTTTCAAGTAAGTAGTCGAAGCAGGTCCAGGAGTCCATGCCGTTCGGGCACTCGAACCAGATGTATGGGGAGTGGATACCACCGTAGAACGGGATCTGAAGTTCTGTCAGAGTGTCTGCGATGACTTTGGCATTCTTTTTGTAGTAGTTCAGGTTTTCCTGGCATTCTTTGATTCCTTCTTCTGAGAATATAGCTGCTGCCGCGTTCTGTACGATGTAGGAGGTTCCGTTGTATTTGGTGCTCTGACGGCGATTCCACATTGTGTTCAGGGACATTTCTCTTCCGTCGGAGGAGGTAAATACCAGTTCTTTCGGAACTACGGTGTAGCCGCAGCGGGTTCCGGTGAAACCGGCGGTTTTGGACAGGGAGCAGAACTCGATAGCGCATTTTCTGGCCCCTTCAATAGCATAGATGCTTCTTGGCAGTTCCGGATCGGAGATGAAGGCTTCATATGCGGAATCGTACAGGATCACGGCTTCGTTTTCCAGTGCGTAGTCTACCCATTCTTTCAGTTGTTCATAGTTATAGCATGCTCCGGTAGGGTTGTTCGGGGAGCAGATGTAGATGACATCTACATGCTGGCTGTGGTCCGGCATCGGAAGGAAATCGTTATCTGCATTACCGCTGATATACGTCACTTTATTTCCGCACATGGTATTGGAATCCACATATACCGGGTAGACCGGATCCGGGATCAGGATCACATTGTCGTGACCGAAAAGCTCAGTGATGTTTCCGGTATCGCTTTTGGCTCCGTCAGAGATAAAGATCGCATCTGCATCCACATCTACACCATTTCTTTTATAATAAGCGGCGATGGCATCTCTGGTCTTGGCATATCCCTGTTCCGGGCCGTAACCTTTGAAAGTCGCTGCCTGTCCCATCTCATCAACACTTTCATGAAGAGCTTTGATGGCGCATTCGCACAATGGACGGGTAACATCACCGATACCCAGACGGATTACCGGTTTGTCCGGATGTTTCTCGGTGTAGGCTGCTGTACGGTGTGCGATCTCTGAGAAGAGATAGCTGTCTTTCAACTGCAGATAGTTTTCATTTAATTTTGGCATGATATTGGTTTCCTTTCCTTACGCATTTTTCTTTATGGTTCTATATTAGAGCGTGTTTGAAAAATTTTTCCGCAAATATATTACAAATCAAATAAATATTTTTTCAAACACGATTCCTGATCTATGGATTTAAAGTTTCTTCCGAAGCAGTTCGTTGACCATTCCCGGATCTGCTTTTCCACGCATCTTTTTCATGACCTGACCAACCAGGAAACCAAGGACTTTTTCTTTTCCACTGTGGAATTCTTCCACGGTCTTCGGATTCTCCGCAAGTACCTGGTCAACGGCTCCTTCGATGGCGCCGCTGTCAGATACCATCAGAAGTCCTTCTTTTTCCATGTATGCCAGTGGTTCCACATCGTCTTCGAGAATTTTCGCAAATACTTTCTTGGCGTTGGCCTGGTTAATCTTTCCTCCTTCGACCGCCCGGATCAGGTCTGCCAGGTGTTTCGGGGTAAAGTCCATATCTTCGGCTTCCATTCCTTTTTCTTTCAGCAGGCGCAGTCCCTCTCCCATCAGCCAGTTGGCTGTTTTTTTCGGATTTCCGCACAGATCGGCGGTCTGTTCAAACATATCTGCCATATGTTTGGTCTGCGTCAGAATAGAGGCATCATATGCCGGAAGACCATACTGTTCTTCGTATCGGGCTGCGCGTTCTTCCTGAAATTCCGGCTGACGGCTTCGGATCTGTTCCATCCATTCGGTCGGGATCTGCATCGGCTGCAGATCCGGATCCGGGAAATAACGGTAATCTTTGGCATCTTCCTTGGAACGCATGGCATGGGAGGATTCTTTGTTGTCGTCCCAGCGTCGGGTCTCCTGAATGACTTCTTTTCCTTCTTCCAGCAGTTCGATCTGACGTTCTCTCTCGCCCTCGATCGCGTGTGTGATCGCTTTGAAAGAGTTCAGGTTCTTCATCTCGGTACGGGTTCCCATATGGTCACTTCCGACTTCTCTTACGGAGAGGTTGACGTCGGCACGCATGGAACCTTCCTGCAGTTTACAGTCGGAAATACCAAGATACTGACAGATCATACGCAGTTTTTCCAGATAGGCGATAACTTCTTCTGCGGTACGCATATCCGGCTCGGATACGATCTCGATCAGCGGGACACCGCTTCGGTTATAGTCTACCAGAGAGCAGTCTTCCCATTCATCATGGATCAGCTTTCCGGCATCCTCTTCCATATGCATCTCGTGGATCCGGATGGTTTTCTTGCCGTTTTCTGTCGTGATCTCGAGATGTCCGTCGTGGCAGATCGGCAGGTATAACTGGGAAATCTGGTAGTTTTGCGGGTTGTCCGGGTAGAAATAGTTCTTCCGGTCGAACCGGCAGTACCGGTTGATCTCACAGTTTGCTGCCATGCCAAGTGCCAGTGCATATTCCACTACTTTTTTGTTCAATACCGGGAGGGATCCTGGCATACCGGTACAAACCGGGCAGGTATGGGTATTTGGTGCTGCACCAAACTTTGTGGAGCATCCGCAAAAGATTTTCGTTGCCGTGGCAAGTTCTACGTGAACTTCCAGACCGATCACGGTTTCATACTGTTTTGCCATTTATTTTTCCTCCTTTGCCCAGGCTTTGGAAAATTCTCCCCGCAGCTGTTCGTAAGCGGCTGCTGCCCGGAGTATCTTCTTTTCCTGGAAGCAGTCACCGATCAGCTGCATACCGATCGGCAGTCCCTTGCTGTCCATACCGCACGGAAGGCTGACGGCCGGAAGACCAGCCAGGTTCACGGCCACAGTGTAGATATCGCTCAGGTACATCTGCAGCGGATCACTTAAACTGGTGCCGATCTTCGGGGCAGTGGTCGGAGAAGCCGGAGCCAGGATACAATCATATTTCTGGAATGCTTTGTCGAATTCCTTCTTGATCAGACCCTTTGCGCGCAGTGCTTTCATATAATAGGCGTCGTAGTAACCGGCGCTCAGTACGAAAGATCCCAGAAGGATTCTTCGTTTTACTTCCTCACCGAAGCCTTCTGCACGGCTCTTTTTGTACATTTCATGCAGTTCTGTCGCATCCGGGGTACGGTAGCCGTATTTTACACCGTCGAAACGCTCCAGGTTGGAGCTTGCTTCCGCGCAGGCAATGATATAATATGCCGGAATTACATAATCCACCATTCCGAGGGAGAAGAATTCTACTACAGCACCGTTTTTACTCAAGGTATGAACGGCATCTGCCAGTGCCTTTTTCACCTCTTCGTCGCAACCTTCTGCCAGATATTCTTTCGGAATACCGATACGCATACCGCTTAATCCGCCGGATACCAGGCTATCATAAGATTCCACCGGTACATCGGCGCTGGTGCTGTCTTTGCTGTCATGTCCTGCGATGATCTCAAAAAGGGCTGCACAGTCTTTTACATTTTTACCAATCGGTCCGATCTGATCCAGAGAGGATGCGTAAGCGATCAGTCCATAACGGGATACTCTTCCGTAGCTCGGTTTCAATCCGGTCACGCCACAGTAAGCTGCCGGCTGACGGATGGAACCACCGGTATCGGAACCGAGTGCCATCACCGCTTCTCCCGCTGCCACAGCTGCGCAGGAACCGCCGGAAGAGCCACCCGGTACATGCTCCGGATTCCAGGGATTTCTGGTAACGCCGAATGCGGAAGTCTCTGTCGTACTTCCCATGGCGAATTCATCCATATTGGTTTTTCCGAGGATAACCATTCCGGCATCTTCTAACTGCTTCACTGCCTGTGCATCATAGGTCGGCACAAAGTTTTCAAGCATTTTTGAAGAACAGGTGGTTTTCTGTCCTCTGGTACAGATATTATCTTTCACGGCAACCGGTACACCTGCCAGCGGACCGGTGTATCTGCCGCTTTTGATTCCTTCTTCTACTTCTTTGATCCGATGAGCCAGAATCTTTTCATCCATGGAAACATAGGCATGTACCTGGGACTCTGACTTTTGTATCTGTTTTTTGCAGGCTTCCACTGCTTCTTTTACACTGACGGAGCCGTGCCGGATCTGTTTTGACAGTTCCAGCGCAGACATCTGTAAGATTTCTTCCATTGCTTTTTCCTCCTGCTATACGGTCTTTGGTACGATGTACTGGTCTTCCTTGGCCTTTGGTGCGTTGGCCAGTGAATCCTTTCTTCCATCCCCGTTGGTCACTTCATCTTCCCGGAATACATTGACATTCGGTAAGATGTGTACCAGTGGTTCTGCCTGATCCGTATCCAGTTCATTTAACTTTTCCACATAGGTCAGTATTTTTTCCATCTCATCCATGGCTTTTTGTCTCTCTTGTGGCGTCAGTGCCAGTTTTGCCAGAATCTCTACGTTATCCATGGTTGCTTCATCTATTTTTCTCTCGCTCATTCCCTGACTCCTTTCTGCCGTCCTACGGCTCCAGTCTGCTCATATCTCTCGGGAACAAGCAGGCTTCTCTTACATTATCTTCTCCCAGTAACTGCATCGTCAGTCGTTCCAGACCGATACCCAGTCCACCGTGCGGCGGCATACCGAAGCGAAACGCATCCAGATACTGTTCCAGTCCTTCCTCTGTCATGCCTTTTGCCTCGATCTTTTCTTCCAGCATGTTCAGATCGTGGATACGCTGTCCGCCGGTGGTGATCTCAAGGCCATGATACAGAAGGTCAAAACTTAAGGTATAACGGGTATCTTCCGGATCATCCATCGCATAGAACGGACGTTTTTTACTCGGATAGTGTGTGACAAATACAAAATCCGCATTGTATTCTTCTTTAAAATATTTTCCAATCAGTTCCTCTTCTTCCGGTTCCAGGTCGAAGGGGTTTCTGATCTTTCTGTTGTATTTTTCGGAAACCAGACGTTTCGCTTCATCAAAGCGGACATAAGGGATCTTTTCCACATCCGGCAGTGTGATGTTCAGAAGTTTCAACTCTTTGCTGTACTCTTTTTCCAGCAGGTTCATCGTATACTGCAGGAAGCCGGTTTCCATCGCACAGATATCAAGGAAACTGTGGATATATCCCATCTCAAAGTCCAGACTGGTGTATTCGTTCAGATGTCTTCTGGTGTTATGTTTTTCTGCACGAAACACCGGACCGGTTTCAAAGACACGGTCGAAGACACCGACCATCATCTGTTTATATAACTGCGGGCTCTGCTGCAGAACAGCCGGTCGATGAAAATAAGAAAGCCGGAACATATTCGCGCCACCCTCGGCACTCTTCGCACCGATCTTTGGTGTGTGGATCTCGGTAAATCCCTGCTCATAGAGGAAATCACGGAAGCCTCGAACGATTCCTTCCTGAATACGGAATCTTGCCCGTTCTCTGATATTTCTCAAAGAAAGGGAGCGACGGTCTAATTTTGCTTCCAGAGAAGTGTTTAATTTCCATTTGTCAATGGGAAGTGGCAATGGACAGGATACGTGAGACAGGTGACGGATGGTGGACAGCCGTACTTCTTTCCCATGGGGAGCACGCTCTTCGTCTTTGATCTGACCGGTCACATGGATGTAATCTCCCTCTCTGATCTCAGAAAGTTCCAGATCTGTCTTTCCTTCTTCCCATACGGTCTGGATCAGTCCTTCCCTTTTTCTCAAAATCACAAATGCGATTTCACCCATATCACGGATGCTGTGCACTGCCCCTTCCAGAATAATCGTTGTTCCTTCCTCTGCTTTCAGCAGATCTTCTAATTCTGCTTCTTCCTGTTGTTTTAATCCTGTAATGAATTCCATATCACATTCTCCTTTTCATGCAATTTCCGTCAGCCTTCTTCAAACAGTAAGGTCAGGATCATCTGTGCTGTCTCTACCATGTTGGTTCCATTATCCATGCTGCTTTTTTGAATATAGCGATGAGCCTCCTCTTCACTCAGATGATTACGTTCCATTAAAAGTACTTTCGCATTTTTTATATAATTTTCTTCCCGTTCACTGCGCCGTTTCGGTTTTCTGGCTTTCTTTGCCATCCGTTCCATCTGGTGCAGTACCATCTCTGCGGTATTGACCAGATCGTAGACCTTTAACGGTGTGGTAAGAGATAAGATTCCGGTGTCTGCCGCACTGACGGTACTGGCAGATCCCAGAAGTACCAGTTCGAAGTGAGGGGGAAGGCTGTCCGCGAGTTCCGTATAATACATATCTTTCAGATGATACCCGCTGATCACCATTCCCGACTCATGTTCCCTGATCTCCGAAAGAGCAGCGGAAGCGGTAGCGTAAGCAAATACCTGAGGAAATCCATGTCCCATCAGGATCTTACGGATTTTCTTTGCGTCTTCCAGTTTTGGTAAGACGATTACCACCACACTCATCAGCTGCCTCCCTTATCTATACGCGATACAGATATCGGTTCAGTTCCCATTCGGAAACCTGTGCCAGATAATCTTTCCATTCTTTCCGTTTGGCTTTCATATACCCTTTCCGATATGTTTCTCCGAGAACCTCGAAAACCAGCGGATCCTGTCCCATCGCCTGGATCGCTTCGCCGAGATTTTCCGGCAGCATCTGAATGCCGAGAAGATTTTTTTCTTCTTCATTCAGCTTCCGGATGTCTTTGGTCAGTTCTTCCGGAGTTTTCATGCCATTTTCAATTCCTTCCATACCGGCTGCCAGACACAGGGCAAATACCAGATACGGATTGGATGCGGAATCCGGACTACGAAGTTCCAGATTGACTTCTCCGCCGCGCTCTTTTCTCACATGTACCAGTGCATTTCTCTGTGTTCTCGACCAGGTGACCTCCGATGGTGCTTCAAATCCCGGAACCAGTCGTTTGTAGGAATTGACCAGAGGATTCATCACTGCGGTCATGCCCTGGATGTGATGCAGGATGCCGGCAAGAAATGCTTCGCCCTCCGCACTTAATGTTCCGTCCTCTCCTTTAAATACATTTTTTCCATCTTTCATCAGACGCATATTCAGGTGCATCCCGGAACCGTTGACTTCCGCCCGCGGCTTCGGCATAAAGGTTGCATGCAGACCATAGCGTTTTGCGATCGTGCGGACTGCCATCTTGAATGTCATAATCTTGTCTGCGGTCTCCGTTGCATTTTCATAAGTAAAGTCAATCTCATGCTGTGCCGGGGAAATCTCATGATGGGAGGAATCGATCTCATATCCCATCTCTTCTAATGTAAGAATGATATCTCTTCTCGTATTTTCTCCAAGATCGATCGGTGAGGTATCAAGATAACCGGCTTTTTCATGCGTCAGCGTTGTCGGCATTCCGTTATCATCGGTGTGGAACAGGAAAAATTCACATTCCGGATTCACCCGCAGCGTGTATCCTTTTTCCTGTGCTTTTTTTACTACTTTTTTCAGGATCGATCTCGGACTGTCCTCGATCTCTGTTCCGTCCTCTCTGCACACATCACAGAGGAAACGTGCTACTTTTCCCTGCTGGGGTCTCCACGGCAGAATCGAAAAAGTACTCAGATCCGGTTTCAGATACAGGTCATTTTCTTCTTCCCCGGTAAATCCATCCAGAGATGCGGTATCAATGGTACAGCGGTTCTCCATGGCTTTGATCAGTCTGCTGCTCGGGATCGCCACATTCTTTAATACACCAAACATATCTGTAAACTGCAGGCGGATGAATTCGACGTCCTCTTCTTCCACCATTTGCAGAATCTCCGATTTACTATAATTCTCCATATATGTTGTTCTCCTTTTTCTTACGACTTTGTTACCGTTTCTCAGGCTTTTGGCTTCTTGCCGCTCCTCAGGATGATTTTTTACAAACCAAAAAGGGCGACCTTATCCAGAGTTCCCCTCCGGATAAGACGCCCTTGCCTTTTATGTTCCGTATTATAGCAATCGGACTTTCTCTTGTCAATACTTCTGTCGAAATTTTATCGGTATATGCCTACGGCTTGCTCCGCACCAAGCTGCTTAGAGGTTTGTATAACCCATCAAAGACTTATCCACTTCTCTTGCTGCCTCTCTTCCTTCCCGGATTGCCCAGACTACCAGGGACTGACCGCGGTGCATATCGCCGGCTGTGAAAACACCCGGAACGCTGGTTTCGTATTCGTCCGGTTTTGTCAGAACATTAGTTCTCGGATTCAGATCGGTCTTGAAGGCATCAGTGACGTATTTCTGGCTTCCCAGGAAACCGGCTGCGATCAGTACCAGCTGCGCATCTATAACTTTCTCGCTTCCCTCAACGGGAACCATCATCATACGTCCGCTCTTTTCATCTTTTTTAGGCTCCAGGCTGACAATCACTGCTTTTTTCACGTTTCCGTTTTTGTCTTTCTGGAATTCTTTTACCGTTGTTTTATAGATTCGCGGATCCTGACCGAAGACTGCGATAGCTTCTTCCTGACCGTAATCGGTTTTCAGTACCTTCGGCCACTCCGGCCACGGGTTGGATGGCAGTCGCTCCACGGACGGTTTTGGCATCATCTCCAGCTGTGTGACGGATTTTGCTCCCTGGCGGACAGCGGTTCCCACACAGTCGTTACCGGTATCGCCACCACCGATGACTAACACGTGTTTTCCTTTTGCAGAGATTGCCTTTCCATCTGCAAATCCTGAATCCAGCAGGCTCTTGGTCACAGAAGAAAGATATTCCACTGCAAAGTAAATATTGCCGCTCTCTCTTCCCGGTACATTGATATCCCTGGGGTTGGAAGCTCCGCATGCCAGGATCACCCGGTCAAACTGTTTTTTCAGTTCTTCTGCGGTAATGTCTTTTCCCACATCCACACCGGTCTTAAATTCCACGCCTTCGGCTTTCATCAGCTCGATTCTGCGATCCAGAATCTTTTTATCCAGCTTCATGTTAGGAATACCATAACGGAGCAGTCCACCGATCCGGTCATGGCGTTCGAAAACGGTCACACTGTGTCCTCTGCGGTTTAACTGCTGCGCAGCTGCCAGTCCGGAAGGACCACTTCCTATTACCGCCACTTTCTTTCCGGTACGGATCTTCGGAGTCTGTGGCTGTACCCAGCCCATCTCGTAAGCATGTTCGATGATCGCGCGCTCATTTTCCTTTGTAGATACCGGTTTTCCGTTCAGATTACAGGTACAGGCTGCCTCGCAGAGTGCAGGGCAGACACGGCTGGTAAATTCCGGAAAACTGTGTGTCTTCGAGAGTCTCTCATATGCCTGTTTCCAGTTGCCACTGTATACCAGATCATTCGTCTCCGGTACCAGATTGTGCAGCGGGCAGCCGGAAGCCATGCCAGCTAACATGGCTCCGTTCTGGCAGAAAGGAACGCCGCACTCCATACAGCGCGCTCCCTGTTTCTGCTGTTCCTCTAACGGCAGTGGAGTACGGAATTCGTTAAAATGACGGATTCGTTTCAAAGGTTCCTCTACTGCTGCGTTTTTTCTTTCATATTCCAAAAATCCTGTCGCTTTTCCCATTTTTCTTACTCCTCCGATTTGGTCTGGAAACTTTCATAGAAGGCTTCCATCTGTGCCTGCTCTGTGCTCATACCTTTCTCTTCCAGTTTTGCAGAAAGAGCGATCATCTTCTTATAATCGTTCGGGATGATCTTTTTGAATTTTGGCAGATACTCCTGGAAATGTTCCAGAATCAGCGCACCTCTCTCGGATCCTGTTGCTTCCACATGTTCCTCGATCAGTTCTTTCAGTTCTTTGATATCGTATTTGTTTTCCACTTTTTCAATGGAAATCATATCTTTGTTCAGGTTCCGGTACAGATGGCTGTTCTCGTCGAGTACATAAGCGATACCGCCGCTCATACCTGCTGCAAAGTTCTTTCCGGTCTTACCGAGAACGACCACGCGACCACCGGTCATATATTCACATCCGTGTTCTCCCACACCTTCTACAACTGCGTAGGCACCGGAGTTACGGACTGCAAAACGTTCACCTGCCACACCATTGATAAATACTTTACCGCTGGTGGCTCCATACAGGGCTACGTTACCGGCGATGATATTCTCTTCTGCTTTGTATCCTCTGTTCTTCGACGGGAAGACAACCAGTTTACCACCGGAAAGTCCTTTTCCGTAGTAATCGTTGGTATCACCGCACAGACGCAGAGTCAGTCCTTTCGGGATAAATGCTCCGAAACTCTGTCCGCCGGCACCGGTACAGTTGATGGTGATCGTATCTTCCGGCAGTCCGTCTTTGTGCTGACGGGTGATCTCTGCTCCGAGGATCGTACCGAAGGAACGGTCGGTGTTGCCGACTTTCAGATCCAGAGAAGCTTTCGTTCCTTTTTCTACGGCTTTCTCCAGTTTCTTTAACAGCACTTTCTCATCCAGAGTCTTCTCCAGCTGGAAATCATATACTTTTTCCGGAGAGAAGGTCACACTCTCTTTTTCTCCCACATATGGGTTGTACAGGATCTGTGACAGATCCATCTTTGCTGCCATCGGTGTTTTTGCGTCTTCTTTTACTTTTAACAGGTCGCTTTTTCCTACCATCTCATCGATTGTACGAACACCCAGTTTTGCCATATATTCGCGCAGTTCCTGTGCGATAAAGCGCATGAAGTTTTCTACGTATTCCGGTTTTCCTTTGAAACGTTTTCTCAGTTCCGGGTTCTGGGTAGCCACGCCGACCGGGCAGGTATCCAGGTTACAGACTCTCATCATCACGCATCCCATCGTTACCAGCGGAGCGGTTGCAAAACCGAATTCTTCCGCACCGAGCAGTGCTGCGATGGCAACGTCACGGCCGCTCATCAGTTTACCGTCAGTTTCGATTCTGACACGGTTTCTCAGACCGTTCTGTAACAGGGTCTGGTGTGTCTCTGCAAGTCCCATCTCCCATGGAAGACCTGCGTTGTGGATGGAGCTTTCCGGAGCGGCTCCGGTACCTCCGTCGTATCCGGAGATCAGGATAACCTGTGCACCGGCTTTTGCAACACCTGCCGCTACCGTTCCGACACCTGCTTCGGAAACCAGTTTTACAGAGATGCCTGCGTATTTGTTTGCATTTTTCAGATCGTAGATCAGCTGTGCCAGGTCTTCGATCGAATAAATATCATGATGCGGCGGCGGGGAGATCAGGCTTACACCCGGTGTGGAATGTCTTGTCTTTGCGATCCACGGATATACTTTTTTCGCCGGAAGATGTCCGCCTTCCCCCGGTTTTGCACCCTGCGCCATCTTAATCTGAATCTCTCTTGCACTTACCAGATATCGGCTGGTGACACCGAATCGTCCGGAAGCTACCTGTTTGATGGCAGAGCATCTGTCACGGTCGGTTCCTGCAGAATCCAGTCTGTCATCACTCTCTCCACCTTCACCGGTGTTGGATTTGCCATGCAGATGATTCATCGCGATCGCCAGTGTCTCATGGGCTTCCTGTGAAATGGAACCGTAGGACATTGCACCGGTCTTAAACCGTTTTACGATCTCGTCGACACTTTCCACTTCATCGATCGGCACACCGCCGTTTTCCGGATAGTTAAAGTCCATCAGGCTTCTCAGGTAGCCGCTCTGTTCCTCGTCTACCATCGCGGTATACTGTTTGAACATGTCATAGCTTCCGGTCCATGTGGACTGCTGCAGCATATGAATGGTCTGCGGATTATAACGGTGTTCTTCTCCACCGCTTCTTCTTTTATGTTTTCCAAGGCTGTCCAGTGTCAGATCACTTGCCAGTCCCAGCGGGTCAAATGCCTGAGAATGTCTCTCATCCACCTGTTTTGCGATATCTTCCATGGTGATACCGCCGACACGGCTGACCGTTCCGGAGAAATATTTATCAATGACTTCCTGTGAGATACCAATGGCTTCGAAAATCTTCGCGCCCTGGTAAGACTGGATGGTGGAAATACCCATCTTGGAAGCAATCTTTACGATACCGTGCAGAACGGCTGCATTGTAGTCGTCCACTGCGGCATAATAATCTTTGTCAAGCAGTCCCTCTTCGATCAGTTCCTGGATGCTGTCCTGTGCCAGATACGGGTTGACTGCGCATGCACCATAACCCAACAGGGTTGCAAAATGATGCACTTCTCTCGGTTCTCCGGACTCCAGAATCAGTGCCAGAGAGGTCTGTTTCTTTGTATTTACCAGATGCTGATGAACGGCAGATACCGCTAACAGGGACGGGATCGGCACATGGTTTTCATCCACACCACGGTCGGAAAGAACCAGGATATTTGCACCGTCTTTGTACGCTTTGTCCACTTCCACAAACAGACGGTCAATCGCACGTTCCAGTTTGGTACTCTTATAGTAAGTGATCAGAACAACCGCTACCTTGAATCCCGGTTTGTGCATCTGTTTGATCTTCAGCATATCGGTATTGGTCAGGATCGGATTGTTGATTTTTAATACCTGGCAGTTTTCCGGTTTTTCCTCTAACAGATTGCCTTTTTTTCCTACATAAATCGTGGTACTGGTGACGATCTCCTCACGGATCGCATCGATCGGTGGGTTGGTTACCTGGGCAAATAACTGTTTGAAATAGTCAAATAACGGTCTCTGTTTCTCGGACAGTACTGCCAGCGGGGTATCCACACCCATGGCTGCGATCGATTCTCCACCGTTTAATGCCATGGTACGGATGGAATTTTTATATTCTTCATAGGTGTAGCCGAATGCTTTCTGCAACTGTTTTCTCTGCTCTTTTCCGTATTCTTCCACACGTTTGTTCGGGATTTTCAGCTCTTTTAATTCTACCAGGTTGCTGTCAAGCCATTCACCATATGGCTGTTTTGTCGCATAGATTTCTTTCAGTTCTTCATCCTGATAGATTTTTCCTTTTACAGTGTCTACTAACAGCATTTTACCCGGATGCAGACGCTCTTTTAACACGATCTCTTCTTCCGGTACTTCCAGAACACCGACCTCGGAAGCCAGAATCACATCACCGCTCTTTAATACATAGTAACGGGATGGACGCAGACCGTTACGGTCAAGAACCGCACCGACCAGATCACCGTCGGAAAATACGATGGATGCAGGACCGTCCCACGGCTCCATCATCGTTGCATAATACTGATAAAAGTCTCTCTCATCCTGATCCAGCGTCTTATTGTTGGTCCATGGTTCCGGAATCGTGATCATAACAGCCAGCGGAAGCGGCATACCACTCATCACCAGGAATTCCAGGGTGTTGTCAAGCATTGCAGAGTCGGATCCTCTGGTATCTACAACCGGAAGGATCTTGTGCAGCTGATTTTTCAGATGGGAGGATTCCATGGTTTCCTCACGCGCCAGCATCTTATCGGCATTACCGCGGATGGTGTTGATCTCACCGTTGTGTACGATAAAGCGGTTCGGATGTGCTCTCTCCCAGCTCGGGTTCGTGTTGGTACTGAAACGGGAGTGTACCATGGCGATGGCAGATTCATAGTCTTTGTCCTGCAGATCGCCAAAGAAGGTACGCAGCTGTCCTACCAGGAACATACCTTTGTATACGATGGTACGGCTGGACATGGATACTACATACGTATTTTCATTACTCTGTTCAAAGACACGGCGGGCGATGTACAGTTTCCGGTCAAATTCCAGTCCTTTTTCCACACGGGCAGGTTTTTTGATGAACGCCTGCACGATGTGCGGCATACAGACTCTCGCTTTATGACCGAGAACATCCGGATAAACCGGGACTTCACGGTAACCGAGAAGTTCCAGACCTTCTTTTTCCACGATGATCTCGAACATCTTCTTTGCCTGGTTACATTTCAGTTCATCCTGTGGGAAGAAGAGCTGGGCGATACCATACTCTCTTTCTTCTCCGATCGCGATTCCCAGCTTGTCACATTCTTTTTTAAAGAATTTGTGGGAGATCTGTAACAGAATACCTACACCGTCACCGGTTTTTCCCTCTGCATCTTTTCCTGCACGATGCTCCAGATTTTCTACGATTTTCAGAGCATTTTCTACTGTGGTGTGGCTTTTGATGCCTTTGCTGTTGATGACTGCTCCGATACCACAGTTATCATGCTCAAATTGCTGTCGATATAAACCCTGATTTTCTTTCATCACATTTTCTCCTCTCACTGGTGATACGCTACTGCTGCCTGGATCAGTCCACGGAACAGCGGATGTGCGCGGTTTGGTCTGGATTTGAGTTCCGGATGTCCCTGGGTTCCCACAAAGAACGGATGACCCGGGATCTCAAGCATCTCTACGATACGTTTATCCGGTGACAGTCCGGAAAGTACCATTCCATTTTCTTCCAGTTCCTGTCGATAGTCGTTATTTACTTCATAGCGGTGACGGTGTCTCTCGCTGATTTCTTCGGTTCCGTATACTTCTCTTGCCTTGCTTCCTTCTTTCAGGACACACGGGTAAGCACCAAGGCGAAGAGTTCCGCCCAGGTTTTCCACACCGTTCTGTTCCGGCATCAGTGCGATGACCGGATGTGTGGTTTCCGGATCCAGCTCGATGCTGTTGGCATCTTTATATCCGATCACATCTCTGGCAAATTCTACAATTGCCATCTGCATACCAAGGCAGATGCCAAGGAACGGGATCTTTTCTTCTCTTGCATAGCGGATCGCTTCGATCTTTCCTTCCGTACCACGGGTTCCGAAACCTCCCGGTACCAGGATACCATCCACGCCTTTTAATTTTTCAGCTACATTTTCCGGTGTGATCTCTTCGGAATCTACCCAGCGGATCTTTACGTTTGCACGGGCTGCGATTCCGCCGTGTTTCAGCGCTTCTACCACACTCAGATAGGCATCATGCAGCTGGATGTATTTTCCGACCATTGCGATCTCCACTTCGTGGATCGGATTTCTCAGGTCTTCTACCATCTGTTTCCAGTCGGTCAGATCCGGTTCCGGGCAAGGCAGCTGAAGGGATTCACATACCACCTGTGCCAGATGTTCTTTCTCCATGGCAAGCGGTGCTTCATACAGATACTCCACATCGAGGTTCTGCAGTACATGATTGACCGGCACATTACAGAACAGTGCGATCTTGGCTTTCATCTCCTCGGAGATCTCATATTCGCTTCGGCATACCAGTACATCCGGCCACAGTCCCATTCCCTGCAGTTCCTTGACGCTCTGCTGGGTTGGTTTTGTCTTCATCTCTCCGGATGCTTTCAGATACGGAATCAGGGTTACATGGATCAGAACCGCATTCTCATGACCGATCTCATGCTGGAACTGACGGATGGCCTCCAAAAACGGCTGGCTCTCGATATCACCTACCGTACCACCCACCTCGATGATCGCAATGCGGTTTTCATCCTCTGACTTTGCTTTATAAAAATGATCTTTGATCTCATTGGTAATATGCGGAATGACCTGTACGGTTCCTCCGCCGTAATCTCCGTGGCGTTCTTTCTGAAGCACGGACCAGTAGATTTTTCCTGTCGTTACGTTTGAGTTCTTGTCCAGGCTCTCATCAATGAACCGTTCATAGTGTCCCAGATCCAGGTCTGTCTCGGTACCGTCGTCTGTTACGAACACTTCTCCATGCTGAATCGGATTCATCGTACCCGGGTCCACGTTGATATACGGATCAAACTTCTGCATCGTCACCTGATAACCTCTGGCTTTCAGAAGTCTTCCCAGGGAAGCTGCCGTAATTCCCTTTCCCAGACCGGATACCACGCCGCCTGTTACAAACACATACTTTACTGCCATCACATTTTCCTCCTCTTTTGAAAAAACTAAAAAGTAAAAAAGGCGTCAGAAACCCTTTCGGATCTCTGACGCCTTTGTCAGTGTTTTTTTAATGCTACTATTATGTCTCTTTCCTTTTATTTTGTCAATTCTTTTCTGTCGTTTTTTTTGTTTTTTCTTTTTTGCCCTGTTTTTCGACGGATTTTTCCAATTATCCGTGCAACATAGCCATAACGGAGCAGGATTCTGCCCTTTCGGTCGAGTGTTTCTTTTCCGATCTCCTGCAGCTTTTCCATAAAGCTGTCGATGGTACGCATCTCATAGGCTTCCAGTTCCATCTGTCCGTAGAGGGATTTTTCCATGATCCTGCAGACACGAAGATACGAACCGGCTTCCACACCCGGATATTTTTCATGGATTTTTTCGTCCACTTCGTCGGTCTTCCATCCAAGACTCATCGAAATTCCGAGAAATTCCAGAAGTTTTTCCATCTTCTCGGACATCATATGAATCTTCTCCTTCTGATCCACCCGTTCATACTTCCGGTGCATCGATTCGTAATCCCAGATTCTTCCGATCTCAAGGACTCCCAGCAGCACCAAAGCAAGAATGATCAACAACGTGACACCCCCCAGTATAACGGCTCCCATGCGGACAGCCACACGTTTGAGTGCATCTCCGTTCCTTCTTGATCCCGTAGTATCGGTCGCCTGATTGGCTTCAAATGACGGATCTTCCAGTACCGCATTCTTATTGACCTGATCCGGTGCACTGATCATCTGCTGTAAGGATACCGCATCGTAATAATACCCCGGTGTGGTATCCAATGGCAGCCAGCCCACACCATCAAAATAGACCTCCACCCAGGCATGTGCGTCCGCACCGGTCAGGGTGTTGGTTCCACTTTCTTCTTTTTGGATCTGATCCGCGGATAAATAGTAGCCCTCCACATAACGTGCCGGAATTCCATAGGCGCGAAATGCTTCCGTGGCTGCTGCCGCATAGTAAACATCATTTCCCTGTTTTCCTTCTGTCAGGAACCAGCGGATCGGATCTTCTCCCTCCGGAATCTGCGGCATCATCTCGGTATACGTTGTCTCACCGCTCAGACATTGCCGGATCTGATTTAACGCACTGTAGATACCGTCACTGTCCGTCTCGTAATCATCCCAGAAAATCCGCTGCATCAGCCGCTGCATGTCACTATCTATCGTGGTATAGGTATGATAAACAAATTCCCGGTAGACCGCTTCTGCCTCCTGATATTCCTGTCGACGATCCGTATCCGGATCTTCTACCCAGTTATCCGCAACCGTCAGTTCACCCGGTCTGCTTCCTGAGATCTCCTCCCAGCGATACGAACGGCTTCCAAAAAGTCCTCTGCTTGCCAGTCGACTGTCTTTTTCTTCTTTTACACTGCCGTTGATCATCCGGACATAGGAAACCGGCGTGTAAATATAATAGCGGGACGCATTTTTTACTTTTACCTGTACCTGATTCCCCTCCGGTACATCCTGTTCTTCCCCTAACTGATTGTATGCTGCGACCTGTGTCAGCGGATCAAAACTCCGCGCCTTTAACCAGGTAAACATTCCTGCATTTTTTCCGCTGTAGGCGGCATCAGACATTTCTTCCCACTGTCCGTTCTGATAACTGCCTCCTACAAATCCCCGCAGATACAGATTCTTTTCCTGCTGACCCTGTACTTCCAGCATTACTTCCGTACTTGCATGCAGTTTGCCTGCCTGATACAGATCTCCTTCCGGCAGGATATCTTTTCCATAACGGATCTCATGCACTTTTTCTTCTACCTGTTCCCGGAAATCCATGACGGTTTCCATACCGGCTCTGTCACTGCTCATACCCGCCGCACATAATAAAACGGCGATTCCCAGCGCCCAGACCACCATGCTTTTCGTAATCCAGGTTTTTCTTCCGGCGATCCACATGCCACAGAGTCCTGCCAGCAGGAATCCACATGCAACCGGGTTATAGGTAGCTCCGACAAGCTGTATGACGATCCACACCGTCACCATGACCATACATACGATCCGCTGTTTCTTTTTTACCAGAACCAGAATCCCCTCTCCCAGGACAAGTGCCATCACCAGGGAAAATGCCTGCACATTCTGTTCCGTGGTCTGCGCGTTAAAAAGGGCTACACCGCCCTCCTGTGACAGATTCCATCCGGTGATGATCGCATTGATCCAGGAAAGGAATCCGGTCAGGTATCCGTGAAACCCGGTAACGATCAGCAGGAGCAGCCACGGAATCCCGTAGAGTATCCCCTTTATAGAAGTTTTTTTCCCGTACTGTTGTGCCAGCACACTTCCCAACAGACCGATCCCTGCCGTCACCGCGATCAGGATCCCCATACCGGTCTTCTGTCCCCAACTCTCCACAAAGGAGATCAGGCTTCCGGTCATCAGTACCAGCGCCAGACAGATATCCCACAGGATCAGCTGGTATTCTTTATTTTGTTCCTGCAAGGGGATGTTCTGTATCTGTATTTCTTTTGTCTTCTGCTTCATCTCTTCTTCCCCTTTAACATAGAATCCGATAGGTTTCTTCCTGTTTTTCTCCTGCCGGGATCTCGATCAGCATACCATTCTGCTTCAGGCTGGTGTAGGAGAGTCCTTTTTTCGCTAATGACTGGATCACCGTGATACCAATCTTCTGTTCCAGTCCCCGTACCCCTTTCTCATAATCTCCACAGGACAGGACCACCAGCCGGTTAAAATACTGTTCCAGATGCTGCATCTGGAAATATTCCAGTCCCGTACCCCCGATCGCCTGTACCGGAATGGAAAGCCACTGCGGAAGTATCCTGGAAAATTCTTTTTCATTCTGTATCTCATAGAGCTGAAGTCCGTTTCTGGTGGGAATCGCAAGGCAGAAGCCTCTTCCTTTTTTCAGAAGCTCTCTCGCAGCCTCCACGCCCACAGCGATGACCGTGTTCATCTCTGCCTCTCCATCCGGTCTGTTCAGCTGATCCAGCCCGTAGTCCGGGAGCAGCAACAGTGTATGATGCGAGGGATCACTCGCCTGACGGATCACCAGATCATCCGTCTTGCTGGTCAGTTTCCAGTGAATAGCACGGATGTCATCCCCCGGTGCATATTCCCGCAGTTCAAACATCTCGCTTGGATCATTTCCTTTTCTGTTCTGAAGAAATCCATCTGTCTGAGAAGATCCTACCGTTCCTGCAATCCGCTCCATCTGTACACGCATCTTTGGCGGATACAGTACCGTATAAAAGGTCTGTCCCGCTTTCAGTGGAATGCGGAAAAGGCCCAAAAGATCCATCACCCACACACGGGTGCACTCGAAACGTGTCTGCCCGCACAGCCGCAGTTCCACCGGCAGGGAAAACGTCTGTTCCTTTCCTTTCAGTGGCAGCAGAAATTGCAGACATTCGCTCCGGTCAAACATCTCATTTTTCACTTTCAGTTCGATCTGCACCCGGTCCGCAACCCGGAGCGCACCTTTCGAATATATGGCAGCCGCCACCGGTTTTTCTTTTTCCAGACGGATCTTTATGCTCTTTCCGTCTCTCCGGATCAGGATTCCAAACACCGGGATCAACAGCAGTGACAACAGCAGAGCCACCAGCAGAAACGATTTGCCGGAGAAAAATAACAAGATTGCAAGGATTCCTGCCAAGCACCCATAGGCCAGCCGATTTTTCCACATAGCCTTCTACCTTTCTGCCTTCGGACGGATGTCATCCATGATTTCCTGAAGGATCATCCTGGCATCCTCTCCGTCAGCCTGTGCCTGCGGACGAAGTACCAGACGGTGTGCACACACATCTGTGTAGACATTCTGTACATCTTCCGGAATCACGTAGTTTCTTCCCCGGATGATCGCGCTGGCTTTTGCCATCTTTACCAAAGCGGAAACACCTCGCGGAGAGATTCCCAGCTCTACCAGCGGATGATTTCTTGTCGCTTCACACAGTAAGATCGCATACCGCAGCACATCCTCGGTCATCTGTACGGAAGTCAGATAATTCTGTACCTCGATCACGTTCTGCGCCGTCGTTGCCGGCTGCAGCTCCTGTAACGGATTCTGATAACGCTGTGCATTGATAATGTTCATCTGGTGTTCCAGTGTCGGATAGCCGATTGACAGACACACCATAAAACGGTCCAGCTGAGACTCCGGCAGCGGCTGCGTACCAGCAAATCCCAGCGGGTTCTGTGTGGCAATACAGATAAACGGAGACGGCAGATGATGTGTCTTTCCGTCCACAGTGATCGTATGTTCCTCCATCACCTCTAGAAGTGCCGACTGTGTCTTCGGGGAGGTACGGTTGATCTCATCTGCCAGAAGCAGCTGACAGTTTGCCGCACCGTCACGGTATTCAAAACTGTTGGTTTCCCGGTTAAACATCGTAAACCCTGTAATATCTGACGGCAGCGTATCCGTGGTAAACTGAATACGCTTGCAGCTAAGTCCCAGTACCTTTGAAAATGCCAGTGCCAGGGTGGTTTTTCCAACCCCCGGGCAATCCTCCAGCAGCACATGTCCTCCGGCATAAATCGTCATCAGAATTTTTTCGATAATATCGTTTTTTCCGATAAATGCCTTATTTACCTCCGCAATGATCTGCTTGGACTGTTCTACTATCATTCCTGTGTCTCCTCTCCGCTACCATTTCCGGCAGTATCTGTATTTTCCTGATTTTCTTTTTTATTTTCTGTTCCCTCCGATGTCAGAGCGTCCTTTTCCGCACTGCCACCCGTCGGGTTCTGTTTCTCTTCCTTTGAAGAATCCTCCGTCTTCTGTTCTGTGTCCGGATCTTCTTCTGTCTCTTCTTTCTTCCGATCTTCCTGTACGCCGTCCGTCTCTTTCGTTTCCTCTTCCGATCCGGAAAGTTCCTCGTCTGTTTCCGCCTCTTCACTGTCCGGCAGATTGTCGAGCGTCACACTCAGATCCTTCGGATCCGTGATCTGTTCCATACCGATCATGGCGCGCAGCTGGTTTTCCAGCGGAAGTAAACGGTTTGCCACCTCGATATCCACTGCCTGATCCGAATCATCCTCTCCTGCCTCTGCCAGTTTGGCTTTTATACTCTCACGCATGGCCGCAAGATCCTCATAACCTGCCATCGGGAAGATCCAGGACTGGATATAAGTCTCCTCGCTTCCATCCGGCAGCATCATATAGATCGGCGTACTCGTCGTGCCAAATACAAACGGGTGCTCTTCAGACCATCCTTTCAGTGCCGGCGGTGTCTCCGACATAAAATACAGCATCAGGGAATCGCTTTCCACGCCGTCAAATGCATTGGTAAAAATACCGGAAATCATATCCGGGATCAGTACCATACCCAGATTTTTTGCACGCTTAAAGGCTCCGGTTCCAATGTAATCCAGGAACCAGTTATCCGGCAGGTTATCCAGCTGCATCCACAGATTCATAACGGTGATATCCGACGGTGTTCCCGCCAGTGACAGCATCCCCTCATTGTCCAGATGGTACGGATAATAGTCTACCGGTTCGCTCACTGTTTCGGTTCCGATCATCCTGCGGATTCTGTTTTCTGCCGACAAAAGAGCTGCCTCCACCAGTTCATCCACCTCTTCATCCGAAGGGAATTCCCAGGTCAGCCAGTCCATATGCTGATATCGGATATCATACCACATATTCAGATATGCCGGATAATCCCCGGATTCCACATAGCCGGCATAAAAATACCGCCATTTTTTCACATAATTCACTTCACTGCCTTCCGGAATCCGGATCTTCAGATTGGCTTCTTCTTCCTCCTGTGTCCAGCCAAAGTTAAACTGGAAACCGGAAGTTCCCAAAACGACCAGACTTGGAGCTGTGTAGTCATTGATCGTAATGCTGGTAAGCTGATTACAGTCATTGAACAGACCGCTGTACAGTGCCACGCTGTCCTGCATCGTGCCAAACTGTGCCGTTGTCAGACTGTCACAGCCGCCAAACGTGCCCTCACCGATCTGTCCGATATTATCTCCCATCGTCACACTGGTAAGCTGATCACAGTTATACACCGCATAGCTTGCCAGGTAGCAGCTGTCGCTCAGTGTAATATCACCTCCCAGCTGCGAACTGTAAAATGCACCGCTGTCGATCCACAGCTGACCGAGATTTTCCCAGTTGACGGTATACCGTCCGCTTTGTGTGGTGGTATACTCCAGTGCCTGGCTCCAGATCTCCAACGTGGTATCCGGCAGACTGACCTGTGCATCCAGATGTCCTCCGGAACGAAGCAGCAGCCACGGTTCTCCGGCCGCATTGGTTCCGTAAAGTGCCTTTCCTGTTTCGCCCACTTCCACGACCTCAAATGAATACACTCCTGATTCTTCGGTAAACCAGATGTTTCCGTAATATCCTTCTGAATTCGTCGGTGTAAAAAATGTCCGGTTTCCAAAAGTATCTGTGAGTCCCGGATCGTAATCCTCATCCATCACGCCCTGTGGCGCATTGGACGCCACAAAACGGAGTGCTTTACACCCGTCAAATGCCTGATTTCCGATCTCGATCACATCCCGTGATTCGATGATCACACCCTGCAGTGCCGTACAGTTCCCGAACGCCTCATAGCCGATCTTTTTAACACTCTCCGGTAAACTTACCCATTCCAGATCCCCGGCTTCGCTGAATGCATAATCATCCACTGCCGTGATTGTAATCGGATTGCCTTCCTGATCCGTCATGACTCCGTCAAAACTCTGCAAACCGTCCGGAATGGAAATCAGCGTGACTTCTTTTTCTCCGTCCTCTTCCGTCACGGCATAGGAATATCCTTCCTTGGAAGTTGCCAGAAGTTCCACTTCAACATCCTCTGATGCCCCGGAACCCTTCAGCTGTTCCTGCACCACCCGGTACTGTAACTTTGTATAGCACAGAATCTTCCGGATCCCGCTGTTTTGGAAACAGTTTTCTTCGAGCCCGATATTTTCTCCGTTTTTCGGCATCAGCAGTGTCGCAACATTCTCTACGCCATCAAAAGCACCTTCCTCAATGTTGGTTACTTCCGATGCGAGCTGCACTTTATTTCCCGTTGCATCAACCAGACGCCGCATGGAACCGTTCTGATCGATCATGCAGCCATATTTCATCCGATACATTCGGGTCGGTTCACTGATCGCAACAACACAGTTTCCCGGATCATCTTTCAGGCTGTCCCAGTTTTCCTTCATAAATTCTTCCAGCAGGTCATCTTTTACCAGAATCTTACAGTTTTTCAGATTTTCATACGAGATCTCCGGCATCTCCTCCATCGAGGACGCATCGATTTTAAGGGTCTGGATCTCATTTTTCTCGCTGACTGAGACTTTGGTAACGCCTTCTTTTACCGTTATCTCCTCTTTTTCATACGGAATGTTCAAATACTCCGTTCCGCTTTTGTTAGTCAGAACTCCGTCATCCGCCATCGCATAGCACGGATTGTTCTCACCTACCGAATAACCCTTCTTTACTTTCAGTCCGTCATTATTTCCGGCAATGTAAAGAACCGTATCCGGGATATCCAAATAATCCACAGAAATATTGGCATCATCGTCCATCATAACCGCCTGGATATATTCCGGTACTTCCAGACGCGTCTCGTTCTCTCCGGCTGTTTGCAACGCACTCTTTTCCACGCTGGTCAGTGCCTGCAGGTAGCACAGGTTATCATACTGCCAACCGACATCAAACGTATCTGACATCCACACCTGTCGCAGCTGAACCGTGTACGCCAGATCCAGTGCCACCGGATCTTCCGGTTCCAGAATGTGACGGCCGACGGTGGCTATATAATACCAGTCCACCAGCTTTCCATCCTCACTCCAGCCCGGAAAAAGTGTTGTCAGCCCGTCTTCCCCAAGATACATCACCTGATACCGCAGGAGATTCAGCATGGTTCCCTCTTCCAGATGCTGATCCGAGTTCAGTACCTTTGTCGTATCCAGTACCTGATTTTCCTCGGTGATCGCCTCTGTCATGACATAGATCCTGCTGTCTTCCGGTGCATACGGAACATCCATCTGTGTCCATTCCGTATCATTTGTGGAGAAACGGTATCCCACCCGGATCACCATCTGATCAGCATCGATGTCTTTCGGGATTGTCATCGGAAACACATCGCTCCAGGTTTCTCCGCCGTCAAAGGAAACCGCCTCGATACGGATATAGTTATCGAGCGCATTGCTTCCCCATACATAGAAGCTTCTGTTTCCCTTGCTGTCATCGATATAGGCAAAGGTCTCGAGTGCATTGTAGGTTCTCGTCTTATCTATGATCTGTCCCTTATACAGCATACCATCTGTATTGAACACGGACTTCTGTATAATAACCCCTTTTGTATTTTCCGGATTCTTGAAATTATTGGATACATCTTCCGTATAAGGGTTGCTGTCTCCACCTATAATTCCCGGAGTTGCCTTGTTGCTGTCCGGATCTTTCGCGGAACTGGCAGGACGGGTTGCCGGTGTCGGCGTCGGTGTCGGGATCAGCGGATCATCCGTCTTGGAATCCGAAGAGTTCTGTCCGTTGTTGCTGTCCGTTCCCTGATTCTTATCCGTACCGGAAGAACTTCCGTTTCCATTCCCGGATTCTCCCGTACCGTTACCGTTTCCACCCTGGCTTACGGTTCCCTGAATGATCGTATCAGCATTTCCTTTATCACCCGTCAGATTGTAGATCGGCTGTCCACTTCCCTGACCGGCCGGGCTTTGTACACCACCTGTGGCGGTATCTCCAAGCACCGTAATATTATTGGTCTGATTGCTCTGGTCGAGAAGACCGTTCTCAAACAGATATTTTCCATTCTGTGATCCCGAAACAGGGCTCTTGTCCTTTGGGAAATCTGTATTTTTTTTCCAGTATTCGCTTTCTTCTCCCTGCTGCTGTTCCTGCTCGCCTGCCGCTTCCTCATCGTCAGAAAAGACAACCTGATTCTTCTGTAATTCACGATCTGTGTTAAATGGCTGAAAATCATTGCCCGCCTGATACGCAGATACCAGTGCCACCGTTCCCACAGTCAGTGCCGGGACTGCAATTGCCACAATCCCCGCTCGCTTCATCTTCTTTTCGTCCATTTTTATCCCTTGTTCTCTTTATCTTTAACCTGTTATTTATAGAAAATTTTTAATCTCATGCCGCAGCGCGATAAAATCCACCGGTTTTGCGAAATGACCGTTCATGCCACTCTCGGCAGACAGCCGTTCGTCTTCGACAAACGCATCCGCAGACAGCGCAAAGATCGGAATCTTCCGCGCATCCGCCCGGTGCATCGCCCGGATCGTCCTTACAGCTTCCCGGCCGTCCATCACCGGCATCTGTACATCCATCAAAATAAAATCAAAATATTGTTCCGGATGACTGCTGAAAGCTTCCACTGCCTCCTGACCATTCTCTGCTGTGAGTACTTCCGCACCCATCTCCTCGAGAATCTCTGTCGCAATCATCGCATTCATCTCATTGTCTTCTGCTACAAGGATCCGACGGCCGCGGAACACATCTTCTTCCTGATCCGTCTGCTCCTGTCCGGTTTTCTTCGGCAGTTCCATTGTCTCCACCGGCTTGCTTGCGATCGGAAGATGGAGATACACGGAAAAGTCCGATCCGACTTCCGGCGTACTCTCTACCACGATCTCACCACCCATCAGTTTTACCAGCTGATCGGTGATCGCCATACCCAGTCCGGTTCCTCCGTACTGTTTCGCCGTATCGGCACTCTCCTGCTCGAACGGACGGAAGATCCGCTTGATAAACTTCGGATCCATACCGGTTCCGGTATCATGTACCCGGATCATCAGATCGACGGTCTGATCCTGCAGCATCATCTGCCGGAATGTCACCACGATCTCACCCTCTTTTGTAAACTTCACTGCATTTGACAGGAAGTTGATGATGATCTGGCTGATACGGAGTTCATCCCCGACTACATAATCCACCGTCATCTCCTCGTAATTGACCGCATAACGGATGCCGCGGCTTTCCAGATTCTTCGCAAACATATCATAAAGCCGCTGTCCAAGACCTGACAGACTGAACACTTTCTGTTCCAGTTCCACTTTTCCCGCTTCGATCCTGGACATATCCAGAATATCGTTGATCAGCGAGAGCAGATGTTCGGACACTTTTTCTGCGTTTTCCAGATACAGCATCGCCGGATCTGTCTTTTTCATCTTTCCTTTTGCAAGGGTCAGCATACCCATGATACCGTTCATCGGTGTCCGGATCTCGTGGGACATCCGGTAGAGGAAACTGGTCTTTGACTGGCTTGCCTCTCTGGATGCATCCAGCTGGGTCTCATACTGCCGGATCCTGTCATGGATCCCGGTCGTTGTCTCCAGCCAGATCAGTTCATACCCTTCCTGCGGGCTTTTCTGTGCGGTCATATGCATCCACTGTCCATTACTCAGCTGCATCTCCGCCTGGAAATTTTCCCCGCCGTTCCATGCACGGTATTCTTTCCATATTTTTTCTCCCTGCGCGGGATCTTCCAATATAGTGGTAAATACCGTGATATCTTCTTTCAGCCGCTGTTCGGTAACTCCGGTCATTCCTTCCAGATCACCTGCTGTATATACCGGCATCATATCTGCTTTCCGGATCAGAATGCAGACCTCCTGCTTTCTTTTTTCCAGCGTATCCAGCAAAATCTGCTCCGGATCCGTTTTCTTTCGTTTTTTTCCGGTTCCTCCGCCTCGCATCCGTATCTTTCCGACAAGTACGATTGCCACCAGTGCCTCCGCGCCGCCAACCAGCACAAGCGGAAGATGTTCTCCTAATATTGTAAGCATTTGCGTAATCTGGATCATAATTCCTCCTTGTTTCTCCTTTAAGCGCAAAAACCTCAGTTTATTAATCAATCATAGCACTATCCCATTTTATATTCAACTGCGTAATGCTCCGTTTTCTCCAGAATCCGTAAAATTTTTTAATTTTTTTCAATTCAGGGATTGACAACCGAAAATTTCCGTGTATACTACATGGCATAAAGCAAAGGCGCTTTGAACTTGGAAACAGGTTCAGGGCGCCTTTTTTGTCTTTTGATATTCTGAAAACAATCTGGGCAATCAGAAAGGAGAACAAACCATGACACATGAAGAAATTCCTATTTTATATGGAAGCCTTGTATTCAACGATAAGGTAATGCGTAACAAACTGCCGAAGGACATGTACAAAGCCCTTCGTAAAACAATCGAAAACGGAACTCACCTGGAACTGGACGTAGCCAATTCCGTAGCCGTAGCCATGAAAGAATGGGCGGTAGAAAACGGAGCTACCCATTACACACACTGGTTTCAGCCAATGACCGGTTTCACCGCTGAGAAACACGACAGCTTCATCACACCGGTTGGTGACGGCGAAGTTATCATGGATTTCTCCGGAAAAGAACTGGTAAAAGGTGAACCGGATGCATCCAGTTTCCCATCCGGCGGACTTCGTGCTACTTTCGAAGCAAGAGGTTATACAGCATGGGATCCTACCTCACCGGCTTTCATTAAAGATGGTACTTTATATATTCCGACTGCATTCTGCTCTTACAGCGGAGAGGCACTGGATAAGAAAACTCCACTGCTCCGTTCCATGGAAGCACTGAACACAGAAGCAGTAAAAATGCTGAAACTTCTGGGAAATGAAACCGTTACCAGCGTGTCCACAACGATCGGACCGGAACAGGAATATTTCCTGGTAGACAAAGACCTGTATAAGAAGAGAAAAGACCTGGTATTCTGCGGACGTACTCTGTTTGGTGCACCTGCTCCAAAAGGACAGGAAATGGAAGATCATTACTTTGGTTCCCTGAAACCAAAGGTTGCTGCTTATATGCATGATCTGGATGTAGAGTTGTGGAAACTTGGTATCCCGGCAAAAACAAAACATAACGAAGTTGCTCCTGCACAGCATGAGCTGGCTCCGATCTTTGATACCGCAAACGTAGCCGTTGACCACAACCAGCTGACCATGGAAATCATGAAAAAAGTGGCTGACAAACATGGTCTGGTATGCCTGTTACATGAAAAACCATTCGAAGGCATCAACGGAAGCGGAAAACATAACAACTGGTCTCTCGTAACCAGCGATGGCGACAACCTGTTAAATCCCGGAAGCACACCGGCACAGAACATCCAGTTCCTGGTATTCCTGATGGCTGTTATCAAAGCCGTTGATGAATATGCAGATCTGATGCGTGTATCTGCAACCAGCGCCGGCAACGATCACCGTCTGGGCGGTAACGAGGCTCCGCCAGCAATCGTATCCATCTTCTTGGGCGATGAACTGACCGCAGTTCTCGAATCCATCGAAAACGATACGTTCTTCGGAAAACAGAAAAAAGTACAGCTGGATATCGGTGCTCATGTACTTCCACACTTCGTGAAAGATACCACAGATCGTAACCGTACTTCACCATTTGCCTTCACAGGTAATAAATTCGAATTCCGTATGCTTGGTTCTGCTGCATCTGTTGCAAACCCGAACGTGGTACTGAACACCGCAGTTGCAGAAGCTCTGGCTCAGTTCTACACCGAACTGGAAGGAACCAAACCGGAAGATATGGAACAGGCCGTACATGAACTGATCAAACGTGCCATCCGCAAACATAAAAAAGTCATCTTCAACGGCAACGGTTATACCGACGAGTGGGTTGCTGAAGCAGAAAAACGCGGATTATATAATCTGCCGTCTACTCCGGACTGCCTGCCACAGCTGTTAGCAGATAAAAACGTGGAACTGTTCACCAAACATCATGTATTTACAAAAGAAGAACTGGCTTCCCGTTATGAGATCAAACTGGAAAACTATGTAAAAACCATCGGTATCGAGGCTCGTACTCTTGCAGAGATGATCACCAAAGATTTTCTGCCGGCTGTCAGCACCTATGCCGCAGAGGTTTCCAAAAACGCAGCAGCAAAGAAATCCTTTATGGCTGCCGCTGATACTGCTTCGGAAGAAGCACTGGTTGAAAAACTGTCCACTGCTTACACTTCTCTGACTGCAGAGGTAACAGAACTGAAAACCCTGATTGATACTTCTTTCGCTCTGGAAGATACCCAGAAATGTGCAGAAGCATTCCATGATCAGGTACTGGCAAAAATGGAAGACATCCGTACTGTTGCCAGTGATATTGAAGCTTTAATTCCAGATTCTATCCTGAGCTATCCTACTTACGATCAGCTTTTGTTCTCCCTGTAGTGAGGTGGAATCTATGTGCCAGGATGAACGGATTAAAGAAGCCTGCGGTGTATTCGGTATTTATAATCCCCACGGGGAAGATGCAGCCTCTTCCATCTATTACGGGCTCTCTTCCCTGCAGCACCGTGGACAGGAATCCTGCGGAATCGCTGTGTTTGACACCAGCGGTCCCAAGGGAAATATGAATGTACAAAGAGGGATGGGACTTGTCAGTGAAGTTTTTAAAGAAGATGTTCTTTCAAATATGAAAGGAAATCTCGGTATCGGACATGTCCGTTATTCCACAACAGGGGCGGCTACATTGAGTAACGCTCAGCCCCTGGTTCTGAATTATATTAAGGGAACTCTGGCTCTCGCTCATAACGGAAATCTTGTAAATACCGAAGAGCTTCGCAATGAACTTGCGCAAAACGGAGCCATTTTCCATACAACAACTGATTCAGAGGTTATTGCTTATTATATTGCCAGAGAAAGAGTCCGTACCAAATCGGTCGAGGAAGCGATCATGAAGACCGCCGAAAAGATCAAAGGTGCTTACGGTCTGGTCATCGCAAGCCCGCGCAAGCTGATCGGTGTCCGTGATCCCCTTGGACTGAAACCTCTTTGTCTTGGTAAGAGAGATGATTCTTATATCATCGCCTCTGAAAGTTGTGCACTGACTGCAATCGGTGCACAGTTCCTCCGTGATATCAAACCTGGTGAGATCGTAACGATCACCCGGGAAGGTATCACCTCTAACCTTACCTTATGTCAGTCCCGGCAGGCTCATTGCATTTTTGAATACATTTACTTTGCCCGTCTGGACAGCAAACTGGACGGCATCTCCGTATATGAGTCCCGACTTCGTGCCGGTGCAGCGCTTGCCAAAGCCTATCCCGCAGATGCTGACCTGGTCGTCGGTGTTCCTGACTCAGGAATTACTGCCGCACAGGGATTCGCGGCGGAATCCGGAATTCCTTTTGGACTGGCATTCTATAAAAACAGCTATGTAGGCCGTACCTTTATCAAGCCTACTCAGAAGGAACGGGAATCCAGTGTACGTCTGAAATTAAGCGTTCTGGAATCCGCTGTCAAAGGAAAAAATATTGTGCTGGTCGATGACTCCATCGTGCGTGGAACCACGATCGCCAATCTGATCCACCTTCTGAAACATGCCGGTGCAAAAGAAGTGCATGTGCGCGTCAGCTCACCGCCTTTCCTGTACCCATGTTATTTCGGTACCGATGTACCGTCCAATCAGCTGTTGATCGCCTCTTCCCATTCAACGGAAGAGATCCGACAGTTAATTGGAGCTGATTCCTTAGGATATATGAAGATTGAAGATCTCCAGTCGATGGTCGGTGACCTGCCGCTGTGTAAGGCCTGCTTTGACAATCACTATCCGATGGATATACCAAATCAGTAATCGCGGAAGAAGTATTACTTCTCCGATTACATACATCACATTTTTCTTACGCAAGGGCGTATACCTCTCTCCAAGGGTATGCGCCTTTTCCCGTTGGGTTGTATTGAAAAAGGGGACGTCCCCGGCGGAAGCGTTCTCCTTGCAGCAACGTGGGCAGGGTAACTTTAAGCTAGCCACCAACTTCGACTAAGACTCTCGCGAGAGCGCTCGAGCCTAAGTCTACGTAGGTGTCGGATCTTAAAGCTTACCCTAAGCGCCCACAAAGTGTTGCTGCAAGGAGAACGCTTCCGCCGGGGACTGGTTTTTCAATGCTGTAGACCAATTCATGATATGTGATACGTCTAAAAAAGACGTAAGTCTTATTTCTATGACTCACGCCTTTCGTTTTTCAGATACACTTTTCCGACTGGATATCCGCTTACTTTTCTGGCTATCCCAATCACTTTACTATATCTGTATTTTTATTTTCTATTTCTTTTTACTGATTTTTCCCCAGATCAGACACAGTACCACCGTGATCGCAATATCCGGCAGTGTATTGCCTACCGGGATGTCTATTTTCATCAGGATCCGGTACAAGATAAAGCCGATCACCCACAGTACCATATTGGAAATCTGGATTTCTTTTTCGCTGTGGTCTTCTTCTAATAGGAAGAAATCCGCAATCTGGATCGCGATCATCGGAGCGAATACGGATCCGATCAGGTATAAGAAGTTTGTAATATTATCCATCGGATATACGATAGCTGCCAGGGCACCTACGACAGTAACCGCAATGGCGATATATTTTCCGTTCAGCTTATGGCTGAGGGTCTCACTGGAGATTCCTGCGGAATACGCGTCCAGGAAGGTCGTAGTAACGGTGGAGAAGATGATGATCAGCAGTCCCACGATACCAAGACCTGCTTTTACCATGATCTGGGCGATATCGCTCTCGCCGGTATAGATGGCTGCTCCCATACCGATCAGGTACATCCAGCAGCTGATCACACCGTAGACGATAGCGCTGACTGCGGTTGCCTTTACCGGCTGTTTTGCTTCTCTCGTATAATCACTGATCAGCGGAAGCCAGGATAACGGCATCGCCACTGCCAGTTCCACAGCAGCGCCAAAGGTCAGTCCATCAGCTGCCACGGTCTCTGCTGTATAATCTCCGAAGAAAATAACTTTACAGAGAATCAGGGTAAGGATGAATAATGCTGCCATGGCAACCGTATTCAGCTTTCCAAGGTTGGTGATACCGATCACGATCCATAAAACGATCAGCGCACCGATCACCAGACACCAGACCCAGTTGCCCACACCGGCGGCCTGATTGGCGGCCAGCGCACCGTCATAGATCATGATCGCGGTCCAGCCCACCAGCTGGATCACATTCAGAAGGGCAAAAAACAGGCTGCCTTTTTGTCCAAAACTGATCTTTACGGTTTCCATGGCACTTTTTCTTACTTTACCACCGATCACACCTGCAAGGAACAACAGGATGCATCCGATCAGATGTCCCACAAGAATCGCTGCCAATCCCTTTTTCATGCCCAGCGAAGCCAGGTACGTTCCGGTCAGGATCTCGGCGATCGATACCCCCGCTCCAAACCAGATCAGGCCGTTTTCAAATAAAGAAGTTCTTTTCTCACTCATGATCAGATGCCTCCTTTACATATTCTCCGGTAATGTCGAACCCGTGGTTCATCGGACCACTGCCCTTGCCGAGATCCAGCATAGCTGCCAGAGCACCGGAAATATAGGCCTTTGCGCGCTCTACAGACACATCCATAGGAAATCCCTTTGCCAGGTTGGAAGCGATCGCGCTGGAGAGCGTACAGCCGGTTCCATGAGTATTCGGGTTATCGATCCGTTTTCCGTAAAACCATTGGCAGGTTCCTTCATGATAAAGCAGGTCATTGGCATCATTCACCTTATGACCGCCTTTTAGCAGAACCGCACATCCGTACTGATCACCGATCACTTTAGCCGCCTCCATCATCTCCGCCTCAGAAGTGATGGTCATACCGGAAAGTACTTCTGCCTCCGGGATATTCGGTGTCAGGATCTGTGCCAGCGGAAACAGATATTCTTTTAAGGTGCTTACCGCGTCTTCACTGATCAGTCTGGCTCCGCTGGTAGCCACCATAACCGGATCAACCACGATATTTTTTGCATCATACTCTTTCAGTTTTTCTGCAATCTTTATGATCAGACCGGAGGACGAAACCATTCCGATCTTCACTGCATCCGGAAAGATATCTGTGAAAATATTGTCCAGTTCCTCTCCTAAAAATTCCTCAGTTGCCTCCATAATTGCTGTTACGCCGGTTGTATTCTGGGCTGTCAGAGCCGTGATGGCACTCATGGCATATACGCCATTGGCCATCATCGTCTTGATATCTGCCTGGATGCCGGCGCCTCCGCTGGAATCACTGCCAGCGATTGTTAATGCTGTTCTCATATTTTTTCTCCTTTGCATATGAATTCACCATTACTTTTTTATAGCGACGAAAGGTGGTGCCCCCAATCCGCCGCTTATATCAGCTCATAAAACATGCTTTGCATGTTTCATGAGCATTCGCGGTATTCGCCATAATTCCATGCAAGCATGGATTCTGGCTCATTACTCGCGTATCAAAATTGATTCACCGGATCAATTATTGATATGCAACGCAAGCCAAAACAGACACACCAAAAGGATGGTGTGCCTGTTTTTCTCTGTAAATCATCCCTACGTTGGCATTATCCAAATCAGGTTATGGGTCGAAACGCTGCCAGTCTCCTCTCAGCCTGCTTATGCAAGCTCCCCGTTTTCTATTCGGTTTTGAGGATTGCAAAATTGCACAGCAATAAAGCAATCCCGGTATAGCATTTCTTATCTGTAGATGATATCATCTCTTCCCGGACCATTGGAAATCATGGTGATCGGGAAACCAATCTTCTCTTCTACGAATTCGATGTATTTTCTGCAGTTTTCCGGCAGATCTTCGTATTTCTTGATACCGCGGATATCGCATTTCCATCCCGGCAGAGTTTCATACACCGGCTTTGCCTTTTCCAGCAGTGTGGTGGTCGGGAAGTCTGTAGTTACTTTGCCGTCGATGTCGTATCCTACACATACCGGAATCTCATCCAGATATCCCAGAACATCCAGTACGGTGAACGCTACATCGGTAGTTCCCTGCATACGGCATCCATATTTGGAAGCCACTGCATCGAACCATCCCATACGTCTCGGTCTTCCGGTTGTTGCACCGAACTCGCCGCCGTCTCCGCCTCTGCGTCTCAGCTCATCTGCCTCGTCTCCGAATATCTCGGATACGAATGCTCCTGCTCCTACTGCGCTGGAGTATGCTTTACATACGGTGATGATTTTCTTGATCTCATATGGCGGTACACCTGCTCCTACTGCACCGTATCCTGCCAGTGTGGAGGAAGAAGTTACCATTGGGTAAATACCGTGATCCGGGTCTTTTAAGGATCCCAGCTGACCCTCTAACAGGATCTCTTTTCCTTCTTTCAGTGCGTTCCACAGGAACAAAGATACGTCGCATACATATGGCTCCAGCATCTTCTTGTAGCTCATCAGCTCTTCAAAAATCTCTTCCGGTTTCAGAAGCGGTTTGTGATACAGATACTCCAGCATAACGTTCTTTTTCTCGCAGATGCCTGCTACTTTTTCTTTCAGCGCTTCCTCGTCAAACAACTCGCTGACCTGAAAACCGATCTTTGCAAATTTATCAGAATAAAAAGGAGCGATACCTGATTTTGTGGATCCGAAGGATTTGCCACCCAGACGTTCTTCTTCGTACTGATCAAACAGAATGTGATAAGACATTACCATCTGTGCACGGTCGGAAATCAGGATCTTCGGTGTCGGTACCCCTTTGGATACGATATCCTGGATCTCTTTAAAAACCAGTGGTACATTCAGTGCAACACCGTTTCCGATCACGCTTGTGGTATGATTATAAAATACACCTGACGGCAGAGTATGCAGTGCGAACTTGCCGTAATCATTTACGATGGTATGTCCGGCATTGGCTCCACCCTGGAAACGAACGATAATGTCCGCTTCTTTAGCCAGCATATCGGTAATCTTACCTTTTCCTTCATCTCCCCAGTTTGCTCCAACAACAGCTTTAATCATTTGGTTACCTCCTGACGGGTTATCATCATTTTCTTTACAAAAATGATTATACAACACTTTTCTTATTAGTAAAACTTATTATTACTTATAAATTAAAGTCAATTATAAATTTCCTTAATAAGTATACCATCTTTCTTATTTTCCCACCAGAACTTTTTCATATTTTCCGAAAATCTTTTTCGATTTTCCGTAAACCACATGGCTGAGCACATACTGACCGTCGTTGACAAAGATTTCAATCAGATGATCGTTCACCAGAATATCCAGCTGTGCCGCACCCTCGATCACCGGAGTCGCATCAACAGTTCGCACTTCGTCACATCCTTCAAGAACGGCTGACCGGTCGCCAACGATCTTTCCTTCGCTGCGGCTGATCACATACCCGCCAATATTTAAGGTTTCTCCCTCAGAAAGATCCGTCCGGATCCGGAAGACTCTTCCACTCTCTGCTGCCTCTTCGGCTGTAGTTTCCGCGCTGAGGTATGCGTCCACCTGTGGATGCATGTGGAAATACAGATGTCCCTCTTTTTCTTCCACCACGCGGGCACTGCTCATCATACCGTTCCATGCCGGGCGATCCGTACTGTCTGTCACTGCCATCGGCATACGCATCCAGGAGATCATCACTCTTCTTCCCTCCGCGTCCAGTGTCGTCTGCGGTGCATACAGATCCAGACCGTAATCCACATAACTGTGAGTATCCGGCAGCTTCAGTTCACAGGTCTTCGGATCAAATTCCGCCAGCGCCCATACAGCCTGGTCCGGATATTTCTTCTCCCCCGGTGTAAGACGCATCGGACAGCCGATGAAAATCCACTGATCATTCTGAGAAAACAGATCCGGACACTCGATCGTCCATCCGTATGATTCTGACCGGCACTGATTTGCGTAAGTCCAGTTTTCTCCGTCTTTACTCGTATAAAAGAGAACTCTTCCGGCGTCATGATACGAACTTCCCATCATCATATAATAGCTGTCTCCGTCTTTCCACACCTTCGGATCTCTCATCTTCGGCTCTCCGACCTCTTCATCATGAACAGTCGGCAGCACCTTCTTTTTATCCCAGTTATTAAAATGGAACCCGTCTTCCGATACGATCATTGCCTGGCTCGTCTGAATGGCATCGTCCAGTACCCGGTGAATATCTTCCGGGTTTGGTTTCAGATATTTTACCGCGCTGTAATAAATCTTCAGCTTACCATCTTCTTCCAGTGCAGTACCGGAAAACACACCATTCTGATCATATTCTTTGGTTGGAAACAGTGCGATTCCCTGATACTCCCAGTGCACCAGATCCTCACTGACAGTATGTCCCCAGTGCATGGTTCCCCATTCCGGTGCATGGGGAAAATGCTGGAAAAACAGGTGATATTTGCCTTTATAATAGATAAAACCGTTCGGATCGTTGATCCAGTTTCCCGGAGCTTTTACATGTACAAAATCTTTCATTCTTATCGTTTCCTTTCTTTCGATGCTTAAAGTAACCGGTTACTTTTTCTTTTATCATATCATTCCCCTGTATTTTCGTCAATCTTTTCCCGGATTTTTTCATTTCCGGTTTTCTGAATGATGTTACCGGTTACTCGCTCTTTTCTTGTTTTTTTGAGAATTTTTTGCTATACTGGATGAAGGAATTGAAATGATTTGTAACTGTTCAGTACCTTCACAGTTACAAGCAAAAATGCATTTGAAATCACCTTCGGTGATGGCATTTTTGCTCGTATGTCTCGGGATTTTGGCATATCCATGCCAAAACACCTCGCGGAATATTACCTACTGAATAGTTACAACAATTCAACTACAACGGGTCTGACACACACGATATGCCTGAGATCTTTTCCGGCAATCGTCGGAGATTTGATTTGTACGGCTTCGACTCGTTGTTCCTATAAAAAGAATGTATGAGGCAACGATTATGGCACGAAAACAGAATGTAACCTTCGCGGACATTGCAAAATATACGAATTTTTCCAAAACAACCATTTCCCGGTATTTTAATAACCCGGATTCCCTTACCGAGAAGAACCAGAAGATCATCGCAGACGCACTGGAAAAGCTGAATTATCAGGAAAATAAAGTGGCACGGATCCTGGCAAGCGGACAGACCGAATTCGTCGGTGTGATCATCCCGAACCTGTTTCTTCACTATTATTCCGAGATGCTTGACCGGATTCTTTCCACCTATGAGACGTTTGGGTATAAATTCCTGGTGTTTTTAAGTAACGGAGATGCTGACACCGAGCGGCAGTATATTCAGGAACTTCTCGCCTACAAGATCGAGGGGCTGATCATTTTAAGCCATGCGATCCCTTCAATGGAACTTGCCAACCTGCATATCCCGATCGTAGCGATCGAGCGGGAGGATGCTCACATCAGCAGCATCAACACCGATAACTACATGGGTGCGATCCAGGCGACCAGTCTGCTCTATCGTCACAACTGTGAAGTGCTTTTCCACATCAACAATCCGACCGCCAAAAGTATCCCGGCATACGGTCGAATCGAAGGGTTTGAAGATTTTTGCAGGGAACAGCAGATTCCACACCGCATCTTTCTCCATGAGATGAAAGATCAGACAGCTTCCCAGGAGCATCTGAAAGAGATCCTCTCCGAGATCGAGGCGGACTCTCCCGGCAGGAAAAAGGGCATTTTCGTCTCCAACGATACCCACGCCAGCATCCTGGTCAATCTGCTGGTACGAAAATACGGTAAACTCCCGGAAGACTACCTGATCGTCGGCTTCGACGACTCCCCCGCCTCCCGAAACGCCATCTTCCCGATCAGCACCGTGGCTCAGCAGATCGATGTGCTCGCTACTGAAGCGGTGAAACTTCTGGTGGAGCAGATTGAAGAACATAAAAACAGCAAACACACACCGGTCAGCGAACCGGTACACAAGATGATCACACCGGTGCTGATCCGCAGAGAGACAACGGAGCGGGATCCGCTGGCAGAAAACGATTAAACCACCTTTTTGTCGTATGCCTGGCAACGAAAAAACTCCCCCGATTGGAATATATGATATTGGATCTTCCAATCAGGGGAGCTTTTTTACACTTTATATTTTGTTATTTTCCGTCTTTCCGGCCTTTTATACATTGATCTCAGCAGTCATACCCAGCAGGTCTTTATTCTCTTCCAGCATCGGGTTGATGACGTTTTTCAGGAAGGCATCTACCTGTACGGAAGCGCGTCCTGTGTATTTTGCAGGATCCATGGTTTTTTCCAGTTCTTCCAGGGTCAGGTTGAATGCCGGGTCAGCAGCGATCAGCTCCAGAAGGTTGTTGTCTTTTCCTTCTACTTTGACGGTCTTTCCTGCTTCCATGGACAGTTCACGGATTCTCTCATGCAGTTCCTGACGGTCACCGCCTGCTTTTACAGCATCCATCATGATGTTTTCCGTAGCCATGAATGGCAGTTCGGAACGCAGTCTCTTCTCGATAACCTTCGGATATACCACCAGACCGTCTACCACATTCAGGCACAGATCCAGGATACCGTCGATGGCCAGGAATCCTTCCGGAACGGACAGTCTCTTATTGGCAGAATCATCCAGGGTTCTCTCAAACCACTGGGTAGCGGAAGTAATTGCCGGGTTCATCGCATCTACCATCACGAAACGGGACAGGGAAGCGATACGCTCACTTCTCATCGGATTTCTCTTATAAGCCATGGCGGAAGATCCGATCTGGCTCTTCTCGAATGGTTCTTCTACTTCTTTCAGATGCTGCAGAAGACGGATATCGTTGGAAAACTTATGTGCGCTCGCTGCGATGCCTGCCAGAATATTGACCACTCTGGTATCTACTTTTCTGGAATAGGTCTGGCCGGATACCGGATAGCACTGTTTGAATCCCATCTTTTCAGCGATCATCGGATCGATCTTATCGATGGTTTCCTGATCTCCGTCGAACAGTTCCAGGAAACTTGCCTGTGTTCCGGTTGTTCCCTTGGAACCCAGCAGTTTCATAGTGCTTAAGACATAATTCAGATCTTCCAGATCCAGCATAAACTCCTGCATCCACAGGGTGGCACGTTTACCTACGGTTGTCGGCTGCGCCGGCTGGAAATGGGTAAATGCCAGTGTCGGCAGATCTTTGTATTTTTCTGCAAATTTTGCCAGCTCTGCAATCACATTCACCAGTTTTTTCTTTACCAGTTTCAGAGCTTCGGTCATAACAATAATATCGGTGTTGTCACCTACATAACAGGAAGTTGCACCCAGATGGATGATTCCCTTTGCCTTCGGGCACTGTACACCATATGCATATACATGAGACATAACATCATGACGTACCTGGCGTTCTCTCTCTTTTGCCACATCATAGTTAATATCGTCTTTGTGCGCTTTTAATTCGTCAATCTGTTCCTGGGTGATCGGCAGCCCCAGTTCTTTCTCGGTCTCTGCCAGTGCGATCCACAGGCGTCTCCAGGTACGGAACTTCATATCCGGGGAAAAGATATACTGCATTTCTTTGCTTGCATAACGCTCAGATAACGGACTTACATATCTGTCTGTACTCATATATAATCTCCTTTTTCTTGTACTTGCCGCCTCTTTACGGACGGCTTACATTTTATCGGCTGTACGCCTCACAACAGTAAAATTATATAATACCGCCCCCGGAAACGCAAGCTTAGTTCTGATGAAATTTTCCTAAAAATTCCTTCATTCTTGTATGGTCTGCACCAAATACCTCCTCCGGTGTTCCCTCCAGTGCCACCACACCTTTATCCATAAAGATCACACGGTCAGAGATATTTTTTGCGAATTCCATCTCATGGGTCACGATCACCATGGTGATATCCAGATCCGCCAGAGATTTGATGACTTTCAGTACTTCACCGGTCAGTTCCGGATCCAGTGCGGAAGTCGGCTCATCAAAGAACAGAATCTTCGGATTCAGTGCCAAGGCTCTTGCGATAGCTACACGCTGGCACTGTCCGCCGGATAACTGATATGGATAGGCATCTGCCTTATCTTCCAGCCCCATCTTTTTCAGCAGTTCCATCGCCTCTTTGTACACCTCGCCTTTGTCCCGTTTCTGTACATGGATCGGCGCATCTGCTATATTCTTCAATACTGAATAATGTGGAAACAGATTAAAGTTCTGAAAAACCAGCCCGAAACAGGAACGGATCTCTTTCATCTCTTTTTTATCCGGATGCATCACTTTGCCGTTTTCTACCCAGGCAGCTTTTTTCCCCATGTACAGGATCTCTCCGCCGTCAATCTCCTCAAGCATCGTCGCGCAGCGAAGCATCGTGGATTTGCCGGAACCGGAAGGACCGATGATAGAAACGATTTCTCCTTCTTCCACCGCCAGAGAGATATCTTTTAAAACCCCCAGTCCGTCAAATTCTTTTTTGATATGATTCATTTCCAACAGTTTCATGTCGACCCTCCTAGCGATAATAGTTCAGTTTCTTCTCAAACAGTTCCATCACCCAGGCTACCACATAGTTAAATACATAGTAGAAAATACCTGCGATAAAGAACGGTACTACAGTAGTCTGTGCAGCTGCAATCTGTTTTGCAACGGCAAACATCTCGATATAAGATACGGAATATACCAGAGAGGTATCTTTGACCAGTGTGATGACCTCGTTGGTGACAGATGGCAAAACGATTTTTACCACTTGTGGCAGAACGATCTTGAAGAAAGTCTGTACTCTGGTGTAGCCGAGCAGCTGTGCTGCCTCATACTGTCCGGTCGGGATCGATTCGATACCGGAACGATAGATTTCCGCAAAATATGCCGCATAGTTCAGAGAACACCCCAGAATGATGGCTGTAAACTTATAACCGCCGATATTCATGCCCCACAGATAAAACGGTCCGAAATACCAGATCAGCAGCTGCAGCATCAGCGGGGTTCCACGCATGATGGAAATATAGATCTTCACCAGCCAGCTTAGTGGCTTAAACCGGCATACGCGTCCAAAATATACGATCATTCCCAGTGGAAGGGAAAAAATCAGGGTCAGAAAAAAGATCAGACAGGTCTGCCCAAAACCCGCCGTCATCTGTCGTACCATTACCTCAATACTCATTGCTTATCCTCCGTGTTATAAATACTGAAATATAGCTTTGCATTTGCCCCTTTACAGCAAACATGCCCCCCGGAAAGCCTAGAGCGTGTCTGAAAAATCATTTCCGCAATCTGCAATCCCCACTTTGCGGGAGATTTTACCCTTATTCGGTTGCCGTAGCCCGCTACGCCGCCCTCATTCGGATAAAATCTCCCACAAACTGGGACTCGCAGCTCACGAAAAGCCTTTTTCAAACACGCTCTAACGCCTCCCGAGGGGTTACATTTTTTCTTATCCGACGTTTCCGTCTTCTTATTCAGCTTTTAAAGTCACCATATCGGCAATCTCATATTTTTCTGCCAGTTCTGCAACTTTCCCTTCGTTTGCCAGTTCCTGCAAGTCTGCATTTACGATGTCACACAGTTCCTGGTTGCCTTTTTTAAAGCCGATCGCATACTGTTCAGTGTTCAGTGTCTCGTCGAGGATCTTGAATCCTTCTCCTCTGGAGTTTAACTGATATTTTGCAACTCCGACATCGATTGCCAGTGCATCCAGCGCGCCTGCCTGTAATTCGGTAAATGCGGTGTTGTAATCTGCGAATTCATTCAGAGATCCGAAGGTATCTGCCAGTTCTTTCTGTCCGCCTTCGTCTTCACTCTGTAACAGATCCAGTGCTGCGGAGGCTGCCTGTACACCGACGGTCTTTCCAGCCAGATCACTCAGCTGTTCAATACCGGAATCTTCTGCAACTACGATTACCTGGCTGTTATCTACATACGGTACGGAGAATGTGTAGTCATCTTCTCTTCCGTTCATGGTAAATCCGTTCCAGATGCAGTCGATGGAGCCAGAATTCAGTTCCATATCTTTGGAATCCCAGTTGATCGGTTTTTTCACCAGTTCCCAGCCTTCTTTGTCACATACTGCCTGCGCCAGTTCCAGGTCAAATCCGGTGTACTCGCCGTCATCATCCATGTAACCGTATGGCGGATATTCTGCATCGAAACCTACGGTGAAGGTTGTTCTGCTGCTCTCATCCGTAGTTTCTGCGGATGCATCCTCGCTGCTGTCATCGGCAGTGTCTGTGCTCTCGGTCTTGCTTGTGTCTTCAGTCGCTGTATCTTTACTGGAACCACATCCTGCAAACAGGGACAGTGCCATTGTTGCTGCTAACATCATACTTATTGTTTTCTTTTTCATAATAATTACCCTCCGGTTTTTCATATGTTAACACTCTATCATAGTAAAGTATTAATGTCAAGACATTTTTTGAAATTTGTCTTTGTACTGTGGACATTGAGAAGGAGTGACCTTCTCGATGTCTGCTTCGCAATGCACAGAATTTATGCCTGCGGATAATTCTCTGAACATCCACCTTCCATCAATAAATGATTCACCGGACCAATTATTGATATGCAATGCAACTGCCGAAAAAGCAGAGCGCATCGGTTTTATTCACCGTTTCGCTCTGCTTTTCCCGTTTTAACCTGATATTCAATTATTTTTATTTCTCATTATTTTTTATTGATATTTTTTATCAATATCCCGTACTCTTATGGTACTCTGCGGTCAGCTGTTCCAGAAGTTGTTTCATTCCCTGCTGATAATCCTCTTCTCTTCCCTGCTGTTTTTCTTCCAGCAGCTTTTTATATTCCTGACCTTCCGGAGTGTCGTAGAGGTCTTCCACAGCCTCTTCCACTTCGACATAGATCTCTTCCTGCCGTTCCTCGTCGACTTCCAGCTCTTTTGCCTTTTCCACGAAAGCATCCACGCCATGCTCCATATAAACAGCGTACAGAAGGCTCTTCACCGCACCCATCGTGTGCAGTTTTCCATAGGCGATCTCAAAGCACCGGATTGCTTCTTCCATCTGAAACAGTCTCGCATAGGCACATCCCATGTTGTGATAGATTTCCCCGATAAACTGTTTTCCGAGAAGGATCTCCTGGTGAGGAAGTTCCGGATCTGCTGCCACTTCTTCCTGTTTTTCTTCCTGCAAAGAAGTAGCATCTGTCTCCGATGTATCTTCTTCCGGTTTCTCTGACTCCTCGACATTCTCCGTTTCCGCACGCTCTTCCGGATCTTCCACCATATCGATCGTGATCGCAACCGGAGACTCCGTCTCTGCCGCTTCCTCTGTTTTTATTTCTGTCGATGCTTCTGTAGTTTCCGCCTCCTGCACGGTTTCTGCCTTTTCTGCTGCAACCGTCTCCGGTTTCCGGGTATCTGTCACCGCTGCCTCGTCCTCTGTCTCCTGGCGGAGTGCTTTCTGATAAACCTTGATGGCATTCACGTATTTTCCGTGTTCCATCAGATAATCGCCTTTTCGCTTCTGGCGCAGCACTTCCGGTTCTTTTGCAAGCTGCTGGATCTGCTGATTCAGTTTGCGGAACTCTTCCAGAGACAGATAATTGATCTCTTTAAACACCGGAAGAATAAAATCTCCCACTTTCATATCATCGTCATCCAGATGCTTATACAGATTGTCTGCCAGCTTTTTCAGTCCCAGCTGATCCCGGATCCAGAAACACAGTTCCTCGTTCAGGATCGTGCTGTCCAGCAGATAGATGTTATGATAAAAATAAAAGCACAGTTCTTCAATGGAATAAATATTTGTACTGATGTTTTCAATATAGTAAGGCAGTTTCGCCCGTTTTACCTGACATAAAATATATCCGCTCATTCTTCTGCCCCCCGACTCTTCATCGTCTCATGCCATGTGAGATTGCTTGACGGATACAGATCACCGAATCCCATATCTATCACATCAATCCTGCATTCGTCCGCTGCGGTAAATTCCAGATGTACATGCAGTCTCGTCGCTTTCGCCGGACGCTCCGGGAGTCCCGGCAGAGACATACTGTAACGCACTTTTCTTGTATTTTCCATATCAGACACGACAAATTCCAGTTCCCGGGTATCGTCCAGAATAATCTCGCAGTCTCCCATCGCCTCGTACCAGTTGACACCGGACACGATCAGCGGGTGATACGCCGATGTTCCGAACACCGTCATCTCCATACCGACATTTTCCCGCACCAGATCGTTGCCCACATACAGATAGCCTTTCAGATTCCGCTCTTCCGTCTTTTCTTTTGCCGCATAGCAGGCTCCCTTGGAAAACAGGTTGTTTCCGTAAAATACCCGGCGCTGGTGCTTGCAGAGTTCTGCCACGGATTTTTCCGCCCATTCGCGTTCAAACCCGTCACCCACCAGATAAATACTCGAGTACACTTCATTTTCCAGAGATTCCATCACAAACTGGCAGAAGTCCACATCGCGCTGCAGCGCTTCCGTATGAAGCGTGGTATGCTCGCCTCTTCTCACGCCGACGCGCACCGGACGGCTGCTCCGGTTCATCTCCAGTTTTGCATAAGATACCGCATCCTGCTCAAAGATAAACAGTCCTACATTCCGGCTCCAGATCTCCGGTTTCTGGTATAATGTATGATAATAGAAACTTTCCTCATAATCCTGCAGGAAACAGCGGTTTCTTGGAAATCCCATCTCCTGGCATGCCACCCGGATGTTTTCCACCATCGGACGCGTCAGCACCGGCGTGGTGATCATCAGTCCGCTGATGCTTTTTACCAGATCCGGAACGCCAAGGATACGAAGCGCATTGCCGATGAATTTTCCGAGAAGTTCTCCGACTTTCCATGTGGCTCCGTCCACTTCCACCGTCTCCTGTTCGAGACACAGTGTATACAGATTGTCCACAGCGATCTCATCCTGCTGCTCCACAAAATACTCCACTTCCAATCCGAAATGCCATTCATCCTCTCCCGGCTTCTTACTGAGTGCATTCGGGAAAGTATACTGTCCGGTTCCCACCTTCACTGGCAGGGAAACCGGTTCTCCCTCACGGCGGTCGTAATAACACAGCTGTGAGACTTTCTCCCCAAAATCAAATCCTACCAATATATTCCTGACTTCGTTCATTTTTCTGCCTCCATCCGTGTCTTATGCATGGAGTACCGGGAACATTTTTCTTGCAAAATGTTCTCTCTGCAGGTACTGTTCCATCGCTTTCTCTGTCTGTTCACTCCGTCCGAGTTTCTGACCTGCCAGCATCTGATTGATCAGCTGGTACTTCGTATTTCCCTCCTGTAAGGACTCTTCCATCGTCAGAAGTTTTTTATCGGTCTGTCTCGTATCATCCGGCAGTTCCACCGTCAGATAATACTCCAGCGTTTCTCCGTAAAATAACAGGAATTCCTTCACAAAGATGCCCTGATACATATTTTTCATCGGTTCGCTCTTAAAACTCTCACCGGTGTCGTTGTCCCGGATCAGACGGTAATGGATCGTCACCCTTGCGCCCGCCGGATACTGTACCTCGACGAACTGTTTGTCATCCATCTGATACGGCTTGGTCAGTCTTGCCGGGAATTTGCGGTAAAATGCAAAACGCAGACTGTTTTCGGTACACTCTTCGAGGATCTGATCTGCCAGTTTTTCCTGTTTTTCTGTATAAGTATCCAGGCTTGCATAATATTTCAGAAGTGCCAGATGGCAGATCCGGTCGACTTCCAGTTTTCTCTCACAGCACTGTTCCAGACACCGGAAAATATAAGGATCTGTCTCTTTTTTGCCCAGGAAATATCCGTATGCCCAGAAGGAACTATAGGCAAGTGCCACCGATTCTTTTCCTTTCTGCGCCATGTACTGTTCAAGCATCGCAGCACCCTGCCGCAGATAGACACGGCCAAACATCGAAAGCAGAAGGATCTCTTCTTCCAGTGCATAGGTATCCAGCTGGAAACCACGCATCCGCTCCCATAAAAGTGCCATCTGTTCCACAGAACCCAGCAGATTGTCACTCAGATACAGCAGGATGACTTCATTGTAAAGTCCCTGTTCAAATACATGCTGTGCCAGATAGACCAGTTCTTCCTGTTCCACAAAATCATAATCCAGGATCAGGTAGCTCGTAAGCTTCATCAGGCTTTCCGCACTGATTCCTTCGTATCCGTAACGGCTGATGATCTCCAGTGCCATCGTATACATGCCTTTCTGGATCAGGATCTCACACAGCAGCACTTTGTCCACGCTTGCAAATGTCATCAGATCCATCTTTTTCAGATAGGTATCCAGCGTATCATCTCCCGCATGTGCCGCGTAATATTTCAGGATCTTTCTGCATATCGTATGGCGATAAGACTCCTGGAATTCCGGCATCTGTACGATGTGCTGATAACAGCCCAGCGTTTCCAGGGTGATCGGTTTTTTGCCGTCATTCTGGCATACTGCCAGTAAAAATCCCGGTGTGGTCACATCCAGTGTCACGCATGGCTCCAGATAGGATTCTTCATCCATCAGTTTTTGCAGATTGTAATCTACTGTTGTTGCATATCTTCTTCGTTTTTCATCTTCAAACAGAATTCTCGCATCCGGGGTATACAGCTGAATATATGCCGCTCCGTCCGTACACGGATAACTTTGTTCTTCTTTCAGTTCTCCGTGGCATACGATCACGCTGCGGATCTTCGGATCATCACAGTACACCCGATAGGAGAACATCACTTTTGCCAGTGCCTCCCCGAGTGCCGGTGTGGCGATCTCCCCGATACATTCCTGATAGATCGTCGCGTAATCCTCACTGATCTTTCCTTCCATCAGTGCTTCCTGTGCGAACGCTTCCATCGCTTTGCGATAATTCTGATAGGTTGTTCTGTCTACTCCTTTGTTGCGGATTACATTTGCATACACGGATGCACGTTTTCTGCTGCTTAATGTATTGTTGTATACAAAGTACATACGGATAACCTGTGGCAGAACACTCTGGAAGCCCTGCGGCATGGTTTCGATATAATATTCATATAACCGTGTGATCCGGATGTCTGCTTCCACCGCCAGCTGATACCAGCGGAAATATTCATTCTTTGTCGGCTGACCCTTCATGATGTATTTGCAGATATGATCCACCATATCATTGTCCGGGTATGCCTCGTAGCATTTTACCAGAAGACGGTAGATCACCGGCTGGAAATTCTTCACGTATTCGGAGAGATGTCCGATCCGCATGGTCAGTTCTTCATTTAATCTGCCATGGCGTGCCGCATAGTGAAGTACCTGTACCATAAACGGAGACAGTTTCTTGAGATATCCGGCTTCTTTTTCCAGTTTTTCATACGCTGCCAGATACAGAAATGGGCTTCTGCATCCGAGATCAAACAGTTCTTCGAGCATATACATCTGTCTGCCCGGTGCATGCCGGTATTCCTCGGAAGTATCCATCAGCACCCGCAGGATCGAATAGCTGCCCGGATTCATCCGGTAGAGATTTTCGATCCGGGTCTGCGCTGTCATCTCCTGATCCGGTGTTGCCACGGATGCTTTCACAGCCATCGCGAGATACCAGGCTTCCTCTTCCATCTGTTCCTGCGTAAATTTCAGTTCCCGGAGCGGCCACAGCACCGATTTTGCATTTGCCAGATCTCCGGTCTGCTCATAGATATAGGCTTCCATCAGCTGCTGTTTCGGATAATAGCATCCGAGGTTTCTGAGTCTCTCCAGTTCTTTTAAGGAATCCTCTTTCCACTCGTCCTGTCCGATCTCTCCCAGCAGGTATTTTTCATACAGACCGGCCAATGCCGCCTGTCCTTTTTTCTCATACATCCGGTTGCTCAGTTCATAGGACACATTGCCGGAGGCTTTCACTTCATATACATACGTTCCGTACACGGTTTTGATCCGGATCTGACCGTATTTTCTTCCATTTCCCAGTTTTTCTTTCCGGATCAGGTATTCCAGACCGTAAACACTTCCGATGAAATCCTCGTTGGTGATCACTTTCTTTTCCACTTCCAGAAAATCCCCGGTCACTTCCACTTCCATGTGGGTGTAGCCCCAGGTACTTTTATACAGATTCAGACAATCCTTGACTGTGGTATCCAGATGATCCCAGGTCTGCTCGGTTTTCTCCAGACGCAGCGTCACCGGTTCTTTTTTTCCGGTTCCGATCAGAAATTCCTCCATATGCTGATAGGTAACCGGATTCTGTGACATGCCGCGGTAAAGGCTTTCATAGCTCGGATTTTCTCCCTGCAGCACTTTCAGAAAGCTCTCACTGGTATAAAGGCGGAACGCCTCCCGGTAATCGCTCTCTGCCAGTTTGATAAATGCTTCCAGACTGTCGATGGCTCCGCGGGATGTCTGGATCCCGTCATCGGTGATCACCGCGTGTACCGGCACCTGATATTCTCCCAGATTGCTGTTGATCGTGATCACACCGTCCACCGTATCCCCGGCGGAAAGTCCCTTCACATCCAGTCCGTAGGGGATGCATACGGTTGTGCCCGAAAATTTTTCTTTTGCCAGCAGTACCCGGCGGTTGGATGACATGGTCATTCCTTTGATCCTGCGGTTATCCTCCGCCGCCACATGCAATTCTCCCCGGACATTTTCCCCCTCATTGGTTGTAAGGTTGATCTGTGCATCGGAAAGAGTCAGCTTTGGTACTTCATATTCAAATCTTCCGTTTAGTAACTGTTCCATTCTTCTTTTCAAAGTATCCACCTGCGCTTCTTCTTTTATCGACCTTGACTATTTTTTTCTTATCATTATAATGAAACTGATATTATTGTTACCCGTTTCATGTTCTTTTGCAGAATCTCCTGCAAAAATACTCATAATTATATTTATTATACACTACGCAAAACTTTGTTGCAAGGAAAGAGGGATATTATGATTAAACACAAAGATCATTTTCACGGCAGTGACCTGGAAGCCATCGAAAAATATTATCATATCAAAAAGGAGGATATCGTCAGCTTCAGTGCGAATGTCAATCCGCTGGGAATTTCTTACCAGCTGCGTTCCACGCTGGCAGACAATCTGGATGCGATCACAACCTATCCGGACCGGGAATACACGGCTCTTCGCACCTGCATCGCAACGTATGCGGGCACACAGCCGGAAAATGTGATCGTCGGAAATGGTTCTACCGAGTTGATTTCTCTGTTTATCCAGACGAAGCATCCGAAAAAAGCGCTGGTGCTTGGACCGACGTATTCGGAGTATGAACGGGAGATAGCGCTTGGCGGCGGTACGACACTGTATTATCCGTTAAAAGAAGAAAATGGGTTTCATATGGATGTGGAAGACTTCTGCAAGCATCTGTCGGATCAGCTGGAACTTCTGGTGCTCTGTAACCCGAACAATCCGACTTCCACCGCAATCACCTGCAGCCAGATGCGCCGGATCCTCGATGCCTGTCTGCAATATGGAATTTTCGTGATGGTCGATGAGACGTATGTGGAGTTTGCGCCGGAGGAGAAAGAAGTGACGAGTATTCCGCTGACGAATTATTATACGAATCTGATCATTCTTCGCGGTACTTCGAAGTTTTTCGCGGCTCCGGGACTGCGTCTGGGATATGCGGTAACGGGAAATCAGGATCTGATCAAGTCGATCAATACGCGAAAGAATCCGTGGACGATCAATTCGCTGGCGGAGATTGCCGGACGGCTGATGTTTCCGGATGAGGAATATATCCGTCATACCAGAGAACTGATCTGTGGCGAGCGTGACCGGCTGTTTCAGGAGTTGTCCGGCTGGGACAGTGTGACGGTGTATGAGCCTTCGGCGAATTTTATTCTGATGAAGATCCGCAAGCCGGGCGTGACTTCTCAGGATCTGTTTGATCACTGTATCCGAAAGGGACTGATGATCCGGGATTGTTCTACGTTTCCGTTTTTGGATGATCATTTTGTGAGGTTTTGCGTGATGCTGCCGGAGCAGAATGAAAAGTTGTTAGAGGTATTTCGGGAAGTGTTGCTCTAAATTTGTAGTAATAAGAAACACGCTCTGCGAATGTCTCATTGTTCGCGTAAATAATCATCTGTTCCGGTTTTTCCGTCAATAACCAGCGTATAGTACTTTGTATTTTCCGGATCATCAGAACTTTTGGACCGTAATAGTCGTACTCTTTACCGTTCCAGATTCTGATCGTGGCATTTTCTTTGGATAGAACCTTTTTCAGTGTACCATTTGAAGCATTATCATCCACTTTCAGCGGAAGCAGATCCGAAAGATATACAGATGTGTACTTCTTCTTCGAGAAATCCTCAAAACCAGGCTTATCAGATGTCACAGTCTTATCAATTGCCATAAATGCTGCATTTGACTGTGCACTGATATTTGTGGTTGTTCCTTTAACCGTATTATTACTTACAAACCAAGCATGTGTACTTGACCCAGCGCTAGAGCGTGTCTGAAAAAGGCTTTTCGTGAGCTGCGAGTCTCAGTTTGTGGGAGATTTTATCCGAATGAGGGCGGCGTAGCGGGCTACGGCAACCGAATGAGGGTAAAATATACCGCAAAGTGGGGCTTGCAGATTGCGGAAATGATTTTTCAGACACGCTCTACAGCGGCAACACATACCATGACAACATTACTTACTGAATAGCGCTGCTTTTTAAGGCTATAATCTCATAAGAACATCTGCTTAATGATTGTAAGATCAGCTTTCGTAAGGCTTTCAGAGCGGGGATTTTTATTTCAACTTGCATTGTCAGGAATTAAGTTTAGTTTGTCAGTTAAAGACATATCAGCCCGCCATGAGATATATCATGTCCGTTTCCTTGTTGTTCTGCACTGTTTCATCCCAGGAAATGTGCAAAATATAATAATTTACATAAAACTCCCCACTCGCATCCTTCTTCTTCGGAAGCGTTTCCTGCACATTTGATTTCCAGTAAAGGGGCTCTGCAGCCTGTTGCACATTCTTGTACTCTCCATACGTATTATTGTGATAGGCGTTCGTGGCGTGCTTTCCATCCGTAGCCAGATTCAGATAATCTCCCGGCAGCGATTCACCTTTTTTATATTGTTTGCCAAGATACGTAATATCACCGTCTTGGGTCGGCGATGATGTCTTATAGATGGAATACGTAAAGCCAATATTTGTAGTATGCGCAAGCTGCAGATAATAGCTTTTTCTCGCTTCCGCACTGTATACACAAAACACCACATCTTTTGTTTTCTGATCCCCGGAGACATCGATCGTGCCAAGCTCCAGCTGCTCTATATCCTGCATATCTCCGGCTTTGATACTCAGTATATCTGGTTTCTTTATCTCTGTGATAGTTTCCATACTTCTTTGCATGTACAGCCATGCAAGAACCGGAACTGCCAGAAGGGCAAGTGCCGTCAATACCACTGCCCATATAGCCCGTCTTTTTCGTCTTTCCTGCTTCCAGTCCTTCTTTTGTTTCCTGTGCTCCTGCTGTTCTTCTGCCGGCTGGCTCATCTGCCTGTTCCCTCCTTGTAAAATAGACTCTGTCTGCTTTTGCGTAAAGCGGACATTCGCAATACATCCCTGCTGCTCTGCTGACAGAGCCCAGCTTCACGACTTGCTCACTGTGCGTCCAGCTTCAGTTTTATAAAACGGGCGTTGCTGCCCAGATGCTCATCTGCCTGATTATAATAAACAGCAAGTGTTCCGTACATGACCGGATTGAAATCTGTTCGCATCTGGTTCAGTTTCTCTGCTGTAACCGTTCCTTTAAAATCTTCACTCTCTTTCCAGTAAAAATATCGATTATCCTCTGAACTGCACATGGTCTTAAATAATGTTTCCGGAAGCTCTGTAAGATGATTCGATCCATCCTTCCAATCCTCCGGAAATAAAATCGGTCGTTTTCCAATGCTGCTTTGATCCTTCACCAGATAAGAGCCAAGCATTTCCGGCCATACCCAGTAAAGTGTAACCGGATAGGCCGTATCTTTTTTCGCATTTTGAACAGACCAGATCAGTTTTCCATTTTTATCTCTGGATAATACAACGCCTTCGGAGTCCAAAGTCATCGACCAGGGACCGGCATCTTTGGAAATCCAGCCCTTATAAGAACGTGCATCGGAATCATAGCCTGCAAACAGAAGGACATGACCCTCCAGTAACTGCTGTGCCTTCGTATCTGCCTCTTGCAAATTTGATGATGTCGCCGCTGTTTCCTCTTCCGTATAGCCGGTCAGCGTCAGATCCAGTGTCACGCTCAGTGGTCCCTCCTTATGCGAAATGATATAGAATGTCATTTTCCCACTGGCACCAGGCTCAATTCCAGCTTCTGTATTATTGTTCATATTGCTGTCATCGGTAATTGCCCAGGTGATTGAGGTATTGCTGCCATCCGTTGCCAGAAAGTTCTGGTTTTTGATGCTGCTTTTAGTTCCTTTCGGTACATCCAGCAGCTTATCATACACGCCTGCGGAAGTTTCACTATTTGGTTTGGCTGCGGCAGCAAGCTCAAACTCACTGCCTGCAGACTGAACCCTTGTCGTTGATATCGTCACCTTATTATTACTGACAAACCATGCAATGCAGGCAATAATAATCACAATCAGCGCAGCAGACATAATGATACCTGTCCTAAGAAAAACCTTCCACTCATTTTTGACCTTACTTATCTCATCCCTGGCCTGCTGCCGGTATTCCTCCGGGGTCAGTCCTTCCTTTTTTTTTCCCTGCATCCTCTCACCTCGTTTCTGCTCTTCTGTCAGCATCATTTATTTCCGGCTTCTGCGCCCTGCATTGTTTCCATAATCTGCTGATAAATGCGCGCGTTCGTATAGATAACGTAATCCGACGCTTTTGTACCATCAATTTCCTTATCATCCTGATCAAGCAGCACGGCTGTCAGGCGCACCTTATAGTTGGCATATGTATGTTCCTTTGCTTCAAATGCTTCTCCAGTAAGCGGCGTAAAATCAATATAAGCAAATTCCTGCTTATCCTCAATTGGGACAAATGACTTCGTCCACTGGCATGATTTTTCTGGTGAAGAGGAGGGCTCCCCGGCAGCTTCCATACGCACAGACATAAGATATTCTCCAATCTCTAACGGATTCTCTGCATAAGTTCCGTCCTGATTCTTTTGGAACAGTTCCAGCGTATACTGAATCTTTGCCGCCTTCTTAAGGACCTCGGAATCCACACTGGAATAATCATACTTTGCCCTCGTTTCAATCGTATCAGAAGAATTTACCGCATCGCTCGGATTAATTCCAAGCTGGCGCGTAGCATCACTAATCCCTGCGATTGCAAAATACTCCAGAATGGCTCTGGATGGATTCTCCGTATAATAGCGTTTGGTATCCTCTTGTGTGCGTTTATTCGTAGTAATCGGCAGCTGATTGTCCGTATTTGCAATACGTGAAACGGCCATAACTGATATACCACTATTGTCGTTGCTATTTGATGTATCCCGCTCTGGAAAATGATCGGATGACGTATAGGTAAGTGTGATTTCCGCCGTAACTGTTACTGCTGTGTTATCGTCCTTCGCCTTCTCCAGCGATTTTTTCATGTCACTGCCTCCGTATTGCAGCGTTAATGTATCAAGTCCCGCTACGTTCTGGCACTTATCTTCTTTCTTAACATTTAATCCATTGCCTGTCAGCGTATATGTATAAGATACATTCTCCGTACCAATCACATCATATTCACCACCGTTTAGTTCCTTCAGGTATTTTTTCAGACTGACATCAAATCTGTGATAAAATTCAGACGGACCGACTTTATCAAATCGATCTTTTCCTGCTTCTGTCAGCTTCAATGTACTTTGCAATTTTATTTTTACACTGTCTCCATTTTCCATGACCGTATCATTCATCTCACTTCCATTATGAACACGAGTCGTGGAAACCGTAAATTTCTGCTCAACGCCATTGTATACCACATAGCCGGATCCGGACTTCCTTTCATCTGACGTAATTTTAGCCGGAAGTGTTCCTTCTTTACGGGAAATTGCTCCATAATTTAACCGATTGTTGATAACGGAATATCCTGCTGTTTCCGGAACCTGAACAGTCAGATAATATCCCTCACTTCGAGCTTCTGATTTGGATGCTTCCGTGATCGTTATACGATACTTGCTGGCATCCTTATCGTTCTCTTCTGCTCTGCGGTAATAGGTCGTTCCTACTCTGACTGTTGCTTTAGCCGGATCATTTTCTATTACATAATACGTTGTTCCTTCTGCCTCATCCGTAACCGGATCTGAAACCTTCATGTTAAGTAAGTCGCAGATATAGACCGGACGAAATGCAGTCTGTCCATCTGCTGTCGTCATCTGTGCAAAATCAAATTTATGCAGATCTTCTGTACCAGTTGTCGTATAGGTATAATACTGCTTCGTCTGCCTGTCTACCAGTGTCAGACGTGTTCCGGACGGCAGCAAAGCCTTCCCGGCTTCCGCCGTACTCCCCGATGCCAGATCCATGATTTTGTCGTAAGACCAAAGCAGATTCTCTCCATTATCCAGCATCGACTGCCAGTTTGTATCTTTCTCATAGCTGTATTCTATGTAAGCAGTCAGTGGTTCATCAAAGCCAGCCGTTGCATAGTGATTGGTTGCTTCATCATTCATTGGATAATCTGCTGCACAGTAATCAGTTCCAGCAAGGAATCTTGTCTTGAAGCTGATATAGAGCACCTTTTTCACCAGCACCGGTATGTACAAATGAAATGGCTCTGCTTTATCATTGGTCGGATTTGCATAAGTGACATCCAGCAATGTAAATTGGCTGTTCTGATTGTCGTAGGCATTCGGAACGATGCTGATTTTCTTCTCCTTACTAATACTTAAGCTCGCATTTTCTTCGCTCTTTGCTTCGAAAGAACTCTTTGTGGCATCCCACTGATAAGTTGTTGCGGTAATGCTCTGGATCTGTTGTTTTGCATCTGCTCCGCTGCCGACATTCGTCATGGCAGCTATGTAATTCCAGATCATCGTATCCACATCTGCGGTGTTATTTACCACAAGTACCGGGAAATCAACGTTCTCGCTCACGTTGGTAGTTGCGCTTTCTTCTTTCCTGTACGTCGTCATGTAGGCATCATTGGCCGTATCTAAGAAATTCACAAATTCTGCTTTATTCTCCAGTAAATTCCAATAAACATCAGAAGCAGGTGTCCCTGCCTGTAAGCCCCTTAAAATAGCATTGGCTGTTGTACTGCCTTCTTGCATTCCGACACCATTACCGGTCATAACTGTGCCGTCAACAAAAGGTACACTGCTCTTCGGATTAACATCCAGCCATGGGCTGGCAGATGAAGATGGTTTGTCTGTGGAATTGATCGGCTGATAAGTCTGATCCACGGATGCATCTGCATAAACAATCGCAGCAGTTCCATTTTTTGTACCGATATCCTTCTGCGGAAAGACATCCCCCTGAACTGCAACCGCTACCAGATTGATTTTGCCATTTACGCCGACTTTACCAATCCAAAAACCTGACGTATTTATTGTTTGGATACTTGCAGTCGATAACTCGTCTATCTTTGCTTTGTTATTATAACCAAATTTACAATTCTTTGCTAACAGATTATATCCATTGACTTTGTTAGTGTACGGATTCTTAGTATTGTTTTCCGTATTACCAACTAACAATGCTGCGTATCCATTATCCTTATTATAAGTTACTCCAGTCACGTTATAAAATTCCATATTCGATGCCTGTATACTGCCATCCATAGCTCCGACAAGACCACCTGTATATCGTCCAAGAATGTTCACATTTTTTTCCTGACAATTTCGGAATGTGGCTGTTCTGTTCGGGTTGACATATCCAATAAATCCACCGATCCAGTTCATATCTGTCTTAATATTGAGATTCTCTTCACTGCTGTCACGAATCGTCACATCGACAGCTGAGTAGCCTACGAAACCACCAGTAAATTGCTGACCATTGATGACCGAATCCGACGTAATCACTACTTCTGAAATCGTCAGTGGTCCTTCGTGATATCCGATAATTCCTCCCGTGCAGGCACTTGAAGATTTCTGGTTGGAATTAATCTCTAGCGTAATCTTCATAGAAGTAAGGGAACATTTCTTCACTTCGAACGTACCACCTTTTCTTCCTGATGCCAGCAAACCACCAAGATCTCGCAGATTCTTGCCTGAAACACTCAAATTCTGTGCGCTTACATTCTCTACTTTTACGGAACTGAAATCATTTGCGCCCACAAGACCACCTGCAGCAGCTGTATAAAAGCTTTCCGCATGTGTAGTAACCGATAACCGATTCACATTTTTCACATTTTTCACATTTTCAGAACCGCCTTCATTTCCGGTAATCGTCAACTGACCATACCCTATATTCCAGCCTACTAATCCACCTGTACTTCCATCGTTATTAACCCAATTTGTTACATTTTCGTTCTGAATTGTCCAGTTGGTAAAGGATACATTCCTTGCTGCATTCTTATATCCATCGATATACCCAATGGCTCCACCCGTCATAGTCCCCCCATACACGTTTATGTATTCCAGATGAAGACCATCAAAGGATACCGTACCAGCGGAATTGGCCGTTCTTGCAGCAAAACCGCCCACACCAATATGAACTTCCGGATTTGATCTTCTTGTCACACACATTAAATTACTATTTGTATTTGTATCAAATAATCCAAGCTTAATGTTTCCTGATATCTTAAGATGTTTTACCTTACATCTATCTGTAAAGTGAAAATCCACAAACAGTCCGGCACCCTGATTTCGCCACGCACCATCGCTGTATTCCGTATGATAATCATTCTGATTCATATTTAACGTAATCACCGTGTCTGCTGCCTGATCAGCATTTATACTCTTAATCAACAGATTGCGGCGATATACTTCAGGAATACTGCAGTCATTGCTCCAAACATGCTTATTATTTCCATAGCTGGAACCAATTCCCCGGAAACCATTTCTGTAGCTGCTCATATCAATGCTGTTTGCCTTAAAGGTAAGACTGACCGGATTATTGACAGCTGTACTGCTTTTTCCTGCCAAACGAGCCGCCACTGTTCCTGTGGTATAATTCTTCACCAGATAGGACACGCGATTCTTTGCCGTATCGCTGCCTGCAGCACTTGCAACTCCGCCACAATAAGCTTCATCTGTAAGATTCGCAGCACCTGTCGCTGTTCCAATTCCTTCATAGGATGCAGTACGTGGTTTACCATATTGATAAGCATCTACGACTTTGTCCACATCGGTGTAACTGCCACCTGAGTCCATCGCCCCTGCGCCGCTATTTACAATCGCGGAAAGCAGCCACAATCCCTGGGCAGAGGTTACAGTAACATTCAGGCTTCCACTTGCTTCGCTTACCTGAAGGTCATTTGTTCCTGCTGTCAAAGTCGGAATGGTATAGTTTTTATCCGTGTTATTTACAGTGCATCCTTCCGCACAGGCATAGCCATCCAGTACGCGTCCCACATAAGGATTACGGTAAAAATAATTTCCGCCATCTGACGCTGTTTTTCCATCGACTGTGCCATCTTTCTTTACCATATTCACTGTTTTATTGGCCGCTGCCGCAGCTGTGCACGCAACCGTAAAGGTATTGGATGTTCCATCCATATTTCTAAATACCACGCCGCCACCGGTCTTTTCGTAGTCCGTGTCTTCTGTGACATGGGTTGCACCGCCGACCAGACCTACATAGCCGCCTGCTGCGATCATCTGTGGATAAGTTCCACTGAACGTCACGGAATTTTTAACATAATTTACTGACACATGATCAATGATTGTATCCCCGCCCATGCAGTAACCAACTACACCGCCAAAAAACGGATTTCTTCTGGTCCCCGGAAGACTTCCCGCCTGCATGGTGATCGTTGCCCGTGAATAATCCACGATCAGATCCTTTACGACACTTCCCCGACTATATGCAATCAGACCTCCAAAGCTGTCTTTATTCTCATTAGTTCCCGTTAAGGCAACTGTAATATTCTGAGAGGCACCTACAATGACTCCGCTGAACGGATTCTCTTTCGTACCTAGTCCGCCAAATCTTTCTGCTGACAAAGTAATATTCTTATCAATCTTATAATATGCATTCAGCAGATAATTCGTTGCTTTTTCCGTATCAGCTGCATCCCCATTCTCGTTCTTCCAGGCTTCGTTCTCCCAGGTGTAAGCAATATCTGTTCCTGTTGCATCACTGGTCGCACCATTTTGGAGATGATACCCTTCTGCAGTCTGTGTCTGATTTTCCAATACTTTTGAATTGAAAATTGCCTGGAATTTTGAAACACTGCCCGGATTCAGAATATAGGCTGCCAGTGAGCTCAGCTGATGCGCATCTTCAATAATATACGGATCTCCATACGTTCCACATCCCTTCAGAAGACCGGTTGTCTTCTGATTAATATCCAGCTCATACTTGCTCTCTGTAATATTCTGCTGTGTATGGACATAGCGAATAAAATTCGAGCTGCCATATCTTGATTTCACATATGCTTCATTGGCATTTTTCCCCTGTTCATCTGTGATATAGCTGTCACCGTCATAATATTGATACTGTTTATCCGGATTACGTCCGTTTGTTCCTGTATTCGTCAATTCTACACCGTAAGTGACCTTATCATCCGTACTATTGAAATTATACGTACCGGTACCTTCTGAAGAATACATAAAGGATTCTAAAAGAGTTGCCCTGGTAAATATTGTATGGGTTGTATGATAGTCAACCGGCACATTCCCATTGTTATAAACGGATGTAGACTTCGATGCATCCTCTTTCAGACGTCCATCCAGTGCAATATTGGAAAATGAAAGAGTCAGCTTCGTTGCCGTCGCACTGCCGACTTTACCGATCAGACTGCTTGCTGCATAAGCTGTTGTCTTACCGGATCCTTCTCCTGTCGTATAACCTTCTCCTGTAGAAAGCGCATTTACAGTTAATTTGACTGCCTGATCCATACGATTAATCAGAAGCGGTGCATAAGCTGCGCCATCTTTTGTTATCTCTGTCACACGAATTCCAGCCAGTGTCACATTATTCAGGCTGATTTCAACGATATCGCCGACCGGATCACCGATTACGCTTCCATAAATCAATGCACCGGAACTGTAGGAACCGGTCTCTGCTGTACTTTCCTTTCCTACCGTTCCCGAAAAAGAAGTATTCTTTACCGCTATATTGTGAGTGGTATGATAAAATAATCCATGCTGCATCAAATAATGTTGATGGTCAGAATCTGACAGCGGTTTATTCTTACTTTTCGTCTCTTGTGCATTCATGCCATCATAATCAAAATTCAGACTGGTCGGCGTCTGATTCGTTCCAAGATTCACTGCTCCCAGCGGTGTCACCGGATAGTAGGAATATCCAGTCAGGTCAATTGAGCCGGAGATCGTGACATCTGTCCGCTTTCCCTGCCTGAAATAGCCTCTGATATTTACTGCCGCATACTGTGCGGCACTCCAGAGCACCATATCTTCCGGTGATGTGACACTGTCCAAATTCAAAGTCGGATTATTCTTCCTGTAACTGTCCAGATTGTAGTAGTATCTTGTATTTCCATTTTTATAATTGCCTAACTGTCCGATATAGGTATTTTTCCCTGTACCTTCTGTATCAATACGCTTTGCTGTTCCATTCCCGTCACGCACTGCCAAAGAAACTACTGCATTACTGTTGCCAGCATCATCCTTCTTTGTCGTACCGACCAGTTCATCAAAGTAGTCTGAGTTGATTTCAATCATTACCGCACCACTGCCAATCTTATAAGCAGCGTCGGAAACATTTCCCCATGTACCTGCTTCGAGATACAGTGCAGACTCTACTACTTCCTTTCCACTCTGTGTCACTTTGATCAGACCGGTTCCCACCAGCAGACCGCTTGGCGTATCCTGCGTTGATTTTCCGGTAAATGTTGTTGTACTTTCCTTTTTTTCAAATATGATGCTGTTCGCAGCGGTTGCATTCCAGTATCCGGTTGCCTGATATACCAGACCGCCAAACTGGGCATTTGCATTCAATGTAGCTCCGGAAATCGTGACTCCGCTTTTGCTGGCTGTATTGTCCGCAGATGCTTCAAACACTACATTCGTATTCTTCCACTGATAGCCAATAAGTCCGCCACTGGTTGTTTTTGCATTCGCTGTATCAATTTTCTCTTCCTTCACCTGAAGATTTGATATCTTAATCGTTGTGTCTGCTGACGTAGTACCATTCTGTGTTTCGCCCCTGCTGACTGCGATCAGACCACCGACTTTAGCATTGGAAGCAGATTTTGATGTGATGTAACCGCTTAATGTACAAACGTCAACCGACACTTCACAGCCTCCCATCACTTCCGCTGCCAAACCACCAATTCTCTGATTCTCGGTAGTACGTTCATCCGTAAGCGTGGAATCGCTTCCCCATGTACAATTCTGAAAGGTCAATTCCTTACCTTCACATCTTCCCAGGAAGCCTGCCTGCCAAACGTGGAGCTTTTGGGCAACAGCTTTTTCTGCAACAGCTTCTTCTGCAACAGATACTTTGGTATTAACAGTCACATTTTTAAAAGCTGTAGTCCCGCCTGCCAGACCGATTGCCGCTGAGACGAATGCCGGATATCTGATATCATCTGATTTTTCTTCCTCATTTACATTCTGAGGAACTCTGCAGGCAACAGTGCCCGCAATTGTAAGATTCTGAATTGTCACATCACCGGCGAACGGAATCAGCGCCAGACTATAATGTGCATCTCTCTGATCACTCCTCTTTGCGTAAAGCTGCCCTGCTGCATTGTCTTCTGTACCTGAAACATTTGCACCATACGTTGTCCCGATATCCAAAGTAATCGTATGACTACTGCCTTCAAGCGTTCCTTGAAATTTCTGACCAGATACACCGTTATCTTTACCAATCCCCAGAATACCGGTGCCGGTAAGATCAATATCTTCGTTAAGTATCACTTTCTGCGGTGCTGCCGCATTTATTGGGGTAGCAAAGCTCAGCGTCGTGGAGCTTCCTCCTGTGTATGCTTTCGAGAGATCAAATGCCAGCACATATGCCGCAAATGTATTGGCACTGCCAAGCTCTGATCCGTTTCCATTATGCACCTGAACCGTGTGTGCATCTTGATCAAATGTAAACACACCATTGCTTCCTTCAGACAGTTGATCGCCAAGGCGTATTACTGCACCCCAGTTTCCGATATCAGAACCGCCTCTATCTGCACCGGTATAACGGTTAAGACTCCATCCGCTTCCGTCTGCATTCAGACCATTGCCATTACCTAGTGCATATACCAGTCCATCATCATTATTTCCTACGATCTGTCCCACATGATGGTATGCCGTCGTAATCCTCTGACCCCTTAAATCTGTTGCCCCATGCATACGCAGTACACCCTTTACCAGATGTCCCACCAGGCCACCCCGACCATCCACATTGTCAGCATCAGATGACAGGTCACTGTCATTACTACTTATTAACGTTACATCCCCAACGTTTAACAGACCATCGTTCATTTTTCCAACCAGTCCGCCAAAGCTGGCTTTAGGATCCTTCTTCATATCAGATGTAGTTACTGATACGTTTTCTATCTCAACATAACTGCTTCCAGATATGGCACCAACGATTCCACCATAAGAACTATTTACATTCGCACCGCCTGAGGTACTTGCACTGATCGCATTACCGGACTCTCCCTTGATCGTCAGCATATTGTTCATCTGCCCTGACTGATACGTTCCGATTATTCCACCAAAATTCGTAACTGCACCTGATACTTCCGACGTCACGGTAGTTGCGGTATTTGCTGAAATAGAAATCGCAGTCTTCTCTGTGCTTATATTTTTCAGTACACCAACCAGACCTCCGACATCCTGCCCGCCGGAAATCACAAGCTTCTTAAACTGATAATTAGAAAGATCACAACTAACTGCGTTCTCTTTCGTAACAAGCCAGGAACCGATCAGTCCGCCGGCTGCTGATGTACTGCCGGCTTTTACTGTAAGTGTATCTGCAAAACTAAAGGCTGTCGTCTGTTCTTCTCGCTGAATGCTTCCATCTGTTACACTGCCAACAAGCCCTCCTGCATTTCCGGAATCGGAAGTGACTTGATCTACGGAGCTTCCTGCGATTGTCAATCCTGCACCCGGCTCCATATGGCCGACAAAGCCACCTGCATCCATCTCGGCTTCCGTCGCTTCGACTTTGATGCTTCCTGCACCGGAAGCTTTCTCAAATTCTGCTGTCAGTGAAGTATTTTCAGCCATTGTATTACAAAAAAGACCCGTATGGCTCGATGTACGGATCGTTAGCTCTTTTGTGAACTGATTTTCAAAAGTCAGAGTGGCACTGGTTCCATCTTCCATTGTACCGATCAGACCACCGATGACTGCATTTGATATCTTGTCCGAATTTAGATCTCTCAGTACGATTTTACCGGTTAAAGGTTCATCCACTTCGCCCTTTTTTAACGTTCCAGCCAGCAAAGGTTCCTGCATGGAAGGTGTGCTTTCTGAAATACAAAATGGGATTGTTCCAAGATTTGCGTTTGTCGAAAGTGCATTAAAGAGAGAACGGGATGTTGCTATAGAATACTGTGTGGCAGCGGTTCCCTGATCCAGTTTAAAGCTTCCTTTATAAGGGTGGTTTTCATCACCCAGCCCAAGGAACTTGTAGCTGATTCCATTTAAGGTTACGGGCTGAGTAAGATCCCAGCCAGTTGTTGTAATTAATTGAATATTATACTCTTGATACTCTGCTGGGGAAACATTAGATAACAAAATTAATCCTTCCCCATCTGTAACCTCTACATTTTGGTGGTCCTTAACATTCAATTTGCCGGATAATTCAGCTGCAACTTCCAGCCGCAGACTCGGACTTTCTGCATTAGACTCCATCCCCTCTGCCAAAAGCTTCTGTGATAATTGAACCTGCTCCGATTCTTCCGTCGCTGCTTCTGTCTGGGTCTCCTGCTCCTTTGAGCTTTCTTCTGAATCCGATTCTGTCTGGGCCTCCTGCTCCTTTGAGCTTTCTTCTGAATCCGATCCTGTCTGGGCCTCCTGCTCCTTTGAGCTTTCTTCTGAATCCGATCCTGTCTGGGTCTCCTGCTGTACTTCTTCCGCAATTGTTTTTGACTCGCTGTCTGACTGCATCACCGAAGTCGCAAAATCGCCGTCCTCAAAATTATTCTCTGCTTCTACTGAACTCTCATATCCTTCTGTGCGTTCTGCCAATGCCGGTAACGTCGTACTCATTACCATACCTGCCGCCAGTCCGACTGATATGACACGTCTTATCCAACTATTTCTTCTCGTCATTATTTTTCTTCAACCTTTTCTGTAAAAGTAACCTTCACCAACTGTTCCAAATCAGCCCAGCTTTTTCTACTTAATTCCGATAGCTTTTCAGGGTTTCTGTAAAACTGAAATTGAACGGCCGTCGTCGCACCATCCACATCAAAAGTATAAGAGTTTGTCACCTGATTACCCCCCGTCGTCCATTTACTAAGCTGTAGACTTTCTGGCCAGGTCATCGTCACTGTTCCGGCTCCGTTTCCTGAGATTTCATAATTAAATGCATCATAATCATCTGGTGTACGTCCATTTGCCTGAGAATCAAGAAAATGTCCGGTCCAGCTTTTGACCGCTTCATAATCCGCAAAAGAAAAGACAGCCGCAAGCTTCTGACGATTTACAGTCTCCTTACTCCCTTCGGATGGCTCGGCAACCACCTGAATCTTCACCTTATCCTTTAAGTCTACCGGTATCACAAATCGATACTCGTTTTTCTTTGCACTTCCGGTCTTTAATTCCTGATTCTCCAGGGTACACGTTCCATTTTTATCAAATGGCTTGTTATTCATCTTAATGTCTGTAATATTGTCCGGAAGCTTTCCACCATCCATTGCATACAGCTGTGCGGTTACCTTATAGGTAATATCGTTTAGATTATACCGTTTACTGTCCCCCAAAATATAGTTGCAAACCTGAACGACAAAGGTAGATGTTCCGTCCTTCTCTGCAAGTGAAATACGCTTAACCGGATAATTCACATCATCCAGATTTAGCTGTGAAAGATAGTTTGAGCTGAACATAGTATCACTTTGCGTTCCGGTAGACACCACTCGTTTCACACTGTTAAAGCTTGTATACGCTGCAAAGCTTTCATATATAACAAGAGTCAGCACGCCAATGATAAAAAGAATCCCGGCCAGCCTGATCCATTTTCCTGTTTTTTTCTTCATTTTATTTCCTTCCTGCAGTTTCGTTCTCTTTTGTAAGAATATCGGTATCTCACCTTATAGTCAAGACTTTTCCGTCATAGAATTCGAATTTGCAATCGTTATCATCTATATACTCCCTCTCTGTATACTCCAACTTATATACTTCATCTCCTATGATTCATCTTTATATGCTTTGCTGCGTGTCTGGCTTTCCTCTCTGGTGTCCACAATGCTTTCTGTGCCGCGTGTTCCCTGTACCGGATAACCTCTGTATCATCATTCAGGCAGAAGATCTGCGTATTTGTCCGCAAGACTTTTTATTTTATTATATACTTCATTATTCATATTATCTGAAAGCCCCTTTCTGCTCAGGCAAAAATATCCGTATAATATATTATCATAACAAAGGCTTTCATTCAATCTGCAAACAAGCTATAGCATTAAGCATTTTTCCGCTTGCAATACAGGGTCAAATCCTGCTTATACCCCTCGGACGTGTCAATTCGTTTAACGATTTTTTTATCTGCTTTCATAAGGCTTTCAGAGCGTATAGCCGTATGCCGGCTTGCATTGTCAGAGATCTGACTTAATTTTGCCTATTTTGCACATTGTTTTTATCTGTTATACATATAACCTAGATTATTCACGGTTATGCCGTGTGAAGTGACTAAAAGCCATATAATTACTGTATTTTAATTGAATATTGCTGTTTCACCTATCAAGTGAATAAAAAAAGAGCATCCATTTGTGGTAAAATTAAGGTGTCGAATCTTAAATAATAACCCAAAGGAGCCCTTTATGAGTATTGTAAACACCTTAGCCTTAGAAAGCAATAGACAAATTAAAATTAACCTAGATTATTCACGGAACAGTATCTGAATTGATGACTGCGCCATAAATATTAAAATTGCTCCATGAATAATTCAGGTTAATTATTTATTCTGCATTTCTGCTGTAAAGTAAACTGTAACAGCATTTGTTGCAACCAATTGATCATTCTGCAGATCTTCTGTATTAACAGATGTATTTGTTTCTGCTGTTGTGTCTCCACCTTCGTAATACAGATATACATGAAGAGGTGTATCTGTTCCTGCTGTAATGCATAATCAGCTCCTGTAGCATCTGAATAACTTCCTTCAGTTCCTACTAATTTTAAGTTACCTTTCAGAGAACCATCGTTAAGATCAGTACCATAACCCGTCATAAATTTACCCTTTGTTACTCCCTGCTCTTCACCAAAAGTAGCTGGATACAGTGGCTTTGTCGCAACAGTTGTGGTAACTGATGTAGTATCAACACTACTTGCACCTGATGTACCATTTTTAATGGTCATATATGCAGCATCAGACTGTGCACTAATTGTACTGGTTGTTGCATCAACCTTATTATTTTTCACAAACCAAGCATATGTACTTGATCCCAGCGCTACAGCGGCAACGCATACCATGGCAACGTTTCTTACTGGACGATGATACTTTTGAAGGATATAATTCAAACAAAACAACCTTTTAACGATTTTATAACTTGCTTTTATAAGGCCTTCAGAGCGTATAGCCGTATACCAGCTTGCATTGTCAGGGATTAGGATAAACTTTTGATATTTTGCACATCGCTTTTTCCCAGCGTACACATATTTGCCAGAAACCACCTCCTACTGTTCCAAGGAGTCCTGGTCTCTGATTTTTTGACTTTCCAGACAAAAATAAACCCGCTGTCATCTGCAGATCTCTCCACAGACAACAACAGGTTCCCCCTGATGCATTTATTTACTTTACCATCCGTTCAATACCATCGGTCATACGGATTTCCACACACCTTCTTTGTCTCTGGTGCCTTCTCAATACTCTTCTCCCATTGTCTTTAACAGATCTGCATACAGATTCTTTAATTCCAATACTTCCTGAGTTCAATACTTCCATCCATTCTGTCCATGAAAGGGAATATATATTCTTAATGAATCAACCAGTTATAATCTTTTCATTTTATCCGTGATACTCTCCATTATACTGGATCAATGTAATATCTTCTACATTTGTGATCTTCCGGATCTTCTCTGTGAAATCGAGATCATTCTGCCGACAGAATACCTCAACTGCCATCTCTGTTTTCTCCCCACGCATCGTCTTTGACTTTATGAAGTATTTCATTCTGCCAAAGCTGCGGATGATCTCATCACCGGCTTCATCCCCCTGATAATGGATCACAGCGATATAGATTCTGCCTTTCTGCTGCTTATGATAAAACAGATAAATCATAATGATCATAACCGCTGCTGCAATCAGTGCCAACGGATACATTCCCGCTCCAGTCGTGATACCTGTCGTGATCGCCCAGAAAAGATAGAGCAGATCCATCGGATCCTTCACCGCCGTACGGAAACGTACGATAGACAATGCACCGACCATACCAAGGGAAATCACGATATTCGTACTGATTGCCAGAGTAACCATGCAAGTGAGAAGTGTCATGCCGACCAACGTAACTGCAAAGCTCCGAGAGAAGATCACCCCTACATAAAACTTGCTGTAAACCATATAGATCACTGCTCCGAGAAGCAACGCCATGATCAGCGAAATTGCCATCTTCGGTGCATTAAAGCTGCCAAATACGCCGGATTCCAGCACCGACTTCTTAATCATATCTTGTATACTCATAATAGTTTTCTCTCCTGTGTTTCATTCCAATATTCAAATCCATGCAAATACTGCGATTTTTCATAACAGAGTACATATTTTGATACTGCTGTGAATTCCTGTGCATTTGGTGGAAGCAAGTCACGCACGATCTGTGGAAGCATCTCTGTGAATTTCACTTCCATAACCAGTTTCCCCGGTTCAAGCACCGGAAGTGTCGGAAGGGACGGATCAAAGATGTCATAACTTCCAACCGCTGCCCTCACATCACTGTCAAATGTAATCCTGACTGTCCCCTCATCCATGATCCACGGTACACGATCATAGTCAACGATCGTACGTGGACGCATGAGATTGCTGACGCATTCCACATAAAATTCTCTGCACAACGGATATGGACTTCTTAATAAAAATTGATAATCCCCATCGAGGATCTTATAGAATTCTTCCTTTGTCAGCGGAGCACTTTCTTTATAAATATAACTTCCGAATTTCTTCTTCCGCTCCAACTTAATCGAACGGTCACTACAATCATAAATACGGATTCGATATTTTTTTCGCATCAGGACACCCGATTCCTTTTCCGCATAAGCGTTGTTGAAATAATCTTCAAAATAAAGGCTGCGGATCATATAACCATTTCCCTTTGCATTTGGATCCTTTTTCAGCAAATGCTTCATCCTCAGCTCCAGCAGTTCTTTTTCACTGGTACTGATCAGATATTTCCATTCATTACGGAAGCGTTCTTTTGATAAATCATTCCTCATAAATATCTTCCTCAACATTTTGTCCGCCTGTAATGTAGAAACATTTCATACCATAATTCTTTCCATCATCTGTTACATAATAATCAAAAGCATCCTGCGTCTGTCCAGATGTATTTGTCGCACGGATACGCACAAAATACTGACCATCTGCCGGAACTGTAGTCTCCGCTTCCGGAATTTGAATATTATCCTTACGAAATACAATCTTATTAAACTTATAATCTTTTGCCAGTTCAACTGTATAAGTGATCGTCTCTGCATCAAAGTCATACGATGCGTCCCAGTTGAACTTCAAAATATTTCCCTCGATCACCGGTTTTCCAATATAAAACGGCATTGGCTTTTCCAGGCTCTCCTTATAAAGTTCATAATTTTGTTCTACCTCTGAAGGGATTGCCGATGCAATTGTTTCATACTTCGCTTCAGTCAACGGTGCATACATCTGGTCCGGCATCTGATTTAAATACTTCTGAGTAACTGTACGATATTCCTCTATCATACTACTGATCCGATCCACACTGAGATAGGATCTCAGATCCTGAATCGCCGCATCAAGTTCCTCACGGAAATCCTCCGACTGCAGACATCTTTGAAAGAGAACATTTCCCCAGTAATTACTGACTCCACATTCCCAACTTCCCTGATCGAAACGATTCTGAATGTTGTATTCGGTTCTCATGAAAGAGCCGTCATTATCCCACGCGATCAGATACCATGTGTCCGAATTCTGTGGACTATATAAATATGTATTACGATTCTGTGTATCTACATTTCCGGTCAGTATCTGATACGCCATCCAGTACGTCAGATTTTCTCTGTCAAAATATTGATCCAGAATATCCTCAATCGGTTGAGAAGTATCATTCAGATCTGTCAGCATTTGAATCAGTTTCGTATGATCTGAATCTCCTTTGATCTCCAGGAGCTTTTCAAAGGCTTTCTGGTCATAGGTCGGATCGTCTTCTTTTTTTATCACATCTTCATAACGGAAAAACTCAAACGAATTAATTTTGTACAACTGTCCCTTCGAATCCATTCCATGATTCTTCATTCCTGTCTTGTTGAGCTGTTCCACCTGTGTGTACAATCCATAGTCCTGGAATTCTGAGCTGTCCCCCTCGGTAAGATCTCTTACATATAAATGTACAAACTGGGTTCTAAGTGACATCAGCTGCGGTATCCCTTTCAGAAGATCGTAGGACAGCTTATTACGGAAACGCATTCCCTCTGTCTGATGTTTATTCAGATTGATCGTGCGCTGTCCACGCCAGGTTCCCTTATTCTTCTTCAGCTCAATCTTATAGTTTTTCTGCGAATTACGGCTCGATGTCTGTCCTCTGATCTGCACGGTAGCATTCGGCACATTTTCACCATATCCAACCTCCCCGCTCTGCGGACCTGACTCATCACCAACCTGAAGAAGCGCCGCTGTCTGGTAACGTTCTACTCCCATCTTGTCATAATCATAGGCCGAATAACTGTTAATCTCCTTCCAGGTATGAGCCGTTCCCTCTGAAGAATTTCCACGGGAAACGGTGAGATACATCGTCACAACACTTGTCTCGTCATCATTTTCATAGAGCCTATCCTTATCCCTGAGGTGAACGTCGTTGATATCCTGTGTCTCTGCCTTTTTTATCTCTTCCTGTTGTTCTGTCTGTTTCTTTGAAGTATCCCCTGTTTTCTCCGGGGTGGTACATCCCGTCAGGCAACAGGACATTCCTAATAAAAGGGCACATCCCAACGCAAGTAATTTATATTTTTTCAAGCTTATCTCCCCTCTCTATTTTCTCTTCCAAAAAGCATCCAAGCCGTGTGAAGAAACCTGTTTTATCCTCTGCCACAATCGGCTGTACGCTCAAAATATAATACGGAAGTTTTTTTATAAAATATCCAAGACGCAGTGTACAGATCAAAAAGAACACTGCACTTCCCAGTAAAAATCCAAACCCATAATACACCTGTGGGAAGAATAAAGACACACAGGTAAATGTCGTCGTACACGCGGCGAACATTCCTGTTGCAAATAATGCTCCCTTGTAATCTGTAAAATAAAGTAAGATCAACATCATTGTGTTAGCAATTGCATAGAGTCCATAGCCGACACAGAGTGTCCTAAAATATCCTTCCATAAGATCATTAAATCCAAGCGGAAGATATGTCAGAAGCAGCTGTCCGATCGAAATCGCCAGTGCCGTTGTAAGTAGCTGCTTTAACGCCGTATATTTCAGCTCCATGTTTAAAACCTTTCTCATCTCATTTCCCGCCTGCAGGATATCCTTGATTTCTCCCTTGTCATTAAACAAACTATAATAATTCCGATATTTCGGATAGAAATTCACTTCCACAGATACAACGAAATTAACGGTTGTAATAAGAATCGTCAAATAGGCGATCATCGCAGGTACATCATGATACGGTGCACCATAAAATAATCCCTGAACATGTACACGGATCGGTCCGCACCACATGATAACAAGATGTGCAAATAGTCCGATGTTCGTGAACAAGCCTGTAAACGCAAGCGGAAGGAACTGATCCACCCAGCGTAAAAAGAAAAATGCACTGATCTCTCTCTGCGGAAAATAACGGTACAACAGCGTCACATCCCAAAGCAGCATGATTCCATAACCGATCGTAACTGCGATCATCAACGCCTCTACATGTGGAATCCCAATCAGGATCAATAGGAATCCGACCAACAATGATACCGCTACCGCTGTAATAAATGAAATAAGAATCCCTTTGTAATCCTTGATCGCTGTCAGATAACTCATCGCATTCCAGGTGACGATCAATTCTCCGAAAAACTCCAGACACAAAAACTGATCGATCAGATTGATTCCTGAAAACAGAAGAAAAATCCCATACATGATTCCGCCGACTACAAGCAGGATCGCTGTTGAACCCCAGAAAGAAGAAAGCACCGCCTCGTGGCGTTCTTCATACAGCATATCCGCAATATATCTCGTCACGACCATAGAGAAGAAACTGGTCACAGTCAACGAAGCGAGAAGTGTGTAAGTAATCATACAGTTCAGAAGTTCCCGGTTATGTCTCGTCGCACCGGTATGATCGCAGATAAAAGCGATTCCTACCAACAGCACGATACCAAGCAGCATCGGACCTGTACAGATCACTCCTGCATACCCATACGCTTTTGCCGTCGCTGCAAGTCCGCGCTTCTGGAATAATTTTTTTAACTCAAATCCGATTCCGGCCATCTGCCTCTTCCACCTCCTGATACATCTTCCGGTACTTTTCAATCATTTCTTCTTTTCGATAATATGCTTTCACTCGTTTCTGTGCATTCTCCCCCATGCGGAGTCTCCGAGCTCTGGAAGCGCACATCTGATCCATTGCCTGCGCGAGCCCCTCTCGATACATCGGTGGAACACAATATCCTGCTGTTCCGTATCGATCCTCCTCATTACCATTCAGAAGCTCCCTGCAGCATCCTACATCTGTAGTCACACAAGGCCGCCTTGCAGCAAATGATTCTAAAACAGACAGCGGCTGTCCTTCCGATATACTCGTCAAAATTGTAAAATCCAGCTTCTCCATATAAGAGATGATATCCACTCGTCCTGTAAAGATCACATTTTCCAGATGAAGCTGATCGACCAGCGCATAACACTCCTGCGCATACTCCTCATCATCGACGCCTCCCATAATGTGGAGACGCACATGTTCTCTTGTCGTGCAAAGCTCATAAAACGCATAGATCATCGTCTTGATATCCTTGATCGGTGCCAGACGCACGATCGCACCGATGTCAACCCATCCGTCTTCCTCTTTCAATGGAATAGGGGAAAGCCTTTCATAGTTGATTCCGTTCTCAACGACACGACATTTCTCCTTGTCACATCCCATCTGGATCTGTGCATGCATGGCATTGGTAAATAATGCTGAGACTAGAAACGCTCTCGTATAAATAATATCCGACAGCATATAGAAGAAAGAAATCCACTGCTTTTTAAATGCCGGCTGTACCCATTTTGCACGAATGATCTCTTCTTCACGCTCTCTTGTGTATATTCCATGCTCTGTCAGCAGCACTTTCTTCTTATAAACATACCCGCCTAGGCATGCAAGAAGTCCGCCATATCCTGTACAGATTGCATGGTAGACATCTGCTTTGGGCACTTCACTTCCCATTAGATAAAGGACCGGAAGTAGCATAGAACGCATTGTGTGAAATGCATCCGCAAACGGAGTATATGGATAATCTTTTATACAGCACTCCGTCAATATATTCAGGAATTTCTCACTTCTTAAAAAAGACATAGGATTCAGCTTCTGGTCATGATAGAGCCGAAACAAGATTTCCCAATTCGGGCGTCTACACAGCATCAGCTCTTTCAGGCTGTTCGTCTCTTCCTCTGTAAAGGCATGAAGCATTTTTCCTGAATCCTTCAGCCGCAAGGCGTCATCCAGAAAGACCTCGTGAACTTCTACAACATTTTTCGGAAGCTCGTAGACAAATTTCCCTTTATCCTTCGCATTTGCTCCAATCACCCACAGAACAAACTCATGTTCTTTCATTTCATTGATATACTGGTGCATCCAGGTAGATACACCTCCAAATATGTAGGGATAACACCCCTCCAATATGAGACAGATTCTCACAATTAACTCCTTATCTGTCGCGTGTTACCGCTTTGTATTTCAATCTTCTAATTTCTCAATAGTTACTGTTGGTTCCTTTGCCTGAAGCAGATAGAGATTTCCTGTCAGATGTGTAAGTTTTCCTCCCGAAACTTCACCTGGTGTTCCTTCATTGATCCTCACCATAAAATATGCTTCATCATAGAAGTTTTTAAGCTTCAATTCTATAGACTGCTCTGTCACTGTCTTTGTAAATGTAACCGCTCCATAACGCTGGATCGCACCGGATAGTTCTGAACCGGTGAGTTGTCTCAAGGACGGTGCCGAATCCACCAGCCAGTCCATATATTCAGCGAGGTTGCTCTTCATCTTTTCCCAGCCAAGCGCTGCACCGCGGTCTTCGTCCAGAAGATCATCCGGATGAATAAAATGACTGTTCACAAAATGCATATTTAATTCCGACAGTGCCGCCATCTTCATATAATCATCGATAATTGCACCGGAGATGATACGCGGCTGTTCTACAATCCCATCCTTTGCAACTTCAAATTCCTGCACATACGCAAACTCACCGGTGAAATAATTACTGGCGATCGTCCGGATCTCCGGGAAATCTTTCGCGAGCATCTCTCTTCCTTCTGCTGACAATACATTGGACGGCGGTACATAGACTGACATTGATACACTGGGAAATGTATCCTCTCCAAAATGGATCAATTCTTTTACAGCCTTTTTCATGGCCGCCTCATTTTTCCATGTATCATACGGAAGCACGTCACCATAATCCACATTTGAAAGACTCAACGGCTGATGATTGTATCCATGATACCCGAGTTCTCCACCTTGATGAAGCAGCATATTTCCAAAATACTGAAAACGTCTGGTATCCTTCTGTTTCTTAATCGTTCCATCCGTCGCATCCTCATAATTTTCAATAATCACACCGGTATAGCGAATGTTGTGATTGGATGCAAGCTCCTGCATATCCGGCCACCACACATCCATATAGAAATTACTAATGCTCATTCCATAGTCCCGCTTCACATAAGTAGCATCTCCCTCCGGAACCGGTGATGGAAAGTCATCCAGATAAAATGCTGATCCATTGATCACCGGATAAACCCCCACATCAGTAAGGAGACTGTAGGAAGCCGCATAGAATCCACGCACCGCTTTCTCATACAGTCCAAAGTTGTCTACTACAAACTTCCCTTTTCCATATTGGTTTTCCCAGATCAGCGGCGCTCCCTTTTCATCTCTGATTCTCGCATATACCTGTGCTTTTTCGCTCAACTCGACCGCCCAGGCAGCATCATACGGATCTGTGATCGTATAAGCCTGTCCCCCGCCAAGCATAAATTCCGGTTCAAAATAAATACTGTCTACAAGTGTATTGGCATATCCGGAAGAAATGATTCCAAGCTTCTGCTCAATCACTGATGAATACGCTGTTTTCTGAAGTGTCAGGGCAAAAAGTACATTCCCACCCTCTGACACCCAATCACACAGTTCCATAAGATTCTCTTTCAACGGACTTACATCACTCAGTAATACAACAACCGTTTCATAAGCATGATAATCTGGAATAGATGATGCACTCTGCAGGTCTACCACATCTGTTCCAACCTTCATATCTTTAAAAATTTGTTGAAACTGCTCCCATGCAGCCACACTCGCCTCATCTTCACTGTTACGAAGTACCAGACAAGTCTTCGGCAGTGATTTCGCAGCCATCTGTTCCGTAACCACTTCTTCCTGACTGAGATATGCGACTTTTCTGTTTTTTTCAGTATATTGAATTCCACTTCGTTCAGCAAAAAGGACGCCCGCGATCATCAGAAATACACCCAGGATCACCAGCATACTTTTAAACGGAAATGTTTTCAATGATTTTAATCCAGCCAAAAAGCCAATACCTCCTTACTCTTAGACGACAGATAGATCTGCTCCTCTTTCATCTGTCTTAAACACTGCTGCAACTCCGCTCCCTTTTTTCGTTCTGCCAGATACCGGATCTTCAAAATCCAGAACTCCTCTTTCCGATGCCATTTCTGATCCATCAGCCCTAGAATCTCTTCCGCCTGAACATAATCTCCTGTTTTCATCAGATTTTGGAACAGACGCACACATGTGGAGAGCGTCGTTTTCACCTTCAGCTTTTGTCTTAAAAGACGGATATAACGTTCCCTCTGTTCTCTCTCCATCTGGGCTTCCAGAATCCCCTGATTCAGATACTCTTCCATAAAATCACAGTACTGCTCCAGAATCTCCGGATCGTCCGGTGATGCCGCATACAGCTTCTCCATCTTCTGCAAACGAAAATCATATTCCTTGGAAAGTTCAACCATGGCTGTGATCGCATAATGGACAACCTCTACATCTTCATTCATGCGGGCCTGTTTCAGAAGATCCATATATTCTTCCGGATCATCATTTAACACATCCATGATCAGTTCACGGCGCACTCTCGGTTCGTTAATCAAAAGTGCTTCCTCTAACGGAACGATCTTTTTGTCCGTATCCGAAACTGCCTGAAAAATATTTTTATAAATCTCTTCATTTATACGAAGCTTTTCCACTCCCGGTTCTATCCTATTGTCTCTTCTGGTCAGCATTTGCAAATGCAAAAGCAGCACGCACACTATTCCCCAGAAAGGAACGAAGATCACAAGTGCCATCAGACATTTTTTCACCTTCAGCAGATGTGCCTTTATCCCCAGCCAGACCAGCACACAGCAGACAATATGTAACAGGATCAGGAATACTCCAAGCACTGTCTGAATCATAATTTTTCTCCTGTATTTGCATTCTCCACGGTATCGATCTCATGACAGACGAAGCCGTCATTTTCCAGTCTTGCAAGAATGATCGGCAAGGAACTTCTGTCCGTCTGTGAAAGAATGAGGAAGAGCTCTCCTTTTTCAGAAATCCCCCTGACATCATTTTCACGAACCGAAGCCTGTAGCGCTGTGTCTGCCTCTTCCAGTGTCATCTTCGGATACTCCAGCTTCAAAAGCACATAGGATGCCCGATTCTCCTCCCTCATAGAATGGAAGGAATACAGCCGTTCTTCAAAATACTCCTGCTTCAATATACGTGTACCCTGCACGTACTGCCTGTTCTTGATTGCCTCCTGATATTCCAGTGCGCGCAAAAGTGCTGTTTCTACCAGACCGCAGAGAATCTGGAACAGATTCAGATAATAGAGGGAAAGCTGTTCATTTCCCACTTTCTGAATGAAAATCAGCATCACGAGCTCTCCATCCTTGTGAATCCCGTTCATATACATCGGATAGCCGTCCAGGAAATTCCGGTTTACCCACACCTTTCCGGACACAATCGTCTCTTTCGCTTCCAGATAATCATCCAGACAAATGGATTTTTTCAACACATCTGTCATTCCCTGGGATGCGATCTCAAGACGTCCATAGCTCTGATTCTTTCCAACTGAATAAATCGCAAATGTATGATTCTCAAGAACTGATTCCATCACATGCAGAGTTTCAATAAAAAGCTCCTGCGGAAGAATGATATCCAGTTTTTTCGTAATATCAAAAATCTTACCAAAGCTGTCACGGCTTCCCAGAATCTGCTTCTTGTACTGCCGTTTATCAGAAAGCGTCTCCTGATACATTTCTCTCATAAACAGAAATTTATCCAGGATCAGTTTATTCTCCTCTTTCATGAATTGAATATTATCTCTGTTTTTCAGTCGGATGTAACCACAGATCGCGCCGACTGCAAAATAGAAGATAAACGGAATCCAGTTCGAAGGTTCGTAGAAAAGTGTCGTCCAGCCGATCCCGGTTTTCGTATATGCTGCCAGCAAGGAAAGTGTTTCCAGCCCCGCTGCAGCAAGCCCGTAATTAATGCCGTACAGACTGCTGAACAGCACGATGTAAACAAGCCTCAGATCGATCATCTGAAACTGCACCTGATTTCCCGCCACCCGGTTCAGTGCTTCAAAAACAAAAAATGTGAGCAGCAATTCCGCGATTTTCACGATTTTATCATGTACTTTCAAAAAAGTTTTTACTACATCGATCTTCCGTGTCTTATGGTTCGTTTTCTCACAATAATCCTCATAAATTTCTGTGAGATCCTCCAAAAGAGAAATCTTCGGAAACCAGCCGTATTCATTTCTCAGAACGTGGTCATCAGATATCCCATCCCGGATCAGCACATCTGACAAATAGGTAATGTTTGCAGCCGGAAACATCTGTGCCAGTCTCTCCCCGAACTGTTGAAAAGTAAAATGAAATACCTGCGGAACCTGAAGACAGGCGCTCCCCTCTCCCCAGTTATCAAAAATCTTGTATAATAACTCCCCAAGATCACTTAAAGCAAGAAAATGCATCTCCTGTGCCGGTGCTTCTTCAAATGTAATCTGCTTCTTATTGATCACAGTTGAGAACAGCTTGAAAAAATAATCCTCCTCATAAGTACCGGAATAAAGATACGGCACACGCAGAATCTTGACAGCGATCTGATGCAGCTCGCCGTATTGCCTGCAGAACTCTTCTGCCGAGCGGACCATCAGCGTCTTTCCTGTTGTATCTTCATATAAACTATCCGGTCCTGTAATATACAGAAGCCTGGAATTCAGATTTCCCTTATAGTAATGTAATAGCTTGCGTAAAGTCTCAATCTCACCCTCCATCGTCCCATGAAATGTAAGATAATTAGAAAAATAAATCACTCCCTCAAATTCATACGTCTTGAAAATGTCTTTGAATTCTTCCTCCGTCTTCGGCATCGGGTATACCGATAAGCTCTTATTACGATTTGACTTTTGTTCAGTCTCTCCAAGAAGAAGGATCTGACACTCAGGGAAAGCCTCCTCGATAAATTCTGTTGTAATATATCCGATATTTCCGGTCACCAGTAATTTCATACGTCACCTCGTAATCATATATTGCGCATTTCTATCATTTCCAAACTATCATTTATGCAGAAGGTGTATTTTCTTTTATCCTCTTTTTGTCTTTATACATCTTCTCGTCAGCACAATGGATCAGCTCCGGCAGATTCTTTTCCTCTGCATCTGTCCAGGCGTATCCCATTGCAACAGAGATAGGAATGTCACTTTGTTCATCGACAAATTCAATCTCCGCTCTGACTTGCCTTATGATCTCTTCTGTTTCTTCGGCTGTCTTGTTTTTCAGGATAATCACGAACTCATCACCGCCGATTCTGTAACACTGACCGTTCTGTCCAACGGCAGCTCTCATACACTTTGCGATCGTGATAATAAGCTCATCACCTTTATTATGTCCCAGACTGTCATTTATCTTCTTCAGATTGTTGGCATCCATCATTATGTAGGAAATCATTCCCGGGAAAACAGCATTACTCTTGTTCTCCTCCAGAAATGCCGTTCTGTTTCCAAGACCGGTCATCGTATCCATATAGGCCATTCTTGCATAGATCTCGACATTGGCATGCTCCTGAACCTGCTCATACATTACGATACAGGCTGCATTGATCAAAAATGCGATAAATATCGCAATACCGACCGAATAGATATAGGAATAGCTCACTACATTTCCATAATAAAATAAAACGAGTGCTATAATGCTGAAAACGCAATATGCTACACATCCATTAATAACTCTTTGCAATTTAAGATTTTTATGCTTTTTGTTCTCATTGACCCCATTCCAGATCACGCGCAGAAGTGTTACTGTCATAAACAGATGTTCACAGATAAGTATTATGATCATCATATCACATCCGCTGATATAATTTAACAGATAAAGGACTAAGTTAAAAACAAACAGCTTACGCATCACGGACAGCATCCCGTGTTTGCCCGGCATGATCTCTTTGATAAATTCCAGAAGAGGGAACGGCAATGTGAAAAAGGACAAGAATGATATCTGCTCAATAATACTGGTGTGCTGAGTGACTAACAGCAAAATCTGCGAGTCTGTCACCACCCAGATTCCTTCGGTCAAAATACAGATTCCCAGATTCCGCAGTGCACGGTAGATCTTCTCCGTTTTTCCCGCTTTCATATAAAGACAGGCGACAATACACATCACACCAAGAACAAGTGACAGTACACCGATAAGCACCGCATAAAGGTTATCCTTTATGATCTGTCTGTACATACTGGTTTTGTCTCCTATCAATATCCCCGACCTCTCAATGCCTTTCAGATTATCTTTCGTCCCACCGATAAAGCTGATCGTCAGACTGTTTCCTGATGGAATATCAAACAAATGCACCGATCCATCTCTTTTTCCGTTCCTGTGATAGATCGTCTCATCGCCCACACGCACATAATAATTTTTCCAATGGGATCTGAGAAGCAGCACCCATTCCTCGTGCTCTCCTCTATCTGAGAGACTGAAAGTGACCTCCGCCTTCGTAACACCGTCGGAAGCATCAATCGTCCACTCACCTTCCGGAGCACTTACTTTTCCTGTAAAAATTCTGTCTGGAACATTCTCATATCTCCCGCAAATGTATAATGCAGCTACCATAAAGAAGATAATTATAAGAGTAACTGCAGTATGTATCTTTTTCATAATCATTCTCTCTTATAATATTTTTTGCCATTCCGGCAGATATAATCGCGTCAGCATAACTGCTGGATTATTTCTGATTATACCATAGATTCTCATTTTTGAGTTTATTTTTAGAATAAAAATCCAACACAGTAATAAAGGGTGGTAAGTCATGAACGAAAATGAGCAGAAAGTCGGCTCAATCGCCGATCAAAAAAGTAAGATAAGGTAACGTTATAAAGGAATCACCCCTGATGAACTTGATGTGATTCCGGCTCTTCCGCAGGAAGATATCAGTATCCGCAGTGCTGGATTTTCGTCCACAATTCTCATTGCTTTCACCTGGAGTTCACGATATTCTGAGTGATTCTTTTTCAGATACTTAGTCACTCATTTCTCCACCGATTCCCATAATGTACTTTGTTCCCACATGATATCCTGCTTTTTTCGCATATTGCATTTCTCCCTTCTGAAGTTCTCTTTTCAGTTACATGACTATACCAGAAGTCGTGGAAATAGCAATTCATCAGATGTACCGAAAATGCGTGGAGGAGATTGGGGATAGTAGACAATATGGGGATATTTGGGTAAAAGAAAAGCCATGGCTTGTGCCGTGACCTCTCAATTCATATTTGCTGTCTTATTCAGCAGAAATACCTGCCAGTTTTACATTTACGTTATAAGTTGCCGGATCTTCTGCGGCTGCATTATTAATGCAGTCAGCATCCGTACCTTCCATCCAGATATATACTCGCATCTTTACGCCATCATATCCTACGGAAGAAGCAATTTTCTGTGTATCACTCGTTGCATCATAATCATTACCATTCTTTGTCGCAACCCAGTTTCTATTTTGCTGATCTGTATAATGAGTCGCATAAATATACGGGTATGTAACCATAAGCGGCTTTAACTTTCCATCATCGGCTGTACCAATATACGTCCAACCATCGACTCCTTCAGCATCATTGCCCTTGCCTGTTTCTTCATATGGTGCATAGACTACTTTCAATTCTTCGTTTCCATCATCACTGTATGTGCCATCTGCGTTTTTCTTGATATTCTGAATAGTAATACCCACACGCAGAGATTTTGGAATGGTATCCGTTGTTGGTGTTCCGTTCGTAGTCAAGGTAACTGGACTTCCTTCTGACGCATCTAAATATACATCAGCAAGACCCGTTTCGGTAATTGTGTAAAGAACATACTCACTCTTGATATATGCATAATGAGTTTCCCCACCTGCCATATATTCTCCAGGTTTTGAATTTTCTCCGGTAATAAAAGTGGGCTGCATATAGGAAGCAACTTTTCCTTCACCGTTAATTCCCTGATTCACATACCATGTTTTTAAGTCATTTGTAGATGATGGACTTATCTTTCCACCCTCTGTTGATGCCACCAATGATGTCTGTTCCCCACCATGTTGTGGTCCCTGCTTAGCAGTTGCAATCTGCAAAATAAATCCATTTGTTGTTGCACTGATATTGGTTGTGACCGCTTCAACGGTATTGTTTGCAACATACCATGCGTAAGTTGCCGATGTTAAGGCTATTCCAGATATTAAAACGGAAGCAGCAGTCGCTATTAACTGCATTCTCATTTTCTTTATGTTCATTTTCCATCCCACCTTTTTCAGTTTCTACATGCCAAAAAGTAGAAATTCTTTTCTACTCTTTGGCATGTACCCCACGCCACAACCGTGGGATACTATAACTATCTTATTTGAACTCTGTTGGTGTTGCAGAAAAAGATACTGTTGCACCAACATTCTCCTGAAGTGCTGTAAGCTGTGTTGTTTTAACCTCTTCATTTGCACCATCATAGAACGCATAAAGTTTAACATTAACATCGCCTTCTGCTTTTCCAAATGCATCAGTACGGATAATGCCAAGTTTCTTTGTCGTATCATCTGTCACAACAGTACCTGCCAGACAAGAAGCCTCAACACCTGTCGGAGAAACCAATGCCCAGTTGTTCTGATCAATATATACAAGAACTCTAATAGCACCTGCTAACTTTTTGTCAGAACCAGTAGATACTGTCATGCTATCAACTTTCAGATTTGTAAACTGTCCGTCATATGTACCAGTACCAATATAGAACTGATTCAGAAGTGCATAGTCAGCAGTAACAGCTGCAGTTGGATCACCTACAGCAAAACGAGTACCACTCTTTTCTGCTGCATTATCTTTTTCTTCAGCATAAGCAGATTCAAACTGATAAATTTTTGTATCTGCATTTTCTTTAGAAACATTAAAGTTCTTTGCCCACTGTGCTGGATAAAGTGCAGCGTCTTCATATGTCTTTCCAGTTCCAACTTCTTCGGCAGCAGTTGCTGAAGATGTAGAAGATGTACTTGTTTTCTTTGTATCAATTACCAGATAAGCAGAGTTACTCTGCGCACTGATATTTGTTGTTGTAGCTTTTACATTATTATTACTTACAAACCAAGCATATGTACTTGATCCCAGCGCTACAGCAGCAACGCATACCATGGCAATCGCAGCTGCAAGCTGTTTTTTCAGCGCTTTTACGCTTTTTGTTTCGTTCATTTTCCTTCCTCCTTAGTGTTATTTTTAAGTTCTGTTATCTTGTCGATTTCCTTTGCTGCCTGTGCACAGATCAAACTCCCACCGGGCCCGATTGAAAGAGTTTTCTCCTGCACCAGTTGGTGAGGATCTCATCTGTGACACAGGATACGCGGTCTAAACTTAAAAACCTGTTACAATATTAGTATTTATATAATCGGCAGTTGTGGTACCGGTTATAACGAATGAATGATGATTATTTGTTTCTTCTTGTTTTCCAGGTGATCTTGTCATCTGTATAATAGCTTCCATTCGGCGCTTCGTTTCCGGCTGCGTTGATCGGCTTGTTGCCTGTCAGCGTATCTTTGATGTCAGTGATAAACTTCCACAGCAGGCTGGTGTGATCGTCATAATCTGCGTCGATACGCATACTGAACTGCACGCTACCTCCGATAATGGAATCGACACATTCCGAATCATCGCCTTCCATCCAGATTACGATGGTATATTTATCGACATTTCCTACAAGGAAATCTTTTTCTTCATAGGTACATACCGTATCCTTTGATTTGAAGCTGGTACAGCCCTGCTCATCGCCGCCATCGGCGGCAGGTTCCGCATAGACGATCCGCTCTCCGTTTCGCCATACGGCAACGCGGACTGCGTCCTCCGCTCCCTTGGCACAGGAATCCAGTGTGATTTTGGCGATGTAGCCAAGATCCTCTTTTCCTGCATTTCTTACATAATAAGTATACGCCATGTAATTCTTTCCATTGTGAGCGCCTTCCACATCATCAAGATCTGCCGGAAGATCCTCTATGGATATATTGGTGGCATCTGCTACCGTCGTTGCGGTCAGTCTTGCAGTTGCCCCGTCGAAATCGCCGTTGTCAGCAATACTGATTCCTTTTCGATACAGTTCCAGACGGTCCAGGTTGATGGTGAAGTTTCCCATCTTCTCCTGCATGAACGCCGCGATAAACAGAACCACGACCAGAAGAAGCATCCCAAGCAGGGCAAGGTTTAACTTGTCCAGTCGCAGCAGTGCCGCACCGATTCTTCTTCGCTTTCTGTGCGGCAGGTACATACTGACGATGGATTCCGGATTCACTTCGTCTCCGTACTTGCTCATCATCTCCTCGAGCTCAGCGATTCGGATCAGCTGTTCCTGTCGGAACTTCTTTTTGCGCCGCCGCTTCCACCAGTTCTTCTCTTCCGGTTCCCCGTCCTCTTCGAAACTGTCTGCGGAGGTTTCCCCGGTGCTCTCTTCTGTGATCTTCGCGCCGGGTTCCTCTTTGAATTTCCTTTTCTTTTTTTCTTTCTTGTCTCTCATAGTCTCTTACAGTTTATATCTCTTTTTCACATAAGCTACATATTCCTGCATCTGTCTTCTCTCGTCCAGATTGGAGAAACGAAGCTGTGTACCTGCCAGGAAACGGAACGGACCGCCTTTCGGAAGTTCCCTCATCCAGCAGATCGCGCCTACCACTTCATGCTCCGGCTGACCGTCGCTTGCGGTTCCCAGCCGTGGCAGCGTAAAGATACAGCTTTCTCCTACTTCGAACCAGTGGTTCATATATACGGCAAGACCGTTGTTGGAAATATCCATCGTCTCGCCCTGTTCTTTATCGATCTCACCTTCCGAGTTCAGTGCCCAGGTGTCCTGCATATAAGTCACCGGAAGTTCAATCTTCATACGGACATCCCGACGCTGGATAAACTGCCGGTTCTCTGTCACCCGGCGTACCTTCCAGTAGCGGCGGATGCCTTCTTTGACTACATCGTCCACATATCCGGCAACAATCGCCTGTTCTTCGCCTTCTCCGTAGCGAAACAGGATCTTTTTCGTCTCATCTGCAACCAGCGCTTTCCCGTCCACCATAGGAACAGACACAAGAAATGCTGATTCATCCAGCGCTTTATTAAATGTACTTATCATACTGAACTGTGGTTCCTGTCCGGCGGGCACATCAAATGCCATCCGCATCTTGGTTCCATGTTTTATCTGTATATTTCCTGCCATCCTATTTCTACTCCTTGGTTTCTTTCTCTTTTGCCTCTCTGATCTCACGGAGGGCTTCTTTTACCGCCTTCTCCTCTTCCTCCTGTGCCAGCGTATTCGCCAGTTTTGCAGTTTTTACAATATTGCTGATCAAAATGATTGCCAGGGGAATCAGAATGATCGGAATAAAGATCAGAGGATTCGATACCAGACGTGCCAGTTTTCCCAGTACCAGCGATGAGGCAACGACCTTTCCGATCAGATATTTTGCATCCACCGTATAGGCATCCACCACATTGTTGGCATCTCCCTTGGTTGTATAGATCCAGTAATCTCCGTCTTTTTCCACTTCCACCACACGGTGGGTATTGACCGCCCCGTCCAGTGCGGGATCTTTCGAATAAAAAGAAATCACATCATTACTTTTTATTGTATCAGGTTCTACATTTTTCACAAGGATTAATGTATCAATTTTATATTCCGGTTCCATACTTCCCGTCGTGATCCGCAGTACCGTGTACCCGCCGATTTGCGGGGCTTCCCCCGGTTTGGTCAGTACCACGGTAAGCAGTACGACAACCGCCGCGGCTATGACCAGTACCGAGATCAGATTGACCAGTGTAAAAAATATCTTTTTTATCATTTTTTGCGCTCCCGGCGTTCCTGAAGAGCGTTGAGGATGTATTTGGACAGGCTGTTTTTTTCTGCCTTTGCAAGTGCTTTCACTTTCTCTTTTTCCGCCTGCTCGACCGCTTTCTGCGAAGCGGTTTTTACTTCGCTGATGGTCTTTTCCGTGCGTGCATTATTTTCTTCGATCGCTTTTGCCGCTTTTTTCTCTGCCATCTCCACGGATTTACGCGCTTCTTTTCTTGCTTTTTTCGCCTCGTCTTTTGCTTCTTTTGCCGCCTCCTGGGCCTTCTTCTTCTCGTTTTCAAGTTCTGCCAGTTTCCGGCGGAGGCTTTCGGCTTCTTTCTGTGCCGCCTGGAGTTTTTCTATCGCATACTGTTTTTCTTTTTCCAGTTCGGCGTCTGCTTCCCGCTGCACTTTTTCTATGGATTCTTCTTTTTCTTTTCTTGCGTTATCTACGGCTTTCTGACTTTCTGTGCGGATCTTCTCTACGGTCTGATCCCTGTCCTGATTTGCCGCCGAAACCGCTGCCGCTGCTTCTGCTTTTGCCTGTTCCACCTGGGTTTTACAGTCTTTTTTCGCTGTTTCCACGGCATCCGCCGCTTCCGTCTGCGCTTTCTGTACCTGTTCATCCCGGTCTTTTCTGGCTGCCTCGGCGATCTCTGCTGCCTCTTTCTGTGCCATATCCACAACCTTCCGCGCTTCCAGATCTGCCTGTTCCACCGCAGCCTCGGCTTCTTTTCTGGCTGTCTGCTCTTTTTCCAGCTGCGTCTCGATCTCCGTCTTTTCTTCTTCCAGCTGTGCTTTCGTATCTTCCAGGATGCCCAGCTGTTCTGCTGCGGAATCGAGCTGCCACTCCAGATCATTCACGGAATGTTCCAGTTCTTCTCTCTTCTTTGTTTCCTCGGCGAGTTTTTCTTCCGCCTCGATCTGCGCCTGTGTCACTTCTTCCACAAAGACCTTCCGGATCTCCACATCCGGGATATCCCGATCTTCCACGATCTGTTCCTCAATCTTTTTGACGAATTTCGGTTTCACCGGCTCCCGTTTCTCGGTTGCCAGTTCTGTCATATGACGCGGATCAGACTCCAACAGGCTTTTGAATACCGTATAGTTGGTAATCATATTGATATACATCTGTAACAGGTATTCCTCATCGAACTGTAATGTGGAATCCTGTTCTTCGATGGTGTATCCCACTTCGTCATAACTTTCGATGAACTGCCACAGTTTGTAACAGGTCCGGTAATCCGGATCTTTCATCATCAGGTTGGTTCTCTGGATTGGGCTTCGCACCTTGGCACACCCGTTCATGATATCACAGAAAGAACTCGTCCGGAGGATCCTTGACAGTCTCCGCACACGGTCGATTCTTTTGAACAGGTCCATGTTGTCGGTATCATTTTCCACAAGGCTCTGACGGTTTTTGATGGTCATCTCCACTTTATAGGAGATCTCCTCGTAAGCGTCATCCACCTTACTCTCCATGGACATGACATTGCAGGTCTCATCTCCGGTTGACCAGAAGATGACATCCGTTCTCTTATCTACGAATGCAAACAGACGCTGAATCAGATGGTATACAAAACGGTTTTCGTACAGGTCATAGCTTTCTTCCGTCGTTACGTTCAGGATACGGGTCGGCTGGATCTCTCCGTTTTCGTCCGATGCGATAAACTGGGTATTCTGGCTCAGATGCCGCACACTGTCTGCGGTGATCTTCTTTGCCAGAGCAACCGGAACCACCTCCTCGGAGGTCGCGATAAAACGCCGCGGTTTGTCCACAATATTAAAGATTGCTTCGATTCCCTCTTCCACTACGGTAAGCCACCGTTCGTCCACCACTTTGTGAAGTACCCGGTACTGCTGCTGCAGGGTGTTGTTACCCGCCTGCACCATCTCAAACAGATATTGAAAATACCGGTCATCTTCCAGGGCTTCTCCCACCTGGCCTGTGTATTTTTCATATAACTCACTGATCGTGTCTGCCATGTCTTTCTCCTTGCATCTGTCTTTCTCTTAACTGTTAATACAGATTCTGGATTCTTCTCAGATAGCTCTTGCTGTCTTCCATCTCTGTTTTTCCAAATGTTTTATCAATGTAATTGATCAGACCGGTGATCTCATCTCTTACAAAAGTAACGTTCATACTCTCAAATTTTTTCAGTACCTTACGCGCTATGATGTAATCCATACCGCCCAGCTCGGTTCCGCCGCATGCCACGTAAACCGGAATAAAATCGTACATCTGCTTCATGATACGGTTTCCGAAAGAAAGCTTGAATCTGGTGATCAGATAATTGTCCAGTTTCTGCATCTTCTCGAGAACTTCATCGCTGATCGGATACTGTTCTTTCGCTTTCTCGAACAGTTCCTGCAGATGTTCTGCGGTGATGTCGCAGTTCGGTTCCGGATCACACTCGAAAGCATCTGCTCTCTCGTTCAGCTCGATCGGCATCGCACGGTCGTATACCTTATCGGTGATCGTAAAGGTAGAATCATCGTTGTTGGCAGTACCGACAAACCAGGCAGCATCGGATACCTTGATCTTACCGGCATCGAATTTGACCGGATCGCCTTCCCACGCGGTCGGCACCAGATCCAGCACCCACTCGTCCTTGCTTGGCATCTCCAGTACGGACAGCATCTCGGCAAAGTAATACTCGATACGCGCCAGGTTCATCTCGTCCAGTACGATCAGGGTCGGTACCGGTGTATAATTTGCTTCATATAAAGCACGCAGGAATTCGGTTTCGTTGAATCGTTTGGAGAACTCGTTAAAGTAACCAAGTAACTCTGTACGGTCTCGGTAGGACGGCTGTACGGATACGATGGTTGCCGGATTCTCCATATATCGGCTGAAGGAATACGGCAGACTGGTTTTACCGGTACCGGAGATACCTTCCAAGATCAGCAACTTACTTGAAGCCATACCTGCAACGAATCTGCGGACGATCTCCGGCGTATAGTACAGTCCCATCTGACTTGCCGCAAATCTCCGGAAGCCTTCCACAAAGTCTTCCAGTGAGATCTCGGTGTCAAATACCGGATACTGATAATCTTCGTATTTTTCATCCACAAGGGACAGTTTCGGAAAACGATGGGTAATTTTTGCAGCCACCTTGTCGGCAATCACAGATACCGGAACCGGCGCACCGGATGCTGCCACCGCTGTTGCCGCTGCCTCTGCTGCTTTCTGCGGATCTGTGACATTTTCCACGGTCGGTATCTCATCATCCGTAAGCGCGGAAGCTCCCATATACGGGATTCTCTCCGTACCGCCCATCGCATTGACTTTCAGTGCCAGAATGCTGTTCTTTTCTTCCATCAGATCCAGCACCTGTTTGTTCAGTCTTCCGATCTCTTTGTACAGAACTTCGTTATCTACGTTATCTACTTTCAGCTGATGGCGCAGGATTGCCCGACGTACCAGCAGAATGATTGCAACAATCGGAATCGCCGCAAGTATCAGCATCAGTAATACTGATAAGATCTTTCCAACGATACTCAGCGTCGGAAAATAGGTTTTAAAAATCATGAAATATTCTGCCCAGCCTGTAATCAGCAATTTCAGGGAAGCTGCCAGCCAGGAGACAATATTATAAACAACCTGTGACAGAAGTTCATAAGCAAACTTCAAAAACTCACTCACGGCTTTTCCCTCCCTGTTTTATTTTTCTTTCTCAGACTCTTTTTTTGCTTTTTCCAGTTCTTCTTTCGCCTGAGCACGAAGTGCTTCCGCTTCTTCTTTCATTCTTCTCGCTTCTTCGAGTGCTTCCTGCGCGGACTGTACTTCACTGGCAGCCGCCTCGGCACCGGTATTTTTTGCAGCTTCGATCTCTTTTGCAGTCTCAACTGCCATTGCTTTTTTCAGTCTTACACTGATCATGATCAGATTGTATACCTGATAGATGAAGAACAGAAGCATCGGAAGTACGATGATGATCAGGAATCCGGTACTGCTTGACAGGAAATCCATCAGGGTTCCGGCTTTTGCAATATGCCCTACATATTTACCGACGATATCTCCGTCAGAGATCATATGCTGATCGGCGATTCCATCGTTGTTATCACCGATGGTGGTGAAGGTTCTTGCCTCTCCGTTGGATTCGATTTTCTGGATTCTATGGGTATTCAGTGCATATTCGTTGTCAATAATGGTATGGAAGGTGATGATATCTCCTTCTTTTAATTTTGAAGTGTCGCATTTATGTATGAAGATCAGGTCTCCTTTTTCGAAGGTCGGCGCCATGGAATCTGACTGGACTACCATCGGGGTATATCCCAGCAGACTGGACACATTCTGCTCGTCTCTTGTCGCCATCGTTGTAAATGCATATAACGCTGCCACCAGGATGATCACCCATAACAGGATGCTGACAACGATCGTTCCTACTCGTTTTACTGCTTTCATTCCTTTTTTTCTCCCTTGTTGTGTGTTTTCTTTTTTTCTTATAAGTATCTATCTTTAATAGCTTCTGCTATGAATTCTCTGAAAATGGTTTGTTATCCTCTGTGGTTCCGGTAAATCGAAGCCGGATAGCATAATCTGCTGATTTGAGGGAATCCGTACATGCCGGATCCGTTCCTTCCATCCAGATATGTACCTGAATGGCTTTGTCCGTCTCTTTTTTCAGAGAGAACATCGTGTTGGTATCGGTCAGCTTCATCGCGGAAGCAGACGGAAGTCCGAATGTTTTTACCTTGCCGGATCCGCTCGCCGTATCTCCCATGCCCGGATCGTAGATCCAGGTGGTATCGCCCTCGGTAAGGGCGATCCGCATCGCCTGCGGAAGTTCCGGATTCTTCGACAGGATCGCTGTTCCATCCTGCTGCCCGTCACCACTGTTTGCACTCGTCAGATGGACGATCATATCCTCCGCTGCCATAAAGTGCAGGGTAAATTCCAGATAGGCGCCGCTTCTCGGATCTGCCACCGAACCGTTCTCAAACGTAAAGGTGGACTGGTCGGAAGTCGTCACCGGCTGGAGCGGTGTATCCAGAAAAGAAAATCCTTTCTCCTGCTGGATCCTGTTTCCAATCTGTCGGAAAGACAGTGTTTTTACATATTGATCGATGGTACTGTGCGCATCCAGATCCATACGAAGGGATACATCCGCCATGATATCCAGGCTCATCGTTCGTACTCTTGTATTGTCCGCAATCGAGAACCAGGCAACCGTTGCCGCCGTCACACCTACCAGTGCCAGCATCGACAGCAGGATGGAGATGTACATTCTTTTTTTCACGGTAAGGGTTCCTTTTTTCTCTTGCTCGTTCTGTTTCATGTCTGACCCTCCTACTGGCTGATAACACCATAAAATGCCAGAAACAGGTCTGCCTGTTTCAGTGTGATCGACTCGGAGCAGTCCGGATCGCATCCTTCCAGATAGAAATAGATATCTACCGGATAGATCGTATTCAGTTCCATACTGTACAGCGCATTCTGCGGTACCTGGATCCCGTTATTTTCAAAAGTCACGGTATAATCCTCCGCGGAAGCACCCGGGTCGGTGACAGGACTTACGGAACCGCCGGAAGAATGAAGCACCTGATTTGCTCCCAGCGTCTGTCCGTTTACCACGGTGTGAAGCACCTGATTTGCGGAAGCATTGCTACTCTCACTTAACTTCAGGATCACCGGTGAACCTCCGTCAAATTTCAGTCCCAGTCTGGCGGCATTGAGCATCGTTCCGTCGACGTCGCTGCCCAGAATATCATCGCTCTGATCCAGATACAGGTTCAGTTTTGTTCCGCTGTCCCATCCGCTTCCCACGGCCCGCAGATACACTCTTCCATGATAATAATACTGTTCATTCTCCACCTGACGGAATACCGTTGCCTGTCCATCCTGTGTGAACGGTACATAGACAAAGTTCGTCAGGTCATCGGTGGAAACCGGCATGAGATCTCCCGCATCCGTCTGATTCACCTGCTGGATCGGAACGCTCTCCTGACTCTGAAAACTGCTTCCGCCGTATGCACTGATCTGTAATTCCAGTTTTTCTTCTCCTGTCCTCGCTGTTGCCACACTGGTCTCTACTTCCCGGTTGGCAGTGAACCATGCATAGGTAGATGCCAGAAGTGCCATCATCGCAAACACGGTGGTAATCACCTGAAACCAGGTTTTAAAACTGCGCCACATGACTCTTCTCCTTTCTAACTCTGCTGTACATCCACACCGGCAAATGCTAGTTTGATCTCTGTATTTCTGTTCTGTACCGGGTTGGAACACTGGTCATCGCATCCCTCCAGATACAGCCAGTATTCTACCGTCGCGATCTCGTCCGCATTCATCTGCACCACAATTTTATTTCCTGCCTGGTACGCACCGTCCGAACTGCCTTTTTCCGCCATATAATCTCCGATATTTTCCGCCGGATCTGTCGTGTAGGACGGCTGACCGCTCTGGGGAATCGATGATACGACCGAATTCGCTGCCGATATGGTTCTCACCGACTGTGCGCCAGAGGTGGAACCAAGATCGTCGAGTTTCCAGATCCAGGTCTTTGTTCCCGTATGGGACGTGATCTTCATTCCCAGTCGCATAGCCGCAAGTGCCTGACTGTCCGATCCGAGATTCAGTTCTTCCGGATTAAAATACACATCACAGGCTCCGCCTTCGCATTTCAGATAAACCGTTCCATGAAGCAGCTTGTCTGTCAGGCTGCTGTCGACACTTTTATATAGAAGGGAAATTCCCTCTTTGTTCTGTGCCGTCGCCTGATAAAAATTTTCCAGATTGGCAGTAGAGACCGGCTGCAGCGCATCCGGGTTGGCATCGAGCACCAGATTACAGGACTTTTCAAACGGTCCTGACCGGGCTGCCGAGATCAGCAAAGATCCGTTTCCGTCGCTGACCGTTCCGCTGACCGGTGTTACGTTGGTAGAGGATATACCGGAAAGAGTAAACCAGGCAAATGTCGTACCGCTGGCAACAACCAGCAGGAACAGTAACCATATGACTGCTTTCGCAAACGATTTTTTCAGCTGCTGCGCATCTGTTTGCATTACATATTTCCCCTCTTTGTTCCTTTTCTTTTGTTTTTTAACATTTTTCTTTATTGTACCATACCTGCAAAGGAAATTGCCAGTTTTTGCAGGGTCTGATCGCAAAGATTTGAGGTGCAGTCCTCATCACACCCCTCCAGCCAGATATACACATCCACCTGAACAGGTGTTCCCCGTGCACCGTCACTACCTCCTGTCACCGTACACAATTTTGTGGATTTCGCTTTCAGCGTGGTTTCTCCGGTTGTCTCATCGTAATTACAGTAATTTGCCTTCGTATATAAGGTATAATCACTGGTGGTATTGCCGTCTTTATCCAGCACATACCCTTCCTCACCGGTGGACGTATTGTATTCTGCCTCCGGATTCTTCGCATCGCTGATCGCGTAAATGTATTCATTTTGTATTGCATCTGTCCGTCCCGGCTGATGTACCACAAAACCGACACGGATCGCCGATGAGATCGGCGCTTCCTCACTGCTGTCTTCGAATGTGATATCCGAAATATACACATCCGTGCTCTCTCCGTTGCTTCGCAGATAGAGGCTGGTCTTATAATAGTCCTTGTATTTATCGCTGTACTCCGCATCTCCAAACAGATTGGCTACCAGGTTCGGCTGATTTTCCTTTCCGTTGGTAAAGCCGAACACCTTTCGAAATCCGTCCTGGATACGGTTTGTGGATACCGGATTCAGTTTTCCGGTAAAACTCTCCAGCATGGTGGACGATTTGTATGCGGTTTCGTCATCGTATTTGTTACTGATCTGGAGATTGATTCCCGTACCGGCAGCCATACGCACCTTCGTCGTATGCCGGCCGGTATTGTATACATACCATGCATATGTGGCTGCCATCGCTGCCAGCAGCGCGATAAAAAAGACCAGAACCGCAACAGTGAATCTTCCTTTCAGCTGTTTCGCATTATTCCCCTGTTCTGCTGTATTCATACTCGTAATACGCGGTTTCTCCCTTTCTATGTTTTCGTAACGGTTTCAGCCGTTTGTCAATTACTTTTTCCCTTCTGAAACCTTTTTATGATATCATGCTAATATTTTCTTTTCAATTACATATTTTGCTTTCAATTACTTTTTTCTGTTTATTGAAAATCAAACAGCGAAATCTGGTTCGATTCCGGGATATCGCCGAAAATATGCAGGTCATCCATAAAGTCGATAACGCTCTTGCTGACCTTTGTCCGCTGCCGGAAATCATCTTTCGACAAAAACTGTCCGTCACGCGCCGCAAGCACTACCGCGTCAGCCGCCTTATCTCCCAGTCCTTCGATGCTGTCCAGCGCCGGCATCAGCTTGCCGTCCACAACCTGGAACCGGTGTGCCTGTGCCTTGTAAAGATCCACCTCCGTAAACGAAAATCCTCTCGCATACATCTCCTGCACGATTTTCATATCTTTTACGGTATCCTGTTCTTTCTTCGTCAGTGTGTCGCTCCGCTTCTTATAATCTGCCATATAATATTCCAGACGCTCCCGTCCCATACACATCAGTTCATAGGAAAATGCAGAAGCACGGATGCTGAAATAAGCCGCATAATAAGCCAGCGGATAAAAGATCTTATAGTACGCGATCCGGTACGCCATCATAACGTACGCCGCCGCATGCGCTTTCGGGAACATGTATTTGATCTTCTTACACGACCAGATATACCAGTCCGGCACATCGTGGGCTTTCATCTCCTCTTCCCACTCCGGTTTCAGTCCCTTACCCTTACGGACACTCTCCATGATGGTAAACGAAAGCTCACTCTCCAGTCCCTTGTTGATCAGATAGATCATGATATCGTCACGGGTACAGATCGCCGTGGAAATCGTCGCCTTTCCTTCCTCGATCAGCGTCTGTGCATTGCCCAGCCATACATCCGTACCATGCGACAGACCGGAAATACGGATCAGATCGGAAAATGAGGTCGGTTTGGTATCCAGAAGCATCTGGATAACGAAATCCGTACCAAACTCCGGGATGCCAAGACACCCCAGCGGGCATCCGCCGATATCTTCCGGTGTGATTCCCAGTGCCTCCGTACTCTTAAATAACGACATGACGCTCTGATCATCCAGCGGTACCTGCTGTGCATCAAAATGTGTGATATCTTCCAGCATACGGATCATAGTCGGATCATCGTGTCCCAGAATATCCAGCTTCAGCAGGTTCGCGTCGATGGAATGGTAATCAAAATGCGTCGTGATAATATCGGTATTCACATCATTTGCCGGATGCTGTACCGGGGTGAAGGAATTGATATCTTCACCGAACGGAAGAACGATGATACCGCCCGGATGCTGTCCGGTGGTTCGCCGGATACCCGTACATCCCTGTACGATCCGGTCGATCTCGCAGTTTCGCTTGTGCACGCCACGCTCTTCGTAATAATTTTTCACATAACCGAACGCTGTCTTATCCGCCAGCGTACCGATGGTTCCGGCACGGAAGGTCTGTCCCGCACCGAAGATAACCTCTGTATATTTGTGTGCCTTACTCTGGTACTCACCGGAGAAATTCAGGTCGATATCCGGCTCCTTGTTTCCCTTAAATCCAAGGAACGTCTCAAACGGAATATCAAATCCCATCTTCTTTAACGGTTTTCCGCACCGCGGGCATACCTTATCCGGCATGTCACAACCGGCACGACCGGAGTATTCTTTCACTTCGTCCGAGTCAAAATCCACATAATAGCACTCGCCGCACAGATAATGCGGGCTCAGCGGATTTACCTCCGTGATTCCCGCCATCGTGGCAACAAAAGAAGAACCTACCGATCCTCGGGAACCTACCAGATAGCCGTCCTCGTTGGATTTCCACACCAGTTTCTGTGCGATGATGTACATAACGGCATACCCGTTGGAGATGATGGAGTTCAGCTCCCTCTCCAGACGCGCCGATACGATTTCCGGAAGATCGGGTCCGTAGATCGCATGTGCCTCGTTATAACAGATATCACGGAGCATCTGGTCTGAATTTTCAATGACCGGCGGGAATTTACCGTCTCGGATCGGGCAGACGCGGTCACACACATCCGCGATCTTGTTCGGGTTTGTGATGACAACCTCTTCCGCCTTCTCCGCTCCCAGATATTCGAATTCTTTTAACATTTCTTCTGTGGTCCGCAGATACAGCGGCGCCTGATCATCCGCATCACTGAATCCTTTTCCGGTCATGATGATTCTTCGGTAAACTTCATCCTCCGGATCAATAAAATGCACATCGCAGGTCGCAACCACCGGTTTCTGGAACTGTTCACCAAGCTTTACGATCCGCCGGTTCAGATCCCGCAGATCTTCCTCGCAGGTTACATTGTCCCGGTTTTCGTCCCGCACCATGAACATGTTATTGCCGATCGGCTGGATCTCCAGATAATCGTAGAATTCTACCAGACGGGCAATCTCCGATTCCGGCTCATCCCTTAAAATCGCCTGGAACAGTTCTCCCGCCTCGCAGGCAGATCCGATCATCAGCCCTTCTTTGTATTGCAGATAGACACTCTTCGGGATCCTCGGCCGCCGGTTATAATACTCCAGATGGGATTTTGACACCAGACGATACAGGTTCACACGTCCCACCTCGCTGGTTGCCAGAATGATCGCGTGATAGGTCGGCAGTTTTTTGATCGTATGCTCCGAGAGTTTTCCCGCCTCATTTAACGCATCCAGATCAAAGATGTCTCGTTCTTTGCACATTTTAATGAATTTTACAAAAATTTCCGCCGTACATGCCGCATCGTCCACCGCGCGGTGATGGTTCAGCAGGGAAATATTCAGCGCCTTCGCCACTGTATCCAGCTTGAACCGGTTCAGTCCCGGCAGAAGCATCCGGGCAAGACCTACTGTATCCACATAGGTAAATTCCTGTTCGATGCCAAGCCGCTTGCAGTTTTCGATGATAAAACTCATATCAAATCCGGCATTGTGTGCCACCATGACCGCACCTTTGGAAAATTCCAGGAATTTCGGCAGCACGTCTTCGATCGTCTCCGCGTCCACCACCATGCTGTCATTGATGCTGGTCAGCTGCTCGATCTTAAATGGAATCGGCACCTGCGGATTGACAAAGACGGAAAAACGATCCACGATAGAACCCTTTTCCACACGCACCGCACCGATCTCGATGATCCGGTTTGCCACCGGACTGAAACCGGTTGTCTCGATATCAAATACGACATATGACTCATCCAAACTCTGCCCCTTGCTTCCGGTGACCATGCCTTTCACATCATCTACCAGATATGCCTCCACGCCGTAAATGACTTTAAACGGCGGATAGACCTGTTTCATCTCATCCTTCGTCGCCTCCGGATGATCTTTCTGGTACTGTTTGCGGTAATCGCTGACGATATCGTCATACGCATGGTTTGCCTCCGGGAAGGACTGTACCACCCCGTGATCTGTGATTGCGATGGCTGGATGTCCCCATTTGTAGGCGCGTTTTACCAACACACTCGCATCGGTAACGCCATCCATATCACTCATCTTTGTATGGCAGTGCAGTTCCACACGTTTTTCCGGGCTGTTGTCCATCCGGCTGGTGGTAAAATCACTGATTTTCTTGATGCCCGCCAGGGAACCGATCGTGATTTCATGGTCGAACTTGTCGATCGTGGTCACACCTTTCAGCTTCAGAAAAGCACCTTTTTTGATCGCACCGCTGATCTCCGGCACCTGCTCGTTGTGCAGGAACATCTTTACCGTGATCGTGTCGGTAAAGTCTGTGATGTTGAACATGTAGATGGTCTTCTCGTTTCGGATCTCTCTGGCTTCCACGGAGGTTACCTGTCCACGGATCGTGATCTCACCCATCTCTCCGGCAATGGAATCAATCGTGATCGCATCATCGTCAAAATCTCTTCCGTAGATCACATCCGGGTTGTCCGAACGTTTCAGCGGGCGCGGACCATCACCATAACGGCCTTTCTGGAAATTGCCGCGACCGCTGTTTCTTCCACCGTTCCGATCCCGGAAGCCGCCTTTGTTCGCATCTTTCCCTTTTCCTGCCGCAGCTGCCGGCTGTTTTCCACCGTCCGCACCGATTTTCTGTGGTGCGTTCCCCTGTGGTTTCTGTTCTTTTCCATCGGCTCCGATCACCCGGTCTTCGGCAAACGGGGCTTCCACACCCTGCCCGGACAGATCTTCCTCTGCATCCCTGTCACGGTTTTTGTTACCGACTTTGGAATGTAACAGAATCTGTCTGGCTTCCTCCTGGATCCGCAGTTCACTGTTCTTTCTGCTCTTACTTTCCACCGGTTTCCGATACGCCGGATGTACTTTCAGGTTAAAACCACAGCGTTCACAGAAAATCTTTTCCAGCACCCGCACCAGTTCGTGCTCCCGGTCTCTCGCGATCACTGAATCGTTCATCACCAGATCCATCGTCTCCGGATCGCTGAATGTGATTTGTGCGGTATAAAACATGTTATATTCCAGTGCACTGTACTGCTTTAATTCCAGCAGAATACTCTGGCGGTACACATCCAGGAAATTTTCCGGCGTATACTGGCTGGAGAGTTGGAATTTTTCGATAATTTTCACCTGCAGAGGTGCATTGGCAAAAAACTGTTCTTTGATCGCCGCTTCCAGATGATAAATATGCTTTTTATGAATCCACTGCCTACTCAGAACATAAACCCGCAGACAGTCCTTCTGCGGGTTTATCGCTACTTTCATTACTTTTACTTCCCCCAGCAGGCTTTCCAGTTCCGGATCCACCTTCAACTGGGGAAATACATCTAAAAATTCTTTTTCTGTCATCATGTCTCATTCACCACTTATGCATTCCAGTGAAGTAACTCATCCCGGAGTGTCTCCAAAAGCTGATCCTCCGGTACTTTTTTGATAATCTCTCCTTTTTTGATCAGAAGTCCCACACCTTTTCCTCCGGCGATTCCGATATCCGCTTCCTTCGCTTCTCCCGGTCCGTTTACCACGCAGCCCATAACAGCCACTTTGATATTCAGAGGAATATCCTGTACCATATCTTCTACTTTGTTGGCAAGACCGATCAGATCGATCTGCGTTCTTCCGCAGGTCGGACAGGATACCACTTCGATGCCGCCGTTTCGGAGTCCCAGTGTCTTCAGGATCCGTTTGGCGGATTTGACTTCTTCGAGCGGATCTCCGGTCAGGGATACACGGATTGTATCGCCGATGCCCTGATAGAGAATGATGCCGAGTCCTACGGCAGACTTGATATTTCCGGAAAACAGGGTTCCCGCCTCGGTGATTCCCACATGGAGCGGATAATCGGTCTTTTGGGCAATCAGTTCGTGTGCTTTTGCACACATCAGAACATCCGAAGATTTGATGCTGATCACCAGCTGATCGTAACCCATATCCTCAATGATCTTTACTTTGTCAAGCGCGCTCTCCACCAGACCTTCTGCGGTCACACCGTGGTACTTTTCCACCAGTTCTTTCTCGAGAGAACCGCTGTTTACACCGACACGGATCGGAATCTGGCGTTCTTTCGCCACATCGACCACCGCCTGGATGCGCTCCCGGCTTCCGATATTGCCCGGATTGATACGGATCTTGTCCGCACCGTTTTCCATCGCTGCGATCGCCAGTTTATAATCAAAATGAATGTCTGCCACCAGCGGGATATGGATCTGTTTTTTTATCTCCCCCAGTGCTTTTGCGGCCTCCATCGTAGGCACAGCACAGCGGATGATCTGACATCCCGCCTTCTCCAGTGCCAGAATCTGTGCGACCGTTGCCGCCACATCTTCTGTTTTTGTATTCGTCATCGACTGGATCAGTACCGGATGACCGCCGCCGATCACCTGATTTCCGATTTTAATTGTTTTTGTATGTTCGCGATACATTGCTGCACCTTCCTTTTTTTGTTTATTATCGAATTTCCAGCAGTTTGTTTTTCAGTTCATCTTCCATCTTGCGAAGTTCCACTTCTGCTGCCTGCCGTTTCACTCTGCCGTCTGCCTGGATCTGCATCACTTCATCCAGTGTGGAGATCAGGGATGCATTTGTATTCTGCAGGGTTTCCAGATCTACGATACCGCGCTCGGATTCTTTTGCAGCTTCCACGGATGCCACTTTCAGCACTTCTGCATTCTTTCTTAACAGGTCGTTGGTCATATCCGTAACCTGACGCTGTGCTTTCGCTGCCTGAGACGCATGTTCCACACCGAGTGCCAGAACCATCTGACTCTTCCACAGCGGAATCGTGTTGACTACGGTTGTCTGGATCTTTTCTACCATCATGGTATCACTGTTTTGTACCAGACGGATCTGCGGTGCGGTCTGGATCGAGATCATCCGGGTCAGTTCCAGATCATGGATCTTCTTTTCGAAGCGGTCACACAGTCCAACCAGATCTTTGACTGCCTGTGCGTCCTCCGGCTGTCCACTCGCCTGTGCTTTCGCCATGAGCTGCGCCAGTTCGGTGGTCTTTACTTCTTCCAGTTTCTTCTTTCCTGCCAGAATATACATGGAAAGTTCTTTAAAATAAAGCAGGTTCTGCTCATACATATGATCCAGCATCGCCACATCTTTCATCAGTTGTGTCTGATGATTTTCCAGTGCGGTACAGATCTTTTCCACATTATTTTCTACTTTTTCGTATTTTGTCTTCATCGTGGTGATCTTATCCACCGGTTTCTTTAAGAAAGAGAAAAATCCTTTTTCTTCTTCCTGTGCGTCAAAACTTTTCAGTTCCGTCACCACATTGCTCAGCATATCGCCCACAGATCCCAGATCTTTGGTCTTTACATTTTCCAGTGCTTTCTCGGAAAAATCAGCCATCTTTTTCTGGGTTCCCGCACCATACTGCAGGATGCCGTTGGTATTGCGAATGTCGATCTGTTTCGCGAAGCTTTCCACCATCTGACGCTCTTTATCATTTAACATGCTGTCGTCCAGTTCCGCTTTTTCTTCCTGTACCGGAACGACCGGAGCTTTCTCCTCCGGCACCGGAGCCGGATCAAAGGTCAGGGTTGGCATCTCCATCTCATCTAAGGTACTCATATTTGTTCCTCCTCATCTCTTCTCTGCATATTCAGATTCTTTTTTCCCGTTGCCGACAAATGCATTTTCATTCTTTACTGCTGTTTTCTGTCTTCCGCACTCTGTTCAAAGGCTCCTTTTGTCAGTCCTTCCTGTGCAAACATCGAATGTAATACGGAAATATCCGAAGAAATGTCCATCGCACGCTCTTCAAAGAAGCTGTTCAACAGTTTTTCAAATGCCTGGTTGATCGTATCCAGGGTGTCTTCAATCTCTTTTTTGGTCTTTTCGTTCTGCTCCGTCCGGAAACTGTCCAGTTCGATTTCCCGGTAAGCATCCACCAGTTTTCTTGTCGTCGGCAGATAATAGTTCATAAATCTGCGAAGATCAGAAGCCAGATCCGGCTGTTTTTCCACTTCCTGGAAGATCCGGGTGATAATCGCCTCAAGGCGGCTCAGCTTTCTTGTGATCTCTTCTCCCGGAAGGTCGTCGTTACATTTGCGGATATAGGCAATGTATTCCTGTCCTTCTTCAAGGATCTTTCTGCACTCTTCCGGCATCCGGGAGCGCTGTTCTTTCTGTTTCTGCTGTTGCAGCTGTACCGTTTTCGCCTGTTCTTCGGTCTCAAGATACTGCTGATACATCGCATCCGTGACGATCAGACAGGTTTCTTTCTGATCCAGATGTCCCTGCCGGAACATTTTTTTATCGATCATCAGTTTCAGATCTTTGCGGACTTTTTCTTCTGTCTTTCCGGTCTTATCTGCCAGTTCTTTGATGTTGCAGTATGCCCGGTCACCGATCTGCTGTACATACTGCCGGAATCTTTTTACACGACCGCGGAGTACAGATCCGGTGATTCCCATGCCGAGACTTCCCGCTGTGATCACTCCCAGAATAGAGGTTCCGATAATTTCCGGTGCATGCGGAAAGATCGCTGTCACGATTCCCATAATGATCGTACTGAGTGCAAATACCCCGGTCAGAGAATATCCGGTGATGGCAAGAACCGTTCCTGTGATTCTTCCCGGCGGATTCGGTGAATAAATTGCAGGCAGCTGTTTTCCCTGCTGCGCCTGCTTCCATGCTCCCGATTGATACGCCGGTGCCTGATTTTTTCCATAGTTTTTCCGGTATGTCACCTCAGTTTTTCGCCATCCGGTGCTTCCCGACTCTCTCCAGGCTTCTTTCCACTCCCGCTGCGCGGTCTGCATGCCTTCCTTGAAGCCTTCCTGCAAGCCGTTTCCTGCCTGCCGCATGCCCTCTTTGAAGCCATTTTGCAGTTTTCCGCCCATATTGTACACTTCCTGTACGGATGCGCTGACCGTCTTTCGAACCTGTTCGTTTAACTGCTGATAGTCCCCGCTGTTGATGGCATCCTGGACAACTTTCATAAAGTCGCTTTCCTTGTTGTTTTTCTGATCCTGCCAGTCATTTTTTTCCATGTTGACCTACTGTCCTCCTGGTCCTTCCTGTTACTTTTTGTATTTTTACTTTCTCTCGTATTTTACGAAGGTATACTCCAGATCAAAATATGTCTGTTCATCGCTGGATGCCGTAATCTCCCACGCCGGATCCGCGTCTAGATTTGGGAAATGGGTGTCCGCCTCAAATGCGAAATCAATCTTTGTCACATGTGCCACGTTGCAATATGGAAGCATTTCTTCATAAACTCTTCCACCGCCGAGCACATAAATCTCTTCGTCATCGTAATTTTTCAGTTCTTCTAACAGCTCGTCGATGCTGTGCACGATCACTGCATCTTTCACCTGGTAGTTTTTGTCACTGGTCAGTACCACGTTGGTTCTGTTTTTTAAAGGCAGTCCGTTCGGAAAGCTCTCGAGTGTCTTTCTTCCCATGACAACGACTTTTCCCATGGTTTCCTGACGGAAAAATTTCATATCGGAAGGGATGCTCACCAGAAGTTTGTTATCTTTTCCGATGCCCCAGTTTTTATCTGCTGCTACAATAAGATTCATTGTTTTTCTCCTGTCTTATACATTTCTCACTTTCACCCGAAAATCCGTTCTTTCTTTATGATTCCGGGGGAAATTCTGTTCTTTTTCTCGTAATTTCTGCAAACCTGCTACAGTTACGCATCATATTTTATTTACAATTTTCCGCATCTACACAGTCTTACACAGCAATCGGGATATTTTTAATCTGTGGTCCGGTTACATAATCTTCCACATGGAGATCATCCACGGTAAATGCATAGAAATCCTTAACTTCCGGATTCAGCCATACCTTTGGTGCCGGATGGGTTTCTCTGCTGATCAGTTCTTTTACCAGCGGAATATGGCGGTCATAAATATGTGCGTCCGCGATCACATGGAGCAGTTCGCCCGCTTTCATATCGCACACCTGTGCGATCATCATCAGAAGCAGTGCATACTGGCAGACATTCCAGTTGTTCGCCGCCAGCACATCGTTGGAGCGCTGGTTTAACACACCGTTCAGTGTCAGTTTGTCGCTGTCTTTTTCTTTTGTCACGTTAAATGTCATCGAATACGCACACGGATACAGGTTCATCTCATGAAGATCCTGATGTACATAAATATTGGTCATGATTCTCCTGCTGTAAGGGTTGTTTTTCAGATCGTATAACACACGGTCGACCTGATCCATCATGCCTTCTTTATACTGATGTTTCACTCCCAGCTGATACCCGTAGGCTTTTCCGATGGAGCCGTCCTCGTCTGCCCAGCTGTCCCAGATATGGCTGTTCAGATCATGAATGTTGTTTGATTTTTTCTGCCAGATCCACAGAATCTCGTCAAACGCGCTTTTCAGCGCCGTTCTCCGAAGCGTCAGCGCCGGAAATTCTTTCGACAGATCGTACCGGTTGACCACGCCAAACCGTTTGATCGTATAAGCACTCTCCCCGGTATCTTCCCACACCGGACGTACTTTTTCTCCTTCCGTGCTTAATCCGTTATCGATAATATCCTGACACATGCGGATAAATAAATCGTCTGCGTAACTCATTGTTTTCCTCCTTGTTCGAACCGGCGTTTTGCCTGTTCGGAATCACTGATTTTATTATAATATAGTGGTAGTTCTAATTCAATCTTATTCTGTCTGTTCCGCTCATCTGTTTTACTGTTTTCAGACAGTCTGTTATTTCTATCTCTCTTATGATTGATCTGCTCACATCGCAACCATTTTTCACAGCAAAATCCTGAACTTTTGCATGATACTACTTTTGTCTCAATCAGCGTTCCTGCATCTTTTTTCTCTTTTGCTTTCTCTTTCGTTTCCGCTCTCTTTCCAGTTCTTTCGCACTCTTCACGGCTGCCCAGCCGACGATCTGCGTTCCTGTGATACCGATCATCGCACCAAACGTATCGATGCAGACATCCCGCACCGACGGTCCACGCCCTGCCACAAACGACTGATGATATTCATCCGTCGCCGCAAAACCGGCACATAAGAATCCCGCCAGCAAATACAGCCAGATCCCCCGGACACCGTACGCATACAACGGCACACAAAGCGTGATCGCCAGCACACAATATTCGGTCATATGACCGAGTTTTCTTACATAATGATGGTATTTGTTCGCATACATCTGAATCTCGCTGTCCGTCAGTTTCATATCCAGCACTTCTGATCCGACTTCCACCAGTTTTACACTCACTTTGAAACTCAGATCACCCGACTCCGTACCGTTCTGCGCCGAAAAAGAAAATATCATATACATAACCAGAAGAGCCGGGAGGAAGGATAAAGGTTTCAGAAGGGTGATGATGACTTTATGCAACATGGGTTTGCCCCCTTTTTGATTTTTGGATTCGTTGGTTTTGGGTGAAATAGATTTGGTCTATACTATAGCATTTTTCTGAGGATGTGTCAAAGTTTGTTGAGGTAGTGTGTTCAAGTTGTTAAGGTAGTATGTTCAAGACGGACGCAGAGGGAGCGGGCTGCAGGGGCGAGGGACGTGGGCAGGGCAACTTTAAGCTAAGCATTAACTCCGACTATATTCACGAGGGTCAGCTGACCCTCGCGAAAGTCTGCGTAAATGCTGGATCTCAAAGCTTGCCCTAAACGCCCACAAAGTGTCCCTCGCCCCTGCTGCCCGCTCCCTCTGCTGACGTTTTCTGGAACTAATACGGGCTGATATGGTTTTGTTGACTTATAAAGCTCTTTTCCCAGATGTCCCCCCTTTTGCAAACAAACAGCGGCAGGTTCCTGATGGAACGTTCGTGCAACACTTTGTGGGCGGTTAGGGGAAGCTTTGAAATCCAGCCCTTACGTAGACTTAGGCTCGAGCGCTCTCGCGAGAGTCTTAGTCGAAGTTAGGGATTAGTTCAAAGTTCCCCTGCCCACGTTGCACGAATGTTCCATCAGGAACCTGCCGCGTCACTTTTTGCATACTATTTGCCTGAACATTCCATCCGGGATCTGGCGCGTCCCTTTTTTGCATATCCTATCTACACGTTACAAAACTGACTCTGATACAACTGCGCATAGAACCCTTTCTTCTCCAGCAGTTCCTCATGTTTACCAGTCTCCAGGATATGTCCGTCTTTCATAACCAGGATCACATCCGATTCCTTAATAGTTGACAACCGGTGTGCCACCACGAAACTTGTCCGTCCTTCCATCAGCTTCTGGAAAGCTTTCTGGATACGGATCTCGGTCATGGTATCGATCGAGGATGTCGCCTCATCCAAAATCAGTACCGGCGGTTTTAACAGCATCAGTCTTGCAATACAAAGCAGCTGTTTCTGTCCCTGGGACAGGCTTCCGCCGTCCTCGCCCATTACCGTGTCATATCCATTCGGAAGACGCTTGATAAAACTGTGGGCGTGTGCCTGTTTGGCTGCTTCGATTACTTCTTCCCTTGTGGCATCCGGTTTGCCGTAAGAGATATTTTCCAGGATGGTACCCGCTTTTAACCAGGTCTCCTGAAGCACCATTCCGTAACTGGAACGGAGACTTTCCCAGGTCAGATCCTGAATCGGCACGCCGTCCAGTGTGATCTTACCTTTATTTACATCATAAAAACGCATCAGCAGATTGATCACCGTCGTTTTTCCGCATCCGGTAGGACCGACGATTGCCACACGCTGTCCCGGTTTTACTTCCAGGTTCATATGCTCGATCAGCGGAACCTCACTGGTGTAAGAGAAACTTACATCCTCGAATCCCACACGTCCTTCCACATGATCCAGTGTCTTCGCATCCGGTGCATTTTCCGGTACCGGTTCCTCATCCAGGAACTGGAAGATTCTTCCCGCACATGCCAGCGCGTTCTGAAGCTCTGTTACCACACCGGAGATCTCGTTGAACGGTTTGGTATACTGGTTCGCATAGTTCAGGAAACTGCTCAGCTGACCAACCGTGATTCTTCCCTGGATCGCAGAAAAGGCTCCGAAGATACCAACACCCGTATACACCAGTCCGTTGACAAAACGGGTGGACGGGTTGGTGATGGAAGAAAAGAACGTTGCTTTCAGACTGCATGACTGTAATCTCTGGTTAATGTCATCAAACCGTTCCTCTGCCTCTTTTTCATAGGCAAATGCTTTTACCACCTTCTGGTTTCCAACCATTTCCTCCACCAGAGAGGTCATCTCTGCTCTCGTTTCAGACTGTAACCGGAACATGGTGAAAGTACGTTTTGCGATAAAGTTTGCTACGAAGAACGATAACGGTGTGATCAGTACAACGACCAGTGTAATTCTTCCATCAATAGAGATCATAAATCCCAGAGTTCCGAGGATCGTCATCACGCCGGAAAACAGCTGGGTAAATCCCATCAGCAGACCGTCGGAGAACTGATCCACATCTGTGGAAATCCGGCTGATCGCATCACCCGGCTGGTGTGCATCCATATAGCGGAGCGGAAGAATTTCCATATGGGCAAATACGCTTCTGCGGATATCATCCACGATCTTGTACGTCATTTTGTTGGTCAGAAGGCTCATCACCCACTGAGATACCGCGGAAATCGCAGTTATGACTGCCAGCTGGATCAGTACCAGTTTCAGATCTGGAAAACTTACCAGTCCCTTTTCCACCATACAGTCGACACCTTTACCAATCAGGATCGGGGAATACAGGGTAGCCGCTACTGTGACTGCCGCCAGCACCAGAATACTGACCACCAGATACGTATACGGGCGAATCAGTTCCAGGACACGGTTTATGGTCTTTTTATTTTTCATAACTGTGCTACCTCCTGACTGGAAAACTGTGACATACAGATTTCCTTATATACGTTACAATTCTTCAATAATTCCTCATGGGTTCCTTTTCCCACAAGTTTTCCATCATCCAGAACCAGGATCTGGTCTGCATTTTTTACGGTTGCCGCACGCTGGGATACCAGGAATACGGTTGCTTTTTTCGTATTTTCTTTGATGGATCTGCGCAGTGCCGCATCCGTTGCGAAGTCCAGTGCGGATGCACTGTCGTCAAGGATCAGGATATCCGGCTCGCCGACCAGTGCTCTCGCGATGGTCAGACGCTGTCTCTGTCCACCGGAGAAGTTTCGTCCGCCGGTTTCCACTTTTTCATCCAGACCTTTCTGTTTTTTCTTCACCACTTCTTCTGCCTGCGCGATCTGTAAGGCTTTCCACAGTTCACTCTCTTTCGCGTCTTTTTTCCGCCACTGCAGATTGCTCCGGATCGTTCCGAGGAACAGAACCGCTTTCTGTGGAACCACACCGATCTTTTCACGCAGATGCTGGAACGTGTAGGTTTTTACATCCTGACCGTCCACCGTCACCGAACCTTCGGTAGCGTCATAGAACCGCGGGATCAGGTTGACCAGCGTGGATTTTCCGGATCCGGTACCGCCGATGATGCCAATCGTCTCTCCCGGCATCGCAAAAAAACTGATGTCCATCAGGGAAGCCTCCTGTGCGCCGCCATAGGTAAAGGTCACATGATCAAAAGCAACCCGCGATTTTCCGCTCTCTTTCGTGCCTTCTTTCGTTCCCTCTTCCATGGAACTGTTTACCTGGAAGACTTCATTGATACGGATCGCACATGCCAGCGCTCTTGTCACTGCCACGATCAGGTTTGCCAGGGCTACCAGCGCCAGCAGGATCTGGTTCATATAGTTGACCAGCGCTACGATCTCTCCCTGAGATACGCTGCCGATTTGTACCTGCCAGCCACCGAACCACAGGATACACAGGATCGCAATATTTACCATGACATAGGTGACCGGGTTCATCAGGGCGGAAATCTTACCTGCATACAGCTGGGTATCTTTCAGACTGCCGCTGATCTCATTAAACTGCTCTGTCTCATCTTTTTCTCTGGAAAATGCACGTACCACTCTGGCTCCCACATAATTTTCTCTCGTATGAAGCACGATCTGATCCAGAATACTCTGTACTTTTTTATAGATCGGCACGGTAATCCGCATGATCAGGTAAATCGCCAGTCCGATCAACGGCACAGCAATCAGGAAAATGATCGTCAGTTTCGCGCTGATGGTAAATGCCATCATAACCGCACCGATGACGATGAACGGAGAACGCAGGAACAGACGAAGCATCATGTTGACACCGGTCTGCGCCTGGTTGACATCGCTGGTCATACGGGTGATCAGTGTCGGTGTTCCGATCTGATCCAGTTCATTGTAACTGAGACTGTTAATGTGTCCAAACAGCGCTTTTCTCAGTGCCGTTCCAAATCCCATCGCCGCTTTTGCAGCAAAATACTGCGCCGTCAGGGAACATACCAGTCCCAGCACGCCCAGTCCGATCATCAGTGCACACATCCTCCAGATGTACGACTTGTCCCCGTTCTGGATACCGACATCGATGATGTTTGCCATAACAATCGGAACCAGCAGTTCAAAACTGGCTTCCAGCATTTTAAACAGCGGTGCGATGACCGACTCTTTTTTATATGCTTTCAGATACTGAAGCATCTGTTTCATCTTCGTTTTCCTCCTGCTCTTCTTCGGTTTTCGGAGGAACCAGCATTCTCTGGAACGTATCGGTCAGCCAGCGCAGACGTCCGATGATATCCTCACGGAACTCGCCCGGAAGCATCCTCCATTTCCAGTTTTCCCCCAGTGTCGACGGATGATTCATTCTTCCTTCACTGCCACAGCACAGAAGATCCCACATCGGAATCACTGCCAGATTGGCAACACTGGCTTCTGCCGCCCGGATAAAATCCCACGGGATATCTTCCCACGGACGGTCATAGTTATTCAGATATGCCTTTGAATACTCTCTCGCCCAGTCGTTCATGCCATAATACCAGGCTTTTGTCGTATCGTTGTCGTGCGTTCCTGTATACACGACACAGTTTCTCTTATAATGATGTGGCAGATAGAAGTTCGTATTGCCGGAATCAAAGGCAAACTGTAGGACTTTCATTCCCGGATATCCTGTCTCATCCATCAGATCAAACACCTTATCGTCCAGTGTTCCCAGGTCTTCCGCGATCACATCCATCTCTCCCAGTGCTTTTTCCATCGCCCGGAACAGATCAATGCCCGGTCCTTCTACCCATTCCCCTTCCATTGTATTTTCTGCATCTGCCGGAATCGCATAATACTCTGCAAATCCACGGAAATGGTCGATGCGAACGGTATCATACAGGACAAAGCTTCTCTTCATACGCTGGATCCACCATTTGTATCCGGTCTTTTTCTGTGCTTTCCAGTCATACAGCGGGTTCCCCCACATCTGGCCGGTTGCAGAGAAAGCATCCGGCGGGCAGCCTGCGATCGCACTCGGCACACCATCCTCGTCCATCTGGAACATCTTCGGATTTGCCCACGCATCCGCACTGTCGATTGCCACATAGATTGGAAGATCTCCGATGATCGTAATTCCCTTCTTATTGGCATACGCTTTCAGTTTGTTCCACTGACGGTCAAACTCATATTCCAGGAACTGGTAGTATTCCATCTCTTTTTCCAGTTCTTTTTTCTTATTCTGTACTTCCTTCGAACCGCTCTTTCTCAGTTCTTCCGGCCAGGTTGTCCACAGTGCTCCGTTCTGGCTGTCCTTGATCGCACGGAACAGACAGTATGGTTCCAGCCATTCCTGCTCTTTTTTGCAGAATGCATGGAATTTCTCATCCGCTGAAAAACGTTCGTAGGCTTTTCTTAAAATCTCATTTCTTGAAAAATAGATTCTCTCATAATCTACAAATCTCGGATCCCCGCCACACTGTAGCCATTCACATTCTTCTTTATAAAGAAGACCTTCTTCCACCAGCGTATCCAGATCGATAAAATACGGATTGCCTGCGAATGTGGAAAACGGCTGATACGGAGAATCTCCATATCCGGTAGGTCCTAACGGAAGAACCTGCCACTTTGACTGTCCTGCACGTTCCAGACAGTCTACAAATTCATATGCTTCTTTTGAAAAACAGCCGATTCCATATCTGGATGGCAGTGAAGAAACAGGCATCAACACACCACTTGCTCTCATTTGTATATCCTCCCTGTGTATTTTCCTCTTGACGTAACTGTTTCGTGTCTTCACAGTTACCTATTAACAGTAGCACATCGTTTCTTTCTTTTCAAGCAATCTGTACGGTTTCCTTCGGTCGGTTTTCCTCTTTCCCACTCCCTAATTTCACCTGTTTTTCTAACAATTAAAAAAATTTAATTTTTTTCAAAAAAAGTGTTGACATTTGCTCATCTCTCCCGTATAATAGGCTTTGTTGTGAGGGACATCCAAACAACACAAAATAAAATGTGCGTTTAGCTCAGCTGGATAGAGCGTTTGGCTACGGACCAAAAGGCCGGGGGTTCGAATCCTCTAACGCACGCTTAACCGTCAGAATTTACTTCTGGCGGTTTTTTGTTGTGATAACGAGATAAAATTCGCAAAGCGCATTTTATCTCGTTGTATTGCAAATCCACTTTATTTGTCTTATTTTCCATCATCTGTCATCCGACAACGCTTCCAAAAAAGTCAATAAACTGCCTGATTTTTCCATAATTCTATTGATTTTTTTCACTTTTTTCTTTATACTAGAGGAAGTTGGAAATGGGGTTTTTCGTATATTCAAATACGAAGAAAGCAATTTTACGGAGGATAGAAATATGTATGGATTGACACCCAGGGAAGAACAGATTATGAATACCATATGGAATATGGATCATCCTTGTCTGATTTCAGAAGTTTTAAAGGCAGAGCCGTCTTTAAAACGGAATACAGTAGCTCCCGCGCTGGTTGTCCTTGAAAATAAAGGTTATCTGAAAGTGGATTCGATTGGAAAATCTTATACCAGAACAGGAAAAGCGTATGTGGCTGCTATTTCAAAAGAAGCTTACAGAGAACAGAAGGCATTTTTAGATGCCATTTCTCATAGTCGTGATACAGAAACCGGAGTTCTTGATTTCCTTACCGCTTATGTAAAATCAGCAAACATGAGTCCTGATTTCCCGGAGCGGATACGGAAGGTACTTGAGAGCTGCTAAAACAGCGTGAACTCGTGTTTCCGGTAAGTTTCTCTGAAACGGACTGCTATGACAACAGAAACCAAAAAACCTTCGCAAGGTTAACCTTGCGAAGGTTTTTTATTTCTGTTACTGTTATTTTATTTTGGTGCTGCCGGATCGGTTGGATCCCATGTCTGCCATGCCGGAATCTTGATCGTTGCCGGTTTGCCAAACGGTGCTGCCAGGGAATCGCCGATCGTTACGGTGGTTCCTACTGCACAGTTGTCATAGATCCATTTTGCATCTCTTACACACAGACGTACACATCCGTGAGATGCCGGCTGTCCCAGCATATTGTAGTTGGCTGCGTTCAGGTTTTTCACAGTCATGCTATTTCCGGCTACGGAGTGGAACAGCACACCGCCTACGATTCTCGTGCAGTACTGTCCGTAGGAAGGTCCCATCAGAGTATGCCAGCGGTACTGTGCCAGCGTGTTATAAGTACCGGTCGGGGTCGGAGTTGCCGGCAGACCTACGGAACAGGCAAATGTTTTGACCGGGATATCATATCTTCCGGTTTCGCTCTTTGCATATACCATAACCTGGCAGGTTCTGCGGTTTACTGTAATATAATAGGAAGACTGGCGACCAAGTACGCTGTCGAGATCCTGTAACATTGCTCCGCTTCCGTTAAAATAATATTTGTAGGATCCGACACGGTTCCATCCGGTTGCCATAGCTCCGCTGGATTTCAGATAATACCAGCCACCGCCGTTTCTTAACCAGCCCGTCTGCATCGCTCCGTTGCTGTCTGTATAGTACCAGTTCTTTCCGTCGTTCACCCAGCCCGTCTGCATCGTTCCTGCAGCGTTACTGTAATACCAGTGTCCTCTCACCACATACCAGCCCGTCTGCATCACGCCGCTGTTTCCAAGATAGTACCAGCCCGTGTGCGTCTGTACCCAGTCTGTCTGCATCACGCCGTCCGCGTTCATGTAATACCAGTGTTTTCCATCATTCACCCAGCCCGTCTGCATCGTTCCTGCGGCATTGCTGTAATACCATTTGCCTTTTACCACATACCATCCGGTCTGCATCACACCGCTGTTGCCAAGATAGTACCAGCCGGTATGATTCTGTACCCATCCTGTCTGCATCGCTCCGCTGGCGCTCATATAATACCAGTTTTCTCCATCCTGTACCCAGCCGGTTACCATCGTTCCGTTTTCATCAAAATAATACCTGACACCTTTTACCTCATACCAGCCGGTTGTCATCGTTCCGTCTTCTTTCAGATAGTACCAACCGCTGAAACGCTGCAGCCATCCTTTGTATGGCTTTCCGTTCTGATACCAGTACCATTTGCCGTCGATCTCATTCCAGCCATCCGAAATCTTTAATGTAGCCGTTCCTTTTCCTGCATCAAAAACATATTCTTTTCCGTCTGCTGCCAAAAATGTACCGGACTGTGCAACCCCGTTTTCATCCAGGTAATACACTTTATCTCCGATAGTCTGCATACCGGTTTTCGTATAATCCCGGTTGCCGTTCTGATCGTAATAGATCCAGGTATTCGCAGCGATCTGCTGCCATCCACTCTTTACCGCTGCGGTTGCCGCATCCTCACTGTCTGCCTGCTGTCCGTTACTGTTTTCGTCCTGTCCGTCTGTCGGATCAGCTGCATCGACAGTTCCGCCTTCTTCATTTTCTGTTCCCGGGACTTCCACATTTTCCTCATCCTGGAGCACTTCCTGTACACTTTCACTCACCTGTGCGGTTCCCTGTGTTGCATCTGCCGCATACGCCGGAACAGCCATCGATAATGAAATCAAAATTCCCAGTCCAAATAACAGACGTCTTCTCTGCTTCATGATATCTCTCCTCTCGCTGGAATTTTTTTCCTTTTCATGCGTTTATTTTATTACAAATAAGCCGTCTTTTCAACCCTCGTAACGAATGTTTAAATGTTCTTCAGCAAATTGTAATCAAAATTAGTCCACCGAACCAATTATTGATATGCAATGCAAGAAAATCAGCCTTGAACACATTGCATATTCCAGGCTGATTCTCTTTTCGTTTCGTATACCAAACGCTTACTTTTTATTATTGTTTTTTCCTGCCAGAATCTTCAGTGCCACCTCATCGGTCGGATCCCAGTTCTGTCCTGACGGAATCTTGATCGTAGCCGGTCTGTCAAACGGTGTTGCCTCTGTATCGGAGATCAGAACCGTTGTGTAAAGACCACAGTTATCATAGATCCATTTTGCATCTCTTACGCACAGACGTACGCATCCGTGAGATGCCGGCTGTCCCAGCATATTGAAGTTTCCGGCGCTCAGTGCAAAGGTCGGATCCTCATTGCTACACGCTACAGAGTGGAACCAGTCACCATAGATATTGATCTGTGTTCCGTATTTTCCGTAAGACGGTCCCATCAGTTCTACCGGATTGCTCCTTTTCAGAGTCGCATACTGTCCTGCATGGGTCGGTGTACCTGCCTTTCCTACGGAACAGGTGAAGGTTTTTACCGGGATATCATATTTTCCGGTTTCACTCTTCGCATATACCATAACCTGGCATTTTACCCGGTTGACCGTGATCTGATAAGAGGACTGTCTTCCAAGGATATTGTCAAGATCCTGCTCCATTGCACAGTATTCATTGAAGTAATATTTGAAGTTGCCGATCCGTTTCCAGCCTACGGTTGCCGCACCGCCTTTTGCAGCATCCAGGTAATACCATTTTCCCTTGATTCTTGCCCATCCGGTCTGCATTGCTCCGCTGGCATCTGTATAATACCAGCCGCTCGGGCACTCTACCCAGCCGGTCATCATGGTTCCTGCTGCATTGCTGTAGTACCATTTTCCGTTGACTACATACCAGCCGGTCATCATCGCACCGTTACCGGAGAGATAGTACCAGCCGCTCGGAACTTTCAGCCATCCGGTCTGCATCGTGCCGTTGGCATCCATGTAATACCAGACACTGTTTACCTGTGTCCATCCGGTCTGCATCATTCCATTTTCATCAAAGTAATACCATTTTCCATTGACCACTTTCCAGCCGGTTGCCATTGTTCCGTCTTCGTTCAGATAATACCAGCCGCTGAAACGCTGCAGCCATCCGGTATGCATCGCACCGCTTCCGGTGAAGAAATAGTAGGTACCGTCGATCACGCACCAGCCAACCGTCATGGCTCCGTCTTCACCCATATAATATTTGGTCTTTCCGTTCGGGCTGACCCATCCGGTCGCTACGGAAGCATCGGTGTTGATCCAGTACCAGGTATTGTTGATCAGATTCCATCCTGCCTGCTCCAGTCTTGCTCCGTAGATATCGCTGTAATACAGCTTACCTGTTTCATCTTTGTAGAATCCGGTCATCATCTTGCCGTTTTCCGGGTTCATATAAAAGTGTTTGCCTTTGACAACCCGCCATCCGGTAGCAGGTTTTCCATCTTCATACCAGTAATAATCTCCGGCAACCAGTTCCCAGCAGTTATCTGCTTTTACTACTGTTCCTTTCTGTACATCACAGATATAACCGATACCGTCCAAGATCTGGAATCCTTTCTGTACGATTCCATCTTTGTTCAGACAGTAGGTTTTTCCGTTTACCTCCTGGATGCCGATCTTTGTCTCATCGCGGAAGCCGTCTGCCTGCAGATAATACCATGCGCCGTTGATCTGGTACCAGCCTTCTTCCTGTATCGCTCCGACACCTTTGTCTGCTTTTACCCAGAAACTCTGTTCTACCTGCTGCCAGCCGCTGATACCGGTATCGATGGTTCCGTCGGTTCCCATATAAAACCATGCAGACCCATCTTCCGCATCGTTGACCCATGCATTTTTCACCATGCTTCCCAGATCATCTTTTTCCGGACTCTCACCCACGTTCTGGAAGAAGTATGTACCTGCCTTCAGTGCGGCTTTTCCCGTTGTCGCATCACCGGTCGTTGTCTTTTCTACTTTTACGGTTCCTGTAACCAGATACCCCTCCTGGTCGAACCAATATGTTTTTCCATTGATCACATACGCGCCATCCGCAGCGTTTGTCTCCTGATTCAGCTGCAACATCCATTTTGTATCGTCATTCACCGAAACTTGTTTCCACTGTGGTTTTACGGCCTGTTCCGATACATCGGTCAGCAGATCCTGTTCCAGAACTTCCTGTACATCCTGGGTTACCTCCTGACTTGCAACAGACTGTTTGCCGGACTCTCTGTTTACTGCGGCTGCTGACGGAACTGCCATGGACATTGTCAGAACGATTCCCAGTGCAAGCAGTATGTTCTTTCTTTTTTTCATCTGTTCCCCTCCTTATTATTGCAGATGCCTGTTATACTCCATCTGTTCCCAATCATTGTAGTACATTTTTCCACACATTTCAATTCCATCTGTTCACAAATTTCTTACAATATTCTTATCTCCTTCTGTGCATTCCGTTTCCTTCTCTGCTTGACATTCTCCCGAAACTGCACTACAATCGATACGTTATTATTGTGTTTTAACCACAGGAGGATTCTTTCGTCATGGTAAAGTCTGAATTCGATGACTGTTTTCAAAATGGCAATTACGATGCGCTGCGTCCCTATCATGTAGATAACGCCATCATTCTTGCCGCCGGTATGTGTTCCCGGTTCAAGCCTCTGTCTGATACGAAACCAAAGGCATTTTTAAAGGTCAAGGGGGAGATCATGATCGAGCGCATGATCCGTCAGCTGATCGAGGTTGAGATCCCGGAAATTTATATCGTTGTCGGTCATCAAAAAGAAGCATTTTCTTATCTGGAAGAAAAATACGGCGTACACCTGATTGAAAATACAGAGTATGCAGTCCGGAACAATCTTTCATCCATCTATGCAGCACGAAAGGTACTGAAAAATTCTTATATCTGTTCGTCTGACCTGTACTGTATGGAAAATATTTTTGATCCTTATGTCTATGAGTCTTACTACGCGGGTGCATTTTCCGCAGAAAAGACAGCCAAATTATGTGTCACCACCGGTTTTAACGGAAAGATCTCCCGCATCCGGAGAGGCGGCAGCAACTGCTGGTATATGACCGGTCCCGCTTACTGGGACAATCAGTTTTCCGCCCGTTTCTGCGAACTGATGCTGAAAGAATACGACGCACCGGAATCCGCAGATCTCAGCTGGGAAGCTTTCTTATGCAGCCATCTGGACGAGCTTTCCATGGCGCTTCGCAAATACCCGGAGGGCATTATCCGCGAATTCAACAGTCTCGATGAGCTTTGTCTTTTCGATACTTCTTATATTCCGTACCGGGATTCACTGAAGACAACCTGACCTGTCAGACAAAGATACAACCGTCATACATCATAAAACCGGAAGAGTGGAACCAACGCGTCCCGCCCTTCCGGTTTTTTCTACTCTCGGAATCCGGGATTTTATCCTGCGATCCCGATCTGCTGTTTTGCTTCCCGGAGCCTTTCTTCAAACTGTTCATAAAAATCCCGTCCTGCCTGATACGGTTTCTGGTAAAACTGTGCCAGCAGATACAGATGAATCTTCTTTACAAGAGCCTCCTGTGAGATTCCCGCCAGCACTTTCTGTGCATCCTTCTGGAAATAATGCCACTGTGCCACAAACCGCTCGTATTTTCCAATCTCTTCCACACCGAGCCAGTTTTTGATCTTTACTTTGGACTTCGGCTCCTTTTTGCACTCATAGATCTGAAGAAAATACTGAAATCCGCCCTCGCCGTCATAGCATCTTCCCAGCGGAAACAGCCGGCAGATCCCCGGACGGATCGCATGGATGTTGCAGCGACCTTTTTCATTCAGAAACGGGCACTGTTCTTCCTTTCCCACCATCTTCATATTCGGCTGGATAAACCCGTCCACCACATGCAGTTCCACACAGGTGCTTAAGAGATCTTCAAAGGAACATTCCAGCCCCGTTGTCAGCCGGTAAATATCCATCGGATCCAGAAAGATCGAGCTTCCCATCCCCCGACAGCAGTCGGAACATCCCTGACATTCACCGCATCCTGCCTTTACCATATCTTTATTTGTATATAATTTCCCGTCGGATATTTCCTGTAAATCAATTTCTCTTTCCATAAGTTCCTCACATATTCTTTTCCTTGCGCCTTTGTTCTTTCCATATTATAATGAGTTCTGACAGCTGTAACAGCTGAAAAATGAAAAGACAAAGGAGCGTTTATCATGTCAAATCCTGTTATTACGATTACAATGGAAAACGGTGATGTGATGAAAGGCGAACTCTATCCGGAGATTGCCCCGAACACCGTCAACAACTTTATCAGTCTGGCAAACAAACATTTCTACGATGGAAAGATCTTCCACCGTGTCATTCCGGGATTTATGATCCAGGGCGGATGCCCGGAAGGAACCGGAATGGGTGGTCCGGGATACTCCATCAGGGGAGAATTCGCACAGAACGGTTTCGCCAATGACCTGAAACACACACCTGGCGTTTTGTCCATGGCACGTGCCATGCATCCGGATTCTGCCGGAAGCCAGTTCTTCATCATGCATGAGACTTCTCCACACCTGGATGGTGCTTATGCAGCTTTCGGTAAGATCACCGAAGGTCTGGATGTCATCGATAAGATCGCGACTGTACAGACCGATTTCCGTGACAGACCGCTGGAAGATCAGGTGATCGCAACAATCGTGATCGATACCCTGGGTGAGACTTATCCGGAACCAGAGACTGTTTAATAAACCAATTGCCGCTATATACTATATAGCAAGATAAAAACGTCAGTGCCGCTTTTTTGGCACCGGCGTTTTTTCAACTCCTTACTCGCATATATCCTGATTTTCTTATCTTTTCACCCATTTTCTGGCGATACTGTTTATCCTCGCAACTCCTCTCCCATCAGGATCTGTCCGTTCCACACCGCATAATAACAGCTGTCCACAATCTCCTGACTTGCCCGCGCATTCGTCGCCTCGGTCAGCAGTTTCTGAAAATGCTCCGTCTCGCTGAGCGGAAGCAGTACACGGAACCGCACTTTATCGGTATACTCTGACTCCAGCACCGGTATTTTGTTCTCTCCGATCAGATACTGTATTTTTCCGACACCATTATAATCCGTTCCGATCTCGAGGATATTTCCATACTGTTTTTCGATCAGATCGCTCTGCGCCAGTCCTTCCTGCACCGCCTTCGAATACGCGCGCACCAGTCCGCCGGTTCCAAGAAGCGTACCGCCAAAATATCTCGTCACGACAACTGCCGTATTGTACATGTCTTCTCCCAGCAGCACATCCAACATCGGTTTTCCCGCCGTTCCGCTCGGTTCTCCGTCATCACTGCAACGCACACATTCCCGCCGTTCCCCGATCACATAGGCAAAGCAGTTATGTGTGGCGTTCCAGTATTTCTTTTTCATCTCTTCGATAAACGCAAGCGCTTCCTCTTCCGTCTCCACCAGCCGTACCGTGGCAATAAAACGGGATTTTTTTTCGATGATTTCTCCCTCTTTTCCACGATAGACTGTTTTATATCGCTCCAACATGGTAATTCTCCTTAATAAACATGATTATTTTTTATTATAGGGGATTTTCCTGCACGGATGCAAGGAAAATGTGAACTTTTTAATATAGGCTTTTCTTGAATTTTGAAATTTGCTATAATAAGCAGATAAAGGAGGTACACAAATGAATTTTGGAAAAAATTCCACCCATAAAAAGCGAAAACAACTGTCTTCCGCCTCCTCGAAGAGAGGAAAACGGGCGGGTGTTACTTTTCTGCGTGTTCTGTTCCTGAGCTTTGCTGCAGTATGCGTGATCTTCTGCTGCATGGGCGTCGGCGCTTTCCGTGCCATTCTCGATACTTCACCGGATATCTCCGATGTAAATATCATGCCCAGCGGCAATGCCACCTTCGTATACGATGCAGATGGCAATCAGCTTCAGAAACTCTCCGCTCCGAACGCCAACCGTATGTCGGTATCGATCAGCAAGATTCCGCTGGACATGCAGCATGCGATTGTTGCCATTGAGGATGAACGTTTTTATGAGCATAACGGAATCGATATTCAGGGAATCCTGCGTGCCTTTGTAAACGGTGTTTCCCATGGATTTCATTTTAATGAGGGTGCAAGTACCCTGACACAGCAGTTACTGAAAAACAACGTATTTACCAACTGGACGAACGAAGGGAAGATCGAGCGTTTCAAACGTAAGATCCAGGAGCAGTATCTGGCGCTTCAGCTGGAGGCTTCCCTGACCGCAGAGGGCATGGACACAAAAAGCGTGATCCTGGAAAATTATCTGAATACCATCAACCTCTCCGCCGGAACCTATGGGATACAGGCGGCAGCACAGCGGTATTTTGGAAAAAACAGTGAAGACCTGACGCTGTCCGAATGTGCCGTACTGGCTGCAATCCCGCAGAACCCTTACGCGTACAACCCGATCCGTTTCCCGGAGGAAAATGCAAAGCGCCGCAAAAAGGTACTGACCAATATGCTCGATCAGGGGTATATTACCAAAGCGCAGTATGAGGAAGCGCTTGCCGATAATGTCTACGAACGGATTCAGGCGACGGATTCTTCGCAGGAAACCGCCACTCCGTATTCTTATTTTATCGACGAACTGACTTCCCAGATCATTACCGATCTGCAGGAGCAGAAAGGGTACACCAAGGTACAGGCACAGAATGCGCTTTACAGCGGCGGTCTCCGTATCTACACCACCCAGGATCCTTCGATCCAGTCCATTCTGGATGAGGAATATCAGAACGAAGAAAACTTCCCTGCTCATACGCAGGTTGGTATCGACTGGGCTTTAACGGTGCAGAAAGCGGATGGGACCACACAGAACTACAGTAAAGAAATGATGAAACTGTATTTTAAAGATCACGGAGACGAAAATTTCGACCTGCTGTTTGACTCGGAAGAGGAAGCACAGAATTATGTGGATCAATACAAAGCAGCTGTCGTAGGCGAAGGCGAAACTATCGTTGCCGAACGAATCAGCTTTGCTGCACAGCCGCAGTCTTCCATGGTGATCATCGACCAGCACACCGGTTATGTCAAAGCTCTCGTCGGCGGCCGCGGGGAAAAAACCGCCAGTCTGACGCTGAACCGTGCAACCGACACCTACCGGCAGCCGGGTTCTACCTTCAAACCTCTGGCTGTTTACGGACCTGCGATCAACGATCTGGGACTTACGCTGGCAGACACCTATGTAGACCAGGCGATCGCTTATGAAAATACCAACCGACCGGTCAAAAATGCCTACAGCGGTTATCGCGGTACAATGACGATCCGCGATGCCCTCAAATATTCCTGTAACACCATCGCCGTGCAGTGTTTCCGTGACATCACACCACGACTTGGCTACACGTATCTGAAAGAACTTGGCTTTGATAAGGTTACCGATCATGAAGTCATCAACGGTCAGGTATATGATGACGCGCGGGAACCTACGGCACTTGGCGGTATCACCAATGGTGTCTCCACCCTGGAACTGACCGCTGCCTATGCGGCGATCGCAAACGGCGGCACTTACACCAAACCGGTATTTTACACCAAAATCCTCGATCAGAACGGGGATGTGGTTCTGGAAAACAAGCCGCAGACAACCAAAGTGTTCCGTGAGAGCACCGCATATCTGCTGACAAGCGCTCTCGAGAGTGTTGTCAATGACGAAGGCGGTACCGGTAACGGACTGCAGCTTGACAATATGCCGGTAGCCGGTAAGACAGGTACAACCTCTGCAACCCGTGATGTGTGGTTTGCAGGATTTACCCCATATTATACCTGCGCGGTATGGGCAGGTTATGACACCAACGAATTTCTGGAAGATGACTGCAAATCGTTCCACAAAACACTGTGGAAAAAGGTTATGAGCCGGATCCATGAGGATCTTCCGTATGTAGACTTTGAGATGCCTTCTACCGTAAAGGAAGCGACGATCTGTACGTCCAGCGGACTGCTGGCAGGCTCCGGATGCCCGACCCGTACCGAATATTTCGAAACTTCCACTATCCCTACGGTTCGCTGTACCCGCCATTATGTGGCTCCGACACCGTCTCCGTGGCACTCACACGAAACGGATCCGTCAGACTCCGACGAGGATGCAGATACCGATACCGATGGAACCGATACAGACGGAGATGGAACCGATACAAACGGAGATGGAACCGACACCGTTCCGGGCGATGATTCCACCGTGCCTGCGGCTCCGGATGACACTGCCCCGGTACCGGACACTCCTGCAACACCGGATACAGCCCCTGTGCAAGATTACTCTGCCGGGTAGGGTACTCTGATATCTGCGATGGAGTTTCCATAAAGGATTTCACAAAAAAAGAATGGAACATATGTGCTAAAAATTCACATATGCTCCATTCTTTTTTATTTACTGAAAATTACTTTCCGACAGCTCCTGAATCTTTTTTACAAATGTATCAGAATACCTGTTTTACGCAACTACCAGTTTTGCAGCTCCGTAGATTCCTGCATCGTTGTCCAGCTTTGCCAGAACGATCGGTGTATCTTTGCAGCTGATAAAGGCATGTTCTTTATAATGACCTGCCACAGCGTCGATCAGAGGCTGTCCGGCTTTGGATACGCCACCGCCGATAACGATAACTTCCGGGTCAACCACGCAGGAGAAGATTGCCAGTGCGGTTCCCAGATATCCGGCAAATTTGTCCACGATCTGTTTTGCAACACCGTCACCTTCTTTGTATGCATCAAAGATGGTTTTTGCGCTGAAATCATCCAGTGTCAGTTTTGTCTCAGCAGTATTTTCTGCCATGATCTTTTTACCGATTCTTACGATACCGGTAGCGGAAGCTAACTGTTCGAGGCATCCTTTATTTCCACAGTTACAGCTTTCGGTTTCTTCCGGTTCCACACATGCATGTCCGATCTCTCCGCCTGCTCCGTGTGCACCGGTAACGATCTTTCCGTCCACAATGATACCGCCGCCGACACCGGTTCCCAGGGTAGCCATGATCAGGTTCTGTGTACCTTCTCCGCCGCCTTTCCACATCTCACCGAGCGCTGCAACGTTGGCGTCATTTCCTACCTTTACCGGGATCTGACCCAGCAGTTCTTCCAGAACATCTGCCAGCATCGTACGTCCCCAGTGCAGATTGACTGCTACCTGTACTTCTCTTTCTTTTACAACCGGTCCCGGAACTCCGACACCAACACCGATGACATCTGCTTTTGCAATGCCTTTTTCTTCCATTTTTTTCAGAATGGTCTCTGCCACATCCGGAAGAATCGCTTTTCCGTTTTCTTCTGTACGGGTTTTGATCTCCCATTTTTCCAGAAGTTCACCCTCTGTTGTAAATAATCCGCATTTTACGGTTGTTCCCCCGATATCGATTCCAAAACAGTAACTCATTTTTTAGTCCTCCTTCTTTCTTGCCAGGTTCGCCTGTACACGGTTGTACAGCTCCTGTGCCGCATTGTATCCCATCTTTTTCTGACGGTGGTTGACTGCCGCAGATTCTACGATAACAGCCAGATTTCGACCCGGACGGATCGGCAGAGAATGGCAGACAACTTTGTTGCCAAGGATCTCTGTGTATTCTTCTTTCAGTCCCAGACGGTCGTATTCTTTATCCCGGCTCCACTCTTCCAGTTTGATGACCAGATCGATGGACTGGGTATTTTTTACACTTTCCACACCGAACAGCGTCTTCACATCGATGATACCGATACCGCGCAGTTCGATAAAATGCCGGGTGATATCCGGTGCGGTTCCCACCAGTTCCACATCACTGACTTTGCTGATCTCCACCACATCGTCACTTACCAGACGATGTCCACGCTTGATCAGTTCCAGCGCAGCCTCGCTCTTACCGATGCCGCTCTCACCCATGATCAGGACACCTTCACCGTATACATCCACCAGTACACCATGGATGGAGATGCACGGTGCCAGCTGTACGTTCAGCCAGCGGATGATCTCTGCCATAAAATTGGATGTGGTTTTTTCTGTTACAAGAATCGGCACATTGTACTTTCTTCCCATATCAAGCATATCTTCATCCGGTTCCGTCATCGTCGTAAAGATCACACAGGGAATCTGTTTGGATACAAAATTCTCAAAACTGCGTTTTCTCTCTTCCGGATTCAGATGCATCAGATAGGTGTATTCTACATAACCGATAATCTGTACACGTTCAGAGGCAAAATGTTCAAAATATCCTGTCAGCTGAAGGGCAGGTCTGTTGATATCCGGAAGGGTGATGCGTACATGTTCCATGTCCACTTCCGGCGTAAGATTCTTCAGGTTCATTTCCTGAACCAGTTTGGTCAGTTTTACAGCCTTCATATCTCGCTCTCCTTTTTCAAAAACTTTATAAATATCTTATCACATGCGAGCACAGACTGCAAGAAATCAACCATCAGGAATGGAAAAATTGATAGACTTTTTGTGCAGACTGCCGATTCATCGACGGAACCTTGCCGAGTTCTTCCTCACTCGCCGCCCGGATCTCCTCGATTGATTTGAAATATTTCATCAGTGCTTTTCTCCTGGTCGGTCCGATGCCCTCGATATCATCCAGGATCGAATGTACCTGTCCCTTGCTGCGAAGCAGGCGGTGATATTCGATGGCAAAACGATGCACCTCATCCTGGATCCTCGTGATCAGTTTAAATCCCTCGCTGGTATGGCTGATTGGGATCTCATGATCCTGATAATACAGTCCTCTCGTCCGGTGATTGTCATCCTTAACCATACCACAGACGGGAATCGTCAGCCCCAGATCCGCAAGTACCTGTTCCGCCACATGCACCTGACCTTTTCCACCATCCATCAGGATCAGGTCCGGAAACTGGCTGAAACCGCTGAATTCGTCTTCTTCCTTGTCTTTCTGTTCCTCGATTCCCCTCCGGAACCGCCGGGTCAGCACTTCCTGCATGCTGGCGTAATCGTCCGGTCCCTGTACCGATTTGATCTTGAACTTACGGTAATCGTTTCTTTTTGGTTTTCCCTTTTCATAGACCACCATGGAACCTACCGACTCAAAACCGCTGATATTGGAAATATCGTAGGACTCTACTCGCTGTAAACTCTCCAGTTCCAGCAGATCACAGATCTCCTTCATGGCTCCGATCGTTCTGCCCTCTTCCCGCTTCAGCTTTTCTTTGTCCTGTGTCAGTACCATCCGTGCATTCCGTGCCGCCAGCTCCACCAATTTCTCCTTGGTTCCTTTTTTCGGCACCCGGATATGGACTTTCTGTCCCCGTTTTTTGCTGAGCCACTCTTCGAGCACATCAATCTCGTCAATCTCCCGTTGCAGCATCAGCTCTTTCGGGATAAACGGCGTTCCCGCATAAAACTGTTTGACAAAGTTCAGAAGGATCTGTGACGGTGTGGCATCCGCTGCGATCCGCAGATAAAAATGATCTCTTCCGATCATCTTGCCCTCTCTGATAAAGAAGACCTGTACCACCGCATCCTCCTCATCCATCGCCATCGCGATCACATCTTTGTCCTCGCCCTGGCTTCCGGTGATCTTCTGGCGCTCACCGATCTTCTGCACACTCTGCATCAGATCCCGGTATTCCCCGGCTTCCTCAAACCGCAGTTCTTCCGACGCCGCAAGCATCTTTTCTTCCAGTTCTTTCAGCAGCTTTTTGTAATCTCCGTTCAGAAAATCCAGCACGCCCTCGATCTGTTTCTGATACTCTTCTTTGGAAATATAGCCCTGACACGGTGCTTTACACTGTTTGATATGGTAATACAGACAGGGACGGTCTTTGCCGATATCCCGCGGAAGATTCCGATTGCAGGTACGGACATGGTACAGCTTCCGGATCAGTTCCATCGAGTCCTTGACCGCATTGGAACTTGTGTACGGTCCGAAATATTTTGCTTTATCCTTTTTCATTCTCCGCACAAACAGTACCCGCGGATATTCCTCATTGACCGTCACTTTCAGATACGGATAGGTCTTATCGTCCTTGAGCATCGTATTGTATTTTGGCCGGTGTTCTTTGATCAGATTACATTCAAGTACCAGTGCTTCCAACTCGGAATCCGTGATGATATACTCAAATCTCGCGATCTGCTGCACCATCTGCTCTTTCTTTACCCCGAGATTTCTGCTGCTCTGAAAATACTGCCTCACCCGGTTTTTCAGGCTGATCGCTTTCCCCACATAGATGATCGTATCTTTCGCATCGTGCATGATATAGACGCCCGGTTTTCCCGGCAGTTTCTTCAGTTCTTCCTGAATATCAAACATTCCCGCATCCTTCCCTTCTTTCTCTCTTTATCAGATTTCTGCTTTTGAAAAAAGGAAAATGGGGCAGTTTTCTGTTCCATTTTCCTTATTCTGTCACTTCTTTTTATTCCTGTACTGGAGACTCCTGTGGATTCTCATTCACCGGCTCCTGTACCTTCTTTTCTTCTGTATCATTACTATCCGCTGATACATCCTGTGCTCCGGTTTCTGCCACCGGTTCTGCATCCGCTTTCTTCGGTGCTTCTTCTGCAGGTTTTTCTGGCAGTTCCGGCTGCGTTTCCGCTGTACCTTCCACCTCATGGAAAATCTGCATGAATTCTTTTCCGGTGATCGTCTCGCGCTCGATCAGGAACGCAGCGATCTTATCCAGTGTTTCGCGGTGTTCAGAGAGCAGCTGTTTTGCCTGCTCATAGGATTCTTTCAGTATCTTCATCACTTCGTGGTCGATTTCTGTCGCTGTCGCATCGCCGCAGTTCAGAGTTGCACGACCGTTCAGATATTCATGTTCCACGCTTGCCAGTCCCATCAGTCCGAATTTTTCAGACATACCGTACTGGGTGATCATCGCTTTCGCGATCTGAGTGGCTTTTTCAATATCGTTTGACGCTCCGGTTGTCACATTGCCAAATACCACTTCTTCTGCAGCACGACCGCCTAGAAGACCTATCAGCATCGCTTCTAACTCAGCCTTGGTATTCAGGTATTTTTCTTCTTCCGGCACATGCATGACATAACCGAGTGCTCCCATCGTACGCGGTACGATCGTAATCTTCTGCACCGGCTCCGCATCTTTCTGCAGGGCACTTACCAGTGCATGACCAACTTCATGGTAGGACACAATCCGGCGTTCCTCCTGGCTGAGGATCCGGTCTTTCTTTTCTTTACCGACCAGTACAACTTCCACTGCCTCATACAGATCTTTCTGAGAAACCGCTTTTCTTCCGTTCTTTACAGCAAGGATCGCAGCCTCATTGATCATATTGGCAAGGTCGGAACCCACAGCTCCCGAAGTTGCCAGTGCGATGGCATCCAGATCTACGGTTTCATCCAGAGACACATCTTTGGCATGTACTTTCAGGATATTGACACGGCCTTTCAGATCCGGGCGTTCCACGATAACACGACGGTCAAAACGTCCCGGACGAAGCAGCGCCGGATCCAGGATCTCCGGACGGTTGGTTGCCGCCAGGATCAGGATACCCTTGGATGAATCAAAACCATCCATCTCCGCAAGCAGCTGGTTCAGTGTCTGCTCACGCTCATCGTTACCGCCGCCGTACCGGCTGTCACGGCTCTTACCGATCGCATCGATCTCATCAATAAAAATGATACACGGTGCGTTCTTTTTCGCTTCTTCAAACAGATCACGGACACGGGAAGCTCCAACGCCGACGAACATTTCCACAAAGTCGGAACCTGACAATGAGAAGAACGGCACATGTGCTTCTCCGGCAACTGCCTTTGCAAGCAGTGTCTTACCGGTTCCGGGAGGTCCCACAAGAAGGGCTCCTTTTGGCAGTTTTGCACCGATCGTCGTATATTTTCCCGGATTATGCAGGAAATCCACCACTTCCTGCAAGGATTCCTTCGCTTCATCCTCACCGGCTACATCCTTGAACGTAACACCGGTTTCTTTCTGTACATAGGCTTTGGCTTTGCTCTTTCCGACACCCATCATTCCGCCGCCTTTGTTCATCTTTCTCATCACCCAGTTCATCAGGAAAATCAGAAATACAAACGGTATCAGCAGACTTAAAATCGTATAGATGATTGATCCGGTCGGATCCGGCTGGATCTCGTTGAATGTGATCTCTTTTCCGGTTTTCTGTTCCGCTTCCAGAAGTCTCGCTGTCAGTGTGGTGCTGTCTTCCATCGCTGTGGTAGAATATTCAAATTCCACACCTTCCACTTTCTGTTCTCTCGGAACGATCGTCAGTACACCGCTTTGCAGTTCTACCGACTTGACTTCTCCTTTATCCAGCATCTCCAGGAATTTGTCATAAGTGATCTCTTTCGATGTGGAACTCTGTAAAATATTGCTGAATACTGTCCAGATCAGCAGGGTTGCCAGTACGCAGATCAGCAGCACCAGCAGAGATGATTTATTCTTTGGCCCTCCGGGTCCGCCATTTCCATTCGGTTCCTGTCCGTTCGACCCCTGATCATTATAATTATTCGGTCTTTGGTCCATAATTTCCTCCTTCTAATACCTTCATTATTATAAATATTTCTTTATGATAAATCAACTCTTTTCCCTCTTTCGTCACCGAATTTTCAAATTCCTGTAATTTTTTCATTTCTTTATAGCATTTCTCGCTGTTTTTGTAGTATACTAGGGAATGAATTTTTATTTTTATAACTGTCCGATAGGCGGTGTTAAAAAAACACAGAACAGTTATCTTTATTTTTTATACAGGAGGACAAGGTTAGATGAAAATCGGATTTGACAATCAAAAATATTTATCCATGCAGTCTGAGCACATCCGGGAACGTATCAATCAGTTTGACAACAAGCTCTACCTGGAGTTTGGAGGAAAGCTTTTTGATGATTACCACGCATCCCGTGTACTGCCGGGTTTTGCACCGGACAGCAAACTGCAGATGCTGATGCAGCTTTCTGATCAGGCAGAAATCGTTGTTGTTATCAGCGCCGGCGATATCGAAAAAAATAAAGTCCGCGGGGACCTCGGTATCACCTATGATGTGGATGTGCTGCGACTGATCGAGGCATTCCGCGGAAAAGGTCTGTATGTGGGAAGCGTTGCGATCACCCAGTACACCGGTCAGAAAAGTGCAGATGCCTTCAAGAAAAAACTGGAAAAACTGAATATCCCGGTATACATTCTGTATTCCATCGACGGATATCCGAACAATGTTTCTCATATCGTGAGCGACGAAGGCTATGGAAAGAATGATTACATCAAAACCACCCGTCCTCTGGTCGTTATCACAGCGCCGGGACCTGGAAGCGGAAAGATGGCTACCTGCCTGTCTCAGCTGTATCATGAACAGAAACGCGGCGTCCGCGCCGGTTATGCGAAGTTCGAGACATTCCCGATCTGGAATATCCCGTTAAAACATCCGGTTAACCTCGCATACGAAGCTGCCACCGCAGATCTGAACGATGTCAATATGATCGACCCGTTCCATCTGGAAGCTTACGGCGAAACCACTGTCAACTACAACCGTGACGTGGAGATCTTCCCGGTACTCGAAGCCATGTTTGAACGGATCTTCGGCGAGTGCCCTTACAAATCTCCGACAGACATGGGTGTCAACATGGCTGGAAATTGCATCATCGACGATGAAGTATGCCAGGAGGCTTCCCGTCAGGAGATCATCCGCCGTTATTATCAGGCGAAAGCAGGTCTGGTAGATGGCTCCAAGAAAGAAGACGAAGTCTTCAAACTGGAACTGCTGATGAAACAGGCGCATATCACACCGCAGGATCGTAAAGTTGTCGGTGCTGCCATGGAACGTGCCGAACAGACCGGTGCACCGGCTGCTGCCATGGAACTGCCGGACGGCAAGATCATCACCGGAAAAACTTCGGATCTTCTGGGACCATCCGCTGCCCTGCTTCTGAATGCACTGAAAGAACTGGCAGGCATCTCCCATGAGACACATATTCTTTCCCCGGCTGCCATCGAACCGATCCAGATCTTGAAAACCGCTTATCTGGGAAGCCGTAACCCGAGACTGCACACGGATGAGATCCTGATCGCTCTCTCCAGCAGTACCGCGCTGAACCCGGCTGCACAGAAAGCCCTCGATCAGATCCCGAACCTGAAAGGCTGCCAGGTACACACAAGCGTGATGCTGTCACAGGTGGATATCCAGACCTTCAAACGCCTCGGTATCCAGCTGACAAGCGAATCGATTTATGAGCATAAATCGATTCTTCATAATGCGTAAATAACGGTAAATATATTTCAAAAAGAGAAGCCGAAAGGAAACTTAAATGTTCCTCTTCCGGCTTCTCTTTTCACTTTTCTCAACAAATATTTGCGTTTCCAGTAAGTGCAATCTTGGACTCGTTGCCCGCGTAAACGAAATAAAATACGCTTTGCGAATTTGACTCGTTACTCGCGTAAATAAAAAACAGTCCCCGGTTCTCATTCTACAGGAAAACCGGGGACTATATGTATTACATTTCTATATTATTTTTCTTCAGTTGCATATCCATCCGGGTTCTGGCTCTGCCATCTCCAGGAATCCTGGCACATCTCTTCGATGCCGTACTGTGCTTCCCAACCCAGCTCTTCTTTTGCTTTGGTAGGATCGCAGTAGCACATAGCGATGTCGCCTGCACGTCTCGGTTTGATCTGGTATTTTACTTCATGACCGCATGCTTTTTCAAATGCGTGAACCACATCCAGTACGCTGTAGCCATGTCCTGTTCCCAGGTTGTATACACGAACTTCCGGTTTTTCTTCCAGTTTCTTCAGTGCTTTTACATGACCTACTGCCAGGTCTACTACATGGATGTAATCACGTACGCCGGTTCCATCCGGAGTATCATAGTCATTACCGAATACTCCCAGGCATTCCAGTTTGCCGATGGCAACCTGTGCAACATACGGAAGCAGGTTGTTCGGGATTCCTTTCGGATCTTCACCGATCATGCCACTCTTATGTGCTCCGATTGGGTTGAAGTAACGAAGCAGGATAACATTCCATTCCGGATCTGCAGTGTGCAGGTCTGTCAGGATCTGTTCCAGCATCCATTTGGTCCATCCATAAGGGTTGGTACAGGTTCCTTTCGGGCATTCTTCTGTGATCGGAATAAATGCCGGATCTCCGTAAACGGTTGCAGAAGAACTGAAGATAATATTTTTTACACCGTGATTTCTCATGGCATCGCAGAGATTCAAGGTACCTGCGATATTATTTTCATAGTATTCGATTGGTTTTACTACAGATTCTCCAACTGCTTTCAGACCTGCAAAATGAATCACTGCATCTACTTTTTCTTTGTCGAAGATGTCATTCATTGCCTGTTTATCACGGATGTCTGCATTGTAGAATACTACTTTCTTTCCTGTGATTTTTTCTACTCTGTCCAGAGCTTTCTCACTTGCGTTATAAAGGTTGTCCACTACAACAACGTCGTAACCTGCATTCAGCAGTTCCACGCATGTATGGCTTCCGATATAACCAGCTCCACCTGTAACTAAGATTCTCATTTGCTTTTCCCTCCTAAAGAAACTTAATCGTAACTGTTCAGTACCTTCACAGTCACGAGCTAAAATGCATTTAAAATCACCTTCGGTGATGGCATTTTGGCTTACAGGTCTCGGGATTTTGGCATATTCATGCCAAAACACCTCGCGGAATATTCCCTACTGAATAGTTACTTTAATTCTTATATCTCATTTAGTGTAGCATCATCCGTTTTAGAATTCAATGTCTTTTACAAATATTTAAATAAAAATCCAACATGCGTATACATTTTGTCTGATTTTTTCCATATATATCGATGTCCGGCTATGCATTTGCGATCAGGAGCAGGGCACTCATTCCGATCATGCCGACTGTTCCGATCGTCGCGATGACCTGTGCGATCATAAAGCTTCTCTCTCCTGCGATCCGATGAAATCCTTTCCACAAAAGCATACCAAGAGCTGCCCCCAGTGTATTGTTGATCACGTCTGTGATATCACTTGCCCCGATTGCGAACACATATTGCAGAGTTTCGAGAATCAGGCTGAATCCCGCACCGGCAAGGATCACTTTCCACCAGGATCTCTCTTTCACCAGCATACCGGCATAGACACCAAACGGTACAAAAATCAGGATATTTTCCACCAGTTCCCACACATCCAATTGTCCGTTTATGATCCCGGAATCGCCATAAAGGATCAGATTGATATTTCGAAGATGCGGCAGATCCGCCGGTGTGATGTTGAATTTCATTCTGTGTATCCGTTCTTTTATATTCGTTGTATTATCCTTCCACGATCAGATACGTTCCATCCGGCAGAGGGAAGATCTCGCTGGCTTCGAGCAGTTCTTCTTTGCTCATGCCTTCCACGTCCATACCGCTCTCATCCAGATATTCTTTTACTTCTTTGATATTTTTTACCACGACAGCCATACATTCTTCCAGAAATTCTTCTGCTTCCTCGTAAGTCTCTGCCACCGGCTCATCAAAAAGCTGTCCCTGATTTTTTAAAAAAGTTTCCACACACGCTTTGCTATACATTTATTTCTCCTCCTGTATCTTCAATAATGCTTTCGGGTGACCGATAATCTCATCCGCATGATTTTCTTCCAGTTCCTTCCGGTCCCGAAATCCCCACAGGACACCGATAGTATACATCCCTGCTGCTTTTCCGGTCTTCATATCTGTGTTCGTATCTCCCACATACATGCACTCCGACGGCTCCACCTGCAGTTTTTTGGCTATTTTCAGTGCTCCGGATGGGTCCGGCTTTTTCTTCATCCCCACTTCCAGTCCCTGAATTACCTCAAAGGTATCTGTTCCAAACAATCCTGTCACAGCCAGACAGGTCGCCTCATGCGGTTTATTAGATAGCACTGCCAGCTTTACGCCTCTGCGTTTCAGTTCTTCCAACGTCTCTTTCATTCCGTCAAATACCGTGACTTTATATAACGGATTTTCGGCAAAGATCTCACGGTACAGTCTCTGACCTTCTTCCAGATGACTCATGTCTGCTCTTGCAGCTTTCATGCACCGCTCCATCAGCACATTCCCGCCATCACCGGCATGATATTTATAGTCCTCCACAGGCTGTGCCGGCGCTCCAAAACGTTCCAGAATCTGATTTGCCACATTTGCAATCGATTCCACGGTATCCGCCAGTGTTCCATCCAGATCAAAAATACAAGCTTTATACATTCCAGTCCTCTTCCTTTCAACACCATCTGCCATTGTTTTATTTTTATCCGGCTTTTCGGACAACAATCTCAGATTTCTTTCATTATACTTCCTGCCACCACCCAGTGCAAGCAAAAACACTCTGTAAAAATAACCCTTTCCTTTTACTGTAAAATGGATTAAAATAGATACAAATATCGTAACTGTTCAGTATCTTTCATCTTTACAGTTACAGAATATCACCTGATTGGAAAGTACGAAAAAAGGAGACTGACGCAAATGAATAAAAAACTTTTAAAAACCATTACCGGCATCGCCGTTGCCGGTGCTGCTCTGGGCGCTGCTTTCGCATATGTAAAAAAATGCAAAGAAGTCAATGACCTCGGAGAAGAAGACTTCGACGACCTGTGGGACGACGAAGAAGAAAAAAATCCGGAAGTCAACAGCTGCACACCATGCCGCAGCTACACCACCATTCCTTCCGATACTCCGGTTCCGGAGGATGAGGAAGAAGAAAAAAGTAAAGAGGCTGAAACCGAAGAAGAAGCCGAAACTGGCGAAAGCGAAGAAACCGATTCTGAAAAAACAACCGAAGAATAATTGCTGAAAACCAATGGGGACGGAGAAAAGTGGCAAAAAGCCACTTTTCTCCGTCCCCATTGGTTTTCTATTTCGGCAGTTTGAATGAACTCTTCAGAGAAACGATCCGGTTGAATACCAGTGCGTCTTCTTTGGAATCTTTCGCATCTACACAGAAGAATCCGTTTCTTACGAACTGGAAGCTGTCGTATGCTTTGGCATCTTTCAGGCTCTTCTCTACATAGCAGTTTTTCAGAACGGTCAGGGAGTTCGGGTTCAGGTTCAGGGAACCGTCTTCGTTGTATACCCCTTTTTCTTCATCAATGATATTTTCATACAGACGAACCTCTGCCTGTACGTTATCCTGGGCGCTTACCCAGTGAATGGTTCCTTTTACTTTTCTTCCGTCCGGAGAATTGCCTCCCTTGGAAGCCGGATCGTAAGTACAGTGAACGGCTGTTACGTTGCCCTCTTCATCGGTATCGTAGCCGACGCAGGTTACAAAGTATGCGTTCATCAGACGTACTTCGTTGCCTGGGTACAGACGTTTGTATTTTTTCGGAGGTTCTACCATAAAGTCTTCTCTCTCGATATACAGTTCTTTGCCAAATGGTACTTTTCTGGTCCCCAGAGTTTCGTTTTCCATGTTGTTCGGAGCTTCCAGCTCTTCGATCTGACCTTCCGGATAGTTGTCGATGATCAGTTTTACCGGATCCAGGATCGCCATTACACGGGAACGTTTCAATTTCAGATCTTCACGGATACAATACTCCAGCATCGCATAATCTACGGAGCTGTTTGCCTTGGACACACCACACAGTTCCACAAACATCTTGATGGATTCCGGTGTAAATCCTCTTCTTCTCAGAGCGGCGATAGATACCAGACGCGGATCATCCCATCCGTCTACGATGCCTTCTTCTACCAGACGTTTGATGTAACGTTTTCCGGTTACCACATTGGTCAGGTACAGTTTTGCGAATTCGATCTGTTTCGGCGGATATGGATATTCCAGTTCTCTTACCACCCAGTCGTATAACGGACGGTGATCTTCAAATTCCAGCGTACAGATAGAATGAGTAACTCCCTCAATTGCATCCTCGATCGGATGTGCGAAATCGTACATTGGGTAGATGCACCATTTGTCTCCGGTGTTGTGGTGTGTCATATGTGCCACACGGTAGATAACCGGATCTCTCATATTGATGTTCGGAGATGCCATATCGATCTTGGCACGCAGAACTTTCGTTCCGTCCTCGAACTCACCGTTTTTCATCCGTTCAAACAGATCCAGGTTCTCTTCCACGCTTCTGTCACGGTACGGGCTGTTCTTTCCTGGCTCTGTCAGGGTTCCGCGGTACTCGCGGATCTGCTCTGCTGTCAGGTCACAGACAAATGCTTTTCCTTTTTTGATCAGCTTGATGGCTGCTTCATACATCTGGTCAAAATAGTTGGATGCGAAGAACAGGCGGTCTTCCCAGTCAGCTCCCAGCCATTTTACATCTGCTTTGATGGACTCTACAAACTCGATTTTTTCTTTGGTCGGGTTGGTATCGTCGAAACGCAGGTTGAATTTTCCGTTATATTCCTGAGAAAGACCATAGTTTAACAGAATGGATTTTGCATGTCCGATATGCAGGTATCCGTTCGGTTCCGGAGGGAAACGGGTGCAGATTGTCTCGTATTTTCCCTCTGCCAGGTCCTTTTCTATAATCTGTTCAATAAAGTTCTTGGAAACTACTTCTTTTTCCATTACGCTCCTCCTCAATTCAAAATGGAGCGTGCCTGAAACCAGACACGCTCTGATATAATCTTCATATTACCACATTTTTTTTAAGAATTAAAGGGCTTTTTCTATTGTCTTTCCAGAATCTGCATGAATTCTTCTCCGGTGATGGTTTCGTTTTCATACAGGTATTTTGCCAGCTCATGCAGTTTCATGATATTGTCCTGCAGAATCTGCAGTGCTTTCTCATGCTGCTGTCTTACCAGTTCGACCACTTTTTTGTCGATCAGCGTCTGTGTCTCGAACGAACAGGTCAGAGAAGAATCGCCGCCCAGGTACTGGTTGCTGACATTTTCCATTGCTACCATATCGAACTCATCGCTCATACCGTAACGTGTGATCATGCCTCTTGCCAGTTTGGTTGCCTGCTCGATATCGTTGGAAGCACCGGTCGTGATCGAATGGAAGATCAGTTCTTCCGCTGCACGTCCACCGGTAAAGGTCGCGATCTTGTTTTCCAGTTCTTCTTTGTTCATCAGATAATGTTCGCCGTCTTCCACCTGCATCGTGTAACCAAGTGCTCCGGAAGTCCTCGGGATAATCGTGATCTTGTGTACCGGTGCGGAGTTCGTCTGTTTTGCCGCTACCAGCGCATGACCGATCTCATGGTAGGATACGATCAGTTTTTCCTTCTCGGAAAGTACGCGATTCTTCTTCTGATAACCGGCGATAACCACTTCGATGCTCTCTTCCATATCTGCCTGCGTGGCAAATCTTCTGCCATCTCTGACCGCACGGAGGGCTGCCTCATTGACAATATTGGCAAGTTCCGCACCGGAAGCTCCTGCTGCCGCTTTCGCGATCGCGCTGAAATCTACGTTGTCTGCAATCTTGATCTTCTTTGCATGAACCTTCAGGATCTCTTCTCTTCCCTGCAGATCTGGCAGTTCCACCGGGATTCTCCGGTCAAAACGTCCCGGACGAAGGAGGGCAGGATCCAGGGAATCCGGACGGTTGGTCGCTGCCAGGATGACAACACCTTTCGAACCGTCAAATCCATCCATCTCGGTCAGCAGCTGGTTCAGTGTCTGCTCTCTCTCATCGTTGCCGCCGATATTGCCGTCACGCTTTTTACCGATCGTATCAATCTCATCGATAAATACGATACACGGTGCTTTTTCGTTCGCCTGTTTGAACAGGTCACGCACTTTTGCGGCACCCATACCTACGAACATCTCCACGAACTCAGATCCGGAGATGGAGAAAAACGGTACGTTTGCCTCACCGGCTACTGCTTTTGCAAGCAGGGTTTTACCGGTCCCGGGAGGACCTACCAGCAGCGCTCCCTTCGGCATCTGTGCACCGATATCCTGATAGCGTTCCGGATGGTGCAGATAATCTACGATCTCTGTCAGCAGCTCTTTCGCTTCATCCTCACCTGCCACATCAGAGAACTTGATACCGGTAGATGATTTTACATAAATCTTGGCGTTGCTCTTTCCGAACATCATACTGCCCGGACCTCCGCCCATGCTCTTTGCCATTTTCTTGGACAGCCAGTTACCGATCAGAACAAAGATCAGGATCGGGATCACCCAGCTGAAGATCAGGGTACCCAACATGGACTGTTTCTGCGGAATCACAGAACCAAACTTTACATTCGCCTGATTCAGCCGATCTACCAGCTCAGGGTCATTCATAGTTCCTGTCTTGCAGACCTCTTCCCTGCCGTTTACATTTACTTTATAGTAAATTACAGCATTCTGTTCCTGTACCTCTACTTCAGTTACATTACCGGCACTGACCTGGCTTAAGAACTCGTTATATCCGGTCTCTTTTACACTTCGCTCACTCATCCAAGGCACCAGCAGAAAGTTCAGAGCCAGCAGGACGATCAGCGCGATCGCATAATAAAAGATCACCGGTCGTTTGGGCGAATTATTCTTGATTTCATTCATATCCATCTTCGTCTCCTTTCTCATGTGCTTTATTTTATACCCTGGGAAATACTTCCTGCAAGAAAACTATCAGAAAATTTTTATAAATTTCTCATAAAATATGGCTGGAAATTCTTTTCTTTCTGGCATATACTCTTTTATAGAATGTTTACGACAGGAGGGATCTCATGACAGGCAGCGAACGCCGACAGGAATTATTACAACTTTTATCCGGAACGCAGACACCGCTTTCCGGGACTGCACTTGCAAAACATTTTGGCGTCAGCCGTCAGGTGATCGTGCAGGACATGGCTCTGCTTCGCGCGCAGGGACATGAAGTGCTTTCCACCAACCGCGGCTATCTGATCCAGGCACCGCTTCGTGTCTCCCGTATTTTCAAAGTTTTTCACACCAGCGAGCAGATCGCCGATGAGTTATGCACCATCGTGGATCTTGGCGGTACCGCGGAGGATGTCTTTGTCCACCATAAAATCTACGGACAGATCCAGGCACCCCTGCATATCTCTTCCCGCAGAGATGTACAGATCTTTCTGGAAGAATTAAAAAGCGGCAAATCCACCCCGTTAAAAGATGTTACCTCCGGATACCATTATCACACCGTCTCCGCAGATTCCAATGAGACACTCGATCTGATCGGGCAGGAGTTAGAAAAGAAAGGATATCTCTGCCAGTAATTTTCTGGCTGTGATATCCTTTTTCTTTATACCTGTTTTTCTCCTGACGCAATCTGATACATATACAGCTCATGCAGTGCCCTCGTCGCGCAGATATATTTCGCCTGCCGGATCAGTGCGTCCTCCGGCTGCCGTCCCCAGACGGTAAATACCTGATCAAATTCCAGTCCTTTCGCGAGATAGAACGTTGTCACTGTGATGCCCTTTTTGAAACGGGAGCTGTCTTTGTTCATATAGGTAACCGAATCCTCTCCCAGCCGCTCTTTCAGGGCTTTTGCCAGCTCCCAGGCTTCCTGATCCGTCATGGTGAGCACTGCGGCAGTTTCATAGCCATCCGGCTGCACCCGCAGGTGCTCCGCGATTTTTTCCACCGCTTTCTCCGGCTTCCAAAACACTTCTTCCACGACCGGTTTTCCGTGACGTTCAAACAGCTCCAGATCGGTAATTCCGGCAAGTTCCGCCGCATACTTGGCGATCTCCACCGTATTCCGGTAACTTTTGTTCATCACGATCTTTCGAAGTTTCTTTCCCAGAATCCCCGGTAAAAACTTCAGCACATCCTGCTGTTTTTCATCCATCGTCTGCGCCTTATCTCCGAGAATTGTCATCTTACACGGAAACAGCATTGCCAGGATCTGGTACTGCATCGGGGTATAATCCTGCATCTCATCGATCACCAGATGCTTGACGCCCGCCCGTTTTGCTGGCTGCACCAGCCGGTATTTCAGATAGAGTACCGGGTAGACATCCTCATACCGCAGCATCCGTTTCTCATACCACACCCGTGGAAGCGGACGCATCCCGATGGATTCGAGAAAACGGCTGTAGAGTACATAGATATCTCTCGTCTCATACATCGCCATGAACTGATCGTAAAAATACTGCTGCTCTTCCTCGTTCAGATCCCGTCCGGCAAGTGTCTCATAATCATCCACCACATACTCCCGCACCGCATCCATCCGGGATAACAGCGGAATCTCCAGAAAACGGGTGTAAAACAGCGTCAGGATCCGGGATGCTTTGATCTCATAGTTTCGATAGGTGAAATCCCGGATATCCATCAGGCTGTCTTCCAGCTCCATCAGGTATCCTTCCATCTGATTCAGGAAATCCGGAGACTGTTTTTCCCAGTACCGTCCCCGTTCCTTGGGATGCACAAGATTCCGCTCAATCATATCATACCGGTCTTCGCAGTCCGGCGCCACATCTTTCAGTTCCCGGTAGGCAAAGAGATCAAAACTCATCTCCTGAATATTTTCTTCCCCGAGTTCCGGTAAAATATGTGAAATATAATCCGAAAATACACCATTCGGCGATAAAATCAGAATATTCGAGGATTTCAGGTTTTTCCGGTCATGATATAAAAGATACGCAATCCGATGAAGTGCCACCGAAGTCTTTCCGCTTCCCGCCGCTCCCTGGATCACCAGGATCCGGTCGCTCGTATTGCGGATGATCGCATTCTGTTCCTTCTGGATCGTGCGCACGATATTTTTCAGCTGAACATCCCCGTTCGCACCCAGCTCCGCTTTCAGGATGTCATCATCGATCTTCACATCACTCTCGAAAGCGTACACCATCTTCCCGTTTTTGATCTTATATTGCCATTTGGAGACGATTTCCCCGTCCATACGTCCGCCCGGCGCCTCATACCAGGCTTCTCCCCGGTCAAAATCGTAAAACAGACCGCTGACCGGTGCCCGCCAGTCGTAGACCAGAGGCGTCTGTCCGGTTCTCTCGGCGAAGTTTCCGATGCCGATATAAAAGCTTTCCGCCTCGTCCTCTCCGTCATAGCAAAAATCCACTCTTCCAAAGAAAGGGGAATCCAGCATTTTCTGAAACCGGTGCTTCAGATGCATCTGCTGCTGGTTTGTGTTCAGCTGATTCAACAGGGCCTGCTGATTATCATAATCCTCATATCCGTACTGGTCCATCTCCGTATAGTTTTCCCAGTAATATTCGTGCATATCTTCCACTTCTTTTGCCCCTTCTTGCAGGGACAGATTCAGCTTTACGATTCGTTCGTTCAGTTTTTCTAGTACCAGATTTAAGTAAGCAGTTTGGTCTGTCATCTTCCTCTTCCTTTTACACAAGAGGCTGTTGTACGGTCTTTCCGGCACGCACCACAGCCTCTGTTTTATATCTTTTTTTATTTCTTCTTTATTTCTTTACATCTCATAAAATGCCTTGTAGCATTTGGTTGTCTCGTATACATCCGCCTTAGAACTTACCTCATACGGCGCATGCATGTTCAGGATCGGCACACCGATATCGATCACATCCATACCGTAAGCTGCCGGGATGTAAGCGATCGTTCCGCCGCCGCCCGCATCGATTCTTCCAAGTTCTGCGGTCTGATATGCAACATTGGCATCGTCAAAGGTTTTTCGCAGGCTTCCCAGATATTCTGCACTGGCATCGTTGGAACCGCTCTTTCCTCTGGAACCGGTGTATTTGCTGATGGCTGCACCTTTTCCCACATATGCGGAGTTATTTTTTTCAAATACTTCGGCATACAGCGGATCGTATCCGGCATTGACATCTGCGGACAGCATCTTGGAGTTTTTCAGGGCACGACGCAGTTTCAGGTCTGAATATGCACCCAGGCTGTTGATCACTTCTGCAACGGTATTTTCCAGGAAATGCGCATGCATACCGGTTGCTCCGACGCTTCCGATCTCTTCTTTATCCACAAACAGGCATACTTTTGTCTTTGCGGATGGTTTACTGTGTAAGAATCCCATCAGAGAGGTAAAGGCACAGATTCTGTCATCCTGTCCGTAAGCCATGATCATGCTGTTGTCCAGACCGAAATCTCTTGCCGCTCCTGCCGGTACAACTTCCAGTTCTGCGGACACAAAATCTTTTTCCTCGATACCGTACTGTTCTTTTAACAGCTGCAGCACATAGGCTTTCACCGGATTTTCCTCTTTTTCGCCTTCTTTTTTATCGATCGGCTGGCTGCCTACCAGAAGATCCAGATCCTCGCCTTCGATAACAACGCTTCCTTTTTTCTCCATCTGTTTTGCGGACAGGTGTACCAGAATATCGGTCACACCGACAACCGGATCTTCCGGTTTCTCACCGATATTTACCTGCACGGTCGTTCCGTCTGTTTTTACGATCACACCGTGGATCGCCATCGGAGAAGCTACCCACTGATATTTTTTGATTCCGCCGTAATAATGGGTATCCAGATATGCCATACCACCGTTTTCATACAACGGGTTCTGTTTGATATCCAGACGCGGAGAATCGATATGGGAACCGATCAGGAGCATACCGTTTTCGATATCATCTGTTCCGATCTCCATCATGATCACGGATTTTTTCATATTTTCTGCGTAAATTTTATCTCCGGCTTTCAGCTGTTTTCCTTCACGGATCACATCCTCCAGATTTTCAAAACCATTTTCTTTTGCGATTCTGCAGATATTACTGCTGCATTCCCGTTCTGTTTTTCCTGCATCCAGAAATTCCCGGTACATCTTTGCCAGTTTCTGGATCTCATTTTTTTCTGTCTCATGATACTGTCTCATGATTCTTACCCCTTTCTGCTGTATAACTACTTTTTGTCTTTGCAGACCATATTAAAAACAGTACCACAAATTTTGCGGTCTGCATAGGTCTTTTTCTTATTTCCACTCGACTTTACTGCCGGATTTTCCTTTTGTCACCACCAGTTTTTGCTCGATTTGTTCTTTCAGCTCTGTCACATGGGAAATGATTCCCACCAGGCGGCTGCCGCCGGAAAGTCCCTGCAGGATGCGGATTGCCTGTTCTCTCGCATTTTCATCGAGCGAGCCAAATCCCTCATCAATAAATAACGTATCGATGTGGACGGCTCCCACAGCCTGTGTGATCACATCCGTCATCCCGAGTGCCAGCGCCAGTGCCGCCATGAAGGATTCCCCGCCGGACAGTGTCTTGACATCCCGCACCTTTCCGGTGATCAGGCTGTACACATCGAGATCCAGCCCGGCATTTCCCTGAGTAGAGAGGTTTTCCAGGCTCCTGCATTTTAACAAAAACTGTCCGGCTGCCATCCGTTCCAGATGACGGTTCGCACAGCGGATCATCTGTTGAAAATACTGCCGCTGCATATACGATTCGAGATCAATCTTTGCTGTACCGGCGAGACTGCCGTTTGCGGTACGGCTGAGCGTATTCAACACCTGATACCGTTTTCGCAGTTCTTCCCTCTCCTTTGTCAGCTGTTGCAGCTTCCGGGCCGCCTGCTGATTCGTCTCTCTGCGGCTGTACAGTTTTCGGAGTTCTCTCTCCTGCATCCGCTGCTGTTCTTTTTGCTCTTTCAGCTCACTTTCCGTCTGTGCAAGATCCGGTGTTTCTTTTCCTTTCAGCTGCTGTCTCAGCCAGTTCACTTCCTGGCGGCTCTGTCTGAGCTGTTCTTCATAGGCTTCCAGCGCTTTTTCCCGGCGCTCCAGCTCTGCAGGTTTCATGCATGCGTTCTGAAAATCCTCTTCCGTCTCAAACTGCTGCTCGCTTCGCATCGCTTCATAAGCTGTCCGTTTTTCTTTTTCCTGCTCTTTGAAAATCTCACACTGTCGCTGTACCTCTTCGAGCTGCCCTTTTTTCCGGTTCTCTTCCTGTAAAAACTTTTGCAGGCTCTGCGTGGCTCGATCCAATTCTTTTTTTGAAACCTGGAGTTTTTCTTCCCCGTCTTTCAGTCGTTTCCTGGCTTTCTCTTCCCATTCTTCCCAGCGGTTTTTCATCACTTCCAGGCTTTCTTCTTCGTTCTGTTCCCTCTGCAACAGGCGCATCTGCTGTTCCCGGATAACCGCCATTTCCTGCTGATAGCGATTTTCTGTCTCCTGGTACTTCTGTCTGCACGCTTCCCGGTCATTTTCCGCCTGATTCCGGCGTTCCCGCTCCTTTTCCACCAGTTCCTGGCTCAGATTTGCCAAAGGCCGTTTCGCGGGGGAAGGGTGGTGCAGCGAGCCGCAGACAGGACACGGGGCATTCTCTTTCAGCTGTGCGGCAAGAATCCCCGCCTGTCCGGCAAGATATTCCTGATACAGTGCCTCGTAGCGTTCTGCCTGCTGCCGGTAAGCGCGATCTGCCCTCTGGTAACGGTCCGCCTCCTGCTGTCTGTGTTTTTCCAGACGTTCTGCCTCTTTCAGATGACTCTGGAGCTGTCCATACTGTTCGAGTGCCTGTCGCAGCCGTTCGAGAACCGGCACCTCTTTTTCTTCCAGTTTCTTTACATAGCTGCTCCAGGTTTCCTCTTTCTCTTTCAGTTTTCCGGTTTCCGCTTTCCGTTCCTCCAGCCATCCTTCCAGCTGTTTTTCCTGCATCTTGGCCCGTTTTCTGCTCTCCGCCGCCTCACGGTAGCCTGCATAGACCGTCTCTACTTTTGCCGCCCGTTTTGCAGCACCGATTCGTTCTTTTTCCTGATCTTTCTCCTCTCTCTCCGCTTCCAGTACGCCGAGCCGTTTTTCCAGCTGCGCAAGTTTCGCAAAACTCTGCGCCCGCTCTTTTTCCACACTGTAGCGCTGATTCAGTTTTTCCAGCACCGCAGTTGTTTTTTTCATCTCTTTTTGGCTCTGTTCATACTGCGCTTTCTCTTCTTCCAGTAAACGCTCGGCAAAGGCAAGCACTGCCTCCAGATCCGGTTCTTTCTGCCCGGTTCTCAGAAGTTCTTCCTTTTCCTGCGCCGTACTTTCTGAAACTTCCAACTGTTCTATTTCCCGCAGACACAACTTCCGGTTGTCTTCCAGTTCGCCGTAACACCGTTTGCTTCTGTTTTTCAGTTCTTCCTGCACACGACCGAAGATCCGGGTGTCAAAGATCCGGGAAAAAATTTCTTTTCGTTCATCGGACTTTGCCAGCAGCAGCCGCAGAAAATCCCCCTGCGCGATCATCGCGATCTGCATAAACTGTCTGGCATCCACCCCGAGGATCTCCACCAGTTTTCGATTAACCTCCTGTCTGGTTCCCGGATACAGACTGCCGTCTGGCTGGTACAGTTCCACACTGCCCCGCTCCTTTGTCATCGTCCGCTCGCCGTCTTTGTTCCGCCGTTTGCTCTCCCGCTCGTATTCCGGACTTCGAAGCACCCGCCAGACCTGTCCGCCGGTGGAAAATGTCAGATCCACGTACGTTTTTGTCCCGCTCGGCGCATACTGGCTGCGCATCATGGTTCCGTCTCTCCGTCCTCCACTGGTCTGTCCGTACAGTGCATAGGTGATTCCGTCAAAGATCGTTGTCTTACCTGCCCCGGTATCCCCGGTGATCAGAAATACGCCCTGCTGTACCTGTCCGAAATCTATCGTCACACAGTCCGCATAGGAGCCAAATGCGGACATCGTCAGTATCATCGGTCTCATCCTTCATCCTCCCTGACTTTCGCAAATACTTCTTCAAGCACTTCTGCCTCTTCCTCAAGCAGCTGCCGCCCCTGGATCTGGGAGAAGAACTGTTCAAAGACCAGCTTCGGATCTGTCTGTGTCTCCTCTTCCTGTCCGTCCTCCCATTCTTTCGCAAGTTTCCAGTTTCTCTCCGTACGCACTTCCAGAATATGCGTAAAGATCCGCTCCAGCTGTTCCTTCGGCTGATACAGTTCCTGTTCATCCGTCAGAACGATACTGACATAATCCTCACTGACGCGGTCTTTGTTGGCTTCCAGGATTTCTTCGAGGGTTCCCCGGATCACACATACCTCGCGCAATGGTTTCAGCGGATGCAGCCGGATGACCGGTTCCTGTCCCGGCGCTTCCAGGATCACTTCCGTCACCGATTTTTCCTGTGCCCACTCACTGACCGAATATTTTAACATCGATCCGCAGTAACGGATGCTCTCTCTTCCCATCGACTGCGGACGGTGAATATGTCCCAGCGCCACATAGGAAAATGGTGCCAGACACGCGGTTTCCACCTGATCGAGTCCGCCTACCGTTATCGTCTCGGAATCACTGGTTTTAGGTATCTCCCCGCCTGCTGTGTAGAACTGATGCGAAATCAGGATATTTCTCCTGGCAGTGTCGATGTTCTCCCTTTCGAGAAGAAATTTTACCGTCTCGTTATAATCCCTGCGGATCTCTTCCCTTTCGGTTTCCGGCTCTCTATCTGCCTCCTGGGAGCCGTAGCTTCCCTGCCCTGCTCCGTCTTCTCTGTCCGTTTTTTTCCTGCTCTCCTCCATCAGTTTTCGCACATATCCCGGCTTTACAAACGGCAGCATCCAGACATCCGTCTCGCCCCACGCATCCTGAAACGTCACTTTTTTCAGATGTTCGTTTTCTGACTGTGGACAGCTGCCCGCCACATAGACCTGCTGCCGGCTCAGAATCTCTGCCCCGAAAGACAGCCGCTCCGGGGAATCATGATTGCCGCTGATGATCAGCACCGGAATCTTCGGTTCCAGCTGACTTACCTTAGTAAGAAACCGGTCAAATACGGTAACTGCCTCCGCCGCAGGCACGGATTTGTCATAGACATCCCCTGCGATCAGGACGCCGTCCGGCCGCTCTTTATCGATCAGTTCGTAAATTTTGTTCAATATCCACTCCTGATCTTCCAGCAGTGAATAACCGTATAACTGTTTTCCGATATGCAGATCGGATAAATGAAAAAATCGCATCGTCTCGCCTTCTTTCTATTGCAAAAATCCCCGCATCGCCGGTGGCTTTCCGGCTTGCAGGGATTTTGATTTTCTGTTTTATTCTTCTGTCTTCTCCGAAGTTTCTTCTTCCTGTTCATTTTCTTCCGCAACCGTATCTTTTGCTGCTGTTTCCGGATCAGCCCCGGCGCTCTCTCCGGCTTTTTCCAGTTCTCTGGTCAGTTCCAGCGGTGTGATATCTGCCGGTGTCACCTGAGTGGCATGCTCCATCAGACTTTTTTTCTGACCTGCTTTTGCCGGCTGTACGGAAGCTTTTGCTTTTCCTTTTTCTTTCTCTTTTCCCTTGTTCCGGTTATTCGGTTCCACCGCATAGATACGATCCGGATGATTCTTCGCTACTTTTCTCAGACTGTTGACTGCCCATAACAAAAATCCCGGTAACAGCAGATTAGAAACAATCATAATTGCACTCGTCATATGAAGCAGTGTCAATGCGACACCTGCTGCCACTTCCACAACCAGAATCACCCATGCCATCTTCCACAGAAGTGCATTTTTGTCCAGACGGTTGCTCAGCCGTGCACAGAAGACTCCTACAAATACCTCGATCACTGCCTGCAGATAATAGATCACGCTGCAGATACGAAGCGTTCCGCTTGTGATACCGATCTGTTTTAATGCCTCCAGAATATCTTTGTCGCCGCCGTCTGCCATACCCGCCATTGACCAGCAGCGCATACCGTAAGACAGGCTGGATGTCAACGCTGTCACTACCAGCATGATTCCGACCAGCATAATGATCATCTTGCTGTTGAGTGCCCGGCGCATTTCTTTCTGATCCTGATATTGATACATAATTTTCCTCCGTTCTCCCTGTTTCTTTTTCTCACTTTCTGTAACTGTTTTCTTTCTTCACAGTTACCACTATCTTTCAATTCTAATGAACAATCTTTTGTTTGTCAAACCGAAACAGAGACTTTATTTTTTTTTACATTTGTTTTCTCACGATCCGATATTCATCATCCAGCTGATAATATGGACACTGATAAAAGGTATCGCTCAGAAACCGGTACATCTCATCTTCATCCAGATCTACTTCACAGCAGTAGCAATCGGATTCTTCATCGTATACGTAATTTGCACAACTCTCACAGTTTGTCTGTCCTGCCATCGCTTCTCCCCCGTTTTTCTATTTCTATGTAAAAAGCTCTGTCTTTTTATTATATCTGCTCCCTTTCTCCGATACAAGAGGAAATCCTTTTTTACTGTTTACTTTCGATACAAAAAGAAAATACTTGCTTTTTATTCACTGATATGATATCATAGATTTCGGTTTTAATAAACCATTTTCCATGCCGCTGTGGCGGAATTGGCAGACGCACTTGACTCAAAATCAAGCGGTTAACAGCCGTGCCGGTTCGAGTCCGGCCAGCGGCATCTGAGCTGTTGCATACAGAGTATGCAGCAGCTTTTTTATTTACTCATAATGAGCGCTAGAGCGTGTTTGAAAAAGGCTTTTCGTGAGCTGCGAGTCTCAGTTTGTGGGAGATTTTATCCGAATGAGGGCGGCGTAGCGGGCTACGGCAACCGAATGAGGGTAAAATATACCGCAAAGTGGGGCTTGCAGATTGCGGAAATGATTTTTCAGACACGCTCTAGCAGGCTTCCGCCTGCTAGAGCGGTATTCGCAGAATTCCCATGCAAGCATGGGACTCTGCTCATTACTCGCGTAAAAAATCCCCTGTCGGAAGGTTTCATCTCAAAACTTTCCGCAGGGGATTTCTCATACTTTATCTGTAATTAGTTTACATGAATGTGTTCTCTGGATTTTTCTTTGATCTCTGCTTTGATCTTTTCTACGAAAGTATCCAGCGGCAGAACGGTGGTTTCTTTTTCGCCATGCAGACGGAAGGAAACGGTTCTGTCATCTTTCTCGTTGAATCCGACAACCAGCAGGTACGGTACTTTTTCTACCTGACCTTCACGCATACGGTATCCCAGTTTCTCTGCACGGTCATCCAGTTCTACACGGACATCTGCTGCTTCCAGTGCATCCACGATTTCCTGTGCATAGGCATTCAGCCCTTCATCATCGGTCTTAACCGGCATAACGCGCGCCTGAACAGGAGCCAGCCAGGTCGGCAGATTTCCTTTGGTCTCTTCCAGGATGTATGCCATGAAACGATCCAGAGATCCCAGGATTGCACGGTGCAGAACAACCGGTGTCTGTTTTTCTCCGTTGCTGTCGATGTAGGACAGGTTGAATTTTGCCGGCAGGCAGAAGTCCAGCTGGCAGGTAGACAGGGTGATCTCGTTACCGATCGCCGGCTGTACGTTTACATCCAGTTTCGGACCGTAGAATGCAGCCTCTCCGATCTCTTCCGTATATTCAATGCCGATGCTGTTCATTACATCACGCAGTGCATCTTCTGCTGTGTTCCACATTTCATCATCATCATGATATTTTTCTTTGTTTTCCGGATCACGAAGAGACAGTACACAACGGTAATTGGTGATACCGAAATCTTTGTAGGTGTTGAAGATCAACTCTACTACTTTGGTAAACTCATCTTTGATCTGTTCCGGTGTTACAAACAGATGGGCATCGTTCTGGCAGAAATGTCTTCCACGCTCGATACCTTTCAGAGTTCCGCTGCTCTCATAACGGAAATCATGTGCGATCTCACCGATACGGATCGGCAGGTTTTTATAAGAATGTCTTCTGTTTGCATAGATCATCATGTGGTGCGGGCAGTTCATCGGACGAAGAACGAAAGATTCTCCTTCCATCTCCATCGGCGGGAACATGTTCTCTTTGTAGTGATCCCAGTGCCCGGAAGTCTTATACAGGTTTACCGTACCAACACACGGTGTCATAACGTGCAGGTAACCCAGTTTACGCTCTTTTTCTTTGATATAGTTTTCCAACTCCTGCCAGATTGTATATCCCTTCGGCAGGAACATCGGCAGACCACGTCCAACCAGATCGTCTACCATGAACAGGTTCATGTCTTTTCCGATCTTTCTGTGATCTCTCTCTTTTGCTTCCTCGAGCAACTGCAGATGTGCTTCCAGCTCTTCTGCGGTCGGGAAACATACACCGTAGATACGCTGCAGCATCTTATTCTTGCTGTCACCTTTCCAGTAAGCACCGGAGTGACGGATCAGTTTGAAATGTTTACAGAGTTTTACGTTGTCTACGTGAGGTCCACGACAGAGGTCGGTAAAGTCTCCCTGATCGTAAACGGTGATATTTCCGTCTTCCAGATCTGCGATCAGATCCAGTTTGTACGGATCATCGGCGAACATTTCCAGTGCTTCTTCTTTTGAAACTTCACGGCGAATGATCTTTTTGCCGGATTTTACCACTTTTTTCATCTCTTTTGTGATCTTTTCAATATCCTCATCACGGATCACATCATCGCCAAGATCGATATCATAATAGAATCCTTCCGCAACAACCGGTCCAACCCAGAACTTTGCCTGTGGATACAGATGTTTGATCGCCTGAGCCATCACATGGGCGCAGGAATGGTTCAGTGTTTTTAACTGTTCATCTTCTTTAAAATTTACCATTTTTCTTCTCCTTTTTCAGATTATCAACGCGCGACGAGATAAAATACGCTTCGCGAATTTTACTCGTTATCGCGGTACTCGCGTAAAAAAGCACCCTCAGATGACAGATTGCCACCTAAGGGTGCTGTTATGCACGGTTCCACCTTATTTTTTCTCTTACTGCCGATAACAGAGCAACCCGGTAACGCTTCGGATGAAATACATCCTTCTACGCACAGCTCAGAAGTGGTTTTCCTGCAAACTCTCCATAAGAAACTTCCACCATACATTTCTCTCTCTGTAAGGATCTGACTGCATTACTTTCTTCATCCATGCTTTTCATGCTATTTATTTCTAAATCGGTTCCATTATAATATAATACCGGTGGAAATTCAATGCTTTTTTACTCAACTTCCACTTCATTTCCTGTTCTTTCGCCTTTTGTGAATGCCATCGCATTGTTCAGTGTAGTCTCGCTGATCGCATCCAGTGCTTCGTAAGTAAAGAATCCCTGATGGGAAGTGATAATGACATTCGGGAAGGACAGCAGTCTTGCGGTGATGGAGGTCTCCATGATCTCATCCGAACGGTCCTCAAATACATTTTTTTTCTCTTCCTCGTATACATCCAGGCCGACAGCGAAGAACTTTCTCGCGCGGATACCCTCGATCAGATCCGCTGTTTTTACCAGACCGCCACGGGAAGTATTGACGAGGATCACACCGTCTTTCATCTTCTGGATGGATTCCCGGTTGATCATATGATAAGTCTCATCCATCAGCGGGCAGTGAAGGGAGATCAGATCACTCTGCGCCAGCAGCTCATCCAGAGATACATAGGTCACAAAATCCAGTGCCGGATTCTGATATTTATCATACGCAATGACATTCATACCGAATCCATGGCAGATTCTTGCCATTGCCGCACCGATCTTACCGGTTCCCACGATACCGGCTGTTTTCTTATAGAAGTTTACCCCCTGCATACCGCCAAGGCTGAAGTCATTTTCACGGACTCTCACGTACGCTTTATGGATTCTTCTGTTGGCAGCCAGTGCCAGTGCCATCGCATGTTCCGCTACGGCTTCCGGAGAATATCCAGGCACACGCATCACTTTGATTCCACACGCAGCCGCTTTTTCCACATCTACATTGTTAAATCCCGCACAGCGCATCAGGATCAGTTTAACACCGCATGCATGCAGAACCTCGATCGTCTCGGTTCCCACATCACTGCTGACAAATGCACAGATCGCATCGTAACCTTTTGCCAGTTTTGCAGTGCTCGGAACCAGTTCGGATTTCAGATATTCGATCTGAATATCCGGATAGTCTTTTGCTTTTGCTTCAAACGACTCTTTATCATAACTTTTCGTATCATAAAATAAAATCTTCACAGCATGTTCCTCCTTTTTTTCTGTCTTTTTACGTACAGAAACATTATTTTCCAGGCAGTTGCCTGTCCTCCTTATTATATCCGTTCTTCTTTTTCCTGTATACATTTTTTTAGAAAATGATAGATTTCCTCATCAGTAGGCGGACATCCCTTCAGATACGTGGCAAATCCTCTGGTACAGCTGCCGATTCCCAGTGTTCCTGTTTTCCCCCGATAGCCCTGTCCGATACAGATCTTCGTATCCAGTTTTTCCAGAAGTCCTTCTTCTTTTAACCGGTCGAGTGCCGGGATCAGATATCCGTAGCAGGCACTGCAGGATTCCACCTCTTCTACCGCATCCGCGACTTCCATGACTTTTCTCCTTCCGATCTTTACCACCTGCGAAACCGGTGGATTCAGTTCCCGGATCCGGGCGTGTGTCCAGTCTGCGCATCCTGCTCCCAGCGTTTCTGCCATCCGGATATACGGCACTTCTTCCACCGCATAGCCCATCTCCTGGCAGACAAATGCATCAACCAGCACCGGGTCTCTTCCGGCGATCAGACGGTTCATCTCTACCGGATTGCCTCCGTCCTCAAAATCCCAGTCCCCGCAGATATTGTCAACCAGAATAAAATCCTGCGGCAGACCGATTGCCAGATGAGCGATCGGTTTATGCAGTCCCATCGCATGAAAATGACGTTTTTCCCGGTTTGGAAGCAGTCCTTTCATATTTTTCAGCGCACAGGTGATCTTCGTCTGGCAATGCCCCTTCATCACCGGCACATTGATCAAAAAGTCCAGGCTCTTTGCCTCCCGGCAGATCTCCAGCTCCATCCCGCCGCACTCCGTCAGTTCTCCGGGATCTGCCTGCATATCCTTAAAGGGAACCTGATACGTTTCGCTCAGGCGATCATATCCACAGACTTCCATGGATTCTCTCGTCTTATCCCCCACCCAGGAGCCTTCCAGCATGATGAGATTCTGAAATCCCGCCTCCTGCAGATATTCGATGATTCCCGCCACAACTTCCGGATGCGTCGTCGCCCCCCAGGAAGCCTCCGACGGTGCCACCAGATTCGGCTTGATCCCGATCTTTTTATCCCGCGCTCCGATCTGTGCGGAAAGTTCTGCCGCATGCAGGATCTCTTTTGTCATCGCTTTATAATCCGTTCCGTGAATCAACAGTAATTCTTCTTTTTCCATGTTCATTCCTTTCTGTTCGTTTTCCAGGTATTTTTTTCTATTAAAGTCAAAAACCCCGGAGCTAAGCCCCCGGGGTTCGTTACTTTTCTGTTTTATCTTCTTTTCAGGAAATCCGGAATCTGGATATCTTTTCTCGGAACAGTACTGCTGGTCGGTGCTCCCGGATTTGCTTTTGGCATCTGGAAGCTCGGCATTGTCATGCCCTGAGAAAATGCAGGTTTTTCCGGTGCTGCTTCTCTTACCGGTGCAGTCTGTACCGGCTGAGCAGTTACTGCAGAAGCTTTGCTTACGCTTGCCTGTTTTGCAGTAGCATCGTTCAGTCCTGTTGCGATAACGGTGATCTTAGCGGAATCTACTGCGGTATCATCGTACATGGCACCAAAGATGATGTTTGCATCTTCGCCTGCCAGGTTCTGTACATAGCTTGCAGCATCGTTTGCATCCATAAGAGAGATATCTCCGGAGATGTTAATGATCACATGGCTTGCACCCTGGATGGTTGTCTCAAGCAGCGGACTGGATACAGCTTGCTGTACAGCTTCGAGTGCTTTGTCGTCGCCCTTTGCCTCGCCGATACCGATATGAGCGATTCCTTTGTCTTTCATAACAGTCTGAACATCTGCGAAATCCAGGTTGATCAGTGCCGGCATGTTGATCAGGTCTGTGATGCCCTGTACTGCCTGCTGCAGAACTTCGTCTGCTTTCTTCAGTGCTTCCGGCATTGTAGTACGACGGTCAACGATCTCAAGCAGTTTGTCGTTCGGGATAACAATCAGAGTATCTACGTTGTCTTTTAATTTATCAATTCCCATCAGAGCGTTGCTCATACGGGTTTTAGCCTCAAAACGGAACGGTTTTGTTACAACACCAACGGTCAGGATGCCCATCTCTTTTGCGATGCCTGCAACAACCGGTGCAGCACCTGTTCCGGTTCCGCCACCCATACCACAGGTAACGAATACCATGTCAGCACCTTCCATCAGCTGACGGATCTCTTCCATGCTCTCTTCTGCCGCTTTTTCACCGATCTCCGGTTTTGCTCCGGCTCCAAGACCTTTTGTCAGTTTCTCACCTATCTGTAATACGGTAGGAGCTTTGCAAAGAGTCAAAGCCTGTTTATCAGTGTTCACTCCGATAAACTCCACACCGCCGATTGTTTCTTCTACCATGCGGTTTACTGCATTATTACCGGCTCCACCTACACCAATTACTATAATCTTTGCAGATGATTCCGCCTCATTTGTCATAATCTCTAACAAAGTACTTCCTCCTTCTTTGCTTGCGCTTATATTTATTCCCTTCAGGGTACTTTTGCCTTATCTTAAAGAGTTACATATAGTTATATAATATAATTTCTTTTCTGATTAATCAACTATTTTTTTCAGATTTCATACTTTTTTTCGAATTTTGTAAGGTTTTTCCGGATTTTTGTTTTCCTGCGGTTTACTCCCCGGCAGTTTGCTGTGTGCCGGATGAATCTGCACCGCTTTGCGAAGCTCCGTCTGCTTTTCCGGCGCTTTCTGTCTCCTGTCCCGAAGCATCCTGCGTCGTACCGGCATCACTTCCGTCCGCAACTGTATCTTCCTGTGTGTCGCCATCCTGCGTATCTTCACCGGAAGTTGCCGGATCCGAACCCGCATCCTGGGCAGCTGTATCCCCTTCTGTATCCGCTGTATCTGCCGCCGGGTCTGTGGCTGCATCCTGTCCCGGATCCGTCGTCTCCTCACTGAAATCTTTTCCCTCGATCTGTGCGATCTCCATTTTCAGTGTATACAGTGTCTCTTTCGAGAAAATAATGTTGGTGATGTCCGTATCGTAATCTTCCAGATGAAGTATCCCTGTAAAATCCGTTAATTTCGGAAGAATCGCTGCCACCCGGGTGATTTTTTCTTCCAGCAGTCTGTCTTTTCCCAGATTGCAGTGGATCTTTCCACTGTTATACACCAGAATGATCTCCTGATTCTCATTGAAACACAGCATCTCAGGCAAAATCTCGTATTTTTCCACCATTCGGGTGATTCCGAGGATCGTATTGTAGATGCCGTCGGCAACCGCCGGAATCGTATCGCCAAGCGCGATCCCGCTTGTCTTGTCCGTAATGCCGATCACTCGCGGCACATCCGTTACCGCTGCCTTGAACTTTGTCGCATTTTCATTGCCGGAATCGGACTCCACCGCCTGCAGTACCTGGTCATCGGCATTGTCTGCCTGCGCGGTCTCACTGTCGGTACCCTCTTCCTGTGCATCCTCCGTATCTGTACCGTCCGTGGTATCCGTGCTTTCTCCGGTCAGAGATTCCAGCGCCGCATCCGCTTCCTGTGCAGCTGCCTCCTGCGCCGCCTGTTCTTTTAACTGGTTCAGTTCTTCCTCTTCCTGATTCAGCGCATCGATTTCTTCCTGTTCCATCGATGTCACTTCCACAACCAGTCCATCCTTATTAAAATACAGCCTGTCCGTTCCCTGCGCGATATAGCCGACGATTTTCTTCTCGTTTACGTGAATCCGAAGCGTATGGGCGTTGACCCGCTCAAGATCAAAGGAATCCACAAACGGAATATTTTCTGCATTTGTATGTTTCTGGAAGAGCATCGCAAGAACCGTGTTGGATGTCATCGGTGTTGTCAGCACATATTCCTTGATCTGGTCATCCGTATATCTGGTACTTCCAACCACATATACGTTATCTACTCTGAACAGAAAGAAAAACGCCCCCAGAGCCAGCAGCACTATGACTGCCACGGCTCCGGCTGTAAGCATTTTTCCTTCTTTTGTCAGTCTTCTCTTTCTGATTTTTTTTTTCATTTTTCCACCTGTTCCCTTATTCTGATTACCGCTCCCAGCTGCCCGAACAGCTGATCCGGATGTTCATATCCCCGTTCGATATATTCCGCATGCTTCACGACACTTTCTCCCTGTGCCGAAAGCCCCGCCACCACAAGTGCGGCTCCTCCACGCAGTTCCCGGGCACATACGGCTGCCCCCGTCAGCTGTCTGCCACCGGAAATAACCGCCTGCCTGCCGCTGACCGTTACCCTGCCGCCCATTTTTTCCAGTTCCTCCACGATCTGGAACCGTTTTTCAAAAATGGTTTCCTCGATCCGGCTCTCCCCCGGAACTGTCAGAAGCACCGCCATCAGAATCGACTGCATATCCGTCGGAAATCCGGGATACGGCATGGTACTCACTTTTTCCACCGGAAAGCGGATCCCGGCTGCGTTCGCCCTTAGTGTACCACTCCTCATCTCCCATTGTCCACCCATTTTCTCATATACGGTAAGCACGGATCGCATTTCCCGCGGATCCACATCTTTCAGACTGATCTGCCCGCGGGTCGCTGCCGCCGCATACAGACAGGTTCCCGCAACGATCCGGTCGGACGGGATCGTATATTCCACATCCCGCAGTGCCGCAGCTCTCCGCATCCAGATCTTTCCTGTGCCGATTCCCCGGATCTCCGCCCCCATCGCCTGTAAAAAGCAACAAAGATGCTGAATCTCCGGTTCCCGGGCACAATTTTCCAGAAGCGTTTCCCCTCTTGCTGTAACGCCCGCAAGGAGTGCATTTTCCGTAGCTCCCACACTGGAAATCGGGAAACGGATATGTGCGCCGGAAAGTCCCTCCGGACATTCCCCACAGATCTCTCCCTCCGTCTCCCGGATCTCCGCTCCCATTTTTTTCATCGCTTCCAGATGCAGGTTGACGGGACGCGCTCCGATCGTACAGCCGCCCGGATAACCGATCCGGATCCGTTTACACCTCCCCAGCATACTGCCGAGCAGGAGGATTGAGGATCGCATCGTGCGCGTCTCTTCCCCCGGAATCCCGCTCTCCCGGATCTTTTTACAGTCCATCATCAGGGTGTGATCCTTCCACGCTGTCTTTACTCCCAGCGACTGCAAAATTGCCTCCATCTCAAACACATCCGCGATCCGGGGACAGTTGTGAAGCACGGTCACTCCCTCATGCAGCACTGCAGCCGCCATCATTGGCAGGGCAGCATTTTTCGATCCCTGAACCTTTACTTCTCCTTCCAGCGGACCATTTCCACGCATCCATATTTCACTCACTCGTTTGCTCCCACATGCCCTGTTATCTTATTCTATGCTGCCCGGGAGTATCTGGTGACTGACAGCGCGAGCCCCATCTCCCCCAGCAGAAACAGCACCGAAGTTCCTCCGTAACTGATAAACGGCAGCGTGATCCCGGTATTTGGGATCGTGTTTGTCACAACGGCGATGTTCAGGATCACCTGGATTGCGATATGCCCCATGATCCCTGCACCGATCAGTTCCCCCATAAGATCCCCCGCACGGACCGCCGCCACCATAAGCCGCCAGATCAGACAGGCAAAAAGAAGGATGACCAGAATCGCCCCGAAAAGCCCGGTTTCCTCACAGATAATAGAAAAGATCATATCATTCTGTGCTTCCGGTACAAACCCGAGTTTTTGCAGGCTGTTTCCCATCCCCCGCCCGAAGATCCCGCCGCTTCCGATCGCATACAGTCCCTGGATCGTCTGAAATCCTTTCTCATATTTTTCCGGATCCCGCCAGATGGCAAGGCGTTCGAGCCGGTAGCTTTCCATACTTAAAAAGATCGCGATAAATCCGATCCCCGCCGTGCCGATGCCAAGGAAAGGCAGATAGCGCGGATGTGCCACAAAGATCAGGATCACACCGATTCCCAGAATGATGATCGCCGTGCTCAGGTTATTCGTACCTACCAGCCCGACGATCGGCAAGAGCGCCGCCATCGTCTGGATCATAAACCAGATAGTGTCCGTCTTTTTCTTCCGGTTACTGATCCGGGATGCCAGAAAAAGTACCACCGCCACCTTGGCAAATTCCGCCGGCTGAAACGAGAGCGGTCCGAGTGCCAGCCACCGCTTCGATCCGTTATACGATCTTCCGACAAAAAGAACCGCCGTGGACAGCACAATGGAACACAGATACAGCGGCGTGGCAAATGCTGCCACCCGGTGATAGTCGATCCGCGCCATCACAAAGAACGCCGCCATCCCCAGCACACTGGCAAATAACTGTTTTTTCAGGTAATATCCCGCATCCTGAAACTTTACCTCTCCATTATATGTACTTGTACTATATAAAAGAAGCAGTCCCACCACTGTCAGTGCCATGACAAAAAGGGTAAGAAGCTCATCTGCCTGCCCGATTTTTCTTTCTTTTTTCATGGATTTTACACGCTTTTTTTTCAGTCTATGAACCGTAAAAATATTCAGTACTTTTTTTATAAAATCCCATTGACAAATACTGATTTTTTTTTATAATTAGTTTTAACAATAGTAAACATGAAATTTAGTAATACAATACTTTCCCGATTATCAGTAAGGCGGATCTTTTTACCTGCTACATGGCTGATAATCGGGATTTTCGTGTGTTTTTTCAAAGGAGTTTTTATGGATATTGGAACAAAACTGAAAAGTCTGCGAACGCAGAACGGACTGACCCAGCAGGAACTGGCGGACCGGGCGGAGCTTACCAAGGGGTTTATCTCTCAGGTTGAGCGAAATCTCACCTCTCCCTCCATCAGTACCCTTGCGGATATCCTGCAGTGTCTTGGCAGCAGCCTCCAGGAATTTTTTACGGATGACACGCCGGAGCAGATCGTCTTTCGGGAGGAAGATTATTTTCTGAAAGATGATCCCGAACTCGGGCATCAGATCGAATGGCTGGTTCCAAACGCACAGAAAAATCAGATGGAACCCATTCGTATGACCCTTGCCCCCCGGGGACGCTCCTGTATCGAGTCGCCCCATGTGGGAGAAGAAATGGGGTACGTCCTCGAAGGAAATATCCTTCTTACACTGGGCAAGAAAACCTACCGCGTACAAAAAGGTGAAACGTTTTATTTTCCCGCCAACCAGGAACACTGGCTGGAAGCAGGGAAATGGGGTGCTACGATCCTGTGGATCTCCTCCCCTCCAAATTTCTAATGATAAAAAGGAGAGACTATGAGCAATCGATTAATAGATTTACAGCATATTACAAAAATCTTTGACGGAGAAAAGATCCTCGACGATCTGAATCTCTATATCCGTAAGAACGAATTTCTCACCCTTCTCGGTCCGTCCGGCTGCGGCAAGACCACAACTCTGCGGATCATCGGCGGCTTTTTATTCCCGGATGAGGGAAATGTCATCTTTGACGGAAAAGATATCACACAACTGGCCCCCAACAAACGCCAGTTAAACACCGTCTTTCAGAAATACGCCCTGTTCCCGAATATGAACGTCGCGGAAAATATTGCTTTCGGTCTCAAGATAAAGAAAAAAAGCAAAGCCTATATCGATGACAAGATCAAATACGCACTGAAGCTGGTGAATCTTGACGGCTATGAAAAACGTAAAATCGATGCGTTAAGCGGTGGTCAGCAGCAGCGAATCGCCATCGCCCGCGCCATCGTCAACGAACCGAAGGTGCTTCTTCTCGACGAACCGCTCGGCGCGCTGGATCTCAAGATGCGTCAGGACATGCAGTACGAACTGATCCGTCTGAAAAATGAGCTGGGCATCACCTTTGTCTACGTTACCCACGATCAGGAGGAAGCCCTCACGATGTCCGATACGATCGTCGTCATGAACGGCGGTTATATCCAGCAGATCGGTACACCGGAAGATATCTACAACGAGCCGCAGAATGCTTTCGTTGCCGACTTTATCGGTGACAGCAACCTTTTTGGTGCCACGATGATCCAGGATCGTCTGGTGGAGATTCTCGGTGCCAAATTCTTATGCGTGGACGAAGGATTCGGAACAAACAACCCGGTCGATGTGGTTATCCGCCCGGAAGATGTGGAACTGGTGGAGCCGGAAGTCGGCATCATCAAAGGCCGCGTAACTTCCGTCATCTTCAAAGGCGTACACTACGAGATGACCGTTATGGCAAATGGTTTTGAATGGCTGGTACACAGCACGAATATGTATCCGGTGGACCGTGAAGTCGGTATCTTTGTCAAACCGTTCAATATCCAGATCATGCACAAACCGGAATCCGATGATGCAAAGGCGGTAGATATCAATGAATAGTTCAAAGAAAACCTGGTTTGCCTTTCCCTATATCCTGTGGATCATCGGATTTACCATGATCCCGCTGGGACTGGTATTTTACTACGCATTTACCTCCGCAGACGGCGGATTTACCCTGGCAAATGTCCTTGCCATCGCAGAACCCGTCCATCTGAAATCCCTGTGGACCTCGATCAAGATGGCGGTTTTGACCACCCTGATCTGCTTTCTCCTGGCGTACCCGCTGGGACTGGTGCTTTGCAGCCTGAACTTAAAGAAAAGTAATTTTGTTATTTTCCTCTTTATTCTTCCGATGTGGATGAACTTTCTGCTGCGGACCATGGCGTGGCAGCTGATCCTGTCCAACAACGGTGTGTTAAATACCCTGCTTGGTTTCCTGCATCTTCCGAAGGTGCATATCATCTACACGTTCCAGGCGGTTCTGATCGGCATGGTTTATGACTATCTGCCGTTTATGATCCTTCCGATCTACAACTCTCTGTCTTCCATCGGTGACGATGTGGTGGAGGCCGGAAAGGATCTCGGAGCCAGCTATTTTACGATTTTACGGAAGATCATTTTCCCGCTGTCTCTTCCGGGAGTCATCAGCGGTATCACGATGGTATTCGTTCCTTCCATGACTTCGTTCGTGATCTCGAATATCCTGGGCGGATCGAACACCTTACTGATCGGTAATATCATCGAGCAGGAATTCACGTATAACTTTAACTGGAACCTCGGCAGCGGACTTTCTTTTGTGCTTCTGGTATTTACCCTGATCAGCATGGGACTGATGTCCGTCTTTGACAAATCAGAAGGAGGAAATAACATATGGTAAAAACATGGGCCAAACGGCTGTATATGGCATTCATCTTTCTGTTGTTGTATCTGCCGATTATTGTTCTGATCGTACTGTCTTTTAACAAATCCAAAGCCAGAGTCACCTGGCGTGGGTTTACCCTGCAGTGGTATGCAAACCTGTTTGAGAACAGCCGGATCGTGGATGCATTTACCACTACGCTCGCGCTGGCTTTCGGTGCTGCACTGGCTGCCACCGTCATCGGTGTGGTTGGCGCGATCGGTATCAACGCGATGAAAAAACGGAATTATTCAATCATGCTGGGAGCTACCAATATCCCGATGTTAAATGCAGAGATCGTGACCGCACTGTCCCTGACACTGTTATTTATCCGGTTTATCAAACTGGGATTTACGACCGTTTTTATCGGTCATGTGACATTCTGTGTCCCGTATGTGATCCTGAATGTCCTGCCGCGTTTTCGTACCCTGAATAAGAATGCGTATGAAGCCGCACTCGATCTCGGAGCCACCCCGCTGTATGCCTTTTTCAAGGTCTGCTGGCCGGAACTGATGCCGGGTATCATGTCCGGTTTTCTGATGGCGGCTACAATGTCGATGGATGATTTTGTAATCACATATTTTACCAGAGGTCCGGGAATCAATACGATCTCCACGCTGGTTTACTCTGAAGTAAAACGTGGTATCCAGCCGGAAATGTATGCTCTTTCCACGCTTCTGTTCCTGCTGATTCTTGTTCTTCTGCTGCTCTTTAACTTCTTATCTGGAAGAAAAAGCAGCATAGAAGTGTAAAGGAGACTCATGATGATGAAATGTAAATTATTGGTGATACCTGCCCTTGCCGGATCCCTGCTGCTTCTGGGTGGCTGCGGTTACAACAAGAACAATTCTTTAGTAGTTTTTAACTACGGAGATTACCTGGATTCTTCGATCATTGATTCTTTTGAGGAGGAGACCGGGATCAAGATCCTGTATGAAGAGTATCAATCCCCGGAAGAAATGTATATGAAATACAAGGCAGACATCGTAGACTATGATGTGATCTGTTCTTCCGATTATATTCTGGAGAAGCTTCGTCAGGAGGATGAACTGCTCCCGATCAATTTTGATAATATTCCGAATGCTGCCAATGTGGATGAGCATCTCTGGGAGTTTTCGAAGTCGTTTGACCCGGAAAATAAATATACGATCCCGCATTACTGGGGTACGCTCGGTATCCTTTATAATACCCGGCTGGTGGACGAGGAGGTGGATTCCTGGGATATTCTTTTTAATCAAAAATACAGCGGACAGATCATCATGGAAAACAGTGTCCGGGATTCGTTCGTTCCGGCGCTGAAGCTGCTTGGTTATTCGATCAATACGGATAATACCGATGAGCTGGATGAAGCGGAAGCAATGTTGAAGGAGCAGCGCCCGATGGTACAGGCGTATCTGCTTGATTCCGCCCGTGATGAGATGATCGCGGAAAATGCGGCGATCGCGCTGGTGTATTCCGGGGAGGCTCCTTATGCGACGGAGTATAATGAGGATCTGGCTTATGTGGTTCCGAAAGAGGGGTCGAATGTCTGGGTGGATTCCTGGGCGATCACGAAGGACTGTAAGAATACGGAAAATGCGGAGAAGTTTCTGAATTATCTGTTAGAGGTAGAGATTTCGAAGATCAGTTTTGAGTATAATCATTATGGAACGCCGAACAAGAAGCTGGCGGAGATTCTGCCGGCGAAGTATACGGAGGACCCGGCGCTGTTTCCACCTAGTGATGTGTTGGATAATTGTGAGATTTTTAAGTCGTTGGATCAGGGGACACAGAATTATTATAGTAAGTTGTGGAAGGAAATTAAGTTGGATTAAGAAAGTTTGATTGCTCAAGACGAATTGTTTTTTGCTGTGAACTGGAATGGGAGGATGATAAAGTTGAAAGGAAATTTAATTTGTATGTTTATAAAACTTTATTAATCTTCTTCTCTTTTGCATTGTTTATATAAAATACCTTGAGAATATATGTAATCGTAAAAGCATTTATTCTCAAGGTATTTTATTTTTCTCAGTTATTATCCAATTTCGATTTCTACACTCCACATTCCCAATTACTGCGATAATTGTTCTGTTTTTGTTTATTCTAAGCTCAAGTTCCGGAGGTCTTCCGGGATGGGGGCGGTTAGGTGGAGTTTCTCGCCGGTGTAGGGTTGACGCAGGGTTACCTGGTAGGCGTGGAGGGCTGCGCGGTGGAGTTGGGTTTGGGGGCCGCCATAGAGGGGATCGCCCAGGAGCGGGCAGGTCTGGGTGGCCATGTGGAGGCGAATTTGGTGGGTTCTGCCGGTTTCCAGGTGGAGGGCGAGGCATTGTGTTACTTTGCCGGTCCAGAGGGGTTTATAGAGGGTTCTGGCGGGTTTGCCGAGAGGGGTGGAGATCATGCGAAGATGGTTTTCCGGATCGGGGGACATTGGGGTGTCAATCAGGGTCCAGGCATCTGTGTCTGATGTGGTTCCAAGATCTTCCAGGCGCCGGGTGATTTCGTTCCAGCCGGGGAATTTTTCTGCTTCGTTTTTTTCCATGATCTCCTTCTCGTACTCTTTTTCTATTTCACGTTTCTTTTCCTGGTCGATGTTCCGGGCATCGTCTTTTCTGTTCTGCGGAAGCTGGGTGACAGCAAGATAAGTTTTCCGGAATTCTCTCCGCTCTCTCTGTTTTTGCAGTCTGGCGGCTGCGATCTGGTTTTTGGCGAAGAGGACGATGCCGGAGGTGTCTTTGTCCAGGCGGCCGATGGGGCGGACGGTGTGGGACTCCTGCCGGGAAGCATAATAAGCGCTTACCTGGTTTGCCAGAGTGTCTTCGTAGTGACCGCCCTGCGGGTGCGTGACCACACCTGCCGGTTTATTGACAGCTAAAAGGTCCTGGTCTTCGTAAAGAATGTCCAGGACCTCTGTGTTGGCTGTCAGATGACCGGAACACTGTGTTTCCGTCTCCAGCAGGATCTCTATGATGTCACCGGGCAGCGTTTTTTCCGTCACTCTGCACCGGATGCCATTTTTCCGGATTCCGTCAGGAAGAAATTTTGCACGGCTGATCTCTTTTTTCGTGAAACCTGCCTGTCTTCGCAGGACTTCCTGCACCGTTCCTCCCTCTTCCACCTGAAGGCTCCATACCCTCCGGCTCTCGTTACGCATCTGCCTCCGGCAGGGCGTATACATATTCTTTGAACATCCGGCCACGCTGTTCGTAATTATCAAACTGTCCCCAGCTTGCACATGCCGGTGATAAGAGGACTGCATCACCTTTGTTCGCTTTTTCGGCACAGATCTTTACAGCCTCTTCCAGATTGTCCGCCAGGATCGTATTCATAAAACCACACTTGTGAGCAGTTTCTTCGATCTTTTCTCTCGTCTGACCGATCAACACCAGGTAACGCACTTTTCCGTCAAATGCTTCAATCCACTCTTCGTAAGAAGACTGTTTGTCATATCCACCACCGATCAGCAGTGTCGGGCGGTCCATCGCCTGGATGCCTTTGATGGCTGCATCCGGGTTGGTTCCCTTCGAATCGTTGTAATATACGACTCCGTTTTTCTCTGTTACATATTCAATTCGGTGTTCTACCGCTACAAAGTTTTCCACACTCTCTTTGATATTTTCCACCGGAACCCCTGCGTAATATGCCATGGCTGCTGCCGCCATTGTATTTTCGTGGTTATGTCGGCCAAGGATCTTCAGGCGGTCTGTGGTCGTGATCACGAATTCTTTTTCTCCGGCTCTTAAAACAATCTCTTTTCCTCTCAAGAAAATACCCTGTGAAAGTTCTCTGAGGCTGGAAAAATACACAACTTTTGCTTTCACCTGTCCGCTTTCCCCGAAAGTTCTCAGCACCTCATCTTCATAATTCAGTACACAGACCTGATCTTTTGTCTGGTTGCTGGTGATCAGTTCTTTCACACGGATATATTCTTCCATCGTATGATGACGGTTCAGATGATCCTCTGTGATATTCAAAATTGCACTGACTGCAGGCTGGAAGTCCTGGATGGTCTCTAACTGGAAGCTGCTGATTTCCGCCACTGTCACAGTCTCTTCTTTTGTGTCCAGAGCTACAGAAGTATACGGTGTTCCAATATTTCCAACCACATAGACACTGTCCAGATAATCACTCATGATTTTTCCAAGCATGGCAGTTGTCGTTGTCTTTCCGTTGGTTCCTGTGATCGCCAGGACTTTTCCTTTGCCCATCTGATAAGCAAGTTCTACCTCACCCCAGATCGGAAGTCCCTGTGTGCGAAGTGTCTTCACAATCGGAAGATCCGTCGGAACTCCAGGACTCATCACTACCAGATCCAGTGTTTTTCTCGCCTCTTCAGGCAGTTCTCCGAGAATAATATCCACATTCTCCGGCTGTTCCAGTCTGGCTTTGATCGCCTCCGGATCCTGTTTGTCATTTCCATCATAAATCACCGGACACGCTCCCACTTTACAGAGCAGATCCGCTGCACCGATACCACTGATACCAGCACCAAATACTAATACACGTTTTCCTTCTAACTTCATGGTTCTCTCCCCGTTTTTTTCTTATGTACACTCGGAATCTTTTTTGTGCTTGATTTTGTGAGAAGATTTTTTGTCAGTTGCATCCAAATTTCTGAGGCGTACGCGATACGTACGTTGATGAAATTTGGGTGCAACTGGCGGAAAATCAGCCACAGAAGCAAGTGCAAAAAAGACTCCGAGGGTACATCCATTACAGTGCCAGCAGACCGATCATGCACAGGATGGCTGTGATGATGGAGAATACTGCCACAACTCTTGTCTCAGACCATCCACACAGTTCAAAATGATGGTGGATCGGTGCCATTTTAAAGAATCTCTTTCCACCGGTCTTTTTAAAGTAAGTAACCTGGATCATAACAGAAGCTACCTCGATCAGATAGATCAGACCTACCAGGATCAGAAACAGCGGCATCTGTAACATATAGGCAGTACCTGCAACGAATCCGCCCAGTGCCAGAGATCCGGTATCTCCCATAAATACTTTCGCAGGAAATACATTGAACAGCAGAAATCCCATCAACGCACCGACAACCGCACAGGTGATCGGTTCAATACCGCTTTGTGTTCCCACTGCCACAACCGTAAAAAATGTTGCAACCATCACGGTCACGCTGGATGCAAGACCGTCCAGTCCGTCTGTAAAGTTTACACCGTTTACCGTACCGATCACCGCTACAAATAACAGCGGTACTGCCACCCAGCCGATGTTCCAGTAATAACCATGGCTGAACGGTACCAGCAGTGTCAGTTTCACATCGGTAAAACGAATCAGATAAAAAGCAAAAATTGCAGTTACCACGATCTGTCCTGCCATCTTCTGTGCCGGAAGCAGTCCGTCGGAACGTTTCAGCACAACTTTCAGATAATCATCCAGGAATCCGATCAGACCAAATCCCAGCGTCAGGAATAAGATCGGAATGATCTTCGGATAATCTTTTACATAAAACAAAGATGTCACTGTTACTGCGATCAGAAAGATCAGACCACCCATCGTCGGGGTTCCCGCTTTGGAAAGATGAGACTTCACACCGTCGGTACGTTCCGTCTGGGACGCTTTCAGTCTCCGCAGAAACGGAATAATCACGGGTGCCAGAATCACACTGATCACAAAAGAAATAATCACCGGTATCACAATTTTAAAATCCATATTTCACCTCGTACATTATGAACATTTTTCTGTTCAGTTTTTTTACGTTCTAAGTATAATACTTTTCCCCCCATTCAGCAACCGTTATTCCACACGCTTCCGCAAATTCCGGGATTCTGTCATTCTGTTTTGCTTTTCTCCGCCACGACTTCCGTTTTCTCTATCCCCAGATACGGCAGCACATTCTCAAAAATCGTTTTCATCACCGGGGCTGCTATCGTTCCGCCATAATAGATTCCCTGCGGATTATAGATGATACAGACCCCGAGGATCACCGGATCGTCCGCCGGGGCAAAACCGAGAAAAGAGGAAATATACCGGTTGGCACTTCTTGGAAGCGTCTGGGAAGTGGCTGTTTTCCCGCCGATCCGATAGCCCTCCACCTGCCCGTTTTTTCCGCCGCCCTCCTTCACCACCATCTCCAGAGCGTAGCGCATTTTCTCTGAGGTCTGCTCGGACAGGATTCTTTTTTTCTTCTCATAGGAATACGTTTTTATGACCTTTCCCTCCTGATCCTGTACCTTCACCCCGAAGTGTGGCGTGATCCGCTCACCACCATTAATCAGGGAAGCGGCTGTCGTTGCCAGCTGCATCGGCGTGATCTGAAAGGACTGCCCGAATGCGATCGTCGCCAGTTCCACCTGCCCGATATTTTCCTCTTTGTGCATGATCGTCCCCGCCTCTCCCGGCAGATCGATACCGGTCTTTTCCAGCAGACCGAATTTTTCAAAATAAGAATAATATTTTTCCACTCCCAGCCGCAGCGCCACATCGATAAATACCGGGTTGCACGAATTTTCTACCCCCTGCACAAAAGTCTCGGCTCCGTGTCCGGTTCTTCTCGCACAGTGGATCCGCCGGTCTTCCACCACCCGGAATCCCGGACAGGAAAACTGATCCTGCAATGTCACCACACCGGCTTCCAGACCTGCGGATGCTGTGATGATCTTAAAGGTGGAACCCGGTTCGTAGGTATCGTTGATACAGGTATTTCGCCACATCCGGTTTAAGGCATCTGTTTTCTCCTCCTGACCAGAAAGAACCGTCCCTGCTGACAGGGTGTAGGGATCATTCAAATTGAACTCGGGGACGTTAACACAGGCATAAATCTCCCCGTTTTTCGGATTTAATAACAGAATCGATACTTTCTCGGCTTCTTTTTGTTCCATCACCCGTTCCGCCTCCTGCTGGGCATACATCTGGATGTTATAGTCCAGGCTGGTGCTAAGATCGAAGCCCGCCACAGGCTCCTTCCGTTTTTCTCCGATTCCATTCTGTTCGATTCCCCTGGCATCTGTCGTTGTGAGGATGGTCCCGTTGATCCCTTTTAGTACCTCTTCATATTTTACTTCCAGTCCGATGATCCCCTGATTATCCCCTCCGGTAAATCCGAGTACCCGGGAAGCAAGTTCATTGTATGGATAATATCTTCGAAAATCCTCGTCCACTTTTACACCGGCAAGCTGATATTCCCGGATCTTATCCCCCACTTCTTTCTCCACGTTTGTTTTGACTCTTTCAATCGAAGAAACTTTTTCCACCCGTTTTCGCGCTCCCGCCTCATCAATCCCTAGTTCTTTTACCAGCATCGCGATCACCTTTTCCGGTTCTTTGATCTGGCTGTGGATGACCGATATCGTACAGACGGTCTTATTATCCGCCAGCACCGTTCCATTCACATCCAGAATCCGCCCTCTCGCCGCCTTGATCTTACGCTCTCTCTCATGCAGATCATCGGCTTTTTTCGCATAATACTCCGACTGTACCACCATCAGACTGACCAGCCGGCCGATCAGACCTGCGAGCATCGCGATACAACACAGAAAAACCACCAGCGTCTTTTTCTTATGAAACGTTTTATTTTTACTCATAAAGAAACCCCGCAGAAGCTTTCCATCTAATGTATGGCTGCTTCTGCGGGGTTATTCATATTCGTAATCTTCCTTAATTGCCACTCTGTATTGCCGCTTCTTCGTCCGTGATACCGTCGCTCTCCTGCTTGTTATTGAGCGTTGTCTCACTGTCGTCTTCCGGCGGTGCTGCCGTCGCGGTGTCATCTGCGCTGTCTGACTGTCCGGTGGATTCCACTTTCTGATTGATCAGTTCTTCCAGATAACTCATCTTGGCATTGGTCTTATCCGTCACTTCTTCGTCCTGGAAAATATTCAGGTATGGCAGGATTTCTGTCATAATCCCCTTGTAAAGATACTGGGCATACAGACTGTCTGCCTGAGATTCTGCATTCGGTTCATCCACAACCACATAGACAACCACCTGCGGATCATCAAGCGGTGCAAAACCGATAAAGGATACCAGATATTTTTTATCTTCACGCGGATATTTCTGTGCGGTTCCTGTCTTTCCGCCCATGCTGTAGCCGTCTACTTTCGCTGTTGCTCCAGTACCGTCCGACTCCATAACCGCGCCCATGTACTGACGAATCAGTGCGGAGACATCGCTGGATACCGTCTGCTTGGTTACCACCGGCTGGATGTCTTTGATGACATCTCCATCCTCATTCATAATCTTGCTGACCACATGCGGCTGATAGTAATATCCGCCATTGATCGCCGAACAGATCGCTGCAATCTCCTGGATCATGGTACAGGTATATCCCTGTCCGAAAGATGCACTGGCAAGCTCGGTGCTTCCCGAAGACAGATTTTCTTCGGAATGAAGGATACCGGTAGCTTCTCCCGGAAGATCGATGCCCGTAGTAGAGCCGAAATTAAAGATTTTCTGATATTTCAGAAATTCCTCCGGACCTAGCAGTGCTCCGATCTGCATCAGACCATCGTTACAGGAATGTTTGATCAGATCCGACAGGGTCTCTGTTCCGTGCGCTCTCGGATAGATAGAACACCGGATCATCGTATCCCCAAATTTCTGATAGCCGTCGCAGACAAAGGTATCGGTCGGCTGTACCACATCCGCATCCAGTGCTGCCCCGATCGTCAGTGGTTTTACTGTCGATCCAGGCTCGAACGCATCACTGATACAATAGTTCTGCCAGATGCCGTACAGTGCTTCCAGCATCGTTCCGTCATCCTTGTCTTTCATTTGCTTGATCTCTTCGTCCGAATAATATGGCGTGAGATCTCTCGGGTTATTCAGATCGTATGGATTGTCGGTTGCCATGGCAAGGATCTCACCGTTTTTCGGATTGGCTACCACCACGCCAACATTGGCGGCTCCCTGTTCTCCTCGCGGACCGTTTGCCATACCGGTCATAAACTTGTCGATATATTTTTCTACTACCTGCTGGATATTCAGGTCAATCGTTGACTGTACGCTGTTTCCGTTGACCGGATCGATGATCGTCTGCTCCACATCGTCATCGGAATTATAGTATCCGAACTGTCTTCCGTTGACACCGTTCAGGGTACTGGAATAATATCCCTCGATTCCCCAGTCTGCGGTATCTCCCGTATAGGTAAATCCGACCAGATGACTGGCTGTGGAATTCAGCGGATAGACTCTCCGGTAATCTTCCTCGAACCATACCCCTTTGACATTGGAACGTTCTGCGATTTCTTCTTTGGTCAATGTTTCTTTTGCCTCATCGCTGGACACATCGGTATAGTCCTCAAACGCTTTTTTCTGGTTGATGGACACATTGCTTTGCAGGATCTGATACTGGCTGCTCTTTGTCGTCTTATCTTCCAGTCTTTCCCGAATCGTTTCCTCATCCAGCCCCAGCACATCCACCAGGGCTTTGATTGTCGGTTCCACATACTCTTCTTTGGTATTGACCACTTTACAGTCCAGGATCACTTTATACACTTTCTCACTGGTCGCCAGTACCACACCATTCCTGTCGGTGATGTCCCCACGTTTGAACGGGATCACACGGCTGTCATACTTTTGCTGTGACTGGCTTAGTACCTGTTTGCTGTACTGTTTTCCCTGGCTGGCATTGATCACGGTAATTCGTATGCCTAAACCTACGAAAGCCAGTACGACTATTCCAAACAGCCATACCAGCTTCATACGCATCTTACTATTTATCTTTCTTGTTAAAAGGGCGTTGCCCCTTTTCTTTCTTCTTTTTCTTTGCACGTAACCACCTTATTTTGTCGTATCAGGTACATCTTTATACTGACGTACATAGCTGTTTCCTGCTGTATCAAACTGATAAATCTGATCTTCCTGCGGATAGGTCATCCCCAGTTCGTTCATCGCTTTATCCTTTATCTTTTCCAGATCCACTGATGAGATTACACTGTTGTATAATGCATCATTGTCTGCTTTCAGCTGACTCAGTTCTGATTCCGTAGTAGCAATCTGTTTATTCTGTGTTGTGATTGCAGATTTGATCTGCAGATAACGGGCACACATAAACAGAGCTGTCGCTGATACCACCGCCAGAAACATCACATAACCACGGCTCATGGCTCTGGTTCTCGCACGATTTCTGGAAGTCGACCGTCGAACCGGTTTTCTTTCCGGCTCTTCCTGTGGTATGGCCTGAATCTTGCGGATCGTATTGCCGTCCACGACATACTGTTCCACTATTCGTTCCGATCTGGAATTTACCCTTCTGTTTTGCTTTCTGGCCATTGTTGCTGTCTCCTTACTTTGCTTCGGATATCTGACGTTCAAATACCCGCAATTTTGCACTCTGTGAGCGACTGTTCCACTCGAGTTCTTCCGCAGACGGAAGAATCGGTTTTCTTGTTATCACTCTGCCCTTGGATACTTTTCCGCATACACATACGGGAAAATTCGGCGGACAGGTACATGGATTTTCATTTCTTCGGAAAATCGTCTTTACGATCCGGTCTTCCAGAGAATGGAAGGTAATGATACAAATCCTTCCCCCGTCATTTAAAAAGTCAATCATTCCATCCAGAGAATCGCGCAGAACATCAAGCTCATGATTCAGTTCGATCCTGAGCGCCTGAAACGTTCTCTTGGAAGGATGTCCGCCCGTTGCCCGGACTTTCATCGGAATGGCTCTTTTTATAATCTCCGTTAATTCTCCTGTGGTATGGATCGGTGCTTCCTGTCTTGCCAGACAGATATGTTTTGCAATATTTTTCGCAAACTTGTCCTCTCCATAGTCACGAATAATCCGGTACAGATCACTCTCGCTGTAAGTATTTACGATATCTTCCGCCGTCTTGGTCTGCCGCTGATCCATACGCATATCCAGAGGCACATCCTCCCGGTACGTAAAACCGCGTTCTGCATGATCCAGCTGATAGGAAGATACTCCCAAATCCAGCACAATACCATCAACAGAGTTGATTCCCCTTTTTTTCAATTCCGGGACCATGTGGCAATAGTTGCTGCGAATGATCATCGTGCGATCCTGATAGTCCCGCAGTCTCTCACTTGCCGCCTGTATTGCCGCATCGTCCTGGTCTATTCCTATTAATCTCCCCGTGGCAGATAATAATTTGCACACTTCTGAGGCATGTCCTGCCCCTCCCAAAGTTCCGTCAACATAGATGCCATCCGGCTTGACTTTCAGATTGTCTATGGTTTCTTTCAGTAATACCGATTTGTGTTTAAACTCCATCTAACGCTCTTACTCCTTTTTCTTTCACCGGACTTTAGATGATAATTCCCATCTCCTGCATGTCTTCTGCAATCGCATCCATATCATCATAGTCATTATTTTCACTCCACTTCGCCTTGCTCCAGACTTCAATCCGGTTCAGATTACCGGTGAGTACCACATCTTTTTCCAGACCTCCAAATTCCCGTAACGTTGCCGGTACCAGAATTCTCCCCTGTCGATCCAGTTCACATGTCGTCGCACCTGCCACGAAGAATCGTGAAAATTTTCTCGCATTTTTGTTTGTAAGCGGTAAAGCTTCCAGTTTCTTCTCAAAGACTTTCCACTGTTCCATAGGATAAATAGAAAGGCAGCCGTCTAAACCCTTTGTTAACACGAATTCATCTCCCAGTTCTTCGCGAAACTTAGACGGTATAATAAGTCTTCCTTTTGCGTCAATTGTATGACTGTACTCTCCCATGAACATAGAATTTACCCTCTTTGAGTACCGGGGAACTCCCCGGAATCATGAAATAAACGGTTCTCCCCAACCTTTTATTTCGGGTGCTTGTTGGAATCGGCTGCCACACGTTCTCCCCTTCGCACCACTTTCCTCCACTTTCTACCACTTATGCTCTTTATTCTAAACCATATGTTGAAAGAATACAAGGGGAAATTTTGGAAAAAAAATGAGGAAAAGTCGAACTTTTCCTCATTTTTCCTCGTTTTTTTACTACTCATTTACTTATACATTGAAACGGAATAAAATCACATCTCCGTCTTTTACCACATACTCTTTTCCTTCCATGCGGACCAGACCTTTTTCTCTCGCACCTGCATAGGAACCGGATTCCAGAAGATCTTTATAGTTGACAACTTCTGCTTTGATAAATCCTCTCTCAAAATCGGTATGAATCTTTCCTGCTGCCTGCGGTGCTTTCGTTCCCACTTTGATGGTCCATGCACGGGTCTCATCCTCGCCGGCAGTCAGATAACTCATCAGTCCCAGCAGTTCATAACTTGCCTTGATCAGTTTCTCCAGACCGGACTCCTCAATTCCCAGATCATCCAGGAACATCTTCTTCTCATCGTCTTCCAGCTCTGCGATCTCCTGCTCAATCTCCGCACAGATGACAAACACACCGCTGTTCTGCTCTTTTGCCAGCTCGCGGACTGCCTGTACATGCGGATTGGAAGCTCCGTCATCCGCCAGATCATCCTCGGAAACATTTGCTGCAAAAATGACCGGTTTTGCTGTCAGCAGATTGTACTCCTGCATCCATGCCTCTTCATCTTCATTTTCCAGCTCCAAGCTGATCGCCGGTTTTCCGTCTTCCAGATGCGCTTTGATTCTCTGCTGCAGTTCCAGCTCTTTCGCTGCTGTCTTATCCATTCTGGCTGCCTTTGTCGTCTTGGCAATTCTTCTCTCCAGAATCTCCAGATCCGAAAAGATCAGTTCCAGATTGATTGTCTCAATATCACGTACCGGATCGATCTTTCCATCCACATGGATAACATTGGAATCTTCAAAACAACGAACCACATGAACGATCGCATCCACTTCTCGAATATTCGCAAGAAACTGATTACCCAGGCCTTCTCCCTTGGAAGCTCCTTTTACCAGACCTGCAATATCCACAAACTCAATCACCGCCGGAGTCACCTTCTTGGAATGATAAAAATCCCCCAGCAGTTTCAGTCTCTCATCCGGCACTGCCACGATACCCACATTCGGATCAATCGTACAGAACGGATAATTGGCAGACTCAGCACCTGCCTTAGTCAGTGAGTTAAATAATGTACTCTTACCTACGTTCGGAAGTCCAACGATACCCAACTTCATAATCTATATTCCTCTTTCCTGTCTGTTATTCTTCATCCAGCCCTTATATCCCCGGCTGTATTTTTCCATGTATTCTCTATGAATACACATCTTCTTAGAGTCTACCATATTTCCCACACACAGGCAAGTTTTCTTTTCTCCCACCATTTGTTTTGAAAAATCATTTTTGGTTTTTTAATATTTTAATGGTATGCTGTTCCTCTTTTACCCTACGCCCTTCTGTTTTTATGACGTTTCTTATAATCCTCTCTGATCGATGCACAGCAGGCTGATATCGTCTGATTCATCTCCACTCTGCTCCTCGATTTCCTTACAGCAGATACGGTTTCAGAAAGGACCTGATAATTCAGAGCAGTTCCTTCTCTGTCGCATTCATAATTGATCGCCCTGTCAGCTCCGATACCAACTCTTCCGGCGACTTCGATTGCATCTATGTTGGCTCCCAGGAATAAGAATTCCCAGCCATACTTCTCTTTTTCCTTCTCAACCATTTTCTTCACTTTATGAAAGGAATATTTATGACTGGCATTTTCCATACCATCGGTTGTTATAATAAATAAAGTCTTTTCCGGTCTGTCCTCTTCTCTGGCATACTTGTGAACCTTTGCAATATGGTGAATCGCTCCGCCGAGTGCGTCGAGAAGTGCTGTACACCCCCTCACATAATATTGACGGTCATTCATCGGCTCTACCTTATCTACCGGCACCCTGTCATATAAAACCTCTTGCCGATCATCAAAAAGCACTGTGGAAATGCAGGCTTCGCCTTCCTCTTTGCTCTGCTTCTCAATCATGGAATTAAAGCCGCCAATCGTATCCGCCTCAAGTCCTCTCATAGAACCGCTTCTGTCTAAAATAAAAACAACTTCTGTTAATCCTTTACGCATAAAATTCGTCCTCCTTTACGATTCTCACCTCGCGGTGTTTTCTTTTTACAGACTCATTATACGAAAAAGATCTTCCAAACCGGTCGCTTTCAAAGCGACCTTAAATTTCTATGAAATTATACACGGCAAGCCATGCTCCTCCAGCTGAATATCAAGCTCAATCATGTCATAAATTTCATTCTCAATGAAATACGAAAAGATGATATCCGTCTTATCACAGGGCGATAACGCATATCCTGCTCTTGCCAGCAAATCTTTTGATTCATCCAGATTCACCTTTGCCCCAACACACAGGCATAACGCGGTCAGCTTGTTGGGATGGTAGTTTGCTCTCGTGCTGTTCTTCAAAATCAAGGCATGCAGTCTCATCACTTTCACATAATTTATCGCCTTGTCGAACTTCTTTCGAGAGATATTTCTTTGCCGTTTCCTTTTTTAATGTGGAAGTCTGACGTCTTTCCATCCTCTGAGCGTTCGGAAGATACGCGTCATAGACCAGTTCGCTTTGTCTTATCGGAACATAAGCATCACCATACTCTTTTTTCCTGGCTTCCTTAACATAGTTCTGATCGATATACGCTTCCAGTCCGGGATAAATTTTCTCTCCCAGCTGAGTAGCCTTCGTATCAAACACTATCAGGAAAATATCCATTTCATTGCTAAGCAAAAATGCATTCATCTCATCTACTGCAATTCGCATTCCTTCTTCCTTGGGATACCCAAATCCTCCGGTAGAAATAAGGGGAAATGAAATAGATTTTATGCTGTTCTCCTTTGCAATCTGTAGACTCTTTCTGTAACAGGAACGAAGCTTTTCTTCCTCTCCCTGATCTCCTCCCATATAACGCGGACTTACTGCATGAATAATATACCTTGCCTCAAGATTAAATCCAGGAGTGATAAAAGCTCCACCTTCTGGCACAAAACCAATTTTTTCTTTTCGATATTTCAGAAGTTTATCGTAGCCTGCTGCCTTGTAAACAGCACTGTCACAGCCGGTACCAACTGATACATATTCATTTGCCGTGTTGACAATAGCTTCTGTATGCATTTTTGTAATGTCATTGCGTACGATCCTGAATGGCACTCCAATCGCCTCCTGTTCTTCCCTTTCCTGTCGCCCTATTCCGGAACTGCTATCACAATCCCCCTGTAAGCCACCAAATTTCTTAATAAACGCGTAAAATATAATAGCCGGGTGACCTCCCAGTGCAAGGGGAAAAGCAAAACATACACACTGGGAGTCCCCGGTTACTACCAAGAATCTATTCAGTTTCCGAAACCTCAGACTGAAATCCAGTCTTTTTTAAAACGTAACCTTTAACGTCTTAATCTCATAAGGTTTCATCTCGAAAGTCGCCTGATTTCCTGTAAACTCTACAGGATCTGCTCCTTCCTCCATCATATTACACTCGACAACAGATGTCAATTCCTTACCGAAAATTAGTGTCACCGGAGTTCTTCTGTTATAGCACTCGTACAGACGAACGATGACAGCATCCGAATCTTCCGCTTTTTTCACAACCTCGATCACTGCATTATCCTGATCAGAGGAAACCAGAGAATATTCCGGAGCAAGTGTTCCTCCTTCATTCTCTTTCCAGCTGCAGGTCAGAGGGTTATTGATCTGGTAAGCCTGTTTTACCGTACCGGCTTCTCGCCAGCCGCCCTGATGTGGATAAATAGAATAAGTAAATTCATGCAGTTCTTTATCAGCTTCCGGATTCGGATGAATCGCAGATTTCAGCATGGACATACCGATCACACCATTGCGGACACCAACACCATACTTGCAGTCATTTAACATACTGACACCGTAGCCATCCTCGGACACATCCATCCATTTATGGTGGCAGACTTCAAATTTTGCAAAATCCCAGGAAGTATTGTCATGGGTATCACGTTTTACGTTACCATACTGGATATCAAATGTAGCTTCGTTGGTATGTACATCGATCGGGAAGTAGTCTTTCACAAAGATCTGATGCTCTTTCCAGTCAATTACATTCTTGATATCGATTCTTGGAATGTCATGATACAGATAAATAAACTGTGTGATCGTGGAATCCAGATATTTACGCTCTACTTTTACGCAGGCTCTTACCGGACCATTTTCCACTACTTCCATCGCAGATACCTGATCGATATCCCAGGATTTTTCTGTATAATAATTGTTTACATCCCATGCATCATAGTTGTGCGGACGGTCTTCGTAACTTACGATCACGTTACCGGCTTTGCCAGGTTTCAGTACGTCACGATCTGCTTTCTTATCATAGATCTTCGCAAACTGACCTTTTTCATTATATTCTACCTTGAAGAACTCATTTTCCATCACCTCTGTGGAAACTTCCATCGTCGGTGTGGTATCTGCTGTTTCTTCTTTTACGGTATAAGTCTTATATCCTTTTCCCGGTACGCCTGCTGCAAAGAATACATATGCACCGTCTGCGGTTTTCTGAACAGCCAGTTTTGTCTCGCCGTCGTAAACTGCAGGCTCTCCCATGCCTTCCGGAACGGTAAAGGTTATCAGATCATAAGCAGCTGCACTGTTCGGGTTGTAAACAACCAGAGAATGTTTCGGTGCTTTTACACCTGCTGCGATATGTGCCAGTGTTGCATCGGTCAGCGCTTTGTTCTCTGCAAAGATACCTTCGTACTCTGCTTTGGAATCATCATATACTTCTTTGATCGAAGATCCCGGCAGAATATCGTGGAACTGGTTACGCAGGATGACTTCCCATCCTTCATGCAGTTCTTTTTCCGGATATGCACCACCTGCAGTCTGTGCATCCAGCATTGCGTACATTTCTTCGTTCTGATATGCAAACTCCGCTTTCCGGTTGAACTTTTTGTTTCTTGCCATAGAAGTATAAGTACCTCTGTGGTATTCCAGATACAGCTCGCCCACCCAGGTCGGCAGATATTTTTTTCCGGTTACATGTTTATCCAGAACATGGAAGAATTCTTTTGCAGTAGACATCTTGGTTCTCGGCATACCCGGGAGACCTTTTGCCAGACGTCTCTGATTCTCCAGCATATCTTTGGTTGGGCCACCGCCACCATCTCCAAAACCGAAGCTGCAAAGTACTTCTTCGTTCAGATATTTCTGGCTGTATCGTGCCCATGCACCCTTCATCTGGCTTGGATTGATATATCCGTTATAGGTGGTAAAGTGTTCTGTCTCTGTACCCCCCTCAACTGCTGCCCTATTGTAATCACGGGTCGGAACAAAATGTGTCAGTACACGGGTTCCGTCGATACCTTCCCACTCGAATGTATCATACGGCATCTTGTTGAACTCATTCCAGCTGATCTTTGTGGTCATAAAGTAAGGGATTCCACATTTCTGCAGAATCTGCGGAAGTGCTGCGGAATAACCGAATACGTCAGGAAGCCACAGAATCTCATTGTCCACGCCGAACTCTTCTTTGAAGAATCTCTGTCCGTGTACAAACTGGCGAACCAGTGCTTCACCGGAAGCGATATTACAGTCTGCCTCTACGAACATACCACCGTCCGGCTCCCAGCGTCCTTCTTTGACTCTTTCTTTGATCTGTTCATACACATCTGGAGCATTTTTCTTCACATATTTGTACAGCTGTGGCTGGCTGGACATAAATACATATTCCGGATATTCTTTCATCAGTTCCAGTACGGTAGAAAAGCTTCGGACTGCCTTGTCTTCTGTCACACGCAGAGTCCACAGCCATGCACAGTCAATGTGTGTATGTCCTACACAGTAGATGATCGGGCTTTTCTCACCGTCACAATATTTCTCATAAAATTCTTTTGTGATGTACTCCTGTGCTTTTTCCAGGCTTTGATAATACTCTTTGGAACCTTCTTTTCTCATATCCAGCAGATTCAGAGATTCGTTCAGTGCCTGAATAATCGTAATATATGCCTGATCTTCCGTGTTCAGCAGTCTGGCACTCTGGTACGGAACTTCCAGGTCATAGTAATATTTCTCAGTCTTACGATCCAGTACTTTCAGGCTGGAGTTCATCTTCAGACTGAAGTTCTGGTCTCCGGTAAATGCGGAAAGAACAATGCGATAGGTGTCTCCTGCTTTGGCAGGCTCTGCCAAAATGATTTCTCTGTGGTTGACATCAAGCCCCTGTACTCTCACACCGTTTACAAAGATGGAAAACTGTGGATTCGTTGCATCCCACTCTCCTTCTTTTCCGGTTTTCAGTTCATACACTACACACTCTCCGTCAAATTCTTCCGGAATTGTCACTACGGTCTCAAACCAGTAATATTCTCTGTGTCCGCCCCACAGTTCCTGGTTCGTAATCTCGGTCCAGGATGAGGTATCCAGATTGTTTACATCCAGACATCTCTCATCGGTGCGGATCATCTTGTAACTCGGAATCGCAACCTGCTTCGGATATACCTGTTCCTGCAGATATTCCAGCATTTTACCGATTCTTTCTTTTAGCAATATCATTTTTGCTACCTCCTGATAAATAATAACTTATTGGCAACCGTTTTCTCTCTTTACCCCCTGCGGTTGCACAAAAAAACATCACCAATGCCTGTGCACACAGCAAACATTAAAATAAATCTGTGTACTTTTCTGCATCCGGCGATGTTTTTTTATAGCGGTTCTCTTAGGAAACAGAACATACAGCAGAACTGACAGCTTTTCGTCGAGAACTTTCCCATCACGGAAAGCACTGCTGGTAATATTATACCATACACTCTCTCCTTTTTAAAGTTCTGATGTTATCTTTTTCCTATATTTATTCGTTTTTTCAGATTTTTTTCGTCAACTTTACTTTTTCATAGAAAGCGCAAATAATGCAAACAATGAGTTCGCCCATGCGAACCATTCTCTGGTGAATTTCTTCGGATCCTGACAGTCAAATCCCTCGTGCATCACTTTACAGTCTGCATCGGTAGCCAGAAGGGTTTCCAGCAGTTCTTTTCTCTCTTCTTCGTCATCAGAAGTCAGTCCCTGCATCGTCAGTGCGATGTGCCAGATATACTGATCCGGTGTGTGCGGACTTCCGATTCCTTTTGCGCTGGCGCCTTCAAAATAATATGGATTCTTTTTGCTTAATACAAAGGCTCTTGTATTTTTATAGATTGGATCGTCTTTGCCACAGTATGCCAGCCACGGCAGAGATAACAAACTCGGCACGTTGGCATCGTCCATCAGATTGTAGTTGCCAAGACCGTCTGTCTCGTACGCATAAATCTTTCCGAAGGTTTCATCTTCCACGATACCATATTTCCGGATACCTTCCTGGATCTCTACCTGTAATTCTTTTGCTTCTTTTGCCATCTGTGGATCCTGGAAATCTTTCTCCAGGAATTCTGCCATATAATCCAGAACTACGCTTGCAAACATGTTGGACGGAATCAGATAACCATACTTGCACGCATCATCACTTGGGCGGAATCCGGACCAGGTCATACCGGTGTAACCTACCGGTGCACCCTTTCCATCGTTACTTAAGGTATCAGACGGCGGACAGTTGAGACGTACGAAAGAATACTCGGAGTTCTCATGGTACTGCTCTGTCTGCCATACATCCAGGATATCGCGGAATGCCTGTTTTACTTCCGGGGTGAAGACATCTCTTGCTCCGGAATTCTCCACATACCGTTTGATCAGCCAGATCGGGTAGCACAGGGAGTCAATCTCGTATTTTCTCTCCCAGTTCCACGGATTGTATTTAGTCAGGTCTTTCTCCCAGCAGTTTCCGTTGTCTTCTTCGTTAAATGCATTGGCATACGGATCAATATGTACATACTTTGCCTGACGGGCGATCAGCCCTTTTACCATCTCTTTTAAGATCGGATATTCTTTCAGATATGGCAGATAATGAACGACCTGTGCAGAAGAATCTCTCAGCCACATTGCTGCGATATCTCCGGTAAATACATACGCTTCTCCGCTCTCAAGAAATTTTGTCGTGGTTTTTGCAGTACTTACATAACAGTTCTGGAAGGTTTCCTGCATCTTCGGGTTTCCTTCCCAGTATGCTGCTTCTTTTTTTGCGATCTCTTCTACCGCCTGCACCAGTGCTTCTTTCTTTTCCTGTGTGTTCATGTAAAAATCCTCCTTGTCACTTCAGTCTTTGCTTTGTATCATCAACAGTACACCCTGTTCCCAGCTGACATCTGCCACATCCGCTGTGATCTCATTGCTTACCCCCAGACCTTCCCGGTCTTTTAACTGATAGTGATCCAGCGGATATTTAAAGCCCTTAAGTGTCAGTCCTTCCACGGTTTCACCCATGGGGAACAAAGACACATAGGTGCCATACTGTTCTTCTTTTTTGAGAGAAAATGTTTTTTCTACCGGAAGACCGATCTTATTTCTGCTGTCCACGATCCATACCGGTACTTTTTTCTCCCATGCTTCTTTTAATATCTGCAGATTGCAGACCACGTGATCGATCCTAGTCCCCGTTGCCCCCAGAATCCAGATCTCTGTACTGCCGTCTTCCAGGGCTTTATCCAGTGCGATCTTTGTATCTGTCGCATCCTTTACCGGATTGTAGGTACGGATCGGGATCTCTCCCTCCTGCCGGTAACGTTCCAGAATCTCGCCCGGAAGACTGTCAAAATCTCCCACGATATAATCCGGACGAATATCATGTTCATAACAAAACTGTAACCCTCTGTCTACCCCAAGAATATAATCCGGCTTCAGTTCCTGTATAAAGGAGAGAGCAAAATCTACCTCGATCATGCCCCCTGTGATAATCAGCGTTTTCATTTCCTATCTGCGCTCCATTCTCTCTTTCAGGCGGCGGACATTTTCTCCGATGTTTCCGCCAAAGACAGCAGATCCGGCAACCAGAATATTGGCGCCTGCATCCAGCACTTTGTCGATGGTCTTTTCATTGATGCCGCCATCTACCTGAATGTCCACATCCAGTCCGGCATCCGTGATCATTTTACGAAGTTTCTGTACTTTTCCGGTACAGCTTTCAATATAACTCTGACCGCCAAATCCCGGATTGACCGTCATAACCAGTACCATATCCACCAGATCCAGCACACATTCCAGCTGGCTGACCGGTGTACCCGGATTGATCGCCACACCGACTTTCATTCCTGCTTTGCGGATCTCCCGTAAGGTACTGTCCAGATGCTTGCATGCTTCCGCGTGTACCGTCAGCATATCCGCTCCGCTCTTTTTGAATTCTTCGATATATCTTCCCGGCTCCTCGATCATCAGATGGACATCAAAAAACAGAGAACTGTTTTTCCGGATCGATGCGATCACCGGCATTCCAAAGGAAATACTCGGAACAAATGCTCCGTCCATCACATCAATATGAAGCCATTCCACTCCTGCTTCTTCAACCTGTCGGATCTGTTCTCCCAGACAATTAAAATCTGCTGCCAATATAGATGGTGATAACTGATACATGTTTTAATATCTCCTTTTTTCCTGTTCTTTCAGTTCTTCATAGAAACTGACATAATTTTGATAGCGCTGGCTGTGGATCTTTCCTTCTTCCACTGCCTGTTTGACCGCGCAGTCCGGTTCATGGACATGCACGCATCCCTGAAAACGGCAGGCTCCTTCGTATTCCGCAAATTCCGGATAATGGAACCGCAGTTCTTCTTTCTCCATCCCCTCCACAAACAGGGAACTGAATCCCGGTGTGTCCATCAGATAGGTATGTTCACCCACTGTCAAAAGCTGTGCATGACGGGTCGTATGGCGGCCGCGTTTCAGTTTTTTACTGATCTCACCGGTCTCCATGCTGACTTCTCCCTGCAACAGATTCGTCAGCGACGATTTTCCCACTCCGGAAGGTCCTGCAACCACTGTTGTTTTTCCCTCCAGGATCCGGCGGATCTGGCTGATCCCCTCTTCCTGTTCGGCACTGGTAAGCAATACCTGGTACCCGCAGGAACTGTAGATCTGGCACATCCGTTCCAGTTCTTCCTGTTCCGCCAGGTCTTTTTTATTGAAACAGATAATACTCGGAATCTCCTGTTGTTCCATTGTAATCAAAAAACGGTCCAGCAGCTGGTAGTTCGGATCCGGCTGACGGACTGCAAAAATCACAAGTGCCTGATCCACATTTGCCGCTGCCGGCCGGATCAGCTCATTCTTTCTTGGCAGAATCTGAATCAGATTGCCTGTCTTTTCTTTTTCATCGAGAACTTCAATCTCTACGTTATCGCCAACCAGAGGTTTTTTCTTTTCTTTCCGGAAAATCCCCTTGGCTTTACATTCATAAATTCCGGATTCTGCTACGTCCACGTAGTAGAATCCGGCAATTCCTTTTATAATCTTTCCCTGCATAGATACCTCTTAAGACTGTTTGAACGGTACATTTGAATAATGTCCACGTTCTACATATTCTCCGTCTACCATTTCTCTCAGATATACGGTTCCGGTATCCACGCCGTCTGCACCGGCAATGGTCAGTGTATATGGGAATGTAATTGTCTGTCCGTCCAGAATCACAGTTTCCACGTTCTGTCCGTTGATATTCTGTACCAGTGTCAGCTGTACCGGACCACCAATGTAGGTAGATGGCTGATCCAGTTTTACATTACAGGTCCAGCTTCCGCTGTCTGCGGTTCCGCCATTTTCCGACTCTGCCGGTACAGATGGTGCATGATACACCTGCAGCGTAATGGTTGAACCCGGATCTACAGAAGTTCCTGCTACCACACTCTGGTTTGCCACGCAGCCTTCTGCCACATTACCGGAGGCATCGGTTGTTGTCTCTACATTTACCTGTAATCCCTGATCGTTCAGTGTCTTCTTAGCGGTTGCCTCATCCTGTCCGATCACGTTCGGTACTTCCACCTGTTTGTTTTCTTCACCCAGACTGACTACCAGTGTGATCGTAGATCCTGCGGACACCTGTGTTCCCTCGCCCGGATCTACACTGATAACTTTTCCGATTGCCACGGTATCACTGTAATCCTGCTGGATCTCTGTATTCAGTCCCAATGCTTTGATCAGTGCTTCTGCCTCACTCTGTGACTTTCCGATTATACTCGGTATCGTCGGTGCATCGGTTCCTGTACTTACCACATAGTTGATCACAGTTCCCTGATCCACTTTGGTTCCTGCCTCTGTTTCCTGAGACATGATCGTTCCTGCTTTGTATTCGGAAGACGGGCTTTCGCCGATCTTATTTCCCTTTAAGCCCAGCTGTTCGAGAACGCTCAGTGCGTTTTCTTCTGTCATGCTGGTCAGTTTCGGTACGGATACCTGTCCGTTTTCATCTACGGTATCATCGATTTCTTCCTGCTCGGTCTGCTGTGCATCGTCCTTGTTGGCAGATCCTCCGATATTAACCAGACCTGCTGCCCTTGCGATAAAGAAGATCAGAATACAGATAATGATCGCTCCGATGATAAATCCACCGATTGTCATGGCTTTTTCCAGTTTGGAACTTACTTCACCCTCGTCGTCATCATCATCTTCATCGTCGTATTCCTCATCATATTCGTCTTCGTCATCCTCGTCCTCATCTTCATCCTCATAGGTATCTTTCTGAGGAGTCGCATAACCGGAACGACCTTCCCGGATAGCTTCGAGTTCGTCTTTTGAAAGCATCACGGTCTGTGCATGCTGTGCCAGCGGTGTCACGGTGACAAAGTTTCCGTTCGGATCCAGCAGGGAATGTTTCAGATCTTCGATAACCTCCGACATGCTTGCATATCTGCGGTCCACACTCTTCTGTGTACATTTTAAAATGATCTGTTCCAGGCTGTACGGCAGATCCGGCACGTATTTTCTCGGTGATACGATCTCTTCCTGCAGATGTTTAATCGCGATCGCTACCGTCGTATCCCCGTCAAACGGAACCCGTCCGGTTACCATCTCATACATCGTAATACCAAGAGAATAGATATCACTCTTCGCATCGCTGTAACCGCCACGTACCTGTTCCGGAGAACTGTAATGTACAGATCCCATCACATTGGAACTGATCGTGTTCGAAGATGCTGCTCTTGCGATACCGAAATCAGACAGTTTTACTTTACCGTCCACGGAAATGATGATGTTCTGCGGTTTTACATCTCTGTGTACAATGTTGCTCTTATGTGCGGCTTCCAGTCCCAGAGAAACCTGGATCGCAATACTGGTTGCTTCCCTTACGGAAAGTTTTCCTTTTCTTGTAATATAGTCTTTCAGGGTAATGCCCTGTACCAGCTCCATAACGATATAGTAAATGCCGTTATCCTCCCCAACGTCATAGACATTTACCACATTCGGATGCGCCAGACCTGCTGCGGCCTGTGCTTCCTTTCGGAATTTGGAAATAAAGCCTTTGTCCTGGCTGAATTCCGCTTTCATTACCTTCACCGCTACAAGACGATTCAGCTTATGATCTTTTGCTTTGTAGACATCTGCCATACCGCCGCTGCCGATTCTGCTGATGATCTCGTATCTTTCTCCTACAATCATTCCCTCTTTTAACATTCTTTCACCTCGTTTGTAAATGGTTCGATTAGAATTACTGATATATTATCTCTGCCCCCGTTTGTATTGGCAATTGCCACCAGTTGTCTGCCGGACTGTTCGATATCTTCTGAACTCTGAATGATCTCCTGGATCTGTTCATCCGCTATCATATTACTCAGTCCGTCTGAGCACAGCAAAATCCGATTCTTTTCCTCCAGCTGCACATCGAAGAAATCGATATCCACCTCTTCGGACGCTCCCAATGCTCTTGTGATAATGTTTTTATCCGGATGGTTCCTGGCTTCCTCTTTGCTGAGTTCTCCCCGCATCACCATCTCTGCGATCCAGGAATGGTCTCTGGTGATCTGCACCAGTCCCTGCTCATCGGATACATACAGACGACTGTCTCCCACATTGGCCACATACGCATAATATCCCACAACGGTCACAGCCACGAGGGTTGTCCCCATCCCGGCTTTTGCTGCGTCTTCTTTCGCAAGCTCATGAATCTTTTCATTTGCCTCCTCAATCGCATGACGCATGATCTTTATGGGATTAAAACTCATATCTTTTTTTACTGACGCTTCGATTACGGAAACGGCACAGCGTGAGGCAAAATCTCCGGCATTATGCCCGCCCATTCCATCAGCAAGCACAAACAGATTTGGAAGATTTCCTATCGGCTGCTCGGACGCATATACATAATCCTGATTCTGACTTCTGACTTGTCCTACATCGGTCAAAGAAAATGACTTCATGCCAGCTTCTCCCTTGTCTTCTTTATTTTTCTTCGGCGGAGTCTTTTGTTGTATTTTCCTGCCGGTCGCTGTATTTCTTTCTCAGCTGACCGCAGGCCCCATCGATATCCCTGCCCATTTCTCTTCTAATAGTAACATTAATTCGATATTTTTCAAGTTTATTTTTAAAATTCTCTATCACTTTTTTGTCGGACTGTACGAAATCCCGCTCCTTGATCGGGTTGACCGGAATCAGGTTAATATGGCAGTTTAACCCGTGTACCAGCTCCGCCAGCTGTCTTGCATCTTCCTGGCTGTCGTTCTTTCCGCCCACCAGACTGTACTCAAAAGTCAGTCTTCTTCCGGTCTTTTCAAAGTAATATTTGCATGCCGGAAAGACTTCCGACAGCGAATATTTATAGGCGATCGGCATCAGTTCTTTTCGCTTTTCATCGTTTGGTGCGTGAAGCGAAAGTGCCAGGGTGATCGTCAGATTCTCCTCTGCCAGCTGCCGGATCCGCGGCACCAGTCCACAGGTGGACACGGTGAGGTTTCTCTGGCTGATGTTCTGCCCTTTTTCATCACTTAAGATCCGGATAAAGCGAAGCAGGTTATCGTAATTATCCAGCGGTTCTCCCGTTCCCATCACAACGACGTTGGACACCCGTTCTCCGGTCATCTCCTGGATCCGGTAGACCTGATCGAGCATCTCGGACGGCAGGAGGTTTCTGGTCAGTCCGCCGATCGTGGATGCACAGAAACGGCATCCCATCCGGCAGCCTACCTGGGAAGAAATACATACGGAATTGCCGTGTTTGTATTTCATCCACACACTCTCGATCACGTTGCCGTCCGCCAGACGGAACAGGTATTTTTGTGTGCCGTCGATCTTAGAAGTCTGCACTTCCACCACTTCCAGATGCGTCAGCGGTTCCTGTTTCGTTAATTTCTGCCGCAGGCTCTCCGAGAGATTCGTCATCTCCTCATAACTTCCCACCGCTTTCTGATGAAGCCACTGATACAGCTGTTTTCCCTTGAACGGTTTTTCGCCAAGTGAAACCATCTTTTCTTTCAGCTCGTCTTCATACAGCGATTTGATATCTAATTGTTCCATTCTGTTTCCTCTTTTTTCCTTAATCTTGCCAGGAAAAATCCATCGGTCTTATGCACGCCCGGAAGCAGCTGCAGATACCCCTGTGCTGTTGTCTCGCTGTGGAGTTCTTCGCACAGATACGGATCCAGGCTTTCGAGTACAAACGGATAATTTTCCGTAAACCATGCCACATTGTCCTGATTTTCCTCCCGGGTGATCGTACAGGTACTGTAGATCAGTACCCCGCCCGGTTTTACATAAGATGCTGCATTGTGAAGGATCCGTTTCTGAAGTACCGAAAGTTCCTGAATCTTATCCTCATCCGTACGGTACTTGATATCCGTCTTCTTTCCGATGACGCCCAGTCCGGAACACGGTACATCCGCCAGCACAATATCCGCTTTTTCGATGGATTCTTTGTCCAGGATCGTTGCATCTTTTCGATACGCACGGATATTCAGTGTCTGTGTTCGCTCTATATTTTCTTCGATCAGACCCACTTTATAATCCGTAAGATCTCTGGAGTCCACCATGCCTTCTCCCTGCATCTTATCGGCTGCATGAAGGCTTTTTCCGCCAGGTGCCGCGCAAAGATCAATGACATAATCTCCCGGTTTCGGATCTGCTGCTTCCGTTACCAGCATCGAACTGACATCCTGCACCACGAACCTTCCCATCACAAAAGATTTAAGTCCTTCGAGGTGGCTGTAATCCGACAGATAGTACGCATACGGAAGATACGGCGCCCGCTTAACCGTCGCTCCCTGTCTCTCCAGACTGTTGATCGTCAGCTCCGGATCTACCCGGTGCAGCTGGCAGCGGATCGTCAGCGGATGATCCGTCAGAAAATCCTTCAGCATACCTTCCGTCGTCTCTGTTCCATAAGCCTTCACCCAGCGTTCTACCAGCCACTGCGGTACGGAATAGTACACCGACAGATATTCTGCAGGGCTGGTCTTTGCATCCGGATATGTGATTTCTTCTTTTTTTCTTGCCACATTACGCATCACGCCGTTGACAAAGCCTTTCAGACTGTAAAATCCTTTTTTCTGTGCCAGTTTTACCGCTTCGTTGCAGGCTGCCGAGTCCGGCACGCTGTCCATAAATAACAGCTGATAGACACCGCTTCGAAGAATGTTGCGGATCACCGGTTTCATCTTATTTACCTTTACGCTGGAAAACTGATTCAGGATATAGTCGATCCGAAGCATATATTCCAGTGTTCCCTCCACAAGACGGTTGATAAATGCCCGATCCTGTTTCGGAAGATACTGTACTTTATTCAGGGCATTGCGGATCGCCAGATGGCTGTATTCTTTTTCCTGTGTAATCTCCAATAATATCTCCAGGGCGATTCCCCGGAGTTCTGTTCCATTTGCCACGTTTTTCTCCTCCGGCTGTTTCATACACTAACACGGAAGCACGGTTCCCGCTTCCACGGTATAGCCTCGTAAAAATGCCTGCGCATCCATCCGTTTCTTTCCTTCTAACTGCAAGGTGTCAATCTTCAGGATTCCCTCCCCGGTCTGGATCCGAAATCCCTTGGCATCTGCCTGCAGTACGGTTCCCGGTGCTTTTTTCTCACCGTTTTCTTCTTCCACCGAAGCTTCCCATATTTTCAACGTTTTTCCGTTCAGATGGGAAAATGCACTCGGCCACGGATTCAGTCCGCGGATCAGGCGTTCCAGTTCCTCTGCTGATTTTGTCCAGTCCATCTCACCCATTTTCTTGCTGATCATGGCGGCATACGGAGTGGTGCTCTCCTCCGGCTGTTTTTCAAAGACGGCACTGCCATCCTCCAACTTCGGAAGTGTCTCCACCAAAAGTTTTGCCCCCGCCTCGCTCAGACGGTCAAACAGGCTGCCACCCGTTTCTTTCTCATCCAGTGTCACAATTACTTTATTGATCATATCTCCGGTATCCAGTCCTTCGTCCATCCGCATGATCGTCACACCGGACTCCTTATCCCCGTTGATCACTGCCCACTGGATCGGGGCTGCACCGCGGTATGCCGGAAGCAGGGATGCGTGTACATTGATGCATCCATATTTTGGCATTTCCAGGATCTCTTTCGGAATGATCTGTCCGAACGCCACGACTACGATCACTTCCGGCTCCAGATCTCTTACCACCTGGATAAATTTCGGATCTCTTACCTTTTTCGGCTGGTAAACCGGAAGTCCCAGTTCCATTGCCACTTCCTTGACCGGTGTGGGCTGCAGGTTCTTTCCTCTGCCCTTCGGCTTGTCCGGCTGACTGATCACGCCGACAATCTCATGACCTGCCTTCGCCAGCTCTTTTAATGTTCCCACGGAAAAATCCGGGGTTCCCATAAATACTACTCTCATTTATTCGTCATCCTCTTCTTCGTAATTCACATCGTGCAGTTCGCCTTCCACGTGTTCCACATACAGGATACCGTCCAGATGTTCACACTCATGGCAGATCGCACGCGCCAGAAGTCCCTCTCCGGTCAGCGTAAACGGTTCCATGTTGATATCCTGCGCCTCTACCGTTACCACGTTCGGTCTTGTCACGATACCGGATTTTCCGGGTACGGAAAGGCATCCTTCTTCTCCGGTCTGTTCACCGGAAGTCTCTTTAATCACCGGATTGATCAGCACATACGGACCGTTTTCATCTCCGACATCGATCACAACGATTCGTTTTAACATGCCCACCTGCGGTGCTGCCAGTCCTACACCGTACGCATCGTACATGGTTTCCAGCATATCTTCCACCAGTTCCCGAAGCTTCGGTGTCATCTCTTCCACCGGTCTGCACACTTTGTTCAAGATCCGGTCTCCCATAGTTCTGATTTTTCTGATTGCCATTCTTTTTTGTCCTCCTGTCAGTGGTTAAAATCCAGCTGGATCCGGATCTCCCGAAAACCGCTGTTTACTTCTATATATTGTTCCAGTCTGCCCTTTGCACGCAACAGCAGCTGGTGGTCTTCCTGTTTTACATAAATAACTTTCCGATACATATCGGCGATCTTCGATACGGTTTCATCCGCAGGTCCGATGATCTGCAGCTGTCCGTGGCTATCCACCCGGTTCAAGAATTTTCTGATATACTGCATTCCTGTCTCCAGAAGTTCTTCATTTCCGCAGCTTCCGTGAATTGCCAGCAAGTTTGATGCCGGAGGGTATCCGAGAAGCTTTCGATAGCCGATTTCTTCTTCGTAAAATGCCCGGTAATCCTGATGCATCGCCGCCTGAATACTGTAATGTTCCGGCTGGTACGTCTGAATGATCGCCTCTCCCGGTTTTTCCCCTCTCCCGGCTCTTCCCGCCGCCTGTGTCAACAGCTGGAACGTCCGCTCACTTGCCCGGTAATCGCTGATATTCAAAGAAAGATCCGCAGCCAGCACGCCGACCAGCGTCACTTTCGGAAAGTCATGTCCCTTGACGATCATCTGTGTGCCGATCAGGATATCCGCCTCCTGATTTGCAAATGCAGCCAGAATGTTGGTATGTCCTTCTTTTTTTCTGGTCGTGTCCAGATCCATCCGCAGAACACGCGCCTGAGAAAATCGTTTTTTTACAATTTCCTCAATCTGCTGCGTTCCCGCGCGAAATCCTCCAATATACGGAGATCCGCACACCGGGCACTGCTGCGGCTGTCTCGTCTCATATCCGCAGTAATGGCACACCAGTTTTCCGTTCCGGTGCTGTGACAGGGAAACATCACAGTGCGGGCATTTCATCACCGTCCCGCAGGAACGGCAGGAGAAAAATCCCGCATAGCCGCGGCGGTTTAAAAACAGCATGATCTGTTCTTTCTTTTTTAACCGGTCTTCAATCTTCTCCTGTAAGATTCCGCTTAAGATCGACCGGTTTCCCTGTTTTAATTCTTCCCGCAGATCCACGGAATAAACTTCCGGCATCTGCCTGTTTTCATACCGGTTGTTCAGTTCAAACAGCCGGTACGTTCCGTTCTGCGCCTGATAGTAGGCATCCACCGACGGCGTTGCGCTCCCCAGCACGACCGGACAGTGTTCCAGATTGCCTCTCTCGATCGCCGTCTCTCTGGCATGATAGCAGGGAACCGTCTCACTCTGATACGAGGTTTCGTGTTCTTCATCGATCACGATCAGACCGAGATTCGGAAACGGGGTAAACAGTGCGGACCGCGGACCGATCATCACCTGCAATTCCCCTTTTTTCGCCCGCTCAAACTGATCGGAACGCTCCCCGGGGGAAAGTCTGGAGTGTAAGACCGAGATTCCGGCTCCAAACCGGCGGTAGAACCGCTGCACCGTCTGATACGTCAGTGCAATCTCCGGGATCAGCAGGATCACCTGTTTTCCCTGTCGGATCACTTCCTCCATCAGTTCCATATACACCTGAGTCTTTCCGCTTCCGGTCACCCCGTGGATCAGTACCGGACGAAGATCCTGTTCTCTCCAGCCCTTCAGGATACCGTCTGCCACTTCTCTCTGCGGCGGTGACAGCGGCTGTTTTGTCTGTTCCTGTTCTGTGTTCTGCACCGGATTGCGATACACTTCCTTGGTCTGGATACAAACCGTGCCGGCACTCTCCATCGTCTTGATCACACTGGCAGTCAGATGCAGTTTATCCAGTGCCAGGCTATAGGAAATCGTATTGTTTTCAAGCAGTGCTTCCAGAAGACGCTGTCTTGCCACATAATGTTTTCTGCGGCATAGTTCCAACTGCTCGTTCGCTTCGTCCTTTGTGAGCAGTAACTGGATCCAGCGCTCTTCTTTCTGTTTCATCTTCTGCTTGACCGGAAGTACGGTTTTTAATGCCTGGATCATCGTGGCACCGTACTGTTCCCGGATCCAGGCGGCAAGCGCGATCAGGCGGGATTCGATGGAATTGCTTCCCGTCTCCACCTCCCGGATCTCTTTCATGCGGCTGACATCAAAAGACGGCTGATCCGTCACCCGGATCACATACCCTTTGATCGTCCTGCCTCCGTTTCCAAACGGAACCTGCACCTGCATCCCCGGCTGTAATTTTCCTTCTAGATGTTCCGGAACCAGATACTGAAAGGACCGATCCAGTTTTTCACTGGTAATATCTACAATAATATCCACATATGTCTTTGTCATGCTTTTTTCTTTGCATCTTCTTCCAGGATCTCACGGATCAGCACACGTTCATCCATCGGATATTTTTTTCCTTTGATTTCCTGATAGTCTTCGTGGCCTTTTCCCGCAAGTACAATGATGTCTCCCGGCTGTCCGTGATGGATCGCATAGGCGATGGCTTCCTTCCGATCAATGATCTCCACGTATTTTCCATCGGTTTTGCTGATACCGGTCTTGATATCGTCGATGATTGCCTGTGGTTCTTCATTTCTCGGGTTATCCGATGTAATGATCGTCAGATCCGCCAGTCTACCGGACACCTCTCCCATCTCAAATCGACGGTCACGGGAACGGTTACCGCCGCAGCCGAACAGGCATACCAAGCGGTTCGGTTTATATTCCCGCAACGTAGTAAGGAGGGATTCCAAACTCATCGCATTGTGCGCGTAATCGATCATCAGGGTGAAATCGTCGGATACTTTTTCCATCTCGATTCTTCCCTTTACTTTTGCATATTTCAGTGCCTTGCAGATGTTTTCTTCGGATACGTTAAAATGTCTGCAGATTGCAATGGCGGTCAGGGAATTGTAAATACTGAATTTTCCTGGCAGATCGATCTCTACCGGGAAATTAAGAAGTCCCTGCAGCTCATAGGAAATACCCAGTACGCCTTTCTTGGTCAGCAGTTTCGGATTGACAGCGCGAAGGTCGGCCTCCGGTGAAAATCCGTACGTCTCCAGACTGCAGGTATGTCCGTCAATGATCTTTTCATAATGTTCGTCATCTCTGTTGACAATACCGATCCGGCACTGGCGAAGCAGCATCTTTTTACAGGACAGGTAGTGTTCAAAGCTGGTATGTTCGTTCGGTCCGATATGATCCGGTTCGATATTGGTAAAGATACCGATATCAAAGGTAAATCCTGCGGTTCGATGAAGCATCAGTCCCTGGGAGGATACTTCCATCACTGCACAGTCACAACCTTCATCCAACATCTGTCGCAGGTATTTCTGCACCAGAAGAGATTCCGGTGTGGTATTTGCAGACGGGATCACGGTATCTCCGATGATTGTTTCGATGGTTCCGATCAGACCCACTTTGTAACCGGCATTTTCCAGAATGGATTTTACCATGTAGGTCGTTGTGGTTTTTCCTTTTGTTCCGGTGATTCCGATCACACGCAGCTTATCTCCCGGATAATCATAGTAGGCTGCTGCCACAAGTGCCATCGCATACCGGCTGTCCTTTACCTGGATCACTGTCACATCCTCCGGCACTTCTACCGGTTCTTCCACGATAATTGCCTTCGTTCCCTGTCCGGCTACACTTTTTGCAAATGTATGACCATCCACAACGGCACCACGGATACAGATAAAAAGAGAACCTTCCTTTGCTTTTCTGGAATCCGCAACAACTTCCTCAATCTCCTGATCAAGGGTGCCCTGCAGACATGTATATTCCAAACGTTCTAAAATCTTTGATAATTTCATCAACTGTCAACCTCCTTTGGATTGTGGGCGGGTCAATTGCCCATAGATATTTATAGAATAGCATATTTTGCACAAAAAAAGAAGAGGGGGGATGGGATTTTGCGGGGAAATGGTTGTGAGGCGGACGCCGGAGAAGGGGACGGGCGGGAGCGGGGAGGGAGGGGCAACGCGTGGGCAGGGGAACTTTGAGCTAGCCGCTAACTCCGGCTATTATTCACGAGGGTCAGCTGACCCTCGCGAAAGCCTACGTAAGCGTCGGATCTCAAAGCTTCCCCTAACCGCCCACAAAGTGCGTTCGCCCCTTCCCTCCCCGCTCCCGCCCGTCCCCTTCTCCGGCTGATATTGGCTAAAACTGGTGATGAATTTCCCCGGAAAATCCCTGGGGAGGAAAGATGGATCGCTGGTTTTACGTTTTCGTAGTAGTTTTTCTTCGATATATGTGATACTTTAAATATATTTTCATAATATGTTTTCTGTACGGAAGTTTTGCTCCTTATTACTGTTTTTCGATTTTTTCTTTCGTAAATCTCTATCGTATTTTCTCACCTAGATACACTATTTACTCATTTTCATTCATCCCCAATCTTTTTCATCATTTAGTACTCACCAGTACACAGCCAGCATGGCTTGGGAGCCTGGGTGCGGGAACACTTTGTGGGCGGTTAGAGCAAGCTTTAAGATCCGACACTTACGGAGACTTTCGCTTGGGTCAGCTGACCCAAGTGAATATAGTCGCAGTTAGTGGCTAGCTTAAAGTTGCTCTACCCACGTTCCCGCACCCAGGCTCCCAATCCATGCCGGCGTCCCCTTGAAAATCAAAAAGAACTACCGTCTTCAAAACACTTCATTTTGAAAACGATAGCCCTTTTATAAAAAAGCAATATACGCTCTTAGCAGATCACTGTACCCGTCCGTCCAAGGTACGCATCCACTGCCTTATCGATTGAAGTAATCACAGCCTTCTTTCCTTCGCCCTGTTCCACGAACTCGACAGAAGCCTGGATCTTCGGCAGCATAGTGTTGGCTTCGAACTGTCCCTCAGCCATATATTCTTTCGCCTGTGCAACAGAAATCTCGCCCAGTTCTTCCTCATCCTGCTTGTGGAAATTCACAGAAACCTTCTCCACACTGGTCAGGATCAGCAGTTCATCTGCATCCAGCTGTTCTGCCAGACGACCGCTGGTATAATCTTTCTCAATAACCGCACTTGCACCCTTCAGTTCCGTACCCTGCTCCAGAACCGGGATTCCGCCACCGCCGCAGGCGATAACGATCTGTCCGGCATCAAGCAGTGCACGGATCGCATCGATCTCCACGATCTTCTGTGGCTTCGGTGCAGCTACGATTCGGCGGTAACCGTCACCGATCTTGGTAACGTAATTACCCTTATTTTCTTCCTCTTCCGCTTCCTGCTCATTCAGCACACGTCCGATGACTTTAACAGGTTCAGCAAAAGCTTCGTCATACGTGTCTACGGTTACCTGTGTCAGGATCGTGGATACCGGTTTGTAGATGCCTTCTTTCATCAGTTCTGCACGGATCGCATTCTGCAGGTCGTATCCGATATAACCCTGGCTCATGGCAGAACACACGGACATTGGTGCGTATGTATAATCCGGATGATACTTTCCGAATTCATTCATTGCCATATGGATCATACCCACCTGGGGTGCATTACTGTGAGAAATCACGACCTCTGCGCCCTCTTTTACCAGCTGCGCAATGATTTTTGCAGTTCTTTTTGTAGCTTCTTTCTGCTCCGGCAACGTATTACCAAGTGCCCGGTGTCCCAGAGCAATGACAACTTTCTTCTTCTCCATGTTACGCCCTCTTACTTTCTCTCATACATAATCGGGTAAAAATACCTTTTGCGAATTTCACCCGTCACTGTCACGGTATTTACCGAATTCCATACAGATATGGGTTCCGGTTTATGATCTGCCGATACCGGTTTCTGTTACAGATCAACACCTCTATCGTTAGTTTATTCCTGTTTTCTACTTTATGCAAGCAGGAAATAAGCAAGTACCACAACACCAAGAGCGATCCGGTACCATCCAAATACCTTGAAATCGTGTTTCTTGATATAACCCATCAGGAACTTGATCGCTGCAATGGAAACACCAAAAGCGACAACCATACCAAGCAGCAGATATACAACCTCTGTTCCGGTAAAATGCAGACCAAATTTTATCAGTTTCAGAAAGCTTGCTCCAAACATAACCGGGATGGCAAGGAAAAAGGTATATTCCGCTGCCAGTTTTCTGCTCATGCCGAGGAGAATACCTCCGATGATGGTTGCACCGGAACGGGAAGTACCCGGAATCAGGGCAAGCAGCTGGAAGATTCCGATAAACAGTGCATCTTTGAAAGAAATATCACTGAGCTTTGTTCTGCTGGGCTTCCGGCTTTTATTGTAGTTTTCGATAACAATAAACAGTACACCGTATACGATCAGCATCACGGAAACGACCCAGTAATTCATGAATGTTTTCTCGATCCAGTTGTTAAACGGAAGTGCCACGATGATTGCCGGCACACAAGATACCAGAATCTTTAACCACAGCACGATCTTATTCATGTTGATGTATTTGTCTGCAAATTTCTGTAATTTCCCGATACGCTCATTCGTACTGATATAGTTCCAGTTACTCTCTCTGGACGGATCATTTTTATGAAATGGCCATAATTTTTTAAAATCCAGTACCACAACCGCCAGTACGGCTCCCAGCTGGATGACCACAAGGAACATCTGCCAGAATTCCTCACTGACTTTCAGTTTCATAAACTGATCCACCAGGATCATATGGCCGGTACTGCTTACAGGAAGCCATTCGGTGATTCCCTCCACAATACCGAGAAAAATTACTTTCAGTAATTCGATAATATCCATATTTTCCCCTTTATTAGATCTGTGCGATATCAATCAGCGTAAGCCTGTTCAGATCTGTATTTTCCAGACTGGTTACCAGTGCTTTGGCTGTGTCCATAGCAGTCAGAACGTTAACACCTGTCTCGATAGCATTTCTTCGGATCAGGAAACCGTCTTTTGCGTGTTCCACACCCTGAGAAGGTGTATCGATGACCAGATCGATCTTGTGACCCAGGATCAGATCCATCAGGTTTGGTGACGGCTGTTCGAGCTTATTGGTACGGATTGCTTTTACGCCGGCTTCCTGCAGCGTTTTAGCTGTATTTCTGGTTGCATAGATCCGGTAACCCAGTGCTTCAAACCGTTTCCCGATCTCAACTGCTTCCTCTTTATCCTCATCACGAACGGTCATGATCATATTTTTATGTTTCGGCAGATTGATACCTGCACCAAGGAATGCTTTGTACAGTGCCTCATTAAAGCTTTCCGCAATACCCAGACACTCACCGGTGGACTTCATCTCCGGTCCAAGACTGATATCCGCACCACGGATCTTCTCGAAGGAGAACACCGGCATCTTGATCGCAAAATATTTTGCTTCCGGCTGCAGTCCCGGTGTATAACCCATATCTTTCAGTTTGTATCCCATGATGGCTTTTGCTGCCAGAGGAACGATCGGGATACCGGTTACCTTGCTGATGTACGGAACGGTACGGCTAGAACGTGGATTAACCTCGATGACATAGACTTCTTCACCGCATACGATAAACTGAATATTGATCATGCCGATGACATGCAGTGCTTTGGCCAGACGTTTGGTGTATTCTTCAATGGTAGCTTTTGCAGTCTTGCTGATGGTCTGTGCCGGATATACAGAGATACTGTCTCCGGAGTGGATACCGGCTCTCTCGATATGCTCCATGATACCCGGGATTACGATGTCTTCGCCGTCGCATACCGCATCAACCTCGATCTCTTTACCTACCAGGTATTTGTCGACCAGGATCGGATGTTCCTGTGCGATCCGGTTGATGATGCCGATGTACTGTTCCACATCTTCATCGTTGATCGCGATCTGCATACCCTGACCACCCAGAACGTAAGAAGGACGAACCAGAACCGGATAACCCAGTTCGTTGGCAGCTTTCTTAGCCTCTTCAGCGGTAAATACGGTCTGTCCCTTTGGTCTCGGGATCTGGCACTGTTCCAGGATCTCATCGAACAGCTCACGGTCTTCGGCTGCATCTACATTTTCTGCGGATGTTCCGAGGATCGGCACACCCATCTTCATCAGTGCCTCGGTAAGTTTGATAGCGGTCTGTCCACCGAACTGCACCACTGCTCCGTCCGGTTTCTCGATATTTACGATGTTTTCCACATCTTCCGGTGTAAGCGGCTCAAAATACAGTTTGTCAGCGATATCAAAGTCTGTACTTACGGTTTCCGGGTTGTTGTTGATGATGATGGTCTCATAACCTTCTTTTGCAAAGGCCCAGGTACAGTGTACAGAACAGAAGTCGAACTCGATACCCTGTCCGATACGGATCGGGCCGGAACCAAGTACCAGAACTTTTTTCTTGTCCGGTGTGCGCTCTGCCTCATTTTCTCCGCCATATACAGAGTAATAATACGGTGTGGTGGCTGCAAACTCAGCGGCACAGGTATCTACCATTTTGTAAGCTGCGGTGATACCGTATGTTTTACGCATTTCTTTTACCGTTTCTTCTGTCTTTCCGTTCAGTTTTGCAATCACATAATCCGGGAATTCCATGCGTTTTGCTTCTCTTAACAGATCCTCGTCCAGTTCCCTGGTCTTTAACGCATATTCCATCTCGGTCAGGATCGCGATTTTATCGATAAACCACAGATCGATCTTGGTGATCTCATGGATCTCTTCCTGAGAAATACCGATGCGGATCGCCTGTGCGATTCTCCAGATTCTCATATCATCTACAATATGAAGTTCCTGCAGCATCTCTTCTCTGGACAGATTTGAGAAATCGTAGGACATCAGGCTGTCTACGTGCTGTTCCAGGGAACGGATGGCTTTCATCAGTGCACCTTCGAAGTTATTGCAGATACTCATAACCTCACCGGTTGCTTTCATCTGTGTGGTCAGGGTACGTTTTGCACTGATAAATTTATCAAATGGCAGACGCGGAATCTTGACAACACAGTAGTCTAACATCGGCTCGAAACTTGCATAAGTTTTTCCGGTAATGGCATTCGGGATCTCATCCAGAGTGTAACCCAGAGCGATCTTTGCTGCTACTTTTGCGATCGGGTATCCGGTTGCCTTACTTGCCAGTGCGGAAGAACGGGATACACGCGGATTTACCTCGATCACACAGTATTCAAAGCTGTCCGGATTCAGAGCGTACTGTACGTTACATCCACCGGTGATGCCAAGCTCTGTGATGATGTTCAGTGCGGAAGTTCTCAGCATCTGGTATTCTTTATCACCCAGTGTCTGAGACGGTGCCACAACGATACTGTCACCGGTATGTACACCAACCGGATCCAGGTTTTCCATATTACAAACGGTGATGCAGTTTCCTGCGCCGTCACGCATTACTTCGTACTCGATTTCTTTCCATCCGGCGATACATCTTTCTACCAGAACCTCGCCTACACGGGAAAGACGCAGACCATTTTCCAGGATCTCGATCAGTTCCGCTTCGTTGTGAGCGATACCGCCGCCGCTTCCGCCCAGGGTATATGCCGGCCGAAGAACCACCGGATAACCGATCGTGTTGGTAAATGCAATACCGTCTTCTACGGTTGTAACAACCAGGGATGCCGCAACCGGCTCACCGATCTTTTCCATCGTATCTTTGAATTCCTGACGGTCTTCTGCTTTTTTGATGGTCTGGGAAGTCGTACCGATCAGTCTTACATTATGTTCTTTTAAGAATCCTCTCTCTTCCAGTTCCATCGCCAGATTCAGTCCTGCCTGACCACCCAGGGTAGGAAGCACGCTGTCCGGTTTTTCTTTCAGGATCAGCTGTTCCACAACCTCTACGGTCAGCGGCTCAATGTAAACTTTGTCTGCGATATCTTTATCGGTCATGATGGTTGCCGGGTTGGAGTTCAACAGGACAACTTCCACGCCCTCTTCTTTCAGAGAACGGCAGGCCTGTGTTCCTGCATAGTCAAATTCTGCTGCCTGACCGATAACAATCGGACCGGAACCAATCATCAGTACTTTCTTAATCTCTGGATTCTTTGGCATTACTCTTCTCCTCCCATCATTTTGATAAACCGGTCAAACAGATAACCGGAATCCTGTGGTCCCGGGCATGCTTCCGGATGGAACTGTACGGTGAAAATATTTTTCCCTGTATATTTCAGTCCTTCATTGGTTCCGTCGTTTACATTGATAAACGCCGGTACGGCAACTTTCGGATCCAGATTGTCGGTGTCTACCACATATCCGTGGTTCTGAGAAGAAATATACACTCTTCCGGTTTCCAGATCTTTGACCGGATGATTGCCTCCTCTGTGACCGTATTTCATCTTATGGGTATCCGCACCGGTTGCCAGTGCCATCAGCTGATGTCCAAGACAGATTGCGAAGATCGGTGTGTCGGACTCGTATAATTTACGGATCTCTTTGATCACTTCCGTACACTCCTTCGGATCTCCAGGGCCGTTTGACAGCATGATACCGTCCGGATTGGATGCCAGGATCTCCTCTGCTGTGGTAGATGCAGGATAAATCGTTACCTCGCATCCTCTTTTATTCAGAGATTTCGCGATGTTGTTCTTTGCGCCAAGATCCAGAAGGGCTACTTTCTTTCCGCTGCCTTTCAGTACCTTTTTCTCAGAACAGGTTACTTTCTCCACTACTTTTCCTGTAGTATATGCTTTCAGTCTCGGAATGATGGTATCCAAATCATAATTTTCATCCGTTGTGATCATACCATTCATGGTTCCTTTTTCTCTCAGAATTCTGGTCAGCGCGCGGGTATCGATCCCTGCGATTCCCGGAATGTCAAATCGTTTCAGAAAATTCTGAATCGTATCTTCACACCGGAAGTTGCTTGGTGTTCTGGAAAGTTCTCTTACAATATATCCATCCGGCCATGGTCTCAAAGACTCCGTATCCTCATAGCAAATACCGTAATTGCCGATCAGCGGATAAGTCATACATACAGCCTGGCCTGCGTAAGACGGGTCTGTCAGCACTTCCAGATATCCAGTCATGGAAGTATTGAATACGATCTCGCTGATGACTTCTTTTTTGGCTCCAATGCTGGTTCCGGTAAATACATGTCCATCTTCAAGTATTAAAAAAGCTTTCATCATTCCGTTTCCTTTCTCTTTTCTTATGTAGGCTTTTTGCAGCCCGTTTGTGTCTTTTTCCGCATAAAAGGGGAGAAATTCCCCTTGAAATCACTCCCCCTTGCGTAATCTTAGAGATTTTACCACAAAGTCTTTTTCATTTCAATACTTTATTTGAGAAAAGTGTCGCTTTCTGCGGGAGAAATATTTTTTTATCTTTTTTTCAAAAAAAGTGTTGACACTTTGCGTTTTATGCTGTATAGTATCACTTGTCGTTGACGGAGCGGCAAACAAATTTCATACTTAACAGATGTGCAGGAATGGCGGAATTGGCAGACGCGCAGGCTTCAGGTGCCTGTGGTAGCAATATCGTGCGGGTTCAAGTCCCGCTTCCTGCACTGTTTTTTTGTCTCTGTGCAGATTTATTCTCTCACATTTCTATGTACTTTTCAATTTTCATTTTCTGATTTTTATTTTATCTTTTTCTTTTCCCGGTATTCTGGCTCCCTGATCTGATTCTTCTTTGCTTTTTGTTTCATGAATCTCTCCTCTTCTTACCGGATAATAAAATAAATTGTTTTTTTTATCAGAAAAGTATTGACAACTTCGACAATTTCATGTATAGTATGTTTTGTCGATGAGACATACAGAATTTCATACTTAACAGATGTGCAGGAATGGCGGAATTGGCAGACGCGCAGGCTTCAGGTGCCTGTGGTAGCAATATCGTGCGGGTTCAAGTCCCGCTTCCTGCACTATTTTTTTCTTCTATTTTACCAAAATCCATTTGGCATTGTCACTCTTCAGGCTGTATCCACAGAAGGAGCAGCAATGATTCTCATCCGGTACAAAGTTGGCTCCACAGGATGGACATTCTTTCTCCATGAAGAAAACGCCGTCTTCTCTTCTTCTTTCCGGGTAACGGGCTCTTTGCATGATAAGTGTTCGCTTCACTTTTTTTCTATATGGATTTCTTCTATCTGGCAAATAGGTCTCGCTTGCACAGACTTTTACCTTTATTTTTGTAATATATTCTGTGTTGACCACTTTCTTTAACGTGATATTTCCGATTCCATAATCCATCAGTTCATCCGATTCTGTTTCGTTATAAATGGCATCACCGATACAGGACCTGAGATAATTCTCCGAGTATCTTACTATGGAGTCCGCCATCTTTTCCTGTCTGTTTCGGAAAAACTGATTGGATACCAGGATCAGCACAAAAACCAGAAGAGCTGCACCAACACCGGCTGTCAGGGAAACTTCTGTATCCTCGATCATATACAGGCATAAAAATACGCAGACATACACGATTCCCATAGCCCCTGTCAAAAGCAATGCACGCCGAAGATTTGTTCCTATTCGCTCATATACCTCAAATCTTTCCGTCTGCCAGTCATAAAACTCGCTTCGGATCACACCTCCGCAGTACTCACAGACCACCTGCTGACCGGTCAGTTCCACCGACGCTCCACAGGATGGACAGATGATTTTCTGTACGGTGGAATAATAACTTTTTTTCTTCTGGACACGATCTGAGTTTCGGATATGCCGAGACTGAAGGATCCGAAGATAGGCATGTTTTCGATAATTCTCATAACGGATTTTCCCATCTTCAGTGGAAATCAGGCGTTCCAGAGCACTACACTTGATAATAGATTCTCTCCATTCTCGTCCATCATTGTTCCAGCGTTCAAAATCATTGTCCGGCTGAACTTCCACGTCTGTCATCAGAATCTCACGGCACAGCTTCTGCTGATTCAGTCGATCAATCTGTCTTACGATATTTTTCCGAAAAGTCATATCCATTCTTGAGGGAAGTCTGTTTTTATCCGCTTTTTCAAGGGGAATCAGGATTCTCTCGAAGGCTTTCCTTATATCACGGCGTATTCCTGACTTTTGAAGAGTGGTATCGCCGCGCTGTTCCATCATTCTTTTTATTTTCCCCTTTTTCCGGTTTTTTGCCAGAAAAACAGAAAAATCGATATCCAGTATCCGTTCACCGATATAAATCCCTAACAAAATGGCAACTGTTGCAGCAAACCACGATGCATCTGATAGTCCCATATGTCGCCTCCCATTTCATGTTATCTATTTCTATTTTTATCCTTATTTTTCTTTTTTTCTGATTCTTCACCGTTTTCCGGTTCTTTCTTGAACATTTCGGCTATGAAGATCGCTGCAAAACCTGCTCCAAGGATAATAGCTGCACAGCAGAACAAGAATTCCAGGGGATCTCTGTCTGGCACAATCTTATATTTTCCTTTTGACGTTCTGTAAACTTCCACGTCGATCTCGTCCCCTGTATTGATCTCCTCATCGTTCCAGCAGTATACGGTGTCTCTGTCTTGGTAGGTTTCTCCATCGATCTCAAAAGTGACTTTCACTCTGTATTCCCGTAATTCTCTTTCACGATGATATCCATCCTCATCCTTGTCTTTATTTACGACTTCTCTGCAATATCCGACAACAGCCGAAACCTCCCGAATATCCGTACTGTTTTTATACTCATGGCTTGCTATCCGGCTTGAGACCACACCATAAATTCCTGCACCACACACAACAAGTCCCACCAGAATACCCAATAGAATAATTTTTATATCTTTCTTCTTACCATTTTTTACACTATTCATCGCTATCCCTCCTTCCATTCTTTATATACTCTCTGAATCTTTATCCTGTCGGTTTCTCGAAACATTATCCATAGGTCCTGATGGCCTCCAGAAGCTGTGTATCATTTTGATTGGACGGCATGCTGGCGTTTTCTGTCTCATTTTCCAGAAGCAGTCCCGAACCGCTGTATACAGAATACACACAGAATGTTTCTGACCAGGTAACCGGATCTTCACCCTTCTGATACCATTCGCCACCGGTTCGTGTCGCCTCCATTGTCAGATACGTTCTCCCCTTCTCCTGGGAACAGCTCCAGGTTCCTTCATAAGCCTCTGTTTCTGTATCATCGTAGTCCTCTTCGTCCACGCCATATTCTCTTTCACACCAGGAAATATGTAATTTCCCACCTTTTCGGAATTCCAGAAAATAGTTTCCATAACTATCCGTACTTCCCATCGCTATCTGAAGTTCCCAGCTAGTGTCTGCCAGATTCTTTTCTTTCAGCTCCATACTGACATCTCCGTACCATCCTCCAAATCTGCTGGCACCGCAGGCGGCATAATCCGTAAAATCCTTAGCCTGGGGCTCATCCGACTCGGTAACAGGGACTGCCACGCGTCCAAGCATATCCATCATGGGATACCAGTCTGCCTGGTAGCCGGCTTCTGTTCCCATGGAGATCATAGCCGTAGCATATCCTCCCACTCCGTTACACATCACAAGATAGGGTTCTCCGGTCTCGGAGGAATACAGCTGCCCTACTTCATCCATCTCAAAAGTCTCAAAGTTCATCCTCTGTTCTATGATCTCCACCGGATCATCACCGCTTCTCGGAACAACGCAAAACAGCTGTCCGATTTCGTTTCCAATGATTCTTTCTTCTGGAATCATCTTTACAAATGGATACTCCTCCGAAAGATCCGGGAAGTTTTCTTCGATCCATTCCGGTATCCGGTCTACATAGGATTCGTCCACTTCTCCAAGAAAGGCCACTCCAAAGTTCTGAAGGGTTCCTTCCATGCTCTGGCGAAAAGCTTCCAGAGACTTCTCTGCTTTCTGTTCTTCTGTCTCTTCTGTCTCTTCTTTCTTTTCCGGTTTTGGAGTAGTCTCCGGTTCTTCCGGCTGTTCCGGTTTCTCTGTAGTGGAACTATCTTTTATTTCCGGTTTTCCGGCCTTGTTGGCCTTGATGGGAACCGGTTCGGCATCTCCATTCTCCGGGAGTTCTCCATCCGCCGTTCTTCCATTTACCATGCCGTCTCCGTCTTGCTTGTCAATACATCCGGTAAATATGGTCAGCGATGTAATGCAGAGCATTCCTGTAAGAAGGGCTCTGAGCAATATATTTTTATTTTTCACACATGTTTCCCCCTTTATAAAAGATTTCGAGCGCACCTAAGATAGATCGGGATTTTGGTGTATTCATGCCAAAACACCTCGCTGGACAGTGGCCACTGAATAGTTACTCTTTATTTATCAAAGCTTCATAGGTGTGGGACATCAGGAACTGCCCCGGATCATCCTCGGTCATATTTTCCATGATATTCTTTAAGCTTTCTTTTGAAGCATCGTCTCCACGCTCCATGATATATTTCATTGCGATTTCTCTTCCTCTTCTGTCTGCATCCTGATCCGCTACGATATCCAGCATCAGGTTATTAATTTCTGCCTCATCAAAATAGGTGGCTTCTTTCTTCCAGTCTTCATAGCTGGTGCCCATGCTGGAAGCACTTCTGAATGCGCCAACCGTTGTCCAATATGGAATCTCTCCGTTGCGTGGCTTCTGTGACAGATAATCTATCGTTATGCGGTATGCCCTTTCATTGGTATATCTATGACTGGGGTAATCATACCACATATAGGTCAGGGAAGTGATGCACGCATCGTGGAACTGAACCAGACTGCTGTCCTTCAAAACTTCCTCCAGCGGATCGATCACCCGGTCATCGTGGAGCCTTCCGGCATACTTATATGCACACGTTCTTACTTCCTCATCCTCATCCCCCATCAGTTTGAGAATGGCATCTACCATGCCGTCAATACCCATAGCCCATTCAGATCCTATAGCAAGGGCTGCCTGTTTCCGGACATTGGCATTCTCGTGCTCGGTCATATTCAAAACGAACTCTGCAACCGCCGGATTGCTCACGGCACCTCCAAGACTTCTTAAAGCGGCAAATAATACTACAGGTTCTGTTTCCTTGGCCAGTACTTCTTCTGCCATCTTTTCTTCCTCACTGCTTGTGCCAAACAGGCCTCCGATCGTGGTGAATGCATAGGCGCGAACGTTGGCATTTTCACTGTGGAGCATGTTATCCCTGATTGTTGTGGTATATGGAATCTTGCATCCATCATCCTTGAGGATTTTGAAAGCCTCATCGGTAATATTTTCTTCTCTGCCATAAAAGTCTTCTGTATAGTTTGTATAAGCATATGTAGAATAAAGTGCCAGTGCTTCGTCTTCTGTGATATTTTTCACGTCTTTGATACGATCTATCAGATTCTGAGCAGACATACTTTCATATTCTTTTTTCGTAACCTGTGCCGGTTCATAATCATCGTCCGAGAAATCTGTTTCGTTCTCGGTATCCGTGTCTTTATCTGATTCTTTGGTTTCTTTGTCCTCCTTTGGTACCGGTGTTTTGGGCGGAGCATCCGTTTCGGCAGAATCGTCTCCGGTATCTGTCGTTTCTACTCCTGAAGTTGTGTCTTTATCCTTGTTTCCGTCCTTTCCACAGCCTATAGGCATCGCCAGCATAGCTGCGATCAGCAGCATGCTAATAACTTTTTTCCACATCATAAAGTTTCCTCCCTTCGTTTCTGCAAAACTTTTTCTATGATTGACCTTACCTTCTCTATAATTATATTAAACAATATAAAACCAGTTTTCACTATTACTTGTGTTAGTTACCGATAGTTGTTTGTCTGTTTCCTGTCAGAAAATGTTTTTACAGTTAATTTCCGCGAATCGTCGGAATACATTATTCAATTACGCATTTCATAAAAGTTCTCTATTTTCTATATTTTTCTATGTTTTTTCAAAAAATCTGTTGACAACCAGTGTTTTTTCATGTATAGTACATTATGTTGTTGAGATGCAACGAAACTTCATAATAAAAGTTGTGCAGGAATGGCGGAATTGGCAGACGCGCAGGCTTCAGGTGCCTGTGGTAGCAATATCGTGCGGGTTCAAGTCCCGCTTCCTGCACTATTTTTTTGTCTTTGTACAGGCTATTTATTTTCTGCAATCGTAAAAAGATCGCTGCATTCACATTTTTCTGTAAACACAGCGACCTTTTCTTTCATCTCTTCTTATAACTGTTCAATACCCTCACAGTTTCCTTTTATTTTTCAAGCACAAATGCTTCATACGGGCGAATCGTCATCTGTTCTTTGATTTCTCCTTCCGGATAATTTGCGATCAGATAGCTTCCCTTGCGGAATTCCTCCGGAATCTCTACTGCTACTTCTTTTTCACTGAAGTTACATACCACCAACAGTTTTTCTTCTCCCAGTGTTCTTGTATACATATAGATTTCTTCGGACTCCGGCAGTAACAGATCATAAGTTCCGTATACGATGATCTCTTTTTCTTTTCGCAGTGCGATCAGCTTTCTGTAATAATTAAATACAGATTCCGGATCGTCGACCTGTTTCTTCGCATTGATCTCTTTATAGTTCGGATTGACCATGATCCATGGTTCTACGGTGGAAAATCCTGCATAAGCACTGTCATCCCACTGGAACGGTGTTCTCGCATTGTCACGGCTCTTACGGCACAGATAACGCATCATTTCTTCCGCGGTAAATACATGCTGTTCTTCTACCAGTTCTCTGTAAGCATTGATGCTGTCCAGATCACGGAACTGATCGATCGATGTGAACGGAACGTTCGTCATGCCAAGTTCTTCTCCCTGATATACATAAGGAGTTCCCTGCATCATGTGAATACAGGTTGCCAGCATCTTTGCAGATACATCATGATATTTTGCGGAATCATCGGCATATCTGGATACCGAACGTGGCTGATCGTGATTCTCCCAGAACAGACTGTTCCAGGCAATATCCTCCAGACCTTTCTGCCATTTGGTCAGAACAGCTTTCATCTCGCGCAGATCCATCTTTTTATCGGTCCATTTGTTATCCGCATCAGCATCCACATCCATATGTTCAAACTGGAATACCATATTCAGCTCTTTTTCATCGCTTCTTGCGTATTTTTTAGCTTCTTCCAGAGTCACACCGGAACACTCGCCTACGGTAATGGTATCCGCATTGTTTAATACTTTTTCACGCATCTCCTGCAGATATTCATGGACATGAGGACCGTTTGCCGGCTCATTAAAGCTTGCGTATCCATTGATTCCCGGCTTTCCATCCGGCAGATCCGGCTTTTTGGAGATCAGGCTGATCACATCCATACGGAATCCATCTACTCCTTTTTCCAGCCACCAGTTCATCATGTCAAATACTTCTTCCCGGACTTTTGGATTATCCCAGTTCAGATCCGGCTGTTTTTTTGAAAACAGATGCAGATAATACATATCCGTTTCTTCATCATACTCCCATGCCGGCCCGGAGAAACAGGAGCCCCAGTTATTCGGTTCCTTTCCATCTTTTCCATCTCTCCAGATATAATAGTCGCGATATGGATTGTCTTTAGACTTTCTGCTCTCTATAAACCATGGATGTTCATCGGAGGTATGGTTGACTACCAGATCCATGACGATTTTGATTCCATGCTCATGTGCTGCTGCCAGCATCCGGTCAAAATCTTCCATGGTTCCGAACTCGGTCATGATCGCACGATAATCGCTGATATCGTATCCATTATCATCATTCGGAGACTGGTATACCGGTGATAACCATACGACATTCACTCCCAGTTTTTCCAGATAATCCATCTTTTCTGTGATACCGTTCAGATCACCGATTCCATCTCCGTTGCTGTCCTTAAAACTTCTCGGATAAATCTGATATACGATACTTTCTTTCCACCATCTTTTTTCCATAGTTTTATCTCTCCCTTTTACATTTATCATTTTGTGTTTTTGCCAAACACCAGATACTCTCATCATAACCGAAAAAAGGGCGAAAAACTTCCATTTTTCTCCCCTTTTTCTATACTATTCTGACTTTTCATGTTCACCGATTCTTCGGATCACTTCCGTTACCAGCGCACGGAATTTCGGTGCGGCAAGATCGGCGGCTTCCTGCACCTCTTTGTGGGACAGCGGCTGTGTACTCATGCCGGCTGCCAGATTCGAAATAAAGGAAATTCCCAGGATCTTCATTCCCATATGGTTGGCTGCGACAGCTTCACACGCGGTACTCATTCCCACCGCATCTGCCCCCAGTGTCCGTACCATGCGGATCTCTGCCGGAGACTCATACGCCGGACCGGTAAACTGCAGATACGTTCCTTCCTGAAGATCAATGTTCAACGCTTTGCTGCTCTCCCGGATGATCTTCCGGTACTCCCTCCGGTAAATCTCACTCATATCCGGAAAACGCGGTCCCAGATCTTCTCTGTTGGCTCCGATCAGCGGAGACGGTACAAAACTTGAAATCTGATCGGTGATCATCATCAGATCCCCGGCATGGAAGTTCTCATTGACACCACCGGCGGCATTGGTCAGAAACAGGATCTCCGCACCCATTTTCTTCATCAGACGCACCGGAAGTACCACATCCTGCATCGGATAGCCTTCATAATAGTGTACCCGCCCCTGCATCATAACGGTCGGTACCCCTTCTACCTTTGCATATACAAACTGTCCTTTGTGTCCGGCTACCGTAGACCGCGGAAATCCTTCGATGCTCTCGTACGGAATAACCTTTTCCACAGTCACATGGTCTGCATAATCACCAAGACCAGATCCAAGGATCAGCGCCAGTTTCGGTACAAATGGGAGCTGATCTTTCACTGCCTCATAACACTGATCCAGTTTTTCTTCACTCTTCATCGCCGTCCTCCTTCTGTGCGCAGGCATCCCATACTTCCTGCTCTGCATCCTGTTCCGGCGCTGTTTCTTCTTTTGTTTCTTCCTGGGGTTCTTCGGTTTCTTCTTCAACTTCTGTTTCCGGCTCTTCGCCTTCTTTCTCTTCCTGGTCTTCCGTCTCCTCTACCGGTCCCTGGGTAAACCATTCCTCTTCTTTTTCTTCCTCTTCCCCCGGAAGTTCCGTACCGCAGTACATGCAGAATACGGCATCTTTCGGATTGGAGATTCCACAGGCAGGGCATACATTTTTTCCCTGTTTTGCAGCCATGCTCTCTTTACACTCTGCCAGTTCTTTCTGCAGACCCATCACCACTTCACAGTGACCGGTCAGTTCTTCATCCATGGTATCTCCGTCTACATAGCGCTTATACACAATTTCACCGACATCCGCATATTTTTTCCGAATTTCTCTTTGCAGTGTCCGCACTTTGTTTCGCATCTTCTGTGTCTCAACAAATTCCTCTGTTTTCTTTCCCACAGCTCCTGCGGTCTCTGTGATCGTCTGTTTGATGCTTCCAAATAAATCTTCGTTCATAAGTCATACCTCCTTGCATATTAACCCCATTTGTATCCTTTTTACTGCAACAACAGCGGTTCCTGTCCTCTCAGAAGGATCTTCGGACCACCGATGTGTTCGATATACTCTTCGGTGATGATCACCTCTCCGATGCTGTCATCTTTCGGAATCTCATACATGATATCCAGCATGTATTCTTCCAGAATCGCCCGCAGTGCTCTCGCACCGGTATCTTTTTCCAGTGCTTTTTTCGCAATCGCCCGCAGCGCATTCTCTTCAAATTCCAGCTTCACTTCGTCCATCTCCAGTAGTTTTTCATACTGTTTGAGGATTGCATTGCGCGGCTCTTTCAGGATCTTCACCAGCATATCCTCATCAAGTCCCTGCAACGTGAAAATAATCGGCAGTCTTCCCAGAAATTCCGGCACCATACCGAAGGCTCTCAGGTCTTCCACCGTCACTTTATCCAGCAGGTTTTTATCGTTATCGTATTTGTCCTTCAGATCCGCCTGGAAACCGATCGACGATTTTTTATTTAACCGCTCTTTGATGATCTCAGTCAGATCCGGGAATGCACCACCGCAGATAAATAAAATATTGCTGGTATTTACCGTAGCCAGCGGTACCATAGCATTCTTGCTGTTCGCGCCGACCGGCACTTCCACATCACTGCCCTCGAGAAGCTTCAGCATCCCCTGCTGTACCGCCTCACCGCTGACATCTCTCTGGTTCGTATTTTTCTTTTTGGCAATCTTGTCAATCTCATCGATAAAGATAATTCCATGCTCCGCCCGCTCCACATCGTTATCGGCTGCCGCAAGCAGTTTGGAAACCACGCTCTCGATATCATCACCGATATAACCGGCTTCCGTCAGGGAAGTTGCATCCGTGATCGCAAGCGGCACATCCAGCAGTTTTGCCAATGTCTGCACCAAGTAAGTCTTACCGCTTCCGGTCGGTCCAATCATCAGCATATTGGACTTCGCGATCTCCACCTCACCGCTTTTCTGTTCCGAACTGAGCACCCGTTTGTAATGATTGTAGACGCCGACAGAGACAACTTTCTTCGCATGCTCCTGTCCGATCACATATTCATCCAGCTTCGCTTTGATCTTATGTGGCGGCGGAACATCCTTCATGGTAAATTCCTGTTTCTTTTCTTCTGTTTTCTTTTTTTTCTTCACTCTCTGTTTCTCTGATACCTGATTCGGAATACTCGACAGATCCATCATGCTGATATTCGGCATATGACTCATCAGATCTCCGTAATTCATATTGCCGTTATTCATGGTATCAAAACTCTTCTGCATACATTCCGTACAGATATGTATATTCTGAGGAAGCGTAATCATCGGTCCCGTCTTACTCTCCGGTCTCCGACACAGAAAGCAGACTTTTTCGTACTCGTCTTCCTTCGTATTTCCATCAGAAGCCTCCCGCCCCTGCATCTCTTTTTCCTGTAAATCCTTGTCTTCTGACATCCCTTTATCCCTTTCTCATCCCACATTCCATGAGACACTGTCCCCGAAACCACCCATCACTCCCCGTGCCTCCGGTTACTTAACCTATATTATAAAACAGAATCCTCCTGCCCTCAAGTAAACTTTTTCTAAACACAGCTTTCAACATACTGTCTCCCCCTATTTTCCTTCTGTTCTCCCCCTCTGAATAAGTTCTATCCCTTCATTCCTTTTATTTCCTGCCATTCCCACCATATTTCAACTTTCTCCCACCGTCAACGCACAGCGGCAGGGGTTCCCGCCAGGGTCCGGCAACACTGTGTGGGCGCTTAAAGTTGCTCTGCCCCACGTTGCCGGACTCTGGCGGGAACCCCTGCCGCGTCCGTCTATGATACTACTTATTCACTTACTTACCCTGCTGGGGATCCGCCTGCTTCATCTCACTCTTCTTTCCAAGAGTAACCGAAACCGTCTGCTCCTGATACTCCCCGTTCTGTGCCCGGCTGATCACAACATCCACAGTCTCACCAGCCTGATAATACTCCAGTTTTCCAACCAGATCAGAACTTCCGGAAACTGTCATACCGTCAAACTTGACAATGACATCCCCTTTCTGGATACCGGCTGTCTGCGCCGGTCCGCCTTCTTCTACGGAATCCACAAACGCACCCAGCGGAATACCGTAAGTCTGTGCGGAAGTAGAATCCACATTCAGACAGGTCACACCGATATAACCCGCATGCTCCTCATCCGTCTTATATCTTGTCTCACGGTTCATCAGTTCGTCCAGAATCGGCTGTGCCACAGATACCGGAATCGCATAACCCATTCCTTCTACCTCGGTAGCTGCCGCTTTCGCAGAGTTGATACCGATCAGTTCTCCCTGCATGTTCAGCAGTGCGCCACCGCTGTTTCCAGGATTGATCGCTGCATCGGTCTGGATCAGTTTTCCGGTTGTCTTTCCGTCTTCGTCGGTTACTTCACGATCCACCGCACTGATCCATCCGGAAGTTACGGACTGTCCATATCCCAGTGCATTACCAATGGCAACTACCTGTTCCCCGATTTCCAGCTCGTCGGAATTGCCGATGCTTACTACTTTAATGGATTTCAGAGTATCTTCACTCATATCCGAAATTTTCACAGCGACTACCGCCAGATCGTTGTCGGAATCCGTTCCCTTGACCTGAGCTTCATACACCGCATCATCATCAAAAGCGACCGTAATAGTATCTGCATCAGCTACTACATGATTATTCGTTGCTACCAGGATTTCACTGTCATTCTGTCCTACAATGATACCGGAACCGGAACTCTCACTCGGGTACTGCTGCACGCCGCCAAAGAAATCCTGTACCATTTTTACAGACGCATTCGTAATAGATACAACAGACGGCATACAACTTTTTGCCACCTGTGCAACGGTGTATTCTCCCGTTGTGCCTGCGCTTACTTCCTCCGTTGCATCACTTCCGCTTCCTGCTGCACTGTTACTGTCCCCGTCAGCATTCTCCTGCTGCGGCAGTTCCGTGGTCGGAAGCTGATACTCTGTTTTCTGCTCATTTTTAATTTCTTTATGCACGATCATACTGGATCCGATGATGATACCGCCTGCAACTACACCAAAAAGTACCGCCAGACCAAGCGTTACTAATACTTTTTTTCCTGTTCCGCCCGGTTTTCTGTGATCCTGTGGTTGATTCGGATCCTGCTGTGGCTGGTAATACGTATAATTTCCATACTTTCTCTGACCGGTCACCGGACCGTTCTGCGTACTCTGTTCCCGGCTCGTCCAGGAATTTCCGTTCTGATATGCTCCGCCATTCTGCGTATTCTGGCTGTTCTGACCGTTTCCCGCACAGCCCCAGTTGCCATTCTGATAGCCCCCGGTTGCCTGTCCGGAAGAATGGTTACTCTCTGTCTCTTTTGTTGTCTGGTTTCCACCTACCGGCTGTCCCCAGCCTCCGTTATTCGGTTCATTGGCTGTTGTCTCTGTCCGGTTCTGCGTATCTGCGGTTCCACTGACATCTTCCCGGTAATTCTGATTCTCATACGTGTTCTGACTGGTACGTTCCTCGCCGTCCGTTCCGTTCTGGCGTTTCTGATACTCCGGATTCACCCAGTGATAGGAACCTGCTGCCTGTGGATCTGTCGTCTGTGCATCACTCTGCGGTGCTGCCTGTTCCTGTGGCTGTACCGGTGTCTCCGGCGCAGACTGTTCTACCTGCTCCTGATCAGCTTCTTTTCTTTCTTCTTTTCCAAGCACCGCTTCCCATGGATACCGTGTTTTCACTTCTCCGGTCTCCCCAGCCTGTGCATCTGCGTCCGGTCTCACTTCTTCCGCCGTTTCTGTCACCTCTGCCTGTTCCGGTGTTACATCCTGCTCTGTAGATTCTGTCGTTTCTGCTGTTTCCTCTGCTGCAGCTTCCTCATTCTCTTTTCCATCTGTCACTTCAGCAGTCTCCGTTTCCTCAACGACTGTCTGCTGATTTTCTTCCGGTTCCGTTCCCGGCACTTTCCATTCATCACTCATCGTTTTTCTCCCTGTCCTTTATCTGTATTTCTATTCTTTTTCGCGTCTTGTGTATCTGTTTATCATATCCGAAAATTGTGTTGAAATTGTGAACTTTCCCGCTTATTCCCAATATTTCGGATTCATCGTGCAGCGATCGATCACCCAGCGTGGAAGCTTTCGGTATTTTTTCCCCAGAAGATAGCCCAGATACTTCCAGCCGCTTTGCCATACCAGCTGGATCACCAGCCACGGTTTTCCCTGGCGGCAGAGCCAGCCCGCCGTCTTTTTCACCAGACGGATCCCCTCTCCTTCCGATCGGATCCCGTCAAAAACTTCCGGGTGATCCGCCTGTGAAACTGCCAGATCAAAGTTCCGGTGAAACTGCTGGATTGCCGAATGATTATGGGAATGTACCACCTTTGCCTCTGCCGCATAAGCCACTCCATATCCCTTCTGGATCAGCCCGCCGGCAAAGATCATATCCTCATTAAAAATCGTTTTCTTCACAAAGCCACCCAGTTGCAAATACAGCTCCCGCTTATACATCGCGCACACATTGGAACAGAAATACGTCTTGATACCGAGTTCCGGCAGGTCTGCCAGCCATTTCACCCGACTTTTTTCCGGATAGTTAAACTGCCTCGTATACTGTTCCATCAGCCGGCAGTCCTCCCGCGGCAGCTGTCTCGCATACGCCGCGCCGATCTTTTCTTCCTGTTCAATCGCCTCCACCAGTTTTTCAATCAGATGGCGGTCTTCCGGCAGCGCATCCTGTGTCATAAACAGCAGATAATCTGCCTGACTCATTCGTGCCGCCTGATCTCTTGTCTTCCCATGATCGAATTCCTCTCTGGTCAGATGATGCACTTCCATCGGAATCGTCGTTTTCTCATAAGCCGCTTCCCAGTTTTCCTCTCCTGTATTCATCACGATCAGGCGGTGTACCGGCCAGGTCTGTCCTTCCAGTCCCCGCAGCAGCAGCTTCCACCCTTCCCCCGGACGGTATGCCGGGATGATCACATCTACCGTTTTCTTTTCCATGCTCTGCTCCATTCCTTTTTTATACATGCGAAAAGAACTGCCGCATGACTTACACGACAGTTCTTTATTATTTTATTTTTTCTCTTACTCCGTACCACCCGTACGATAAGCGGCAAGAGATCCATCCTCTGAATGATCCAGTCGGGACTCATCTCCGAAACCACTCTTATCCACGATTCTCTGACTGTATGCTTTTACCTCATCGGAAGGAGTATAACTGTCTTCCGGATACAGGAACTCATGCAGTTTGATTACATTGGATTCCAGCGTAACCGGGAGTACCACATCCAGACCACCCATCGCATCTTTTACCCGTTCTCCATACAGATGATCAAACGGGAAACCGGTCTGATCTTCGATGTCATATGACATCATGCTCATTCCCATCTGCAGGATTTCTGCTTTTGTAAAGGAAGTATATACCTTTGGAAATACCTTATCCAGAATCTTGCTCAGGGTGGCAATATCCGAGTTCTTTGCTTTCTCTACAATTTTGTAGATTACCTCTCGCTGTCTTGCCGCACGGCGGAAATCATTTCCGGATGTATAACGGATTCGTGCATAAGATACCGTCTGTACACCGTTCAGATGATGGACACCTGCTTTTTCCTCCAGCGGTGTATAATCCATGCCGGTAACTTTTGAGGTCCCCACACAGTAATTGTTCAGATGAACCACTTCTTCTTCTTTCAGTTCCACATCAATTCCACCAAGCAGTTCCACGGCTTCCGCAACTGCCTGGAAGTCTACACTCACAAAATCTGTCACATTCAGATCCAGATTGGTATTCAGCATACTCAGAAACTGTTCCGGACCACCTTCTGCATAGGCAGCATTCGCTTTATTATACTGACCGTTTCCCTCAGAATCTTCCCCGATCCGCAGATAGGTATCACGATATACCGACACCAGTTTCACCTTTTTGGTGTCATTGTTGATACTTGCTATGATCATCGTATCACTGCGGGCGCCCGATTTCAGTTCTCCGTCACGACCATCCAGACCGATCAGTCCGATCGTCGTATATCCCTTCATCACGTTATTGTCACTGACACCGGTATTCACACCAATCTTACTGAAATCAAGATCGGTAAAATTCATCTTGCCCAGTTTTGCATAGATAAATACTCCGCCAATCAGAATCAGCAGAAGAAAAATCTCTATTCCGAACAGGATTCTTCTGCGTCTTCTTCTCTGTAAGATTCTCTTTTGTTTTTTGGTCAGTGGTTTCTTCTTAGCCATAGACTTCCCCTCCCTCTTTTGTATCCCCTAAGGTTTACTGTGCCAGGGAAGACTCATCATATCCCTGTGTGTCACCGGTTGTATCTGCCGTACTCTCTTCCTGTGTATCCGCAGTATTTTCTGTCGTATCAGCGGATTCTGTATCCGTTTCCCGATAAGCTGCCAGCGATCCGTCTTCCGAGTGTTCCAGTCTGGATTCTTCACCAAATCCACTCTTATCGATAATTTCCTGACTGTATGTCTTCACCTCGTTTGACGGTACATAACTGTCTTCCGGGTACAGGAATTCATGAAGTTTGATTACATTCGACTCCAGGGTGATCGGCAGTACGCAGTCCACACCATCCATCGCCTCTTTCACCGTATCGCCATACAGATGATCAAACGGAAAACCGGTCTGATCTTCAATATCATATGACAGCATATTCATTCCCATCGATAAAATCTCTTTTTCCGTTAATGAGGTATAGATCATAGGGAAAATTTTATCCAGTACCGTATTTAACGTGGCAATACTTGAATTCTTCGCTTTTTCTACAATTCTGTAGATCACTTCCCTCTGTCTTGCCGCACGGCGGAAATCGTTTCCGGATGTTTTTCGGATTCGTGCATAAGCTACTGCCTGTACACCGTTCAGATGATGCACACCCTCGATTTCCTCCAGCGGGGTGTAATCCATCCCTGTCACTTCCGAGGTTTCCACACAATAATTGTTCAGATGAACAACCTCTTCTTTTTTCATCTCCACATCAATTCCACCAAGCAGTTCCACCGTCTCTGCCACTGCCTGAAAATTCACGGTAACAAAATCGGAAATGTTCATATCCAGATTTTTGTTCAGCATGTTGATCATTTTCTTGGCACCGCCGGTACAATACGCCGAATTGGCAAGTCCATAGGAATTATTTTCATCTTCATCTTCTCCCAGACACAGATAGGTATCCCGGTATACCGACACCAGTTTTACTTTCTTGGTGTCGTTATTGATGCTTGCTATGATCATCGTATCACTGTTCCAGTCACTCTTCAGCTTGTCATCCCGGCTGTCGATTCCTACCAGTGCGATCGTGGTATATCCTTTCATGACCTGGTTTTCCGTCACGCTCTCATTCACATCAAGTTCTTCTTCATTGATCGTCTCGTGATTCAGCTTTCCAAGTTTCGCATATACAAACAGTCCGCCCATCAGGACTACCAGAACGATAATTTCCAGTGCGAACATCACTCTGCTCAACGTACTTCTCCGACGTCTGCGTCGGACTCTTTTCTGTCTGTCCGTCAGGTTTTTCTTCTTCGCCATGTATCTACTCCTTATGATTCCTTTTCGTTTCCTATCTTGCGGACCTTTTGCCTAATACGCATTCTTGTTGATAAAGCCTTTTAAAAATGTCAGCAAAATAATCTTTATATCCAGTCCGATCGACCAGTTTTCGATGTAATACAGGTCGTATTCGATTCGTTTCCGGATCGAGGTATTGCCCCTGTATCCGTTCACCTGTGCCCAGCCGGTAAGACCCGGACGTACCTGATGTTTCACCATATATCTCGGAATTTCTTCCCTGAATTTTTCCACGAAAAACGGACGCTCCGGTCTTGGTCCCACCAAACTCATATCCCCTTTCAGGATGTTGAACAGCTGTGGCAGTTCATCGATACTCGTCCTTCGCATCAGTTTTCCGATTCCGGTCACTCTTGGATCGTTTTTCACGGTCCATGCCTTCTTTTCACTTTCCTTTGACTGTACTTCCATCGAACGGAACTTGTACATCATAAACGTATGATTGTGAAGTCCCACCCGCTCCTGTTTATAGATCAACGGTCCCGGAGACGTCAGTTTGATCATGATCACGGCAAACAGCATCACCGGAGAAAACAGGATGATTGCAACCAGCGATCCGAAGATATCCATCAGCCGTTTCACCACCGCGTTGAACGTATTGGTCAGTGGCACATACCGGATATTGATGACCGGAAGTCCCAGTAAATCTTCCGTATACGGTTTTGTCGGAATGATATTGTTATAATCAGGAATAAACTTCGTATGAACTCCTGACTTTTCACACATTGCCACAATTTCCTGCAGCCGGTAATACTCACTCAGTCCCAAAGTGATCGCGATCTCATCCAGCCGGTTTTCCGGTAAGATCACCATCAGATTAGCAATTCTTCCAAGTACTTTAATTCCGCGGTACGTAGTTCCCGCTTCCACATTGTCATCGAGGATTCCCCGAATCTGATAACCCCACTGCGGATTTTCCAGGATCCGGTCGATATATCCTTCCGCTGCCTTGCTGTAACCAACCAGTAAGATATGCTTCTGATTCAGTCCTCTCTTGCGGATATCCCGCAACAGATAGCGGATCGCCATACGAACCAGTTCTTCCAGACACATGTTGATAAAATAAAAGTAAAACAACATGTCACGGGAAAAGTTGATCTCTTTGAGCAACACATAGATGCCGCCGATCAACAACAGGAGTCCCACTGTATTCGCTTTTACAATGTTGGAAAATTCCAGCCTGCGTCCCTGTACCCGTTTGGGTGTATACAAATTAAATGCATAATACAGAATCAGATAAACAGGGACAATTCCAAACAGTGCTGTCATATACCACTCAAAAGACAAGCTCCTGACCGCATCGCCGGAAAACGGACCCACGAATTTTAATAACCATGCCGCCAGATAGGAAATGATGATCACAACGGCATCTATCACTACGTGCATACGATTAAAGTACTTCTGATTATCTTTAATCAATATTTTTCACCTTTTAATCGTTTTCGGTATCCCTTTCTGTTTACCATATTACTATAATACGGAACCCCAAAAAGCTCAACCAAACATTTTATTAATTAACTTACACTTTTCTTACATATTATAGTCAGGAAGCATTTTCCTGTCAACAAAACTTACGTTCCCGTATGCCTCCCCTATCCAAATCTCCGGATCACATTGATCCATAATTGCAACTGGATCTTTGCGTAATTTGGCAGATGTTTCCAGGAAAACGGTACTTTTTTTTCTTTCTTGCACAGGGAAAATCCATTCTTGATTCCCGCGGCATATTCCCGTCCGTACTTTTTCGTGGCAAAGAACACCAGTTTCGTGCCAAATCCCAGGATCAGAAACGGCAGGTTCAGAAGGATCTGCAAAAGGGGCATGTTTTTATAAAGCATATAGATATTATTTCTCGAAGAATATCGGATCTTGAATTGATTGTAGCGGGAGCCGGAAGTTCCGCTTCCCACATGGTACACCCCTGCTTTCGGCAGATACCAGTTTTTGTACCCGGCGATCTGCGCCCGGTATCCGAGATCGATGTCTTCGAGATAAGCAAAATGCTCCTCGTCAAATCCGCCGAGTTTCTTTACCAGTTCCGTCCGGTAAATCGCCGCTCCCCCGCAGGAGGCAAATATTTTCCGCTCTTTCAGATAATTTTCTTCCGGTTTTCCTTTTCCCAGAGCAAATGCCCAGCCAAGGCAGTTATAATAATTCCCGGCGTCATCCATCTTTCCCCGGTCATGAAACTGCAGCATCCGCGCTGCCCCGGAAAAAGCGTTCTTTTTTCTTTCAATTCCAAGATACAGCTCTTTCAGAAAATCCGGTTCCGCCTCGGTATCATTGTTTAACAACACCACATACGGTGTCTGTGTCGCCTCGATTCCGAGATTTACCGCCTTACAGAACCCGGTGTTTTCCGCCAGCGCGATCACCTTCACCCATGGGTATTTTTCTTCGGTCAGTTCTCTGCTTCCATCCACGGAACCATTGTCCACAAAAATCACATCAAAATCGGAAAATGTCTGTCTCTCCAGACTGTCCAGACAACGTTCCACATACTGCATCCCGTTAAAGTTGGGAATCACAACGGTTATCTTTTTCATCGTATCTCCTTCCTTACGCCCGCAGGGAATAATTCCATTTGCTCAGAGTAAGGTTTTTATTGTAATAGGGATCTCCCTGTTTTAGCAGATCGATCCATCGGGTCCGCATAAATTCGGTCTCCTGCTGGAACCGGCGCACCTTTTCTTCGCTGTCCTCCGATCCTCTGGATTTGGATTCGTAATGATACAGTTCCACTTTCGGATTGTAAACCACCAGATAGCCGGCTTTCACACAGCGCAAACACAGATCCACATCGTTAAAAGCCACCGCAAGTTTTTCTTCAAATCCACCCAGGCTTTCAAATACAGACCGTTTCATCATCATGCATGCCGCTGTCACCGCACTCAAATCCATCTGCAAAGATGCCTTGTGCAGGTAACCGCTTCGCGAACGCGGCATATTTAAAAAGGCATGACCGGCGATCCCGCCGATTCCGATGATCGTTCCCGCATGCTGGATCGTATCGTCTGGGTAATACAATTTTGCTCCCACGATCCCCACTTCTTTTCGCTGGCAGTTTCCCAGCAGTTCTTCCATCCAATGCGGATTGATCACTTCCACATCATTATTTAAAAACAGCAGATACTCTCCGGAGGCCGATTTTTCTCCGAAATTATTGATCGCCGAATAGTTAAATCCGGATTCCCAGGTCACGATCTTTACGTTGTCCCGCTGCTTCAGTTCTTCATAGTATTCCCAGGTTTCTTTCTCCTGGCTGTTATTCTCTATGATGATCACTTCATAATTGGCATATGCAGTCTTAGAAAATACGGAGTCCAGACACTGTTTCAACGTATCTTTCTGATCTTTGTTCGGAATCAGGATGGACACCAGCGGATTTCCCTGTACCGGATATTCCACCTGATAGAAACCAAGGTCTTTCGTATGGCTCACGGTTCCCTCCACACCCTGTCGTTTCAGATGCGCTTCGATGGCACGTTTTCCCGCGTCAAACGCATACATCTTGCTTGCCGGATTGTCCGCCGTAGATGCCTGATGCGTCCGCCAGTGATACAGCACTTCCGGGATGTGGCAGATGTGTTTCGCCGCCTCCGTACACCGGAAGATGAAATCATAATCCTGCGCACCGTCATACTCTCTGCGGAACCCGCCAACCTGACGGATCAGATTCGTTCTCACCACAAAGAAATGTGTAATATAATTATTGGATCTTAACAGATCGATATTAAAATCCGGTTTGAAATGCGGCTGAAAATGTTCGCTCAGATCCGTTGTCACCTTATCCTCATCCGAATAAAAAACGTCCGGCTCTTCTGAACTTTGATTCAACGCCTCCACGATCCGGTAGAGTGCCTGCGGTGCCAGCAGATCGTCATGATCGAGCAGCCCGGTAAATTCCCCGACTGCCATCTCCATCGCGGCATTCGTATTTTCCGCGATTCCGAGATTTTCTTTCAGATCTTCCACTTTTACTCTGGCATCTTTCCCGGTGTACTCCCGGAGCACTTCCGCCATCGCTGTGTCTTCCGGACTTGCATTGGCGATACACAGTTCCCAGTTTGTGTAGGTCTGCGCCTCCAGAGATTTGATCATTTCCCGCAGGAATTTTTCAGGCGTTTTATATGCCGGGACAACCACACTGATCAGCGGCTGTTTTTTCCACTGTTTCTTTCTCTGTGCTTCCAGTTCTTTTTCCGTTGGTTTATGGCTTTCAAACCATGGTCCGTAAGGCACTTCTTCCGGTTCCATCCGCTCGCACAGGCGCACCCAGAACTCCTTCGGTCCGTAATGTTTCAGATAACGAAACCCCTTTTTGATCGTATACGGTTTTATCTTTTTCAGATAACGCATCCAGTTTCCTGAACTCATCGATACTCCTTTCTGTTGCCGTTTATCTGCCTTTTATCTTCCTTCTATTGTCTCATACTCCGTAAATTCCTTCAGTGCTTTTACCACTTCCGCCGCTTCTTCCAGAGACAGGCTGTAATACATCGGCAGACGGCACAGCCGTTCGCTCTCTTTTGTCGTGTAGACATCCTCGCCGTGGAATCTTCCAAATTTCTTTCCTGCAGTTGCCGTGTGAAGCGGTACATAATGAAAGACGCTCAGGATCCCGCGCTGTTTCAGATATGCCAGAAGTTTTGTCCGCACCTTCAGATCTTTTACTTTGATGTAATACATATGGGCATTGTGTGTTGCATATTCCGGGATATACGGGCGTTCCAGCACTCCTCTGTCTTCCAGTTCTTTCAGTTCTTCGTGATAGAAGTTCCAGATAGACAGTCTCTTGTCATTGATCTTATCTGCCACTTCCAGCTGCGCCCACAGATAGGCGGCATTCATATCGCTTGGCAGGTAAGAAGAACCATAGCCCACCCAGGTATATTTGTCGATCTGTCCACGGAAATACTGGCTGCGGTTCGTTCCCTTTTCCCGTAAAATTTCCGCCGGTTCCAGATATTTGTCATCCTGAAAGAGAATCGCACCACCCTCTCCCATGGAATAATTCTTGGTCTCATGGAAACTGTAGCATCCGAAATCACCGATCGTTCCCAGTGCTTTTCCCTTATAAAAAGCATTCACTCCCTGCGCGGCATCTTCCACCACTTTCAGATTGTATTTTTTCGCGATTGCCATGATCTCATCCATCGCACAGCTGACACCGGCATAATGCACCGGCACGATTGCTTTCGTCTTCTCTGTGATCGCTTCCTCGATTTTTGTCTCATCGATATTCATCGTATCCGGGCGGATATCCACAAACACACAGGTAGCGCCCCGCAAAACGAAAGCATCCGCGGTGGATACAAACGTATACGACGGCATGATCACTTCATCTCCTGGCTGGATATCCGCCAGAAATGCCGCCATCTCCAGTGCATGCGTACAGGAAGTTGTCAGCAATACGTTTTTCGTCTGAAACCTGTCCTTCATCCACTCGGAACATTTTTTTGTAAACGGACCGTCTCCGCAGATCATACCGTTTTTTTCTACGGCTTCTTTAATATACTCTGTTTCTTTTCCCACAAACGGTGGGCGGTTAAAACTGATTCTCACTCTTCTCACTCCTGTTTATTGTTTTTCTTTGATACCGGATTGTTCCGTACTTCTGCCTCTGGTATCTCACATCGTATAAATCAAAATTCCTGCTATGATCAGCAGATTTCCGACAAGTTTTCCTTTTGTGATCTTCTCGTTCAGAATCAATCTTGAAAAGATCAGTACAAATACATACGCCGCAGTATCGATCACCGGCCCGAAACGCATATCCACTTTCGTATAACACCAGGTGTTCAGAAGCAATACGCCGAAAAAGATCCCGTACGCCACGATCACCCGCCAGTTCAGATATTCCAGCAGCGGATTGCTGTATTTTTTATTGGCACTCTGTTTTAAGAGTACCTGGGAGATGGCAGTAAAAAATGTGCCTGCCAGCATCAGTAACATAAACATTCTATTCATAGCGCTGCACCACCCATACGCCGGCGAGTACTACCAGGATTCCGATAATATTCTGCGCCGACAGATTTTCATGAAAGATCACCACTGCCCAGATCTGCGACCATAACAGGTACACACTCTTGTTTGCATACGCTGTGGACAGGGAGAACTTCTTTATCACCTGCTGCCATGCAATGGCATAGATCCCGCAGTTTCCGATCATCAGTGCCAGAAACACATAAAGCCAGATACTTCCCAGCCCGTGCTTATTATACTGAACGGACGCCATCTTGGAAAATACACTGGTCAGCGAAAACAGCAGAATATTCAGGTGAAGCTGTATGTAATTCTTTACTTTTTCCATCGTTTTTTCCTTTTGTTCTTTTTGTATATCCTCTTTACAGACGATACCATATCATCTTATTATACCATTCTTATACTTTCGCTTCAAGAATACTTTTCTTACGATCAAAAAAGTGCCGAAAACAGGCACTTTTTCTTATTTTTCCATATGTTGTTTCTCCCTCTGTCTGACTTTCCGTAACAGCCAGATCCAGAGTGCGACGATCTCGATCAGATAACTCACCGCCAGGGAAATACTTCCTCCCTGCATCCCAAACTGGCGGATCAGCGGATAGGCGCCGAAATAGCTGACCGGAAGTATGATCACATTGCAGATCACCAGTCCTTTGATCTCTCTTACTACCGTAAGCAGCGCACATAAAAACCACACGATGGCGGTCAGAATCGTACAGCCGATGAGAGGAAGCAACAGATCTTCATGCGCTGCCACCTCATCCCCGTACAGAAGTTCCAGCCCCCAGTGTCCGAGGATCTTTCCGCCACCAAGGGCGACAACGCTGATCAGTGCGATCGCTGCCATGCATTTGCGAAAAGTTTTCCAGAAATCCCGGATATTTCCACTGCTGTACTGTTCGGCAAACAGCGTGATAAACGGGTTAAATACATAAGACGCTCCCATCTGGACGATCATCGTCGGTGCGGAAACCGATCCGTAGATACCGAGTGCCGCACCTCCCAGAAGTTTTTCCATCACAAGACGCGGGATCGTCGGAATAACGGATGCCATGGTCTGGTAACATAACAGCGGAAAACATTCCGCCATCAACGTTATATTTTTTTTCTCTTTCAGATGAATCTTTATGGTATCCAGCTTCTTTGCCCGTGGAATATCATAGAAAAAGATCACCAGCCAGGAGACCAGCGCCATGGCAAGAATAGCTGCCAGCAGACTCTGCGTCACTGCCAGTACCACCACAAATCCCGCAAAAGAAAGAAGTCCTTTCACCAGCCAGGATTTTCCGATCCAGTCCATCCGCCATTTTTTCTGACAAATTCCGGCATAGACATCGTAGAACGCCTCCGCCATCTTAAACAGGCAGTAGGCAACGATACACAGACTCGATCCGTAGCTGTATCCGGCGATCAGTGCATAACCCCCACACGCCAGGAACGAGAGGATACAGATAATCAGACGGCTGCTCACATAGATACCGGAAGTGTATTTTTCTTTCATGTCCGATACCTGATAATTGCGGATCCCCTGCATGGCGATGCTGTAAAATACGTTATTGACCGACATGGCAAGGGTCAGGACTCCCGCCGTTTCCACACCGGAGAGCCGGACTACCAGTACACTGATCAGCCACTGCGTGATCAGATATACCATACTTCCCGCCGAGTTCCAGATAATGCTCTTTTGTATTGATACTTTTTTTTCTTCCATATTTTTTCCTTTTTGTTCAGCCTATCAGTTTCGCCAGAAGTTTCAGTCCGTGTACCCGGAGTGCACACACAAAAATCCACGGTCCGATCTTTTGTACCGCCGGAAGTTGGTGAAAATATCCCACTTTTATATAAGGATTTTTATAGCATTTCGGGAAACAGTTCTTCATAATCTCCTGTACTTCCCGGCACATTCCGTCTTTCACCTCTTTGCGGCATCCTCTTCCCGTGTCAAACAACAGGCTTGTCATGATCCGGCAGATAAAAAATTCCAGTTTTAACGGATCCATCGGATGCTCTTTATCTGTACAAAATGTGATGGCATCCCGCAGCTCTCCGAAAGGCAGCTGCCGCATCTCCAGTTTCCGGTTTTTGATCGTCGAGGTTGTCGACTGGGGATTCGCACGGTAATAATATTCTCCGTCCCCGATGGTCTGAATGTTTGCGGCAACAGCTTCCAGTTTTAAGATCAGCGGAATATCTTCGCAGATCACGCCTTCCCGGAAGCGGATCTTCCAGGTGTCAAACAGTTGTCTTCGAACCAGACGGTTACAGCAAAGATACGACGGGATCCGGATCCCGTTTTCCTGATAATTGATCTCATACTTCTGAATGATCTCGCCCTGCTCCGTCACCTTGGTATAATTGCACATCACCATGTCCGACTTCTGTTCTATGGCGGTGTCATACATTTTCTTCAGAAAATCTTTTCCTATGTAATCGTCGCTGTCCACAAACGCCACGAACTCTCCGGACGCCATCGCCAGTGCATGGTTTCGCGCCACTGACTGCCCCTGGTTTTCCTGATAGATCGCATGGATCGTATCCGGATAGTTTTTTTCATATTCTCTCAGTATCTCCGCTGAGTGATCTTTGCTTCCGTCATCTACCGCAAGGATTTCAATATCCTCAAGTGTCTGCTGTAAAATCGAATCCAGGCATGTGCGAAGATAGCTTTCCGCGTTATAGACCGGAACGATCACCGATACTCTGATAGGTGCTTTCTTTTCATTTTCCAAATGTCATTACCTCTTCTCCCGGAAACTGGATCTCTACAGGCATATGGTTTACCCTGTCTTTTTCATCCGGAAGTTTCATATAATCTCCGTAACATCTGGTAAGAATGGCATCGTATCCGCCTGGAATCTTCACGGTGATATCCTCAAACGGCACATCCACCAGCTGTTCGATCTCTTTTTTCTCAATGATCCATTTTTTTGCATCTGCGGCAAAGGTTGTCATCCGGGAACTTCCCTTCTCCGGTTTCTGCATAAATGCCTGGTTGCACTTTTTCCAGACCGTCTTTGCAGAGATCCCGCAAAGATGCATCCCCCCGTGCAGAATATGCCAGATGGAGCGCATCACAAAATCTTTTGCCGGTCCGTACTGACCGATCTGCGGCTCTTTAACCTTATAGATACTCAGGATCATCCCCCAGCGCACCGCCCGGTTCAGCTGTTTTTCCATCTCTGCCTCATCATCCGAGATCTCATCATAAGGAAAGATATCAATATAGAATCCGGTAACGCTTCCCGCCTTTTGCAGACTGTTTTCCACAAAACGGGTGTGATTCATACGCAACTTTGCAAAATACAGATGATACTCCGGATCCGTATCGACAGTCTGAAGAAAATACTCTTCCCCGCATTCTTTCTGTGCGATCTGAAGGAATTTTTCATAATCTTCTCTCGGCATTCCCACATCAATATCATCGTCCCAGGGAATAAATCCCTTATGCCGCACCGTTCCGAGCAGCGTTCCGAACGCCACGAAATAGCGCAGATGATATTTTTCACAGATTTCGATATATTTGCATAAAATCTGTTTTTCCACATCCTTGATTCGATTCAATATTTCCGTATCGTATTCTCTGTACTGCAAAACTGTTCCTCCCCGCCTTTTACGTGCTTTGATCTTGCACCATTATATCTGTTGTAAAATCCCTTGTCAAGGTGAGCCGTTTCCCCGGAAAACCTTGAAATAAGGGATTGAAAATGATATGATGAAGCACAGAAAACAACCCTTTAAGAAAGGAAACACAAGATACTATGAGTTTATATTCTGTTGTTGTTCCGGTGTATAATTCGGAACATACCTTAACGGAACTTTATACACGTCTCGAGAAAGTCTTCCGCGAAACCGTGCAGGAACCGTTTGAACTGATCCTTGTGGATGACGGTTCCAAAGACCGTTCCTACCAGATCATGGAAGAACTGCGGCAGAAGGATTCCCGCGTAAAGATCATCCAGATGGCGAGAAACTTCGGACAGCATCCAGCTCTCCTGTGTGGATTTTCCCATGCGGAGGGAGATTTCATCATCACCATGGATGACGATCTTCAGCATCCGCCGGAAGAGATCCCGAAACTGATCAACACCATCAAAGAACGGGACGATGTGGATGTCATCATCGCAAGTTACGAGGGAAGAAAGCACGGACCGATCCGCCGGCTCGGAACCAAAGTCTCTGTCTGGGCTACCTCCAAGATGCTCGGAAAAGACCCGGATCTGCAGATCACCAGTTTCCGTCTGATCCGCCGGTTCCTCGTGGAAGCCATGTTGCAGACAAACACCTATCTTCCACAGATCGGCAACCTTCTGGTGTTAAGTTCCAACCGGATCATCAATGTACCGGTGCACCATGATGCGAGAGCCTACGGAAAAAGCGGTTATTCTTTCCGCCGCCTGGTCAAAGATCTGCTCTACGATATCACTTCCCACTCAGCCTTCCCGCTGCTTCTGGTTCGTGATTTCGGTATCTGCAGTTTTCTGGTCAGTGTGGGACTCGGAATTTTCTTCCTGATCCGGTATTTCCTCTACGGTGTCTCCGTGGAAGGCTGGACTTCCCTGATGCTCGTACTGCTGGCATTCTTCGGTATCACTCTGCTTTCCATCGGAATCATGGGGATTTATCTGATGAATATTCTGAACGAATCCAAGAAAATGCCGCATTATGTCATCCGAAGAAAAGATGTCTGACAGGAGGATTGTATGAAACAGGAAATTGGTGGATATCTGGAACTGGAAGTTTTCCACGGGAAAGAATATTATCCTGATCTTGTAAAAGTGAATCTTGGCCGTACAGCCCTCTGCTGGCTGCTGGAATCCCGTAAGATTGAGACACTCTATCTTCCGTTTTTCCTCTGTGACTCCGTGATCGATGCCTGTGAAAGACAGGGAACCCATGTGATCTTCTATCCGCTGGATAAAGATCTTGCACCGGTTCTCCCCCCTGACCTTTCCCTGCATACCGGGGAGTACCTCTATCTGGTCAATTATTACGGACAGCTGACGGATGAAAAGATTCTGTATTATAAAAAACACTATGAAAATATCATCGTGGATCACACCCACGCTTTTTACCAGCGTCCGCTTCCCGGTGTGGATACTCTGTATTCCTGCCGGAAATTTTTCGGGCTGAGTGACGGCGCCTATCTTTCCACAGATGCCACGCTCACTGCCGAAAAGGAGCAGGACGTCTCCGCAAAACGTATGGGACATATTCTCGGCCGCTTCGAAAAAGATGCCGGAACGTATTATCAGAAAATGTTAGACAACGCAGCGACCTATCACCAGATGGAGATCCGCACAATGTCCCGCCTGACGCAGAACCTGTTAAAAGCGATCGACTACGAACAGATCCGTCAGAAACGAAATGAAAATTACGCTTTTCTGAAAGAACTGCTCCCCTCCGAGTCACCGTTTACCCGCGTGATACCGGACGGACCTTTCGCCTATCCGTATTATCATAAAAACGGGATTGCGCTGCGAAAAGCGCTGGCGAAAGAAAAAATCTTTGTTCCAACCAACTGGTCCAACGTGATCCGGGACTGTGCGCCCGACTCTTACGAATATCAGTGGGCGGCAGATATTCTCCCGCTCCCCTGTGACCAGCGTTACGGGAAAGAAGAGATGCAGCGGATCGCCGATGTGATCCATGCACTGGAACCTTAGAAGAAAGGATTATTATGAACAAACGCTTACTGATTCTTGGAACCCTCGGGGAATTTGAACAGCTGGTGCAGAAAGCCAGAGCCCGGGGTATCTATACCATCGTCTGCGACGGCTACCCGGACGGTCCGGCACGTGCCTTTGCCGACGAATCTTATGTGATCCCGGTCACCGATACGGACCGGATCGCCGCTCTCTGCAAAGAAAAACAGGTGGATGGCATCCTCACCTCGTTTTCCGATCTTCTGCTGGAATGTATGGTGAAGATTTCCGCGAAAGCCGGTCTTCCCTGCTATCTGAACCCGGAACAGCTTCCCTGGTATCGCGACAAATCCGCCACCCGGGGACTGCTCGAAGAACTCGGTCTTCCCTCTCCCGGTTTTGCGAAGATCCCAACCACTGGATTTGCTCCGGAGCTGATCTCTCACCTGCATTTTCCGCTGGTGACAAAACCACTGGATAAATACGGATCCCGCGGCATCTATGTGGTACACAATCTCGAAGAACTGAAACAGGCGATCACAGAAACCGCTTCCTTTACCGATCTTCCGGAGATTCTTGTGGAAGAGTACAACGACGGGTACGAATTCAATATGATGACCTGGGTACATAAAGGAAACGTCCATGTGATCAGCATCGCAGACCGCGAAAAAACCGACATCGGACCGGGTGAGATCCCGATCAGCACCAGAAATGTCTATCCATCCTGCCTCTACGAGCAGGTGGTTTCTCCGGCAGCCGATCTTTTACAGCGCTACGCCGACCGAACCGGTCAGAAAGAAGGCGCTTTATCCATGCAGTTTTTCTGGAAACCAGAAAGCGGTATCCAGGTCTGTGAGATTGCCGCCCGTTTCTTCGGATACGAACATGAACTCACCGATATGGTATACGGATTCTCCATCGAAGATCTGCTGTTAAATTATCTGTATGATGTTCCTGCGCTGGAACAGATGCTGGCTCAGCACGATCCACGAAAGCCGGTCTGCCACGGCGCAGTCCTGTATTTTCAGGGGCGTCTGTTACCGATTCGTGATCTTTCCGTTCCGCAGAAACTGGCATCTCATCCGGCAGTGAAAAAGCCATGGATTTTTTATCATGAAGGAGAATCTGTCATCGCCCACGGACCGAATCCTTATGTGGCGCTGTACTATATCTCCTGTCCGTCCAGGAAAGAACTGGATCAGGTGACAGAGGAATTTTTTACCACCATGATCATACCGGATGACGATGGAAATGAAGTTCTTTATCGCAACCAGATGCCGGTATATCCGGCGGATACGGATCTTTCCGGGTCCGGGGAGGGCTTATGATCGCTATTGTTGCCATTCCCCTGCTGCTATGGTGCATCTGCCTTGTACTGGGAATTACGTTTCGAAACCTTTCCGGGAAGCCCTCGGATCGTCACCTGTTCGTCACTGGACTCATTGTTTTCTTTGCGTCCTTTTATCTGTTTGCCACCCCGTTTATGCTGTTGGGATGGAATATCCGGTATCTGCTCCTTGCACTGACCGTTTTCTACGGCATCTGCTTTTGTTTTGCTGTTCCGGTCACTCTGAAGTATCTCAGAAAAAACAAAAAACGGATTACCGGACAGTTACGGACCTTCGCAGCTGACCGGTATCATCTTCTACTGTTTCTGCTCTTCCTTGTAATGATTGTCTGGCAGATCAGTTACGTTGTTTTGTTCCAGCATACGGATATTGATGACAGCTATTATCTGGCACAGGCAAATACCTTTGCTTTCACCGGCTCCGTCGGAACCGTGGAACCATCTTCCGGTCTTGCCGGTTTTTCTGCTTCCAATCAGTACGCACTGGTGAGTTTTGAGATCCTTTATGCACTGATCCACAACGTTTTCGGTGTAAATATCGCCTTTCTGGCTCATACGGTCTGGCCGGTCTTTGCCATCGTATGCCACTATGCGGTCATCCGCGCAATTGCCAGAAAAGTCAGCCGTTCGCTCCACCTGGAGTTCTGCCTTCTTTACAGCATCATCAACCTGTATGGCGGATCTACGATCTATGGAAGCGGATCGTTCCTGTTACAGCGGATCTGGCAGGGAAAATCATTTTTCGTAGCCATCTTCCTTCCGATTATGATTCTGGCGTTCCTGGAACTTTCCGAAAAGATATCATTTCGTGAGGTTGTGTTCCTCTGGCTGATTCTCTTAGCCGGTTTTGGCACAACGACAGTTGCCGTATATCTCTACCCGATCCTGTATTTCTGCCTCTGGGCGGGAAAAAGTATTTCGGAACGGAAGTTTCGTTCTTCCGCCATGCTTTGCCTGCCCATTCTGGGCGTTCTCCCATGGGTACTGACGAAACTGGTGCTGATCTACACCGGAAGTGCGGATACCGTTTCGGTACAGGAGCAGGTGACCGAGGGCGTGGATACCCTCTCTTATTTTGATCAGCTGTTTACACGTTTTCTGAACAGCCGGGGGATCTTTCTGATCGGCTTTATAGCCGCTCTGCTCATTGTCCTGCTTTTTTCCATGAAACGGATCCGACAGGTCATTGTCTATCCGACACTGATCCTGTTTCTTACCTTTGCCAATCCCGCTGCCATCACTCCCGTTGCGCAGCTGGTCACCGGAACAGCGGTATACTGGAGAATCTTCTGGTTACTTCACATTCCCCTGACTATGGTGATCGCGATGATCCTCCTGGCAGAAAAATGTGTCAGTAACCGGGAACGGGTCCTTGCCGTATCGGTTGCCGCCACGCTTATTTTCTCCTGTGGCAGTTCTGTTTTTGAAAACGGAACCTGGGAGCTTCGTGAAAATCCATACAAGCTGGATTCCCGGAGCGTACAGATTGCCGATGCCATCCATGCGGATGTCGGCACAGATTCTTCCAAAACATTATTTCTTCCGGAAGAAATTTCCTATGGAATCCGGGAATACTGCGGCGATATCGCCACATTCATCAACCGCTATTCCAGCGGTACGTTTGAAGTAAACAAAAAAGCCGCGGAGTACAGCAGCCTGCAGACACAGCTCTATACGCCACTGTACGAGGACTGTCACTGGGATGCAGCACAGATTGAACAGCAGATGCAATCGTCCGGTATTGACTATCTTGTCTTATATACCCGAACACTTCCGGAGAACACACTGCCGGAAAGCTTTACCTGTATCTGGCAGAATGATGAATTTTCACTGTTTCGGTGCAGTCAGTCCCAGGACTGATTTTTGCTTCAACCAATAGCAAAAAACGGAGGTTACAGAACCAAAAATAATGTTCTGTAACCTCCGTTTTTCAGTAGTTACTTCGAGCGTACATCAGTAAGCAGCCCGATATACCAGAAAGTATGTCAACAATGCGGAGAGCACGGCTATCGCCTGTCCGCCTCTACTGATCCACATTTTGATCTTTTCTTTTCCTGTCAGCTTCTCCAGCCAGTTCTCATAGCCAAGTGTCACAAAATACAAAAACGGAAATACCATCGGCATCATATACCGCCCCTGTGCCTGAAAATCACTGGCATACGCATAATATACCAGCAGACCGGCAGGTATCACCATCGCGACCGCCATACAGATATGCATCCAGTTTCGCACATTCCATTTTTTATTTTTTCTCCAAACCTCTGTGACCGTCACTCCATCCCCATCGGCTTTTTTCGCTTTTCTGATAAATTCGGTTGCCACATCAAAGTCCCAGCGCAGTTTCCAGAGGTTTCCGAGGATTCCCACAGTAAACACAAGCAGATACAGTTTACTCCACAGATACGGCATGAAGATATCCAGATGCCCGAACGTTCCGACAAAACTTACCAGTACCGTAACCAGCCAGTTGTGCTGCCAGCTTCCCGGCACCCAGAGCATCATATCCAGAACACTCATGTCCATATTGACCGGAAGCACCCGGTTCGAAGGTTTTAACTCATCGATCGCGTATTTTTCCGCATAGATCGAGGAAGTTTTCATTCCCAGAAAATCTCCGTCATACAGGATCCCGCTGCGAATAAACCACCATCCTGCCACCAGAAAGACGATTCCCAGCATCAGACAGCCTTTCTTCATCATCTGTTTCCAGTCCCATTTCTGTTCCTGGCATTTCATCATACAGCCGACAAAAAATACCGCACTCATCAGCAGATATCCATAGGCATTGTAATACGACAGCATGCACAGTCCCATCGCAATTCCCATTTGGATACAGACCGAAAGACTCCATCCTTCCTTACACGCCCTGCACCAGCCGTACAGGATCCAAGCTGTGGTAAACAGTGCCAGCCCGTCCGTATTGATATACGAGAACAGAAAGCACGTGCCCGGAAGAAAACATACCAGAACCGCAAAAAATCTTCCCGCTTCTTTCCGCCGAAACATCAGTTCCCCGATTTTCCAGGTAAACCATGCCATTCCGCCTCCCAAAAGAACATTCACCATACGCGCAGCGATCACAGTTGCCCGGAAACTTGCTGTAAACAGCTGTACGATTTTTACCAGGACTGCCCCCGCCATGTACGGAAGGATCGGGTTAAACGCATAGGAGATGCCCCAGTTGGCATTGCGGATTTCCGGATCTCTGCCGTCCGGCAGACTTCCGTGCTTTGCAATAAACTCCACGATCTGGTAACGCATACTCTCATCCGGTGATGCATCAAACGGTGCCGCCAGCGCCCAGGCAAGGTAAAACACAAAAACCGCAAACACAAAGATCCATACCGCATATTCTTTTTTTCCTACATTTCCTGCTTTTTTCATTCATTCACCCTTTATGCCTGAAAATAACCAGTTTACTTGTCACATAATTCAGCACGATCACAAGCACATTTGCCACACACTTGATCAGCACATCATTCCATCCACACAGATCCACAAAGACAAACATGCACACCCAGTCCAGTACCCCGGTAGCCAGCCGGCAGGAGAAGAAAGAAACGATCTCTTTCCCCACTTCTTTTCCTGTCCGCGCCTCACTGTGAAAAACCCATTTCCGGTTGGTCAGATAGGCAAACAGTACCGATGCGATCCATGCCAGAACCGTACTGACCATCACCGAACCTCCCACCGGATGGGCAAAGAACCAGTAGGTTCCAATATTGACAATCGTTGTTAGGACACCGAAGACACCATAGGGAAGAATGTCTCTGTATTTGTCCCATAAATTTTTTATATTCATTTTTCCACCTATTTTGTTTTTTCAAAAAAGCAGGTACATTTCCACCATGCACCCGCTTTTCTTTTGCTCCTTATAACCGTTTCAGTGAGAAATCCTGGCTGTCCAGGGTCAGGTTCGGATTGTAGAACGGATCGCCGTTCTTTAAAATCTCCGGCCAGCGTTTCTCGAAAGTGGCGATCTCCTGATTGAATCTTGCCACTTTTTCCGGTGTATCTTCAAGTCCTCTGGATTTGGATTCGTAATGGTACAGTTCCGCATATGGATTATACACGATCAGATATCCTGCCTGTCGAAGTTTCATACAGAAATCAATATCGTTAAATGCCACCTGCAGTTCTTCGCTCAAACCACCGACTTCCTCAAACGCTTTCCGTTTTACCATCATACACGCCGCCGTTACCGCACTGTAATCCTGTGCACAGATGATCCGGTGACAGTATCCGGTAAATCCACGCTTCTGCTGTACGAAACAGTGTCCGGCGATTCCACCGAAACCGATGACCACACCGGCGTGCTGGATCGTATCATCTTCATAATACAGCCGCGCACCCACAGCACCCACATCTTCTCTGGTACAGTAGCCAAGCAGCTCCTCCAGACAGTCCTCATTGATAATTTCCGTATCGTTATTTAACAGCAGGAAATACTCTCCTTTTGCATACTGCACACCGAAATTGTTGATCGCAGAGTAGTTAAAGTGCCCTTTATAATACACCACATGTACTTTCGAATTGACTGCCTCAAGCTGCTGGTAATACGCAAAGGTTTCTTTCTCTTCACTGTTGTTCTCTACGATAATATACTCGTAGTTTTTATACGTGGACTTCTCCTCGATCGAATCGATACACCGTTTCAGATCATCGATATGATCTTTGTTCGGGATAATGATGGAAATCAGCGGATCATAATCCCGCAGGAATTTTGTCCGGTAGAGTCCCAGGAACTCTCCCTTGCTCACTTCCACTTTCACACCAATCCGGTCGTAGTGCGCCTGCACCGCCCGCTGTCCCGCATCAAACGCATACAGCTTGCTCTCCGGATTCTCTGATGTGGAATCTTCATGGCAGCGCCAGTGATACAGGATCTTCGGAACATGATGGATCTTTTCCGCTCCCGCATGTTCCACACAGCGGAAGATAAAGTCATAATCCTGCGCTCCGTCGAATTCTCTGCGTAACATTCCAACCTCGTCGATCAGTGTTTTCTTTGCCACAAACAGATGGCAGATATAATTGACCGTACACAGCAGATCTACGTTATAATCCGGTTTGAAATGCGGCTGGAAGAACTTGTGTCCGTCCATCGTCATCTTATCTTCATCCGAATACAGCACCTCTGTCTCCGGTTTCTCATTCAGTGCTTTCACACACTCATACAGCGCATGTGCCGTCAGTTCGTCGTCGTGATCGGCAAATACCACAAACTCACCCGTTGCCGCCTCGATCGCAGCATTCGTATTTTCTGAGATCTGTAACTGTTCCTGATGATCGATGACTCTGATTCTGCCCTCTTCCTTCTGTAACTGTTTTAACAGTTCCCGGATCGGAGAATCTGCACCGCTTCCGTCAGACAGGCAGAGTTCCCATTTGCCGTAGGTCTGCGCCTGCAGGGATTCCACCAGTGCACGGAGATATTTTTCCGGTGTTTTATAGAGCGGTACAACCACACTGAAGGTCGGTTCCCAGGAAAAACGTTCCTGCCGCTGGCGTTCGAGTTCTGCTTTGCTCGGCAGATGTTTCGGAAGCCATTTCTGATAGATCACAGCGGCTTTGTTTTTATTTTTCACTTTTCCGACCACTTTTTCCGCAAGTGCCACCGGTCCGTGCAGTTTCAGATAGCGGCTGCCCTTTTTGCAGTATTCATTCATCTTTTCCGCGGCAAGCTGTACCGGCTGCAGATGGATCTGTCTTCTCACCTGTACCGAACCCGCCTCAAAAACAATATAAAATTCTTTCAGCTGCTGGTAATGCAGTTCAAAAAAGAACCCGCATTTTTCTTCTACCTCTGCCTCCGGATACTGATTCTGCACATCGACACGTTTCAGATACTGGATCTCACATGGAATTCTGTTTCCACGGGAATTCTCCAGGTATACTTTCAACGGTTCCGTATAAGCTGCCCATCCACGCACCCGGCAGATACCGAGTTTCCGGTCAACTTCAGAACTCTCAATAAAATACTGCGGCATGCCCTGTCTTCGGATCAGCTGTTTTACCGGAATCGAAAACCAGACATCTTTTTTTCCACCCTGTACCGCATAAACCACCAGCTTCTTATACTGTTCCAGCTTTTCCGGAAACCGAATTTCCATCTGGATGCGGACTGCATCCACCAGATCCAGATCCTGAAAACGCTCCAGGGCACTGATGCGCTCCTGCTGCTTCAGATTTACCTCCAGCGGTTTCCCGTCCAGCTCCGCTGCTGCGGTATGTTCCTTTGGCCAGGTACCCTGCAGATGATAGATTCTATCATCTGCAAGGTCAAATCTTTCCTTTTCTACTACGAATACTTCTCGCTGCATAGTAATTCCTCTCTTGCATCTTTTCCTGTATTCTGAGTTACATACTGACGCATCGCTTTTTCATGAGCCTTTTCGCCCATCTGCACTCTGGCTGTTTTCACTTCGATCAATGTGGTGAGTGCTTTTTTCCACTCTTCTTTGTCGCTACAAAGCCAGCCATCCACACCGTTTTCGATCACGCCTTCCATCTCCCGGTTTCTGCTCATCACAGACGGCACTTTCACCAGTGCGGCTTCCATCCATTTATTCTCGGATTTGCTGCAATGGAAGATACTGTCCTCCAGAGGCATCAGGTTGATATCGATACCTGCCATGACAGCCGGTAACTGTTTCCAGTCCATAAACGGAAGTTTTTCCACTTTATTTCCGAATTTTTCCATTTTTCTGTCTGAAAGCACACCGACCAGCTTCAGGCGTACTTCCGGATGTTCTTTCATCACTTCCAGAAGTGCCTCTTCCGCCACCTCAAAATCCTGATCGTGGGTCTTCGATCCACTGAAGTAACCGATGGAAATATGTTCGGTGTCTTTTTCCACCTGCTCCACTGCATCATGGGACAGGATCTGCATCTCCATGCTTGCACAATTTCGGTTGATCACCACCGGTTTTCCCGAAAATTCGCTCCGGATCTCTCCCGCCAGTGTATGGGTGGAGGTAAAGTAGCCGTCACACAGTTCCATACAGGAATGGATCTGCTCTGTTGTCTTTTTGAAATCTTTATACTCACTTCCGGTCAGGAAATGCAGATAAGAGATTTTTTCGTAATCAAAGATCAGATCGTCAATGTCATAATATACTTTTAATCCAACTTTTTTCGCCTGTTCCACTACCGCGCGTACCACATCTTCCCGGCTGCAGCGGTAACATACGACCGCACGGTACTCGCTCCAGTCAAGGTCTGCGACCTCATCTGCCTGATAAAAATCAGATCCATAGCCCTGATAGTGCAGCTGTTCCCGGAAGTGTTCCACCCGGTAACGGGAAGCAAACGAGATTTCCTCGCCCACAAACAGGATCTTCTTTTCGCGCACCGGCATCTCCTGACAGTGCAGTGTATGTTCTGCAAACTCCTGCAATTCTTTCAGAGCCGATTTTGCATCCGTCTCTTTCAGAACCAGACCTTTTTCGTAATATTTTACACGTTCCACCGGCGCACCGATCGGGAATACGGCAACCGGCATATGCATGGACATGATCTCGGAAGTTGTATACGAGAAGGTCTCCGGCCAGATGGACGGGATAAAGAACAGATCAATATCTTCTTCCATCGTCAATCTCGGAAGTTCATCTCTGGTGTATCTTCCCGTACAGGAGAATACCGGACTGTCGATCTCTTCATCCGATACACCGATCAGCTTCATCCGGATATTCAGATTCTGTGCCTCGATCTCTTTGACCATCTCCTTGACAACATCCAGACCTTTTTTATAACACAGCACACCGAGCAGACCAATGTTCAGTGTCTTTGTCGTCTTCGCCTTTTTATCCAGCGCCGTCACATAATGCGGTTTGTGCGGCAGTACATGTAACTGACACAGATACGGATAAGTCTTTTTAAATAACTGTGCCGTATCATCGGAGAATGCCAGGATCTCGTCACACCGGGATAAAAACTCTCTCCAGTGTGTTCTCCATGCGGTTCCGGACTCATAGTCCAGGCATGCATTGCTTCGGTTTGCCGGGATACACTGGTTACAGGTCTGTGCATCCGCGCCCTGACAGTATTTTCCCTGATCATTCATCAGATTTACTGCCGGACACATGAAGAAAAAGTCGTGAAGCAGCATCTTCAGATGTGCCTGATGTTTTTCTTTCAGTGCAAGGATCTGATCCAGTACCTGATAGATCTCCTGGTAGGTTACCAGCTCATTGATCCAGATCTCATCCACTCTCGGGATCTCATCCAGGATCATATCCAGATCTTTGGCAAAATACTGGATTTTATATTTTTTGTATTCATATTCCAGATAATAACGCATATTATCGATGTCAAACCGGACAGTCAGGAAACGTTTTTCTTCTTTCAGCGCGAGTTTGCGCTTCTCGATCAGATATTCCGTGGCGCCGCCGCCGAGGTTATGATCAAAGGCAACGATCACCGGTACATCCAGCAGCTGATTTAACAGCTGTGTTTCCACATACAGCCGGATCGTTCTTGCCGGATCTCTCCGGCAGAAAGCTGCCGTATCGCTGTTATAATTCGGATGTTTCTTCGCCAATCTCTCCAGATGACTCTTTAACAGCCGTAATTTTTCTTCGGAAGAAAAGCTTCCGCCATGTTTGTGATAGACAAACAGATTCTCCACCTGTACATTGGTATAACCTGCCTGGATCGCACGCTGGCACCAGTCATTTTCTTCTCCGTATCCCTTGTCAAAGTTCTCCTCATCCAGAAGACCTACTTCCCTGATCGCTTCCAGATTCATACCCATGCAGAAACCGATACCGGTCGGCATGGTCGCATACTGCGGACGGATCTGGCGGAAAGCATCGTCGATCTGCCATAATGGCATACCTTCAAAAATGACATTATCCTCACAGAAATTCGGAAAACTGCAGATCGTTCCGCAGGTTGTAAACGGTGTGGAGGATGCCACTTTTTCTTTGGTAAAGATCGGCCACATCAGTCGCTCCAGCCATCCCTCCGGCACTTCCACATCGGTATTGACCAGTGCTACATGATGCTCTGCAATTGCAAGGGCACGGTTTACGGACGGGAGGAATCCCATATTTTTCTCATTTCGAAGCAGAACCGTTCCCTCATGTTCCGCCACGTATCGATCCAGATATTCCCGTACTGCCGGATCCGGACTCTGATCGTCCACCAGGATCAGACGGTACTTCATCTTTGTCTTTTCAATCCCCGCAAACAGCTTGTCAAAATACTGTAAGCCGTTATAAATCGGAATAATAATATCGATCACTTCATCCGAAGGGATCTTCGCATCAAATACCGGTGTTTCTTCCAGATACCGTTCCTTAAAATACCGAATGTTTCCGATGCTCTCCTGTCCCTCCAGGGTATACACCTGAATCTCATTGTAGGTCGGATCTGCCGGGATCTTACATAACGGATATGTCTTTTCTCCGTCTACGGTATCGTAAGCAACTGCCACTTCCGTCTCCACCGGTGACTGCACCACCAGCACACAGGAAAATCCGCAGGATTCTGCCTCCGGAATCTGTAAAACAGCTGCCACATCGCTCCGGTACACTACGGTCAGCGGTTCTTCCGCCACGATTTCCCCATTCTGTAAAAAGGCAAGATGGGTGTTTTCCATCGCATACGCACGGTCAAACGCCCAGCCGATGATCTGCAGCACACTGTTTTCATAGCTGAAGCTGTCGATGCTTCCCACACAGCTTGATGCCGGTTGTTCTGCCGGCTGATCCTCTGTAACCAGCGGGGCAACCGGGCGTCCAAGCATCTTCTTCACCAGCCGTTTTGCTCTCTGCTTCGGCTGCTGCTGGAATTCCAGAACTGCCCGAAGTTCTTCCTGCCTTCTCGCTTCCTCCGCCTTTTTGGCTGCCAGCCGTTCTTCCTTCTGCATCCGCTGCTGCAGTTTTCGTTCCTCTTCCCGGCGCACTGCCTCTCTTCGTTCCTGCTCCAGCTGGATCTCTTCTGCGATCTCTTTCTGTGACAGAAAACGGATCTGACCGGAAATCGTAATCTTCTCCAGTTCGGAAGGTTCCGTCACATGGATAAAATAACCGCCTGCCAGATTCAGAAATACTACCGTATCCGCCGCTTTGTCAATCCGCATGCCAAACGGGATCAGCTCCCCGTGGCATCCGCAGTCGAGAACTTCCACTTTCACCTCACAAAACGTATCGCTTAACAGATTCCACCGGATTCCACGGATATTTTCCACATTGTGCAGATCAAACGTAACCTGAAATCTTCCCCGGTTCAGCTCCACCGTCGTCTCGATGCTGTTCTCTTCCGACAGCCCCGCACCGGTATCATAATACAGTTTGCTGGGGAACTGTTTTTTCTCCCGATATATCCGGACAGTCTCTGACAGATCCACAGGGATTCTGTCTTTCCGGTAAATATCCAGAGAATCGCTTCCTGCATATTCATAGGTAAAATGCATCGTCCACGCCAGAAAGATCTCACTGTCCGACGGCTCTATGCCAAATTCGTGGTTCATGTCATCCTGTGTATACAACGCACCCAGTTTCGGAATCCGGCAATACAGTTCATGGATCATTCTCCACATGATAAAAGCAGCCGGAATCGGGAAATCAAAGGTCCATTCATAGTCGATGATCTCGTAGTCCTCCCCGGACTCAAAGATATTGGCACAGATCAGATCAACATTTGCCGGACTTACACATTCATAATAGTCCTTTCCCGGATGTTCTCCGAATACTTCTCTGAAAGCCTCCGTCTGATACTCCGGTTCTCTTTTCCGCTGTGCGAACACCTGCTCATATACATGTTTCAGGGTTCTCAGAATCTCACCGGTCTGTTCTTTTTCCACCAGATCACAGATCCGGTCTTCGAGTGTCTTCCCGCTCAGTACCGGATACACGATTCCGCCGTTTTCATACCGGCACGGAAGATTGTGAAATCCTTTTCCCGGTTTCTGCGCTCCTGTTTTTTCCAGTCCCGCTACAAAGCTTTCCGCCTCCGGGCACAGTGGTTTTTTCTCTGCCCACACGCCGTCATCTCTTCGTACCAGCTGTGTCAGTGTCCGGAATTCTTTCCTGCGTCCCTGATTCAGTTTGACATATAAAAGTTCTTCTTTTTCTTTGAGTTCCTGCTTTCCTGCAACCAGAAGAAACGAATTCACAAAACGGTCTGCTATCTGTTCTTTCTTCATCGCCTCGATACCGGCAGTCTCTGAAAACAGATCCACGGTTTTGTCCGTATAGATCGGATAATTTTTTCCATAATGATTGGTAGTCAGTGACGCATCCGTGAAGATCTCCGTCGGAAACTTATAATCCGGATACGGGTAATAGAATTTCTGAAAAGGAAATCCGCTTTCTTTCACCAGTTCCTGCAATTCTGTTTTGGAAAATGTTCTGACACTGTGATTTCCCGGATACCCGTTGATGCCAAAGAAGGGAATGTCCGTATGATCTTCCGGCGCACCGGCAAAATACTTCATTCCCAGCTTGTTCTCAATCGCGATCAGCAGTTTTCCCGTATCTTTCAGATAGGAACCCATCTTTCTTAAAAAAGTTTCATATGGCGTGTCACCCTCTGTAAAACTCATGGCATATTCCAGCACTCCGTTGACTACCACATAGTCATACTGCTGTCCCAGATCCATGTCATTGAGATTTCCCACCATGATCGTCAGATTTTCTTTCTTCTCGTTGCGGTAATAATTGATCTGTGCTCTTCTTTTTGAGAGTTCCACAGATGTGACCTGACCTGCCTTTTCACAGAGCGTACCGGTGATCGCACCGCATCCCGCACCGATTTCCAGTACACTGTCCGATTTTGTGATCGGATACCAGTTCAGGATATTTGCACGCAGATCTGAAAAATGATAGATCACAGGAAAGGAAACCTGCTCACTAGAAAGATCCTCGCAGGTTATTCCTTCTTTTGCCATCTTTAACATCTGTTCTTCAATATCACCATCTGAATACAGATCTTTTTGCGTATAATACTCCAAGTTCAGTATCGCCATTCTTTTCCTCCTCAGTTACTTTAACGTGACCTTTGAGAACAGATCAAAGTATCCAACCGCTTTTTTATCGGTAATGACCGTCAGATTACACACATCATACAGCCGGTGGAACACAGTAAAATCACCGTCACGATAGCCGGTACATCCCAGACACAGCATATACTCTCCCGCCTCTAACGGCATCTTCTGCGTGAATCGAATCCGTCTGGTCTCCCCTGCTTTCTGTGTACCCACCGGTGTGTTTTCATACATCGTATTGGTTCCGGTGATCTCCGTTCCCTTCAGGTCTTTGATCGTAAAAGCAAAAATCGGTTCTTGGATCGTCTCATGAAAATGAATCTTCATATCCACGGAAAATTCTTCCCCTTTTTCGATCACATTGGTGATCATTCCGGATTTCTCACGGATGGCAAAATCCTGGATCTCTGCCAGCTTGCTTCCGTACTCCAGCACCTTCGGATTCAGGTTCAGCTGTTCCTTCATACTCTTCTCTTCCTGTACAGCTGTTCCCTTCTCCTGTGTCTCCTTCGTATCGTTGTTCTCGCCCGGTTCGTCATACTGATTCACCAGAACGCGACGATACAGGTTGACCATTTCTTTCGCATCGCCTTCCGCCAGCTTTTCTCCTTTGTTCAGCAGAACAACCCGGTCACAGTATTTTCCGATACTGCTCAGGTCATGGCTTACAAACAGAATGGTTTTTCCCATTTCTTTAAATTCTTCAAACTTCCGGTAACATTTTGCCTGGAAAAAGACATCTCCTACGGAAAGCGCTTCATCTACGATCAGGATTTCCGGTTCGATATTGATCGCCACGGCAAAAGCCAGTCGGACAAACATACCACTCGAATACGTTTTTACCGGCTGATGGATAAATTCTCCGATATCCGCAAAATCCAGGATATCCTGCAATTTCGCATCGATCTCTTCTTTGCTGAATCCGATCATCTGACCATTCAGATATACGTTTTCGATACCGGAATACTCACCGTTAAATCCGGCTCCCAGCTCCAGCAGTGCGGAGATTCTTCCATCCACCACCACTTCTCCCTGTGTGGGATTCAGCACACCGGTGATGATCTTTAAGATCGTGGATTTACCGGAACCATTTGTTCCGATAATTCCCACGGTTTCCCCTTTTTTCACCTGAAAACTTACGTTGTTCAAGGCATAGTGTTCTTTATATCGTTTCTTTCTTGTCAATCCAAGGGATTCTTTCAACCGATCCATCGGATTCTCATACAGTTTATACATCTTACTGATGTTATTCACTGAAATTGCAATCTCTGACATCTGTAATCCTCTCTTTGATTTCTCTTAAAGTACATCTGCAAAATGTGGTTTCAGTCTCTTGAAGATCCAAGAACCCAGCGCAAACAATACGACTGTTACGATCCAGAAGTATACGGTCCATCCCCAGTGATTCCAGAACCATACGTGACCCAGCATGGAATCACGGTATCCGGTGACGATATAGTACATCGGATTTAATTTGAACAGTTTGATCAGCCACGGATAGTTGGACAACATGTTGACATCCCACATGATCGGTGTCAGCCAGACACCTACCTGTAAGAAAATGCTGATGATCTGTGTCAGATCTCTGAAAAATACAACGATCGCACTGGTTGCATATACCAGTCCCAGCGTAAGCATAAACGTACAGAACGAATAATACAGAATCTGCAGTGTTGCCAGAGACGGTGTGTATCCGTACAGGCTGCACAGAACCAGTGAAAACACAACGAAAAATGCATGTACAAACAGTGCCGAGATCATCTTTACGATTGGCAGTACACTGATCTTAAACACTACTTTTTTAACGAGATAATTATATTCCATCAGGGCGTTGGTTCCGCCGTTTAACGCATCCTGGAAGAAGAACCACGGAACGATACCGGATACCAGATAAAGAACAAACGGATAATCCGATATATTTCCCGCCTTCAGTCCGACGGAGAATACGAACCAGTATACCAGGATCGTAACGATCGGCTGTACAAATGCCCATACGATTCCCAGATAGGAACCTGCATATTTGGTCTTGAAGTCATTCTTTGCCAGATTCATGATCAGCTTCCGGTTCTGCAAAAGCTCGATCGGAAGTGTCAGCACTTTTTTCCGGAAAACAAACGCAACCACTGCTCCGCCGTCGATCAGCAGAAGCATCAGGATATTCTTGATCCACAGTTTCTGGGTATAATCTTTTTCCAGAACCGGATACAGCTGGTCTTTGTCAATCGTCAGCCAGATATACGGATCGTTTCCATTGGTCCAGACTTTTAATGTTCCTTTATTGGACTCCATACTCTCAATCTGCTGTCCCTCGATCAGTTTCGGATCATTCATCTCCGGAATCTGTTCTTTTACATCCTTGCATCCAAGGTACACATCCTGGATCGTAAATGTTCCCGGCTGTGTGCCCAGATCCAGGCGTACCATATTACACTGAAATGGAACTGAGAAAACAAGTTCCTGACTTTCTCCCACCTGGTTATACGACTGTACCTGGCTCATCTTTTCTGAAAGTTCTCTGGCTACACTGTAATAAACCTGAATCTCCTGTTCCTTGTCGCTGGTCACAGTAAGATGAAGTTCATAGTTTCCTCCCACGCTTCCTCTGTGACCTACGATCAGCACATTTAAAACCAGTAAAAACAAAACGCAGATACCGGCCAGAATCTTTTTCTTTCTTCCCATTTCATTTCCCTCTTATCGATTTTTGTACTCCGCAAAACTTCCCCACTTCTGGTCTTTCTCAGAGATGGTCAGTTCTTCTTTTGTCATTCCTTCCGGCATCGGCCATTCCACACCGATCTCCGGATCATCCCATTTCAGTCCGCCTTCATCGTTTGGATGATAGAAATCCGTACATTTGTATGCAAATTCTGCGGACTCGGACAGTACGATAAATCCGTGTGCAAAATTCTTCGGAATAAAGAACTGTTTTTTATTTTCTGCGGACAGCACAACGCCAAACCATTTTCCGTATGTCTCAGAACCCGGACGCAGATCTACTGCAACGTCAAACACTTCTCCGCTTACCACGCGCACCAGTTTATCCTGCGGATAATTAATCTGGAAATGCAGACCTCTTAAAACTCCCTTTTTGGAGCTGGACTGATTGTCCTGCACAAATTCCATGTCAATGCCTGCTGCCTTGTAATCGTTGTAGTTATAAGTTTCCATAAAATATCCACGTTCATCCCCGAACACGGTAGGTGTAATCACTTTCAGTCCTTCAATTTCACATGTTTCTACTGTAATTTTTCCCATCTTTTTTTCCTCTCTTTTTTCTGTTTCTCAGTCATCTTCTGTCATGATTGCTATGCAATACAAACGAGCAGTATCCGAAATGGATACTGCCGTTTTGATTTACGCGAGCAACAAGTCAAAGTCCGTGCTTGCACGAGACCTTGACGACTGCCGCGATAACGAGTAAAATTCGCGAAGCGTATTTTAGCTCGTTCTATCCAGCTTTATATTATAACATTGCTGTCCTTATTCTTCAACTCTAACCGTTGATTTGCCAGCTCTTTACTCACTTTGCACCAGAATGGTCAGCCAGACTTCAAAAAATGTCAGAATCTGCAGCGTACACATGCCGATTGCTATCTTATTTTCTATATTTTCATGATATTTTGTCCGTTTGCTCTTGATTGTAAACAACAGCATTGGTAAAAACGGCAAAAAGTATCTTCCCTGCACACCGGCCACATTGCCCCAGTAGGACGGCGTAAAGTCCAGCCACATGCTCAGCACGATTCCGCCTGTCATGATCACGGATAATACGATGGCGAGTGCTTTCTGCCATTTTTTCAGGTACATGACTTTTCCGGCATCCGCATACAGAGCGTAGGCAAGACACAGGATAAAACCGACGATAATGTGCCACGGTATCTCGATCTGGAACCATCCAAGAGATTTTCCTACGATCGTTCCCACATAGTATTCCATCTGCTCAAAATAGGTGTTGAACAGCACCCCGAGGCTGTGTACCGGGTCGCTCAGGATCTGTCCGATGGTCCATCCCACCTCCGATGTACTGCTGCTGTCGGAAGAACCAAGCAGCCCCTGGATCATCGTGCTTCGGATTCCGACCGTCGCGATCAGAAGGATCGACACAAAAGCGACCTTAAACACCAGTGCCGCCTTTTTGTTTTTGAACTTTCTGTACGGAATCGCGAAGGCAAATCCGCAGATAAAGATATAGGCAACTTTACATGGAGCCATCCAGCTTCCTACCACCAGCAGGAACAGGCATTCCTTCCATCCTACCACATTTTTTTCAAAGATCAGATACATCGTATAGGCGATAAACAGAAAACTCAGTGCATTGACCTCACAGTCATACGAATACGATGCCGCAAGTTCCAGACTCATCGGAAACAGCGCGATCACCGCCATGATCATCTTTCCCCAAGGAAGGATCTTAATCGCAAAATAGATACAGATCAAATAAAACAGCAGCGCGGTGATTTTTCCCATATAGAGGGTCCACATTCCATTCATATGGAAGAGATTGCCGATCAGCACACCGACCGTCTGCGGAAGATGTGCGATCATCGGAACCGCGATCGGTGCCCGGTTATAGGAAACCATCGTCGTGTCTGTCACTTTGAAAAGCTGTCCGTAATCATACGCCATGTTATCCAGCGTCAGCTGCATCTTTTCCGTGATATCCGCATCGGTCGCACGCACATACACTTTTCCCTTCTCATCCGTGACATCCCGCATCAGGATCTTATTCACATCCGCATACGTTGCAGCCATATGGGCATGTTCATCCGGTGCCACATTCGGCGGAAACAGGACGATATACATACTTCCCATAAAGATTCCCAGAATCAGGAAATACGCCTCCGGTCTGCGGATCCCCAGAATATAGGCCGCCCCCAGACAGAGTACGCCCAGAAGGAGGATCACCGAAAAGGCCACATAAATCGGTTTTAAAAATGCATTATCTGACTGCACGTTAAACACCATCGTACCAAACAGCTGCTCTCCGTCGACCATCGCATTATAACTGTAGGATTTGTAATTCGTCACAGCCGGAAATGCATGGCAGTCCGCCGAGGCACTCACTCTGATCTGGTAGATTCTTCCTGCCGTATTCTTTAACGGCTGTGCCAGCGGAAAGATCTGATAATCGATTCCCTGGATCTTGCTTTCATGAAAATCCCACTGCTGAACCACCGTATCATTCTGCACATCGTACAGTTCCACATGAAGGATGCCCTCGGCAGGTACTTCCATATTCCTCTGGAACATGATACAGAACTTTGTGATCTTATTTTCTTCCGGACGGATCTGCTGCACGATCTCATGCTCTCCCCAGAAAAAGGAACTGTCCCTGATCTGTTCAGACGATGCCGCAATATTGATATACGACCGTTCCTGATTGGCAACCTCCCTGACCTTGTAATAGTAAAACATCAGAATCATGCTGCCCAGCCCGATCATGAGCAACAACAACACACACCAGTTCTTATATTTTGTTTTTTTCATTTCGTTCTTCCTTTTTATCTGATAATTTCGTTGATTTCATTTTTTCGAATCTTCCTTATAATATCATCTCTGTTTCTTATAATCAAGCGGACATTCCGTGAAGATACTTCTTGATTTTTTTTCGCCGTTCTGACATACTGAATTATATTATATATTAACGATCCACAAAGGAGGTCCTATGACAGTTTCAAAAAAACAGATCCTTGCATGGCTGCTTCTGATATGCTCCATGTGTTTCTTTTTCTCCGCTGTTTCGGTATCCGCCGAAACGCTTTCCACTGCATCCACGGGAGATCCCGGCACGATTCATTTTCTGACCCTCGATGCCAACGGCGATGCGATCTTGCTCGAATGTAACGGAAAGTTCGGTATGGTGGACTCCGGAGAAGACAGCGATTATCCCGATGGTTCCGACAGCAGATATCCTTACCGTCCCGGCATCGTTACTTCTGCCGGTCAGGAAAATACGGTAATTTCCTATCTGCGCTCCCGCGGTGTAAACGAAAGCAATTTTGAGTTCTATATTGCAACCCACCCGCACAGCGATCATATCGGTTCCGGGGATGAGATCATCCGTACCTTTAAACCAAAGCGTGTCTATATTGAGCCTTATTCGGATGAATGGATCAGTAACCCCACGCATCTGTTTGACAATCTTTATGTATACGACCATGTAGTTTCTGCGGCAAAAGATACCGGTGCCCCTCTGATCCAGTATTTTGATCCGGATGCCCCGGTATATCCGCAGACCGTTACCATTCAGGGAACGATCACCTGGCAGGATTCTTCCGAAGAAGATGCAGATGCTTTGGCTTCGCTTCCCCCGGAAGCAGTTTCCGTCGAGCTTACCTGTCAGAGCGATACGGAAGATGTAAAAACTTTCTCCGTCTCCCCTGAATTTTCTTCGGAAAACGGTACATGGACCTACACCTTTACCGGTGTTCCAAAATACGATGATGATAAGAATGAACTCCGTTATCAGATCACACCATCCGCAGACAATGCGGTTTTCACTGTATCCGCAGATTCTCCTTATGATTTTATCTGCACGCCTGCGGGCACGGACACCGATGAGACAGCATCCGCAGTCACAGCGGATGCTCAGACAACTGCACTCTTTTCCGCTTCCGATTTCCCGGATGCGGTGATCGACGAATCCGAACCGGCGGTCACTTCCGCTCTCACCGACGGACTTTCTACCGATGCGATCCCAGAGAGCGATCAGGTGGCAGCTGACAATCCACTCGATCCTGCCAACCTGCAGGAGGGGCAGGAAAGTGCTTCCGCCCGCAGTGGTGTCCATGAAAATGAACAGGGGTATACAGCCTCACCGATCTTCTATCTCGGCGGCAAAGACGGATTACAGATTGAGATTATGAATTACGGTGTCTATCAAACCTGGGGTGCTCTGCCGGATGCCAATTATTTCAGTCTTGGCGTAAAAGTAACTTCCATGCAGACCGGTGCAACCGCTTTCCTCTCCGGTGATATCAACAATTACATTGGTGCGGAAACTGCACTTGCACAGAAGCTTGGACATGTAGATCTTCTGAAACTCGGACATCACGGTTCCTACGGTTCCAACACCAGTTCCTATATCCGCACCCTCAGCCCGAAAATGGCGGTCATGACCGGTACGTTTGCCTATGTAACCTCCCGTACCTTCCGCACGGAAACCAGTACGTTGGACACCCTGCTCGAGATGGGAGCCAATAACATTCCGCTGTACCCGACTGCCTGGTATGCCAAAGACGGCATCGGTGCGCTGCAGATCCAGCTGGACGATTCTCTCTCCAACAACATTCCGGCAAATAAAGAACGCGTTGCGATCGGAGACATCGAAGCACCGCCGGTTGTCGTCTATTATAAGAACGGATTCCCGACCGCAGTATCCGGCTGGAAACAGGATACCGAAGGCAATTATTACTATTTTAACAATTCCTCCCTTCCGCTCAGAGATCAGTTTGTTTTAAGCAAGGGCTTATGGTATTACCTGGGAAGCGATGGAATCATAGAAACCGGATGGCTGTTTCATAAGAATCACTATTATTTCCTGAATCCTTCCACCGGCGCGATGCAGACCGGATGGCTGTACCGTTCCGGCACCTATTACTATCTGGATCCGGATTCCGGCGCCATGACTACCGGTACAAGAGTCATCAATGCTTCGGAATACTTTTTCAATTCCGACGGTTCCATGGCAGTATCCACCTGGGTAAACGGAACCTATTACGGCGCCAGTGGTGCAAAAGATACCTCCAAAGTCAATAACCGCTGGCATCACGACAGTAAGGGCTACCGGTATTCCAACCCGGATGGTTCTTACCTGACCAGTACCTGGTCGCTGATCGATAATTCCTGGTACTATTTTGGTTCCGACGGATATATGGTAACCGGATGGCTTCGTCTGGGTTCCTCTTACTATTATCTGGACAGCTATGGAAAAATGAAGACCGGATGGCTTTCCTACAAAGATAACTGGTATTACCTTTCTTCCGATGGTTCCATGGTCATCGGCTGGTACTACATGCTGAACAACTGGTATCACTTTTCTTCCGATGGTGCTATGACCGGCCCTGGCTGGCACTGGATCGGGGACAAATGCTACTACATGTATTCTTCCGGTGCGATGGCGGCGGATACCTGGATCGATTATGACTACGTGGACAGTTCCGGAGCCTGGGTCAAAGGAAAGACTACCAACACCCCGGAATGGATCCAGAAAGGCTCCCGCTGGTGGTATCGCCATGCAAACGGCACTTACACCACTTCCGACTGGGAATATATCAACGGCCGCTGGTACTACTTTGATGCCGACGGATGGATGATGACCGGCTGGATAGGCCAGAACGGTTCCTGGTATTACCTGAACAGTAACGGCGCAATGGTAACCGGATGGTTCCAGCAGGGCAGTTCCTGGTATTATCTGACTTCGAACGGGTCCATGGCTGTTGGCTGGCTGCATCTGAAAGATAACTGGTATTACCTGAACAGTGACGGTGTCATGCAGACCGGATGGCTCAACCTGAACGGCTCCTGGTACTATCTGGATCCGACCTCCGGCGTCATGGCTTCGGATACTTGGGTGGACGGCTGTTATCTCGACCACTCCGGTGTCTGGAAACGCTAATACCAAAATAAACGAAAAAAAAGAAGTGGAATACATACCGTTTTCTGATATGTATTCCACTTCTTTTATTTTTTCAACGGATTTTCCACACACAGCCAGATCAGCCATCCGGCAAGGATCGCCAGCGGAATGGCGAGTACCGCGTTGACTAACGGCATCATCTGTCCACCGAACTGTGCACAGATCATCTGCTGGATCGGAAATCCTGCCAGATAGATTCCATAGGAGATCTCTCTCTTTTTCCCGAATCCCGCAAACTTTTTCTTTGTCGCATATCCCAGATAAAACAGCAGATACGGCAGGAACACGTAAATCATATATCCCAGAACTCCCACACCGGTGCTGACCACCAGTCCCACTGCTGCCAGAAGCGCTGCTTTCCAAGACATTTTTATTTTATCCTGATACAGATAATACAGCATACCAATGAAAAACATCACCGTCGGACGGATCATGGAGCCGACCATCGGAATCCCCCGTTCTGAAAGGATCTGCACACCCACACATCCCACTGCAAAAATCACGATCGTATACTTCAGATTTTTTCTCTCTAAAAGCCGCAGACGGTACATCACATAACACATAATGTAACATAAGAACTCCACCGGTAAGGTCCACAGTGCCCCGTTGACCACACCTGCATAGATATTATTTTCAAATACCCCCGGCAGATTGTGCTGTAACACCATACATCCGTTCAACAGATACCGGTACGTTCCTGCACTCGTAAAATACTCACCGAGCGGCAGGTTCGTATAAAACGGTCCCAAAAGAAACGCCGAACACACTGCCACGAAGATCAACGGCGGGAAGATCCGGATACATCTTGCTTTAAAATATGTTTTTCCGTCTCTCACGCGAAGCATACTCTTACAAATCAGGAATCCTCCAAAAACAAAGAAAACGCAGACCGCAAGACTTCCAAAACCGATCTGTCCACCTGACACCCGCATCAGCGGTTCCCCGGCATCTGTTCCCGTTCCAATCGGATATGAATGGGAATAGATGACCAGGATTGCCGCAATAAAACGGATCAGATTCAAATTATTATTTCTACCTGCTGTTATATTTTCTAATTTCAATTCTTTTTTCCTTTTAAATAATTCTTTGCCTGTTTCACAATATAAGTTCCACCTTTAAACAACCAGATACGGATCTTTTCAATACAAATGCATACAATAAAAATGCCAGCCGAACATCCGCATATCAGAGCCGGAAAATTCCATAATTGCGTTCAGATACTTTTTTAGCTGCTTCTGCCGACATCACTTTCTTCCTCTCTTTCGTTTTTTCCTCTTTCTTTTCTTTCTGACTACTGAAATAATCATGATGATCACTGTCATCCCGATTAATCCGATCAAAATATCAATTATCAGTTTATAAGTTTCTTTTTCTTCATCTCCACTGTTCTCCGCAGTTTCTTTCACCTGACCTTTCTGAGGTTCTTGCGTTACTTCCGGTGTAAGTGTCTCCGGTTCTTCGGTCTCCTGCTGAATCTCCTCAGATTTTGTTCCTGTTCCCACAAAATAGTTCTGGTTAAAATAATACGTTTCCCGAACTTCTTCACTTTCCGTCGTTGTCAGATCCTCAATCTGTGCATTTTGTGGAATCGTCACAGCCCCTCCCGGAACTTCCACTTTTTGAAAATTGTTGAATCCATAGTCAAACATATTGATATGATCCTGACACACCTGTCCGGCATCTGCACGCATGGCAACAGCAATCAGCGTCATTCCATTCCTGGCAGCTCCGCTCACCAATGTGTTTTTTGATGCTGCTGTCACTCCTGTTTTTCCCCCGAAACATCCATCATAATGTTCCGGTGCAGACGCTGACAGCAGAGCATGATGTGTATTCAACACCCGGCTTTCCGGATTCATATTGGTCGGTTCGATCGTGAAACTCTGTGTTCCTATAATATCCAGAAAATCCTGATTCTTTATCGCCTGCTGAAAGATCAGTGCCATATCGTGTGCTGTCGTATAATGGTTTTCATCCGGCATTCCACTGGCATTTACAAAATGTGTATTCACACAGCCAAGTTCCTGCGCACGCTGATTCATCATATCTGCAAACGCAGAGACCGATCCTGCCACATGAACCGCAATCTGCGTTGCCACATCGTTAGCCGAACGGATCATCAGTGCCATCAGACACTGCCGCATTGTCAGAATTTCACCAACCTTCATTCCCAGATTTCCACTGTCAGAAGTCTGATCGGCAAGACATTCCTCTGTAAATGTAACTTCTTCGTCCAAACTGCTGTGTTCCAGTGCCAGAAGTGCTGTCATGATCTTGGTAATACTTGCCGGGTAGCGTTTCTCATCCATTCCTTTATTATACAAAATCGCTCCCGTATCCGCATCCATCAGTACTGCTGTTTCGGAATATGTATCCGGTCCCTGTGGCCAGTTCGCGATTGCATTTGTCGAAACCGGATACGTTGTCCCGTTATTTACCTCTGCTGCCATTACCGGGATCCCGCTGCACAGCAAAAGAACAGCTGCCAGGATCGCTGTCAGCTTCTTATATCTTTTTTTCTTCATTTTCCAATACCTCTTCTGAAAATTCTTATTTTACTATTCTATCCCATATCCCCATCCACTTCAAGTATTGACTTTCAAAAGAAAGATTTACCTTAAAAAAATTGTAATATTTTCGTAAATTTCTTGTATGTTTTTAGCTTTTCCTTTATAATCTATTGCGCTGTGCATTTTACTATACGATGAAAGGACATTTGTTAATGAAACTAAAAAATATCAGGCATTCCAAAGTATTTCGGGTGATTTTTTGCCTGATCACCCTGCTTCTTATCGCTCTGTTCGCTGTTTCGACGATCCAGGGCCGAACCAACACGGAGCATTCCTTCTTACGGATCGCCAGTTATGTCTCTGCAGGATTGCTCGGACTTCTTCTTTTTCTCAGCCGGATGTTTTCCGCGCCTGAGCAGGAAAATGATTCCCCGCGTTCCCGCAAAAAAACCGTGTTCTTTGTACTGCGCACCATCTTTCTTCCCCTCTTTTTTTCTATTATCAGCGTTCTGATCTTTGTCGCCCGCTATCTTCAGGAAAACTTCCAGGGAGTTCCGTGGGGACAGCTTCTGTATCATCTGCATACACCGCTCGAAGGTACCGGTATTGATTCTATCAAAGAGCCGCTGATCACCGGCATCGTGATTTTTGCCACCTCCTTCCTGATCACGCTGCTTTTTGTTTTGCTTCTTCACAAAAAACAGAAAGATCGTCGTTTCGGGCTGGTCTGGAGTGTGTTTGCTCTCGTTTTACTTGCTCCAAACCTGGTAAATTTCTGGATTGACTTTGAAATCGGTGATTACTTAAAGTTCACCAGCCAGAAATCTACCATCTATGAAGATTATTATGTGGATGCAAGAGATGTCGATCTGACCTTCCCGGAAACCAAACGGAACCTGATCTACATCTTTCTGGAATCCATGGAACTGAGTTACGCAAGCAAAGAAGTCGGCGGCAACATGCCTGAAAATTATATCCCGGAATTTACGGATCTTGCATTAAATAACATCACGTTTTCCGGGGATGACAGCAAGTTAAACGGTCCCTATGCCGTAAACGGCGCCACCTTTACCATGGGAGGACTCGTCGCACAGACCAGCGGTGTTCCGTTAAATGAAAATATTGTCAGCAACAGTACCCTGAACAGCACCTGGAGTTCGGAGAATAATTATCTTCCCGGTGTTTACGCGATCGGTGACATCCTGCATGATCAGGGATATAACCAGACGTTTATGATCGGTTCCGACGGTAACTTTGCCGGACGTTCTTCTTATTTTAACAGTCACGGAAACTATAAAGTCTTCGACTACTATTCTGCTGTCGATGCCGGATATATCGACAGCGACTACTATGTCTGGTGGGGATATGAAGATTCCAAACTGATCGAATATGCAAAGACGGAACTGACGGATCTGGCTTCCAAAGGGGAACCGTTTAATTTTACCATGCTGACCGCAGACTCCCACTTTGTCAATGGTTATTACTGTGACCTGTGCCGGGATGAGTTCAGCCTGCAGTACAGTGACGTGGTTGCCTGCTCAAGCCGTCAGATCACATCGTTCCTCTCCTGGATCCGGGAACAGGATTTTTACGATAACACTACTATCGTTCTGTGTGGAGATCACTGCACGATGGACTCGGTTTATCTGGAAAAAACCAACACCAAAGATTTTGACCGACGGATGTATTTCACCATTGTAAATCCGGATCCGTCCGTTTCCTACACCAATGTCTATCGAAAATTTACTTCCCTGGATATGTATCCGACAACGCTTGCCGCTATGGGTGTAACGATTCCAGGCGATCGCCTCGGACTGGGAGCGAACCTGTTTCCCAGTACTTCCACACTGGCAGAAATCTACGGTATGGACGATCTGAACACCGAGTTACTGAAAGATTCCAAATTATATCGTTCGCAACTGCTCTATTCTTCCCGATAGTCTCTTGCCCTGTTTTTTTTATCATGCTATACTGAAATTCCAGCCAACAGTTGCAGATCCTGCCGTTGTTGGCTGAAATCTGAAAAATGGGGGCATCTTATGAAACACTTCAAATACAGGTCACACATTTTCCTTATGTTCTGTTTTCTGTTTTTCACTGTGCTGTTGATCTTTCCGGAGACCGTATCAGCCGCTTTGAAAACCTCAGAGTTAGAAACTGTACCCTGGAATATGGTGACAGAATCTTCCATTATCAATGAAAAAGGCTGGCTTCAGTCCATGTGTGCCACCGATCAGTATATCGTATGCCTGGTAAATGCTTCGAAAAAGACAACCGAACCGGATACCCTGATCGCCTTCTACCGCAATACCACAGACGCTGATGGCAACCCGGTAGAACAGTACAGTTATGCCTTCAGTGTCACCGAGACCGACTACGAACACGGAAACGGCATGACCTACAATCCAAACACACAGGAAATCGCTATTGCCGGTCTTTTTACCAACGATCCGTCCAATGCCGGTGCTGTCTTTATCGTGGACGCCAATACACTCCACTTTAAAAGAAAAGTTCAGGTGGGAAACGGAAGTATCAACTTTTTCGGCATCGATTATGTTCCGGAAAAAGATCAGTATGTACTGATGGCAAACCGAATCGCTGATTATGCTTTTTATTTTACCGACAGTAATTTTGAGATCGTGAATAAATTAAATCTTCACCTTTCCTACAGCCGGAGTTCGTTTCAGGACTTCTGCGTCTCCGGGGATTCTATCATCAGCATCCCTTACATGCAGCGGGAAGGCTATATGAATGTTCTGGATGTCTACTCGATCTCTCAGCAGAAACGTGTCGGAAGTTATTATCTGACCCTTCCTGGTCATGATGCTTTCGAGGTGGAACCGGAAGGCATCTGTCAGTTAGAGCCGGGGCACCTTCTTATGGCTTCCGCCATCATCGGAACGACACGCTTCCGTCTGTACGAAGCAACCCTTCCGCTGGTGCACAGTGTGACCACCAGCGCGGAAAACGGAAAAATCTCCGACAGTAATCTGGAAATTGATGAGGGCGATTCCTGCACCGTCTCCTACGCATGTGATGACGATCACCGACTCCAGTCTCTTATCGTGGACGGAGAGGAAGTGGATATCAGCCAGTACCCGCTCTCCTATACCTTTACAGATGTCCAGGAAGACCATACGATTCAGGCTATCTTTGAAGAGATCCCGGTATACACCGTCTCTGCTTCCGCTTCCCACGGTCAGGTCGAAGCCTCCTCCTCCGGGAAAGAGCACCACGCCCTGACAGTTTCTTTCACGCCGGAAGAACATTATGTGGTGGATACCCTTACGGTAGACGGGCAGACTGTCCCGGTGACCAGCGATACTTCCGGCTATACCTTCGATGACCTGGCCTCCGATCACACCATCGAAGTGACATTTAAACCGGTTCCTTCCTACACCATCACCGTGAACGTAAAAAATGGTACGGTCGATAATTCACCGGTCACTGTTTACCGCGGGGATTCCTACACCACCACAGTCACACCGGACGCATCCTGTATCCTGCGTTCCTGCACTGTTGATGGAAAAGAATATCCGTTCCGGAAAGGAGAGCAGAACATTACCCTGACATCCATTCAGGCCGATCACACGATTGAACTGGTATACAGCCAGGTAGACTGGATCCTGGTTTTCCTCATTGGAATTCTGGTTCTGATCGTAATTTTACTGCTGATCCTCTTTTACCTGAAACTACGCAGATGGCGCCGCAAAAAGAGAAGAAAACAGGAACTTCGCCAGATGCGCCAGAAAGATATTGCCTTCTTTGAAACGCTTGAACAGATCGATCTGAAAGGTTCGCAGGATTCTTACGATTCCTCCTCACGCCTTGACAAGCATTAAAAAATAGGCTAAAGTTTGTATGATATTTTTTTAAAGGATGAAATCAATGAAATATACAGGAAAAAACCATACATTTGCCATTTGTGCATACAAAGAAAGTCCGTTTCTTGAGGAGTGTATTTTATCACTCCTCGATCAGACGGTTCCTTCTACGATCATCATTGTCACCGCCACCGATAACGCCTACATCCGCAATCTTGCCGACAAATACCACCTCGAATTACACATCAACCACGGGGAAACCGGTATTACCCAGGACTGGATGTTTGCCTACCGAAGTGCAAAGACAGAACTGATGACCATCGCTCATCAGGATGATACCTACGACCGTTTCTATACCGAAACTGTTTTGCAGAAACTCTCCGAGGCAAAAAAACCTCTGATCGCTTTCACCGATTACGGCGAACTTCGAAACGGAAAGACCGTAACACGCAACCCCCTTTTAAATGTAAAACGCACCATGCTGCTTCCTTTGCGTCCAAAGCTTTTTCAGAACAGCAAATTTGTCCGCCGCCGGATTCTTTCCTTCGGCTGTCCGATCTGCTGTCCTTCTGTGACCTTCGTCAAAGAAAATCTTCCGGAACAGATCTTTTTCCCCGGTTTTCGAAGTGATGAAGACTGGCAGGCATGGGAACTTCTTTCCCGGAGAAAGGGCGCTTTCGTATACTGCAACCGGATTCTGATGTATCATCGGATCCATGACGGCTCCGAAACTTCCGCCATCCTTGGCGATTCCGCCCGCAGCAGTGAGGATTTTCAGATGTTTTGCAGGTTCTGGCCAAAACCGATTGCCCGCCTGCTCACACGTGCCTATTCCTCAAGTGAAAAATCAAACGAATTGGAGAACAAATGAAAAGTTTAATTATCATTCCTGCTTACAATGAAGAAGCATGTATCGAACAGACGGTACGCGATATCACCGAGCATGCTCCTGATTTTGATTATATTGTAATTAATGACTGTTCCAAAGATCATACCCGAGGGATCTGCGAAAAAAATCATTTCCATTATATTGATCTTCCGGTAAACCTTGGTATCGGCGGTGCCGTACAGACCGGTTACAAATACGCCCTGGATCACGGATACGATTTTGCCGTACAGGTAGACGGTGACGGTCAGCACGATCCCCGCTTTCTCGAAGAGATGCTGCAGGTAATTCAGGAAAAAGATCTGGATATGCTGATTGGATCCCGTTTTATTAACAAAGAAGGCTTCCAGTCTTCCGGACTTCGCCGTACCGGTATCCGTTACTTTACCTGGCTGATCCATCTGCTGACCGGTAAGACCATTACCGATCCTACTTCCGGACTCCGTATGATCAACAAAGATGTAATTGCATACTTTGCCAAAGAATATCCCAGGGATTATCCGGAACCGGAAAGCATTGTAGCAATCCTGAAACGGAAGAAAAAGGTGGCTGAGATTCCTGTCATCATGCGTGCGCGTGCCGGTGGTGTCTCTTCGATCTCTCCGCTCAAATCCGTCTACTATATGATCAAAGTAACCATCGCCATTCTTCTGGAACGAATCCGGTAACTTATGAAATGAGGTATGTTACATATGCATGAATATCGTTTACAAATCATCCTGGCAGTCCTGTTACTTCTTATTCTGTGCCGGCTGCTGCGCGCTGTATTAAAAAAGACACTGGAGATCAAATATGTTCTCTCCTGGATCATCATCGACATCTGTCTACTGATCATTGATCTGTTTCCACCGATTCTTTCGTTTCTGTCAGAACTCCTTGGTGTCCAGCTGCCTTCTAACATGATCTTCCTGGTTGCCATTATTCTGCTGTTTCTGCTTGTTTTCTCTCACACCGTACTTCTTTCCCGGCTGATGGAAACAAACAAGACACTGACCCAGGAAATTGCTCTTCTGAAAAAAGAACTGGATGAAATAAAAAAGCAGCACTAAGTGCTGCTTTTTTATTTCATCCATTCTCTCAGATACTTCTCACTGCATTGTTCCCGGTGTGGATTAAATACATTATTGAATTCTACATATTTTTTTTCATACTTATCCACCACATCCGGCAGATTTTTCAACGTTTTCAACACTTCTTCCTGATCCATCAACACCGGACCCGGAAGCATGTGGATATCGAAGTAAAAATCACGCATCTCGTGTTTATACTGTTCATAATCATACATAAAAAACAGGATCGGGCGTCTCAGATTGGCGTAATCAAAGAAAACACTCGAATAATCCGTGATCAGCACATCGGCTACCAGATACAGCGGATTGATATCATCCATCTGCGACACATCATAGACAAATCCGGAAAATGCCACGAAATCAAAGGAATTGCTGATAAAATAGTGTGCCCGGAACAGGATCACATACTCATCTCCCAGCACTTCCCGCCACCGTTTAAAGTCCACCGGCAGCTGAAACTGATATCCTTCCCCCGGAAGATGCTGATTCTCCCGCCAGGTCGGTGCGTACAGGATCACTTTCTTTCCCTCCGGGATTCCCAGTGTCCGGCGCATATTTTTGCACGCTGCATCCGTAACCGCAACCAGTTCATCATTTCTCGGATACCCCAGTTCCAGAAGCACCTGCTCCTTTCCTTCCTCCTTCAGATGAAACGCAGAAGCGATCTTTTCCGAATAAAAACCGGACGGAGACGGCATGTGTGTCACCCGTTTCGTCTCCTCCAGATAATTTTCTCTCACTTCCCGCAGGCTGCCGTTTTTCTCCGCATAATGCTCCAGATCATAGCCCAGCCGTTTTAACGGTGTCCCATGCCAGCACTGGATATATTCCTGTCCGTCTTTCGGCTGCAATTCCCTTGGGAGCCGTGAATTGGTCACCCAGAACTTCGCCGAGGCATATGCGCGGTAATATTCCCCACTTCGATAGCGAACCACCTTCGTATGCGGCTCTTTTTCCATCTCACGGTATCTCTCCGGTTCCCGAAACGCCCAGATCAGCTCCCAGTCCCGATACTGCGGATCCCGGCACATCGCCTGATACAGCGCTTTCGGGCTACACGCATACTTCTTCCCCATATACGCCTCAAAAACCACCTTTTTCGGATTGATTTCTTCTTTCTCCACATATCCCTTCCGGTACTGCAGTTTTTTCCACCAGTAATACACACGAAGACTCCATGTTTTTGTCCATGGAGTCTTACTGCAGATCCTCGCCATCCATTTCCAGGCACTCATCTTTTTCCCCTGTCTTTCTACATACAATCACATCTCACATCATCCGGTTACGCCATAAATTCATTATAAGCATCCAGCACGGTTTTTGTATCCCCCTGCATCTTGATCTCCCCTTCATGGAGCCATAGCAGGCTGGTACACAGCTTCTCAAGCGTCTCCGTACTGTGCGATACGATCACTACGGTACGGTTCTCGTCCATGATCAGTTCCTGCATCTTCTTATAACTCTTTTTCTTAAACTTGGCATCTCCCACGCTCAGGACCTCATCGATCAGCATGATATCCGTCTCAAGAACCGCCGTGATCGAAAATGCCAGTTTCGAATACATACCGCTCGAATACGTCTTCACCGGCATGTCGATAAATTTTCCCAGATTGGCAAACTTTATGATCTCATCCATCTTATCCCGCACTTCCTGCTCGGAAAATCCCAGCAGCATGCCCGATAAGATAATGTTTTCTCGTCCGCTTAATTTTTTCTGAAATCCCACACCGATCGAAAGAAGGGAAACCGAATCCGTCTCCAGTTCAATACTTCCCGAATCCGCCGAGAAAATTCCGGCAATCGCACGAAGCAGTGTGGATTTACCGCTTCCGTTCTTTCCGACGATTCCCATGATTTCTCCCTTTTTCACTTCGAAAGAGATCCCTTTCAGAGCCTCATATACTTCCAGCTTACTCTTTCTCAGATGAAAAAAACTTTTTCTCATGGAAAGAGATTTGACACACTTGTAGGTAATCTTCAGATCCTTTACCTCAATTGCATTTCCTGGTTTCATAGATTAATCCTTTCGTAACTTTTGCATACCGACCGTACCTTCCGTTCGGCTGACCGGTAATACTTTTATATTACCTTTACATAATTATTTTCATTTTTATAGATGATCGCTACTCCGATCGCAGACAGTGCAGCACCGATCACAAACCACAGCAGGATCAGTTTTCTGTGCGGTGTCTCACAGTATACCAGTGCCGACCGGCACGCATCGATCAGAAATCCGACCGGATTCACCTTTAAAAGCAGGGTTGCGATCGCCTCGTTTACCCTGTCCGTGATCACATAAAAGATTCCGGACATGTAAAAAAGGATTCGCAGACCCACGTTGGTAATATTCTTAAGGTCATCGAAGAAAACCCCGAAATGAGCCAGTATCGCGCTCACACCGAAGGTTATCAGGATCAGATCCACAAAGATCGGAATCACATAGATCACATTATACGAAACCGGTACATGGGACCACATCATCATCACAATGACAATCCCGAAAGAGATCGCCATTTTAAACAGATTCTGAAACAGCAGAATAATGATCAGAAAATATTTGGGGATGTATACCTTCGTCACTACCGCCCGGTTCGCCGCCACGATCCGCACGCTGCCGGATACGGTCTTGTTAAACAGGTTCCACATGGACAGACCTACAAAAACAAAGATATGAAAATACTCTTTCTTCTGTCCGAAGATCACCATAAAGATAAACCAGTACACCAGCATAAATAAAATAGGATCTAAAATCCACCATAGCCAGCTCAAATGTGAGCTGGCCACTTCTGACTTCAATCCCGATTTTGTGGCATATTTCGCATAAGGCATGTAGCGCTTTATGTCTTTCCAAAATCGTTTCATTCGTTTTCTTATCCTTTCTTGCCCCGGAATACCCAGTCCACAAACCGCCGGCTTGCCTGACCGTCTTCCCTGTTGCTGAAGGTCTCATTGAATTCCCGGTATTTTTCGTCGTAAACGAAGTTGTCGATACTGTCACGGATCGCATCCGGCAGTTCCTTCTCTTCTGTAATGATTCTTCCCGGAAGCTTGTCAATGCCAAAGTAGAATCCGCGGATACTGTCTTTGTAATCCTCCAGATCATACATGTAAAACAGCATCGGTTTTTTCAGGATTCCATAGTCAAAGAATACACTCGAATAATCCGTGATCAGCAGATCCGCGATCAGATACAGATGATTGATATCATCATAACTGGATACATTATAGATAAATCCTTCGTAATCATCAAACGAGAATTTGCTTGCCACCAGATAGTGTACACGGAACAGGATCACATATTCATCGCCCAGTTCTTCCCGCAGTGCATCAAAATCAACATTCAGATCATAGGTAAATCCGGTTCCCGCTTCATGCTGGTTATCTCTCCAGGTCGGTGCATACAGAATCACCTTTTTATCTTCCGGAATCTCGAGTCTTTCTTTGATCATCCGGATATCTTCCGGTGTATGGTTGATCAGGAAATCATTTCTCGGATAGCCGATCTCCATCACTTTGTCTTCCATACCGGTTTCTTTCAGGTTCCAGGCGGAAATAAATTTCTCACTGGCAAATCCGGACGGGGACAGAATATAATTAAATTTCGCCGCATCTATCGCATATTTTTTGCGGATATCCGCAATGGAATCGATTGCATTCTCAGAATTCTCCAGATCATATCCCAGACGCTTTAACGGAGTTCCGTGCCAGCACTGTACATAGACCTGATCTTTCCGCGGCCAGATGTGATCCGGCACACGATAGTTTGTCACCCAGTATTTTGCCCGGGCAAGCTTTTTCTCGTACACTCTCGCAGTCTGTTTTACTACGATCGTATTCGGATTTTCTTCCAGAAAACGGTGTTTTGTCGCATTTTTAAATGCCCAGATAAACGTCCAGTCCTTAAACTCATCCTGTCTGAGCATATACTCATAGACCGCCTTCGGACTGCATCCATACGTTTTTCCGTTAAAAGAGTTAAATACTACGGTTTTCTCATCCGGTGTTACGCCGAGACAGCGCCACCAGTAATAGACTCTCCGTTTTGTATACAGTACCTTTTTCCAGCACTTGCGAAAACGGGGATGGGTTTTGGAATACTGAGCCAGACGTTTCTTGATCGGACTTTTAAAGAATCTCCGAATCAGTTTCCTTCTCTTTTTTCGAATTTTCTTTACAATCTTCATCTCTTAACTCCTACTTCTTTCCCAGATCCTTTTTAATCTGTGTTGTGGAAATCTCCGGTGTACGCGGAAGATATACCACATCACAGTATTCTTTCAGAAAGTCAAATTTGCCTTCCCAGTCATCTCCGATTACAAACGTATCCACCTTGAATTCTTTGACATCCGAGATCTTCTGCTCCCAGGATTCCTCCGGGATCACCAGATCCACATAGCGGATCGCTTCGAGAAGACTCTTTCTCTCCTCATAAGAGAAATAACATTTCTTCTGTTTTTCATTCCAGTTAAATTCGTCTGTAGACAGAGCAACGATCAGATAATCTCCTAATGCCTTGGCTCTCTGCAGTAATTTCACATGTCCATAATGAAGAAGATCATATGTTCCATATGTGATCACTTTTCTCATTTTTTCTCCCTTTCGCACCTTTCATCCTTATTCTTTTACCATTCTGCAGATATATTCACTGCAGGGTTCCTGTATTTTATTAAATTTTCTTTCGATTTTCTTTCGATTTTCGACATAATTCATTTCATTATACAACAAACCCTCTATAGAATTCAAGAACTCTGCGTAACTTTTCGGTTTCGGACCCGGTGTTACCTCGTCATAGTCAAAATTAAACCCTCTTGTTTTCAGATAGTCTTCTCTGTCATAAGGCAAAAACAACATCGGACGTTCCAGCAACAGATAATCGATATAGATACTCGAATAATCCGTGATCAGCAGATCAAACATCGCCAGCACTTCCATAATATCTTCCACCCTGTCTTCATTCAGAAAACGGATTCTGCTTCCCGGATGATCCAGCGCTCTCAGCCATTCATATCCTTCTTTTTCATACAGATGCATACGGATACACAACATACTCTGATGCTTTTCGAGAAACTCCTGCAGCCGTTTCAGCGCCGCTTCCCGTCCCACTCCTTCAAATTCCGGAAATGGAAATACTTTCGTCTCTCCATGATCACGAAATGTCGGTGCATACAAAAGCAGGCGCGTAAACTCGGGCAGACGCTCTCCCCGGAAAATATTTTTCATCTGCTCTCCGGCATCCATTTTTTGAAAGAGCATATCATTCCGCGGCTGCCCCCACACTTTCACTCTCTCCGGTTCCACCAGAAAACTTCTACTCATCACAGGGATCAGTTCCTCCGAGGTGGTGACAACGGCTTCATAATTATCCGCAAACAGGTATTTGTAGTACAGCTTTGTCAGCCGTCCAAGATTTTCCTGTTCCATCCCGATCTTTTTTAACGGTACTCCGTGCCACAGGTTGATGATCCGGTATTTTTTCCGGAACCCCACACCGTACAGAGGCGGTGCCGTGGAAGTAAACCATACTTTACATGCCAGCACCTTACGGATTCCTTCTATTGTAGAAGTGTCAATTACCGATTCTTTCCCGAAACGTTCCTGCAGTCTTTCCCGCTCTCCGGGATCCTCCATCACATAAAACGCCTGAATCTCCGGATGATACTCCTTTACATACTGAAACAACGCACTGGAATTATAGTTAAATGCACGGTTGTGAACCGAAGAAAACACCCATTTTTTCGGATCCGGCTGCTCATGACAGGTTGCTCTGGCATAACACGTTTTCAGTAAATTTGCTATTTTTTCCCACATACTGCACGATCCTTTATTTTCTTTTCAGCACCATCTCCGCACACGTCCACGGAGCATAGAAAAATGCCTGTACACCCTCTTTGATAAATGCCGGATACTGCCGGTTTCTCAGATACGTATATCCCAGCACCATATGGTGTCTCATGCAGATCTGTCTTCGTTCTTTGCGGCTCATATCCATCCAGCGCTTCTTTTTATGCGCAAACAGCTGATTTTCCCCACGGATCTTTCCCTCCCGGCTCGACAGCCCGGAAGTCTCCCGGTGTACCAGTGCTTTCACATCACAACGTGGAAGATAACTGATTCTTCCATGATGCAGGATCGCTTTTTCCATCAGATAGAACTCGTCTCCCAGATCGATCGGCGGAAAACCGCCGATTTTACGCAAAAAGGCACTCTGGAACATAAAGGTATCCGTTCCCGTCATATGATGCAGAAAATGTTTTGCCAGAAGATGTTCCTCTTCCTGCACAGCTTCCGGCTTCAGATACGTTCTCTTGCGGATCTCTTCCAGTTTTCCGTCCTCCCGGTAAAGTGCCATATCCATCAACGAAACCTCCGCATCCAGTCTCTTCATATGCCTTACCTGACATTCCACTTTATCTTTTTCGTACCTGTCATCGTCATCCAGAAAGGTAATATAAGCGCCGGAAGCTTCCGCAATTCCCCGGTTTCTCGATGCTGCGGAACCCAGATTTTTCTCATTTACCAGATATCGGAACGGAATCTCATATTTTTTCTGAAATTTTTCCGCAATCGCTGCAACCTTTTCGGCCCAGTTCGCATCTGCATTATCATCCACCAGAATAATTTCCATTCGTTTCCAGGTCTGCTCTGCCAGACTCTCCAGCGCCTGTTCCAGTTCCCGGGTTCTGCGATATGTGGACATCACAACAGAAACCAGCGGCATACTCTCACCGGCATCTCCGTCGTTTTGTTCTGTTTTTTCCTTTTCCGGAGCACCCTCCTGCACGCCATCCCGACTCAGAACAACCAGCGCCGTTAAGATCAGGCACTTCAGATCCATCCACGTACTCTGATTCTCCACATAATATCCATCCAGTTTCGCTTTCTCCTGAATACTGATGGTATCCCGTCCATGGATCTGCGCCCAGCCGGTAAGCCCCGGCAGCACATCATTCGCGCCGTATTTTTCTCTTTCACGCAACAGATCGTACTGATTCCACAAAGCCGGTCTTGGTCCTACCAGACTCATATCACCCTTTAATATATTAAAGAGCTGCGGCAGTTCGTCCAGACTCGTCGCACGCAAAAACTTCCCTGATTTTGTAATATACTGTTCCGGATGTTCCAGCAGATGTGTCGGCACATTTTCCGGCGTATCCGTACGCATCGTCCGGAATTTTAAAATCTCAAAATAGTTCTGATGAATACCTACTCTTTTCTGACGGAAAAATACCGGTCCCGGCGAATCCAGTTTCACCCATATGGCAATTCCCACCAGAACCGGCGCACAGAGCACCGTAGCCGGCACGGTAATAATATAATCCAACCACTTTCTCTTATCTCTCATAACTCTTCTCATTCCTGTTATGTTTCTGATACTACTATTGCTTTACAAGCTTCTGTTTATCTAATTAATTATACCCTTTTCCTCTCTACTCCGCAATCCCCAGTCTTTTTTCTCCTGTTTTCCCTGTATTTTTATGGAAAAAGCGACATCCGGCAGCCTTTTTTAACTTTTTTCATATTTTTTAAAATTTTTTTGACATAAATGGCGATTTCTCCGTGTTATTAGTATAAGAGTAAATTTTTTAGACCAACACACCACTTTAAGAAAGGAGATTCCTATGGTAAATACGAAAATAATTGCAGATCTTCCGATGGAACTTGGAATCAAAAGAACTTACAAAGGCTACTTTTTCCTGATTGCAGCTCTGGAGCTTGCGATCACCGATCAGAAAAATCTACTCTATATGAGTAAATCTATTTTCCCGGTCATCGCTTCCCGTTATGACACTACATACAGCTGCATCGAGCGCAACATCCGAACGGCGATCAACGCCTATTGGAATTCACCGGATCATCGTGAAAAACTGTTGGCAATGTCACCTTATCCTCTACAGAAGGCTCCTTCTGTAACTGCTTTTATCGATATTCTGTACTGGCATCTGAAAAATCAGGAAGGCGGTAGTTTATATTAATCTGTTTTGGTGATAATGAACTTTTTTCAGTTTATTCATCATATTTCAAGAGAAGACTGCACGTCCTACTCGATACCTGTGGATTGGTGCAGGTTGTGATCTACAGGTCTTTCCCGTCTTACCTGCTTTCAGCAATAAAGGCATTTCTGTAACTCTCTAAACTATATAGGCATTTAACCGAAAAGGCATTGTATCTTTTAGGATCAGTTATCTTTTTGAAAACCGGAGAGCCATCCGGGTACTTCACAGTATCCGGTATGGCTTTCCCATGTTTTACGCGAGCATGGACTTTGACTCGTTGTTCATGTAAAAAAAATGCCCCAACCCTTTACCATTAAAAGAGTCGAAGCACTTTATAAGCTGCCGCAGACCGGAATCGAACCGGTACGGGTATCACTACCCACGGGATTTTAAGTCCCGGGCGTCTGCCAGTTCCGCCACTGCGGCATGTTATTTTAATAATTTTTCAAATAAAAAATGGGACCTACAGGGCTCGAACCTGTGACCCTCTGCTTGTAAGGCAGATGCTCTCCCAGCTGAGCTAAGATCCCATAATTTATACATAAGTTACACAATAGCCTTTCGACTGCCGTTCACTTATGAACGACCCAGACGGGACTCGAACCCGTGACCTCCGCCGTGACAGGGCGGCGCTCTAACCAACTGAGCCACTGGGCCATGTGTAATGATGAATAGCAACAAAATGGACCTTCGGGGACTCGAACCCAGGACCGACCGGTTATGAGCCGGTTGCTCTAACCAACTGAGCTAAAGGTCCATAACCATCTTTCCAAGATAATTGATGGAAGCCGATGATCGGACTCGAACCGATAACCTGCTGATTACAAATCAGCTGCTCTGCCAATTGAGCCACATCGGCATGATGAACTCAAAAAGTAGGTTGCTATCAAGTGACTCCGACGGGAATCGAACCCGTGTTACCGCCGTGAAAGGGCGATGTCTTAACCGCTTGACCACGGAGCCAGAACTCCCCCAGTTGGACTCGAACCAACGACACTGCGGTTAACAGCCGCATGCTCTACCGACTGAGCTATGGAGGATCATTTCTCTCTTCCACATGTACCTTCAAAACTGCATATACACAACATCCTTACTTCCTACTGCTTTGCGATCGACCACTCTGCTTATCTCTAAGCCCTCAGGTCAAACCCTCGACCGATTAGTAACAGTCAGCTCCATACATTACTGCACTTCCACCTCTGCCCTATCTACCTCGTCGTCTTCAAGGGGTCTTACTTCTTTTATAGAATGGGATATCTCATCTTGAGGGGGGCTTCACGCTTAGATGCCTTCAGCGTTTATCCCTTCCGGACTTGGCTACCCTGCCATGCAGCTGGCACTGCAACAGGTACACCAGCGGTCCGTCCATCCCGGTCCTCTCGTACTAAGGACAGCTCCTCTCAGATATCCTACGCCCACGCCGGATAGGGACCGAACTGTCTCACGACGTTCTGAACCCAGCTCGCGTACCGCTTTAATGGGCGAACAGCCCAACCCTTGGGACCTACTACAGCCCCAGGATGCGATGAGCCGACATCGAGGTGCCAAACCACTCCGTCGATGTGAACTCTTGGGAGTGATAAGCCTGTTATCCCCAGGGTAGCTTTTATCCGTTGAGCGATGGCATTCCCACTTAATACCACCGGATCACTAAGTCCTACTTTCGTACCTGCTCCACCCGTCGGTGTCGCAGTCAAGCTCCCTTCTGCCTTTGCACTCTTCGAATGGTTTCCAACCATTCTGAGGGAACCTTTGAGCGCCTCCGATACCCTTTCGGAGGCGACCGCCCCAGTCAAACTCCCCACCTGACATTGTCCCCCAGCCGGGTCACGGCTGCTGGTTAGAAACCCAGTACTGCAAGGGTGGTATCCCAACAGCGGCTCCATGGCAACTGGCGTTACCATTTCTCAGCCTCCCACCTATCCTGTACATGCAATACCGAATCCCAGTATCAAGCTGGAGTAAAGCTCCATGGGGTCTTTCCGTCCTGGCGCAGGTAACCAGCATCTTCACTGGTACTTCAATTTCACCGGATGCATTGTCGAGACAGCGCTCAAATCATTACGCCTTTCGTGCGGGTCGGAACTTACCCGACAAGGAATTTCGCTACCTTAGGACCGTTATAGTTACGGCCGCCGTTTACTGGGGCTTAAATTCAAAGCTTCGCTTGCGCTAACCTCTCCTCTTAACCTTCCAGCACCGGGCAGGCGTCAGCCCATATACCTCACCTTTCGGTTTTGCATAGACCTGTGTTTTTGCTAAACAGTTGCTTGAGCCTATTCTCTGCGGCCCGCTGTTACACGGGCACCCCTTCTCCCGAAGTTACGGGGTCATTTTGCCGAGTTCCTTAACAATGCTTCTTCCGTCGGCCTTAGGATTCTCTCCTCATCCACCTGTGTCGGTTTACGGTACGGGTACAATAAGAACAATAGCGGCTTTTCTTGACGCATGGCTCACATACTTCCCTACTAAATTTCGGTCCGCATCACGTCTTCAGATTGCCCCGCGGATTTTCCTACGGGACTCCTACCTCGCTTGCACGCGGCTTTCCATTCCGCGCCTATGCTCTCCACACGTGTCCCCACAGTTCTGTCTTACTGCAGTACAGGAATCTCAACCTGTTGTCCATCGGCTACGGCTCTCGCCCTCGCCTTAGGCCCCGACTTACCCAGGGCAGATCAGCTTTACCCTGGAAACCTTAGATATTCGGCCGAAAGGATTCTCACCTTTCTCTCGCTACTCATTCCGGCATTCTCTCTTCGATACACTCCACAGCTCCTTCCGGTACTGCTTCGTCGCGTATCCAATGCTCCTCTACCAATGTCTTCAGACATTCCTCAGCTTCGGTGTCGTGTTTCAGCCCCGGACATTTTCGGCGCAGGACCTCTCGACCAGTGAGCTATTACGCACTCTTTGAATGTGTGGC